>NZ_JBVJPM010000001.1:0-895166 GCF_055582645.1 Streptomyces sp. NPDC107517 | reverse complement strand
AAGGGCACCACCTCAGCGGGAGTCCAGCGCCAGTACTCCGGAACCGCCGGCCGGACCGAGAACTGCCAGATCGGCGTCTTCGCCGCCTACGCCACCACCCGCGGCAGGGCCCTTGTCGACCGCGAGCTCTACCTCCCGAAGTCCTGGACCGAGGACCGGGAACGCTGCCGCACCGCAAGGGTCCCCGAGGAGCGGGAGTTCGCCACCAAGGGCGAACTGGCCCGGCACATGGTGCTGCGGGCCCTCGCCTCGCCGATGCCCATTGCCTGGGTCACCGCGGATTCCGCCTACGGCCAGGACAACCGATTCCGCCGATTGCTGGAGCAGTCGGGTGTCGGCTACGTGCTGGCCGTCCCCAAGTCCCAGTTCAGCGTGGGCTGTTCACGGATCGAGGGACTGTTCGCGCAGGCCCCGGACGAGGCATGGGAGAAGATCTCGTGCGGCGACGGAGCGAAGGGGCCCCGCGTTTATCACTGGGCCGCGGTGCGGCTGCCGGACGTCGCCGAGTTCGACTACCAGGGCGAGGTCCCTCACCGGATGCGATGGGCGCTGGCCCGGCGCAGCATCAGTAAGCCGGACGAGATCGCCTACTACCTCGCCTACACACCCCTTCAGGTCACCGTCCAGGAGCTGGTGAGGGTTGCCGGGGCGCGCTGGGCGATCGAGGAGTGCTTCCAGGCCGCGAAGAACGAGTGCGGCCTGGATCAGTACGAGGTTCGCCGCTACGTGGGCTGGTATCGGCACATCACTCTGGCCATGCTCGCGCACGCCTTTCTGGCCACCACGGCACATCAGTCCTGGGAAAAGGGGGCGGAACAGGTGGGACAGCCGGGCTCATCGGGCTCACAGTGGCGGAGGTTCGGCGACTCCTGGCAGCTTGTCGTGCCCGGCCCCCGCACCTGAGCGGAGACCGCGGACGACACCACGCACTGAGCTGGTCGAACTGGCGCCGCCGACGCCAAGCAGTCGCCCGCCGCTGTCACTATCTGCGGCGTTGTCGCACGATCGAGGGGCGGTCTCCGTGAGACCGCCCCCGCACGATCGAAGTCCCGCTACACTCCCGCCACCCGGCGAAAAGACCAGGTCAGACAGCGAAATCCTGCTGGAGTACTAGGACCGCACACAAACCCCTGTGTACCTGCAATCACGTCCCCTCCAACCTTGGTTGTGTGGGTTGTGCGATGTTGCGTCCCTCAACATGGCCGGGAATGCTGCCATGTTGATGAAATTCTGATGCCATAGGGGGCGGAGGCCTGGCGGTGGACGACGGATCTCCCGAGCTGCTTCGATTTGAGGTGCTCGGACCGTTGCGGGCCTGGCGGGGCGGGACGCCGCTGGAACTGGGGTCGATCAAGCGGCAGGCCGTACTGGCCGCGCTGCTGCTGCGCCAAGGGGCCGTGGTGAGTCATGAGCGGCTACTCGACGCGGTGTGGGGGCCGGAGCCACCCGCGAGCGGCCACAAGGTGCTGCCCACGCACATCAACTCGCTGCGCAGGGCGCTCGACCCGGAAGGCACTTCGCCCGCCGAGTCGGTGATCCGCAGCGGCAAGGGCTGGTACCGCTTCGTCTCCGAGGGGGTCCGACTCGACACGACAGATCTGGACGCGCGGGGTGGCAAAGCACTGCTTACCGTCGCGTCGGGCGAGCCGGCCGCCGCGGCCAACCAGTTGTCCGCGGCGGTCAAGTTGTTCCGGGGCGAGCCGCTGGCCAACCTGCCGGGACCCTTCGCCCAGCAGGAACGGCGGCGATGGGAGGAGCGGTTGCGGACACTCCGGCTGGAGTGGCTCAAGTGCCTCCTTGTTCTGGACAGATTCGGGGAAGCACTCGACAACCTCGGCAGGCTGTCGTCCGCGGCCGACGGCTACGACGAGTCACTGACGGCCCTGCGCATGCGGGCCCTGTACGGCTGCGGACGTCAGGCGGAAGCGCTCAGGGCTTACGAGGACATGCGCGTACGACTGCGTGACGAGCTCGGAGCCGATCCCGGTGAGGAACTGCGTCGGGTGCACGCTGCGGTGCTGCACCAGGACGGAGCCTTCCTCCTGCGTCCGTCCCCGTCGGTGCTCTCCACACCGCGCGAGAGCTCCGTGCCCGCCGAACTCCCACACGACACTCCGGGTTTCGCCGGACGCGCCAGCGAACTCGACCGACTCCACGCACTGCTTCCGCCCGCGCAGGAGCAGGGGACGGCGCACACCGTGGTCATCTCCGCCATCGGTGGTGCCGCCGGCATCGGCAAGACCGCGCTGGCCGTGCACTGGGCGCACCAGGTCCGCGGCCACTTCCCTGACGGCCAGCTCTACGTCAACCTCCATGGCTTCGACCGCGACCGGCAGCCCCTCGAGCCCGGCGAGGCCCTTGATCTGCTGCTGCGCAGCCTTGGGCTCTCGGCGTCGGATATCCCCTCGCACCACGAGGCCCAGGGCCGCGTGTTCCGGACCCTGCTGGCCGACCGGCGCATGCTCGTCCTGCTGGACAACGCGGCCTCCGCCGAGCAGGTACGTCCGCTGCTGCCATCCAGCCCGGCCTGCTGTGTCGTCGTGACCAGCCGCAACCGGCTCGGCGACCTCGTCGCCCACGACGGTGCCCACGCCCTGCCACTGGACCTCCTCCAGCCGGATGAGGCCCGTGCGCTGCTGAGCCGAACTCTCGGCACTGACCGGGTAGCCGCCGACGAGCGTGCGGTCGGCGAACTGATCCGGCTGTGCGGCAGCCTTCCGCTGGCACTGCGTGTGGCCGCCGCAAGGCTCGCGGGCGACCCGGCCCTGCGGACGGCCGACCTCGTCGCTGAGATGACCGAGGGCAACAAGCTGGAGGCACTGGAGCCGGACGGTGACGCCAACTCTTCTTTGCGTTCGGCCTTTTCGGTGTCATACCGGGTCCTTGCACCCGGCGCACACCGGCTGTTCCGCCTGCTCGGCCTGTTCCCGGGAGCGGAGTTCACCACCGAGGCCGCAGCGGCGCTCCTGGATGCACCGCTACCCCAGGCCCGTCGCCTGCTCGGCGCCCTGGCCGCGGCCCACCTGATCGAACCGGTGACGGTGGGCCGGTACCGGTTCCATGACCTCCTTCGCGAGTACGCGCAACAGCGTGCGCAGGTGGAGGAGACAGCGGCGGACCGTGACGCCGCACTCGAACGGCTCCTGATCTGGTACCTGCACGCCGCTCGCGCCGCCTCTGGGACCTGGATGTTTCCTGAACTGCCGCCCGAGCTACAGGCCGACGAGCAGCAGGGCATGCCGTCCGCCGCCGAGGCCACAGCATGGCTGGAGGCGGAGCGGGGGAATCTGCTGGCCGTCATCAACCATGCTGCCCAGCACGGTCCGCGGCCCGCGGCCTGGCACCTGACCTCCGTACTGTTCGGCCACTTCTGGCTCCATCTGCCGCGGGCGACCTGGCTGTCCACCGCGCAGGCGGCACTGGAGGCAGCGCAGACCGAGGGCGACGTGTACGGCCAGGCGGCCATGCACCAGAGCCTCGGGGTGATCCGGTGGGACTGGGGGCATGCGCGGGAGGCAATTGAGCACAACACGCGTGCAGCAGACATCAGCCGGGAGCTCGGCTGGGCGGAGGGCGAGGCGGCGACCCTGGGCGGCCGAGGCTTCGTGGCCTGGACCATGGCGCGGCTCGACCGTGCGCATGAACACTTCACCGCTGGCTTGCGGATCACCCGCGACATCGGGAACCGTCACACCGAAGCGTTCACGTTGCTCGGCCTCGGTATGGTCTGCCGGGATCTGGGCCGACTGCGCGAGGCTGCCGCTCATCTCGAACTGGCCCTCAGCCGCAATGCGGAGCTCAGTTGGTGGGACGACAGCCCGGCTCTGCAGGGGCTGGGCTGGGTGTACTGGGAACTCGGACGTCTCACCGACGGCCTGGACGTCCTCAGTCCCTGGGTGGCCCCCAAAGGTAGGGGCGGATACCGCAACGGCCGCGCCCAGATGCTTGCCGCCGTCGCGAAGATCAGTATCGAGCTCGGCCGACACGATGAGGCACTGGACCAGGCTGAGCGTGCCTCCGCCATGGTCAAGGACCAGGGGCGGCGCTGGATCCAGGCCATCGTCCTCAGCACGGTCGCCGCCGCCCACCGTCAGTTGGCGCATTTCGACCGGGCGCTGAGGGCCGACAACCAGGCTCTCACCCTCTCCCGCCAATCGGGATACCGACGAGCCGAGGCGGACAGCCTCCTGGGCCTCGCCCTCACTCACAAGGAAATGGCCCAGAACGACCAAGCCCGAAGCCATGCTGAGCATGCACTGGCCCTGGCACGCGCCCACTCGTTCCGCATGGTGGAAGGTCAGGCTCTGACCGCCCTTTGCGACATAGGGGCGGCCGAAGGAGCGCACACCACAGCCACCACCTTCGCCCAGAAGGCCCTTGCCGTACACCGCGAGACCGGCCACCGACTCGGCGAGGCCCGCACTCTCATGGCCCTCGCCCGCGCCCACCGGAAGACCGACCGTGTTGCCGCTGAACTGATGAGGCGGCAGGCATGGGAGATCTTCTCGGACGTCGGCGTGCCCGCGAAGGTGTACAAGGATCCCGACCGGTGATGTTTCGACGACCATGCCCGTCAGTCTCGTTTTTCCGCCGGAGCCAGGTCATGCCGGCCCGGAGAGGTAGGCGCGGACGAGTGCGTTCCGGGCTCTGCGGGAGGATTCCGGGCAGACACCGGTTGTGGGCCTCGTTTATTCATCGCTGCTAGAGATCTTTAACGGTGCGGGTTACGCCGGGCCGTGACGGCGGTTGTGGTCTGCGCTATGCCGGGAGGGTGAGGTATCCCGATGGCGGTAGACTGACGGCCGAGGAACGGTCTCGGTGTGAGCAGGTCCGGTTCGCAGCCGCCGATTTGATCGAGGCGGGGGCCAGTGACCGGGAGGTGGCCCGGCGGTTCAGGGTGACCCGGATGTCGGCGAACCGCTGGCGTCGAACGTTGGTTGCGGGTGGTCGACATGCCCTTTTCCAAGGGGCCCGGCGGCGCCCCCTGCAAGCCCAATACGGGGCAACTGCGCATGTTGGACGCGGTGTCGGCCCGGCCGCTGCCGGCTGGAGCGACCAGCGCACCGCCTGGCCGTGGCGCTCCCGCCAGCCGTCACGTCTTCTGGTGGATCGCCCAAGCATCTTCGACCGATTCCCTACGAGTCGGCGAGAGCTCATCGCTTCGAAAGGCCACGGCCCTCACCCGGGTGGAGTTCGCCACGATCTGCGAGGGCCCCGAAGTCCTGGAACGCCTTGTCCAGCGCGCGACGCAGACCGAGGCGTCGGCCTTCCTCGTCGGCATGCGCGTACGCAACGTCACCGAGAGACCTACGGGCGAGCTCGATGGCTCGCTCACGGTGGGTGGTCAGGAGAGCGAACCCGAAGAGACGCGGGGAACCGGACGGCTGCCAAACGCGATCCACCGCTCCCAGCACGACGGCCGCCGGACCGCCCGCGCCACAAGAGGCGAGCACCCAGGCCAGCGTCTCGCTGATCGTCGCCTCCCCCAGGCGCTCGTCAATCTCCCGGATGTGCCCCAGTGCACGGCGCAGGAACTCCGCGGCCTCCTCCGGCAGCCCGGATTCTGCGCGGTCGACGGCAAGGGCCCACAGCAAGTAACAGCGGTGCCAGCTGTCTCCCTGGGCATCGGACATGGCCAGGGCCTGTTCGAGCCAGGCTCTGGCACGCGCATGGTCACCCTGGATGACGGCGGAGAAGCCGAGTTGGGCGACGCACTGCTTCCGCGTCAACAGCATGGCCACCCCCTGCCCCGTCTCCAGGGAGGACTGGCTGTACCGTGCCGCACTCACCGTGTCCTGGGCGACGAGCGCCGCCAGACCGCGCAACTGCAGGAAGGCAGCGGCCAGTTCGGCGTAAGCCCGCTGACAGACTATGCGGGCTGCGGGGTCGTCCAAGACGCGTTCGCCCCGGCCGATCATCTCCTGGGTACCGGCGTGATCACCGTTGAGCAGCAGCAGAAAGCCCGACACCCAGACAGCCCGGCACCAGGTTCCGGTGGCCTCAGGCGCGGGTGGCAGGGGGTGCCGTTCGATGACCTTGCGCATCCAGTGGGCGCCCTCCCCCACGTTTCCCGACGTCAGGCAGTGCAGCCAGAAGCCTAGGCAGGCACCCAGCACGGTCTCGGCGGGCTCGTCGCCGGGGGGCGGCGCGGTGACGATCTGCCGGAGGTTGGGGTGCTCAGGGCGCAGGCGGCGCAGCCATCCGGCCTCTTCGGACGAGCCATAGGCGGCCCCTGCCTGCGCGGCGAGGCTGAGGTACCAGGCGCGGTGCCGACGCAGTGCGGACTGCCCCCGGCCGCTCTCGACGAGGCGTTCCTGACCATAGGCACGGACGGTCTCCAGCATGTGTAGCCGAGTGTGCTCGCCGGTGTCGACCGTGGTGAGCAGTGATTTATCCACGAGCCCAGCGAGGGCTTCGAACGTGTCATCGGTTGCAG
Source organism: Streptomyces sp. NPDC107517 (assembly GCF_055582645.1). Lineage (NCBI taxonomy): Bacteria > Bacillati > Actinomycetota > Actinomycetes > Kitasatosporales > Streptomycetaceae > Streptomyces > Streptomyces sp. NPDC107517. The sequence continues at coordinate 888,730 of NZ_JBVJPM010000001.1, read as the reverse complement.
CGGCTTCGGGGGCCACGCTTCCGTCGGCGGGCCCACAAAGTCGCTCGGCGTCAGCCAACAGCACCCCGCCGATACACAACGACAGCTGCCGCCAGGCCGTTCGCTCGGCGTCGGTGCACAACTCGTAGCTCCAGTCGAAGAGCGCGCGCAGCGCCTGGTGGCGCGGGTGTGCCGTCCGGTCGCGGCCGCCGGGGCCGAGCAGCCGGATCCGGTGGTCGAGGCGTTCCAGGAGTTCGCCCGGGGTCAGGGTGCGCAGTCGTCGTGCGGCGATCTCCAGGGCGAGCGGCAGGCCGTCGAGCCTGCGGCACACACGCGCCACGACGCGACGGTTCGCCTCGGTCACCCGGAAGCCGGGGGAAGCGGCCTCGGCCCTGTCAGCAAAGAGGGTCACCGCGGGCGAGGCGAGAGGATCGAGTTCCGTGGCGCCCGCGTCGTGGAGTGGCTCTGGCCATAGGGCAGGCAGGGCCAGCGGATTCACGCGCAGTACGTGCTCGGCGTCGATGTCGAGGGGCTGTCGGCTAGTGGCGAGGATGCGCAGCTCCGGCACGAGACCGAGTAGGGCACGAGCGACGCGAGCGCTCGCGTCCAGAACGTGCTCGCAGTTGTCGAGCAACAGCAGGACGTTCCGTCCACGCAGTGCCGTGGCCAGCGCGTGCACAGGGTCCTGACCCGGCCCTGCGGGCGCACCGACGGCCGCGGCGACCACATCGGCGACTTCAGTGGCGGCATGGCCGCGGCCGAGATCGGCCAGCTCCGCACAGAACGTACCGTCCATGAACCGCTCACGCACCGAACGGCTGATCCGCTGGGCCAACCGCGTCTTGCCCACACCGCCGACCCCGACCAGCGTGACTAGTCGGCAGCGCGTCAACATCTCGGCCCCGGCAGCCAGTTCCCGCTCGCGCCCAACGAAACTGGTGGTCTCCGCCCACCCAGCAGCAGAAGGGACGACAGCGACCACGTCCCGCTCCGCCCCACCGGACCCATACGCCTCACGTCGTACGCGCTCCCAGCGCTCCTCCCACCGGCCCACGTCGCCGCCGCAGGCACGGACGTAGGCCAGCAGTACCTCTCGGGTGGGCAGCCGCTGCCCCGCGGCGGCCTGGGAAAGGGTGCTGCTCGCGAAGTGGGCTCCCTGCGCCAGCTCAACGTAGCTGAGCCCGGCTCTTTCCCGCAGTTCGCGCAGCTCCAGCGCGAAGCGTTCCAGCGGGCCCGCCTGCGGATCGAGCGGCCGTTCCCGACGCCCAGGCCTGCGTGCCAACTCGCTCTACCTCCAAGGCTGTTACGCGCGATTGATCGGTTGATTATGGCTGCCCGCACGACGTGGTGAACATCCACGCCGTCCTCGATGCTGAGGCTCGCCGGCCCGCTGACCACGGCCCGGCGGGGGTGGTCCTTGACCATCACCCGACTACATCGCGTCACTTGGAGGTCTCAGCACATGGCAACTGATCACTACAGGCTCTTTCATGAAGCATCCATGAGTTCGGAGCGGCCGTACCGGGTCATTCTCTTCGCCGATCTGTCCGGGTCGACGGAGATGAAGACTAAGACAGGCGAGGTGAACTGGCTCTCCACCATCGGCAAGTTCCTCGACATCACGACGGAGGCCATCACCTCCCACGGTGGCATCGTGGTCAAGTACCTGGGCGACGGCACGCTCGCAGCCTTTGACAGCGAGCACGCGGCCGAGGCCATCAATGCGGCGATCCGCATCCAGGAGATGCTGTTCACCGAGAACAGGAACAACTCGGTCAAGGAGTGCCTGGCCACGGTCGGCATCGCCACCGGCCACGTCGTCGAGTACGAGGCGCCTGGCGGGGGCTTGGACTATGTCGGCTCTGTCGTCGACCGCGCTTCGCGACTGTGCGATGCAGGAGCACCGCAGGCCATCTGGATCGACAGCGCGACCGTCGTCTCCGCAAACATGCTCAAGGTGTCGTCCCAGAGAGGCCGGGCAGAAGGTTTCGGCCCCGACGACTATCTGACGCCAACCGAGGAGAAAGTCCGCCTCAAAGGCTTCCCCGACCTGGTCAGGTACCGCGAGGTCATCTGGCGCCAGGTGCCTGCCGGAGCAAAGAACGGGATGCTGACCGAGGCCAGCGAGAACCAGGAGGGCGCCAAAGACTTTGGTGCGCGACCCCCTGTGTTCGTCCCGAAGGCCTCGGCTCACCACGCGCCAGCACCGACCCTCGAGGGGACGGTGCGGCACTGGGACGTCACCCGTGGCCACGGCTTCATCACGACGGATCCCGAACACGGAGATCACTATGTCGACCGCCGGTTCGTCGTCGGCGAGGGCGATCTGACGGTGGGCCGCTCCGTCAGGTTCATCCCGATGCCGCCGCTCCAGGAAGGAAAGAATCCGCTGGCGGGCTGCACCGTGCAGGAGGGTGACCTCGTCCAGGGACAGTTCCAGCGGGTTTTCCCCGGTCCCGGCAAGGAGTTCGCCTTTGTCGATGTCGTCGACTCACGGGGCAACCGGCAGGGGCTCTTCGTGCACCTGGGCCCCGAAGCGGGGGCCCGGAAGCCCGGGGAGCCGGCTGCCTTGGAGGTGTGCCGGAACAACCAGGGAATCGCCGGCCAACTCATCACCAGCGGTGACCAGAGCCGCGAGATCCGTGGCGACATGACCGACCTCGGCCGGGACGGCACCCTCGATGGCGCACCTGCGTGACCTTCAGAACCTGCACAGCGCGCTCGCCGACGTGCGTGCGGAGCTGACGCGCGCGGATCACAAGGCGGCCACACTGCTCGCGCTGTTCTCCGCGATATCGGCCGGCATCGTGGCAACCTTCACCGTCCGCAGGTCGGGCATGTTCGCCTTGTGGAACGGCGCCGAATGGCTCGCGTGGCTAGGCATCGGCTGTATGACCGCCAGCCTGGTCCACCTGCTCTTCTGCGTCCGGCCCGGCGGTGTCTCCCAGCTGGGCCGCGGCGGCTACTTCGCCACCTACGCTCAGTTCCGGGGGCGTGCGGGGGATCTCGTCGCCCACCTGTCCCGTACGTCCGACGCCGACCTGGAGCAGTGCACCCAGCTCATCGAGCTGTCCTTGCTGGCCACACGGAAGTACCGGCTGATCGCCCGTGCGGTGGACCTCTTGGGGTGCGGGCTCGCACTGGTCGCTGCCTCTGCCCTGCTCGACGCGATGAGGTGAAGTACGGTACCGGCCGGACGGGCGGACGGCCGGACGGGCGGACGGCCGGGCGGGCGCAAACAGGCGCGGAGCCGTCAAAGGAGTGGCGTGTGTCACCGGGACTGCGAGTGCCGATTAATCATCCGGCCTGTTCAGGCAGCATGTTGGCACTCGTGGAGGGTTCCTCCGAGTCGGTCTCGTCGGCGGACTTCCAGATGCCCGATCTGGGCTGCCACGGTGACCGGTTCGGGTAGTGGGCCACACGGCGCGGCTTGCATCAGCGTTCGATGCGGTCGATGCCAGCTGCAGAGGGACTCGAACTCGCGAAGCGCATACAGAAGGTAGCTCTGGTTTCAGATCAAAGTGCGACCCAGGAGCTCGCGGCGGCACGTCTGTATCCAGCGCTCCATAAGGGGTTTCATTCGCAGTATCTGGATGCCACCGGTGACGTCCTTAAGCCCGGCGTCAGCCACCAAGGCGTCGAAGGCAGCGGTGGATTTCGAGTCCCGGTCCCGAGGCCGTCGTCGTGCTTTTGTGGGCGCACTCAACCGGCATCCCGTGTGGTCCCGAATCGCGGTCAGTCAATTCTCGCGGCTCAAGACCAGGCAGATGAGGGCTGGCAGACCCCTTTGCTCAGGAATACGACATCCGCAGAACAAGTGCTCTGCGCCAGACACTACCCACAAAGAGTTATCGCCGGGAGCGTCGACGGCGGGATCGCTCGCGCCACCGGAGGACCTCACTTTCACAGCCCTTGACGCTCCCTCAAGGGATACGACCAGGTCAGAGGACGTTTCCGGGGCGTGGTGGTCGCCTGATAGTCGCGTCCGACGGAGGCTGGAAGTGTCGGCACGCCCTGCCGCACGCCGGAGGCGATCACCATGCGCACCACCACCACTGCCCCCCGCGGGCGCGTCTACCGCCGCTGCGGCTGCCGAGACATTCACCGTCACCAGCTCGGCGCGCGCTGTCCACGGCTGGTCACGGACAGCGAACACGGCACGTGGACCTTCGCCGTCGACACCCCCACCCCGGATCACCGCCGCACGACCATCCGCCGCGGCGGCTTCCCAAGCCAGGACAGCGCAGAGTCCGCGCTGCTCAGATTCCTCGAGGGCGAGGCGGGCGGGTTCGACGCCGACCCGAACCAAACCGTCGCCGACTACCTAAACGCCTGGCTCTCCGCCAAGGACCTCGTGTTGAAGCCGACCACCATGGCCCGGTACCGGGACTATGTCCGCAACGACCTCATCCCCGGCTTTGGCAGCCTCAGGCTCGAGGAGCTCGGGCACCGGCACGTCGCGGCCTTCGCCAACAGCCAACTCGCCGCCGGCCGGGGCAAAGTCACCCTCGCCAGGTGCCTGGCCACCCTCTCCAGCGCCCTCGGCGACGCTGTCCGCCAGCACCGCCTCCCCCACAACCCCGCCAGTCCCCCGGTCCTGCGCCGGCCACCCTCACCGGAGCGGCGGATCTGGACATCAGAGCAAGCTGCCCGCTTCCTCGCTTACTGCCACGAGGCTGACCCCTATATGGCGGACCTGTTCGAGGTGCTCATCGGCACCGGCATGCGCAAGGGTGAGGCCCTCGGCCTGCACTGGGACGACGTGCACCTCGACGAGGGCGTCCTCTACGTGCGCTGCACGCTCTCCGCCATCGACAACAACCGCCTCGTCCTCACGACCCCCAAGACACGGTCGAGCCGCAGCTGGGTCGCCATCTCACCCCGCGTCGCCGCCGCGCTCCGACATCGGGCACAAACGGCTCCTCGCACCCACAGCGATGCTGCCGATCCGTTCGCCGGGCTCGTCTTCTGCCAGCCCGACGGCCGCCCACTCGCACCACAACTCGTGCTCGACCGTTTCCACCGCCTTTCCGGCGGAGCCGGCGTCCCCAGAGTCACAGTTCACGACCTGCGACACCTGGCCGCCACCATCACCATCACCGCCGGAGTCCCGCTCACCGTGGTCTCCAAGACCCTGCGGCACTCCACCCTGTCGACCACGGCGAACCTCTACAGCCACCTCACCCAGCAAGCCGCACGCGAAGCCGTCGACACCATCGACCGCACCCTCACCCGGGCCACAACCACCGGCCTTCCAGCGGACCGACCGACGGGGCTGCGACCACCACGCGACCACATCCGCAGCCTCCGCGAAGCCCTCCGCCGACTGCGCAACCCCGCCTCTCACGCCTTCAGCACCGCCGTGAACCAGCCGCACCCAAGGCGTGCGACCACACCGCGACCACCACGCCCCGGAACACACGAAAGGCCGCCCTCTCGATCACGAGAGAACGGCCTCCGACCTGCGACAACACAAGTCGGGACGACAGGATTTGAACCTGCGACCCCTTGACCCCCAGTCAAGTGCGCTACCAAGCTGCGCCACGTCCCGGTGCTCGTCTGACCTGGGCTTTCCCCTGGCCGAACGCGCAGAGAAACCATACCGCACTTGGGCCCGTGGTCGCGCACGCCTTTCCCGACAGCCGCCGCTCGACGGATCACCCTTGACCTCAAGCTGGCTTGAGGTTGCACGCTCCTGTCATGACAACGACAGCGGCACGTACAGCAGCGGCCTCCTACTCCTACGAAGGCCTTCCCGCCCTCATGGAACGCATGACCGGCGACGAGAAGCACGGCCCCGCGGCGACCTCCACCCTCGATGTCCTCTGGGTGCTCTACGACCGCGTGCTGCGGGTGACTCCCGACGGCGTAGGGGATCCGCAACGTGACCGGTTCCTGCTGTCGAAGGGCCACGGCCCCATGGCGTACTACGCAGTGCTCGCGGCGAAGGGCTTCGTGCCGGTGGAGTGGCTGCCCGGCTTCGGGTCGTACGACTCCCCGCTCGGGCACCACCCGGACCGGGTGCTCGTCCCCGGTGTGGAGATCGCCAGCGGGTCCCTGGGGCACGGGCTGCCGATCGCCGTCGGAACCGCGCTCGGACTCCGCGCGCAGAGCCTCCCGGGGCCGGCGGTCTGGACGCTGATCGGCGACGCCGAGCTGGACGAGGGCAGCAACCACGAGGCCATCGCCTTCGCTGGGCCCGCCGCGCTCGACCGGCTCCACACCGTCGTCATCGACAATTCCTCGGCCAGCCACGCCCGGCCCGGCGGCATCGCCGCCCGCTTCGAAGCGGCCGGCTGGTCCGCCGCCACCGTCGACGGCCGCGATCACGAGGCCCTGTACGAGGCCTTCACCGCGCCGCACCCGGGAAGCCCGCGCGTAGTCGTCGCCCGCGTGGAACCCAAGAACGCCTGAGCCGCGCTCCGCCCCTCCCCCCTCCTGATCTCCGTTTCTCTGCCCCTGCTCTCTCTTGTCTTCCACGGAAGGACACCCACGTCATGGACACCATGCGTGATCGATTTGCCCCTGTCGTCTCCCGGCTGCTCGACGAGGACCCCCGGGTCGCCGTCGTCCTCGCGGAGATCGGCAAGGACCGCTTCGTCGAGGCCGAGCGCCGGCACCGGGACCGGGTGATCAACGTCGGCATCAGGGAGCAGCTGCTCATCGGGACGGGCGCCGGTCTCGCGCTGACAGGGCTGCGGCCCGTCATGCACACCTTCGCCAGCTTCCTGGTGGAGCGCCCCTTCGAGCAGGTGAAGCTCGACCTCGGACATCAGGACGTGGGCGGAGTCCTGGTGAGCGCCGCCGCCTCCTTCGACTGGCCGTCCGGCGGCTTCACCCACATGGCGCCGGGCGACGTGGCACTGCTCGACACCCTCGACGGCTGGACCGTGCATGTGCCGGGCCACCCGGACGAGGCCGAGACGCTCCTGCGGCACGCGGTCGGCGCCGGTGACGACCGCGTGTATGTCCGCCTCTCGGTGCAGTCGAACAGGGAGGCACTCGCCGTCGACGGGGAGCGTTTCCTGACCGTCCGCGAAGGCCGCGGTGGTGTCGTGATCGCCGTCGGGCCGATGCTCGACGCGGTACTCGCCGCTACAGAGGGCCTCGACGTGACCGTGCTCTACGCGACGACGGTGCGACCCTTCGACGCGAGGGCGCTGCGCCGTACCGCGGGTGCCGCCGACACCGCCGACGTGGTGATCGTCGAACCGTATCTGGCGGGTACGTCGACGGCGGCCGCCAACGACGCGCTCGCCGATCTGCCCCACCGGGTGCTGGGGCTGGGCGTGGGCCGCCGTGAGCTGCGCCGGTACGGACAGATCGAGGAACACGTGGCCGCACACGGCCTCGACCCCGCATCGCTGCGGGAACGGATCAGCGGCTTCCTCGGTGCACGGGCTCGCGGCTAGCGGGGGCCTTGCGAGGGCTCCCGCCGGGCACGGTGCTGTCCACCCGTATCAGGCCCCTGATCGCGGGCACGGAGAGCAGGGCCGCCGCCACGAGGACGGTCGTGACGCCACCGGCGATCAGGACGTGACGGGTGCCGAAGACTCCGGCCGCGGGGCCCGCGAGGGCCTGGCCGACCGGCGTCATCGCCAGGGAGCCCGCGACGTCGTAGGCATGGATGCGGTTGAGGACGTCGCGCGGGACCTGGGTCTGGATGCTGGTCGCCCACATGACGCCCCAGAACGACATGCCCGCCCCCGCGACCACCGCGCCCGCCGCCATCCACTCCACACTGAACCCGGCTCCCACGGTCGCCGGGAACAAGCTGAACCCGAACAGCGCGACGGCGCCGGCGCGCAGCATCCGGCGAGGGCGCAGCCGCAGAGCGAAGACGCCGCCGATGACCGTGCCGAGGCCGAGCGCCGAGTTGACCAGCCCGTAGGCACGCGGACCGTGCTCCTGGACAACCTGCGTGGCGATGAGCGGAACGGCCGGACCCCAGGCGGCGATCATCAGTACACACCAGATCGCTATGACTCCCCAGAGCCACGTGCGCGATCTGAACTCCCGCCACCCCTCGACGAGATCGGCCCGGAACCCGCTGCCGCGGACCGCCTCGGCGCCGGGCTGAGCCGGCGGCAGCCGGAGCAGCAGCAGACACAGGGCGCTCAGCCCGTACGTGCCCGCGTGGGCGGCGAAGACGACGCCAGGCGAGGCGAACGCGACGAGCAGGCCGGCGACGGCCGGGCCCGCGAGCTGCGCCACGGACTCGGCCACGCGTATCGCGCCGTTCGCCGCCTGCACATCCGCGGCAAGGCGCGGGACGGTGCTGGCGACGCCGGGCTGGAAGAGGGCGGACGCCGCGCCGTTCACCGCGCCGATCACGCAGATCTCCCACAGCACCACGTGCCCGGAGAAGAACATGACCGCGGCGAGGGACTGGGTGACGAGGCGCGTGACATCGGCGCCGATCATCAGCAGCCGCGTGCTGAACCGGTCCGCGAAGACACCGCCGAAGATGACGAGCCCCGCGAAACAGGCAACAGAGGCGGCCATCGCGAGGCCGACGGCGCCCGCGCCGTACCCGTGCTGGAGCAGGCCCGCGGCGAGCGCGACCGGCAGCATGGTGTCACCCAGCTTGGCCACGGCACGCGCCGAGAAGAACAGTCCGAAGTCCCGCGACCAGATCCCCGCGCGCTGGCCCCCGCGTTCACCAGGGCCGAGGCCACCGCCTTGACGCTCACTCATGGCCGAGCTGTCAGGCTCAGGCCCGAATGAGCCGTCACGCGCACTCCGGGACGATTCCTCACCTGGGCCGACCCCGGGTCTGGGCGTCACCCCCGCGCCGGCACCAGGATCCAGCCCCCCAGCCGAACCCGCCACCCCGTCCCGTGCTTCTCCTGACCCTGCCCCTGAGCTCGAACTCGACCCCCGTGGCCCTTCCGTCGGCAATCCGCCCATGCCTGCCCGTACCCTCCCCGGCGGCGCGGCGGCCCCTGTAGCTCCCGCGTCCCCACCCCTGCCGGATCATGCCACGCAGCACTGACATCGCCCGGGGAATATCAGCCCGTCGGCTCCGGTGGACCCAACTCCGGGTGGGCATCCAGGAGTCGGCCCGGGGCCGCCTGGCGCCAGGAGTCGGTGAGGATGTCGCGCAGCTCGTCGCTGTCGTCGAGGGCCGCGAGCCTCACCCGCACCCACGCGAAGCCCGCTTCGTGGTCCGCGATCCAGAATTTCTTGGGCTCCGCGAGAACCAGCTCGTCGCGCTCCTCCTTGGGACAGCGCACCGCGATGGAGGTCTCCTCCTCGGGCATCGTGGCGAACATCTTCCCCGCGACCCGGAACGTCGGCATGCTCCAGGCGATCTTCTCCGTCACCTCCGGCAGGCCAAGTGCGATGGAACGTACGTCGTCGGCGTCTTGCATGAAGGAAACCGTAACCAAGCCCACTGACAACCGCCGGTCGGACCGCATACGCGGGACAGTTCCGTCCCCCGGTTCGGGCGTGACGGGCTCCAGGTCGCGCGAGGTCCCCATACCCGCGCAATAGCGGACAGCCGGCCCACCACCTCAGGCGCCACCAGCACCGGCCCCGCGAACCCTGCCGGCCGATCCACCAGTTCAAGCGCCCCCGGCGGCGCCGGGTCCCCGTACCCCGCGAACAACGGCCAGTCGCCCCACCAGTTCCAGCGCGACCAGGCACCGCGCCCCGCCCCACCCCGCCCCCTCCGCCCGCGGACGAAGACCGGCCCGCCCACCCGTTCAAGCGCCCGGCACCAGGCCCCCTGAGCAACGGACAACCCGCCCACCACTCCAGACGCAACCTCCGCCGCCCCCGCGATCGGCAGCCAACCGCTCCACCGTTTCGACGGCGACCGTCAGCCGGGCCCCCGCGAGGCGATCGTCAGCCGGCCCCCGCGAGGCACCCGCCCCCGTTCCCCGGCGATCGCGGCGCCCCCCTCCGCACCCCCGGCCCGTTCCGACCCATTGACCCCTCTCCGCACGGAACCTACGCTGAACGACGCCATCGGGAAAGCGCTTTCTAAGCTTCGGCTTCCAGGCGTTCCGGCATTCCCGCAGCACTCACCGCACGCCCGAGTCGGCCCACCGGCCAACAGCCCAGGGAGCGCCATGAGTTCTACGAGTTCCGCCACACCCGTACCGTCCGGGAGACACGGGCCCCCCGCGCCCACCACGCGAGACCCGCGAGACCCGGGAAAACCGCACCGCTCACGCAGCCCTCGCAAGGGACGCCGTCCGTGCTCGCCCTGGACCGTCCTCCTCGCGTTGATCGCTCTCGTCGTCGGTCTCGGTCTGGCGACCCCGCCGCGCGCCGAGGCCGCCGCTTCGTACCGCGTGCTGGTCTTCTCGAAGGTCACGAACTTCGCCCATGACTCGATCCCGGCGGGCGTCGAGGCGATCAAGAAGCTCGGCAGTGAGAACGGCTTCGAGGTCGAGGCGACCGACGACGCCACCGCGTTCACCGACGAAAATCTCGCCCGTTTCAAGGCGATCGTCTTCAACAACACCAACTCGACGCCGGAGACGGGCGATCTGCTCGACGCCGCCCAGCGTGCGGCCCTGCAGAAGTACGTCCGTGGGGGTGGTGGCTGGGTCGGGCTGCACTCCGCGTCGGCCAGCGAGCGGGACTGGGGTTGGTACGAGGGGCTCGTCGGAGCCATCTTCGACCAGCATCCCGCCGTGCAGACGGGCCGGATCAAGGTCCTCGATCACGCGCACCCGTCCACGAAGGGGCTTCCGGAGCTCTGGGAGCGTACGGAGGAGTGGTACAACTGGCGCACCAATCCCACGGGGAAGGTGCACACGCTCGCGCAGGTCAAGGTGCGTGACGGGGTCACCGGGCTCGACGAGGGCGTCGATCATCCGTGGTCGTGGTGTCAGAACTACGACGGGGGCCGGTCCTGGTTCACCGCGGGCGGGCATGCCAAGTCGGCGTTCGAGGAGGCCGGTTTCCTCCAGCACATCCTGGGCGGCATTCAGTGGGCGGCCGGTGAAAAGCCGGGTGACTGCTCGGCGACCAGGACCGGCAGCTTCCAGCGGACCCCGCTCGCGACGGCCGACCTGGCCGATCCGTTCGAGCTGGCGGTGGCGCCGGACCGGCGCGTGTTCTTCATCCAGCGGACCGGCAAGTTGAAGATCATCGACCAGGAGTCGCTGAAGGTCACCACGGCGCTGGACCTCGCTTACACGCCCGAGATGACGAGTCAGTCGGACGGTCTGCTGGGGCTTGCGCTCGATCCGAAGTTCGGGGACAACCACTGGCTCTATCTGCTCAACTCCGACAAGACCGAGAAGCGGATCAATCTCTCGCGGTTCACGGAGTCGGGCGGCAAGGTCGACCCGGCGTCGGAGAAGCGGCTGCTGACCGTGCCGACCTGGCGGGGCGAGGGGCGCGCCAACTCCCATATGGCGGGGTCGATCGCGTTCGACAGCAAGGGTGATCTCTACATCGCGACGGGTGACAACACCGACCCGTTCGCGTCGGACGGGTTCAATCCGATCGACGAGCGCGAGGGCCGTCGTGCCTGGGACGCGCAGGGCACCGCGGGCAACACGAACGATCTGCGGGGCAAGGTGCTGCGGATCACTCCGAAGGCCGACGGGACGTACGGCGTCCCTGAGGGGAACCTGTTCGCGCCCGGCACCGACAAGACGCGCCCGGAGATCTACGCGATGGGCTTGCGCAACCCGTTCCGGATCACGACCGATCCGGTCAGCGGTGCGCTGCTGGTCGGTGACTACGGTCCCGACGCGCGCAACGCGGTGGCCGACCGCGGTCCCGAGGGGACCGTCGAGTTCAATCGCATCACCAAGGCGGGGAACTTCGGCTGGCCGTACTGCGTCGGCGACAACACCCCGTTCAACGACTATGACTTCGCGTCGATGAAGTCCGGGGCGAAGTTCGACTGCGGTCATCTGGTGAACGACTCGCCGAACAACACCGGTCTGCGCGATCTGCCGCCCGCGCGTTCGGCGACGGTGTGGTACGCGTACTCCGCGTCGGAGCAGTTCCCGGAGCTCGGGACCGGTGGCGGTGGTCCGATGAGCGGTCCTGTGTACGCCTATGATCCCGCGAACCCGAACAAGACGAAGTTCCCTGAGTACTTCGACGGAAAGTGGTTCAACTACGAGCTGACGCGGCAGTGGTTCAAGACCTTCTCGATTCAGCAGAAGGACCAGACGTTCACGGATCCCCGCTTCGAGCCTGCCGAGGCGGGCGATGTGCAGTCGATCAACTCCGTGTTCTCCGACATGAAGTGGAACCAGCCCTTCGATGCGGACTTCGGTCCCGACGGGTCCCTGTATGTCATCGACTTCGGGCTCGGCAGCGGTACGGGGCGCGGCGGCAGCAACGAAGGCTCCGGTATCTACCGGATCGACTATGTCGGCGACAGCCGGCTGCCGGACGCGCGGGTCGCGGCGGCGCCGGACAGTGGCGCGGCGCCGCTCGCCGTCACGTTCTCCAGCGAGGGCTCGGGGCTGCCGGACGGCAAGCCGGTCACGTACGCCTGGGACTTCGACGGGGACGGCACCACCGACTCGACCGACGCCAACCCGAAGTACACGTACACGAAGAACGGCGTGTTCACGGCGCGGCTGACGGTGACCGGGCCGACGGGGCTGACCGGTCGTGCCGTTCAGGACATCACCGTGGGGAACACGCGGCCCAAGGTGACGATCCAGCAGCCGCCGAACGGCGGGACGTTCAGTTTCGGCGACACGATCCCGTTCCAGATCAAGGTGACGGACCGGGAGGACGGGCGTCCGGTCGACTGTTCGCGCGTCGTCGTGCAGTCGCAGCTCGGGCACGACTCTCATCTGCATCCGCTGGACAACTACACGGGATGCGCCGGGGAGATCGTGACGGACGCGGGTGACAGCCACGGTCCCGGCCAGAATCTCTACTACGGCATCAGCGCCCAGTACGAGGACAAGGGCGGGTCGGGCGGTGTGCCCGCGCTGACGGGGTCGGCGTCGCTGACGCTGCGCACGTCGTTCCGTGAGGCCGAGCACTTCACGAAGACGGGCGGCGCGCACGACGGCGTCGTGGTCGCGAGCCGCGCGGACGCGTCGGGGGGCAAGCGGCTCACCGAGATCGAGAACGGGGACTGGGTCTCCTTCGATCCCGTGCATCTGAAGGGCGTCGACTCGGTGACCGTGGGCGCCGCGTCGGGCGGGATCGGCGGCGACGTCGAGTTCCGCGCGGGCTCTCCGACAGGCGAGCTGCTCGGCAAGGTGTCCGTCCCGAACACGGGGGACTGGGGCAACGTGGTTTCCCCCACCACTCAACTCGCGGACTACGAAGGCACGTTCCCACTGTATGCCGTCTTCACCAACCCGCAGTGGAGCGCCGACAAGCCCGACCTGTTCGCGGTCGACTGGCTGCACTTCAACGGGCCCGGGGTGGAGAAACGCACGGGCGCCAAGGTGAAGGTGACCGCGACGCCGGAGGCCGGCGCACCGCCGCTGACCGTCGCGCTCAAGGGCACGGTGAAGCTCCCGGAGGGTCGTACCGCGGCCTCGTACCACTGGAACTTCGGGGACAACGGCAAGCCGAGCGGTACGGAGGGCGCCGATGCCCAGCACGCGTACGCGCGCGCGGGTGCGTACACGGCGCATCTGACCGTCACCGACGACAAGGGCGACACGACCACCGGCTCGGTCCGGATCACGGTGAAGTGAGGGGTGTGGGCAATGAAGAGCAGCAGAAGGGCCTTTCTCGGTACGTCGTTGGGGCTCGCGGCAGCGGTCGGTACGGCGCTGCCCGCGTCGGCCGGGCAGCGGCGGCGTATCCCGCGCGGCGGCATCGGCATGCATCTCTACACGATGCGTGACGTCCTCGCGACGGACTTCGCCGGCACCGTGGAGCGGCTCGCGGAGATCGGGTACGCGACGGTCGGTGTGAGCGGGCGGCACGGGTACGGGGCGGCGGACATCCGGCGGATGCTCGACACGGTCGGCCTGCACGCGGTCCTGGAGCATGTCGCGTATCAGACGCTGACGGGGAGCGGGCTGCCGCAGGCGCTGGAGGATCTGCACACTCTGGGCGCCAGGTGGCCGGTGGTGCCCAGCCTGCCGGGCTCGATGCACAGTCCGGCCGGATACCGGGAGGCGGCGAAGGAGTTCAACCGGATCGGGGCCGCGTCACGCGAGGCGGGTCTGGGCCCGGTCCTGTTCCACAACCACGACGGCGACCACGACGTGAAGGACGGGGAGAACCTGTACGACATCCTCGTCCGCGAGACCGATCCGCATCTGGTCGCCTTCGAGCTGGACGTGTACTGGGCGTCGAAGGGCGGGGCTGATCCCGCCACGTACTTCGTGCGGCACCGGCGCCGCTTCCCGGCCCTGCATGTAAAGGACATGGCGCCCGACGGCGGGTTCGCCGACGTGGGGTCGGGGACGCTCGACTTCGCCGCCATGTTCGACGACGCGCAGGCCGGCGGCGTGAGGCAGTGGCTGGTGGAGCACGACACTCCGAAGGATCCGTTCGCGACGGCCCGCAACAGTTACGAGTATCTGGCGGCGCTGCGGTACTGAGGAGTGCGTCCGGGATCCCGTGCCTCGAGGCGCTTGTAGAAGAGCGTCGTGGGGTGCGGGGTCCCTGTCGGGTCGGTCGCGAAGTCCGGAATCACCCCGGCGCGCGACCAACCGGTGGCGCGGTAGAGGGTTTCTGCGGGCGAGTCCGTCTCCGTGTCGAGGACGAGGAGTCTCACGCCCGCGTCGAGCGCCGCGTCCTCCAGGTGAGTCAGGAGGGTGCGGGCGAGGCCACGGCCGCGCGCCGCGGAGTGGACCATCAGTTTGGCCACCTCGGCACGGTGGCGGCCGTTGGGCTTGTCGGTGAAGGCGAGACTCACGGTGCCGAGGCAGCGGTCGCCGTCGAGTATGGCCCAGACGGCGAGGCGGCCTTCGATGACGGCCGGTGCCAGGCCTCTCCACCATGCCGCGGCCTCGCCGTGGGCCAGGGGCGCCAGGAAGCCGAGGGACGCTCCGCCTGCCACGACGTCCGCGAGCAGCTCGGCCAACAGGCCAGCGGAGTCGAGGAGTTCGGCTGCGGTCAGACGCTGCGGAATCATGGCTCGACCACCACCAGCGCGTACCGTACGGGTTCCGGGCCCGGGCAGTGGAAGCGCGTCGGGCCCCACAGGCGAAAGCGCACGCAGTCGCCGGCGCGCAGCGTGTGTTCCCTGTCCCGGACGGTGATGTCCAAGGTTCCTTCGAGGACCCAGATGTGCTGTTCGAGGCCGGGCACGGGTGGTCTGTCGTAGGCCAGATCGGCGTCCGCTTCGAGGCGGCACTCGACGACCTCGGCGCGCAGTCCTGCCTGCGGGGGCGACACCGAGCGGCGCACGAATCCGGATGCCGCGTCGGTCCACACCGTCTGTTCGTCGGCGCGCACCACCTGGGCCGGCGCGGCCTCCACCTCGCTGAGGAGCTGCGACATGGTCCTGCCGTGGACCGCGCAGAGCCGGTTCAGGAGCGAGGCGGTGGGGCTGATCTCGCCGCGTTCGGCCCGCGACAGGGTGGAGCGGCTGACCCCGCTGCGGTCCGCGAGCTCGCCCAGGGACCAGCCGCGCTCGGCGCGCAGCGCGGAGAGTCGGGCCGCCAGGCGGGCGTCGATCGGGTCGCCCTCATCGTCCTGTTTCATATCCGGCACGATATCTCAGATATGAAACAGGACGAAGGTGAGGTGAGCCGACAGGGGACGAGCAGTCGCCGAGTCCTCAGTCGTGTGCCGAGACCGCCCCCAGAAGTTCGCGGATGCGGCCCGTCGCCGTGCGGAACTCGGGAGTCGCGAGCGTCGCCGCGTAGTCCCGCTCGGCGGGCAGGCCGACGTCGATGATCTCGGTGACGGTGCCTGGGCGCGGGCTCATGACGACGACGCGGTCCGCGAGGTAGACGGCCTCCGCGATGGAGTGGGTCACCAGGAGGACGGTGGTCCGGGTTTGCCGCCAGATGCGGTTCATCTCGACGTTGAGCTGCTCGCGTGTGAGCGCGTCGAGGGCGCCGAACGGCTCGTCCATGAGCAGGACGGGCGGTTCGTGCAGCAGGGCCCGGCACAGGGCGACCCGCTGTTGCATACCGCCCGACAGTTCGTGCGGATACGCGTCCTCGAAGCCGGTGAGCCCGGTCATCCGAATCAGTTCGTCGGCACGCACGCGTGCCACCTCGGTGGGCATGCCGCGCATCTCCGCCTGGAGCAGGATGTTGCGGCGCGCCGAGCGCCACTCCAGGAGGGCCGCGCGCTGGAAGACGTACCCGATGTCGTGGCGCGGGCCGCGCACTCGTTCGCCGTAGAGGCTGACCTCGCCGGACGAGGGTGTGAGCAGTCCCGCGACGAGCTTGAGGAGCGTGGACTTTCCGCAGCCGGACGGTCCGACGATGGCGACGAACTCGCCGGCTGCAACGTCGAGGGAGACGTCGGTGAGCGCGGTGACGTCCTTCTTCTTCGTGCGGAAGCAGACGTCGACGTCCGCCGCGCGCACGGCGGCCCCGACGTGTGCGCTCGCTCCGCCAGCCTTCTTCAGTGTCGCGTCCTTCGGCATGGTGCAGCTCTCCTTGTGGGCTGTACGGGGCGGGTGCTCAGCCCTTGATCCCGTTGGCCGAATCCCAGTAGTCCGCCACCGGCTTCGGGCTCTTGACCATGCCTGCCTGGGCGAAGACATCGATGGTCTGCTGCCAGTCGGCCTCGGTGTTGGCGCCGGGCGCCTTGCCCTGCGTGGCGTCCGTGTGCAGGAGGGTCAGGGTCGTCTTGAACTGCTCGGAGAGCACAGTCTCCGGCGGGAGTTGCTCGGAGGCGCCCTTCATGGAGGCGACGGCGGGCTCGGGGCTCTTCTCGGCGGCGGCCCAGGACTCGCTGACGGCCTCGACCATGCGCTTGGCGAGATCGCCCTTGCCCTGAAGGGTCTTGGGGCCGGCGATGAGGCCGTTGGAGTAGAAGTTCAGGCCGTGCTCGGAGAAGCGGAGGTACGAGACGTCCTTCTTCGCCTTGTCCTGCATGGTGGGGCCCTGGTCGCTCGCGTAGCCGAGGAGGGCGTCGGTCTTGCCCGAGATGACGGCGGCGATCTTGCCGGCGGGGTCGGTGTTCTGGACCTTGACGTCCGACTCGGCGAGGCCGTTCTTCTTGAGGAAGATGGGGAACGTCTTGGACAGCGCGTCGCCCGCCGTCCCCGCGATGGTCTTGCCCTTGAGGTCCGCCGGGGACTTGATGTTCTGGCTCGCGAACGACTGCACCGACGCGGGCGTCGTCTGGAGGAAGACTCCGAGGCTCTTCACCTTGACGCCCTGGTCCACGCCCGCGAGCACAGCGGGGGTGTCGGCCCAGCCGAAGTCGGTCTGGCCCGCGCCCGTGGCCTGCACGGTCTTCTGCGAGCCCTGTCCCGCGCGGATGTCCAGGTCAATGCCGTGCTTCTCGAAGATCTTCTGCTTCTTGCCGTAGTAGAACGGCGCGTGTTCGCCGTACGGGTACCAGTTGAGCGTGAGGGTGACCTTGTCGAGCTTCTTGCCGGAGTCACTGGTCGACGTGGAGCCGGAGTCGTCGCCGCAGGCCGTCACCGTGAGGGCGACGAGCGTCAGGGGGACGAGACCGGTCAGGAGTCTGCGCGCGTGCATGGGGCGGCCCTTCTCACGGCGGTCGATGGGTGGTCCGGGGCGGTTCCCGGGAATGCCGGCGTTCAGTACGCCGTGGTTGCCGCGACGTCGCGGCGGCTCGCGTGCCACGGCAGGAGCAGCTTTTCGGCGATCTCGACGAGGACGAAGAGCACGACACCGATCAAGGACATGACGAGCAGTCCCGCGAAGAGCATCGGGGTGTCGAGGTTGCCGTTGGCCTGGAGGATGACGTAACCCAACCCCTCGTTCGCGCCCACGAATTCACCGACGACGGCGCCGGTGACGGCGAGCGTGACGGCGACCTTGAGGCCGGAGAACAGGTGCGGCAGGGAGGCCGGGAAGCGGATCTTGCGGAAGGTCTGCCAGGGACTCGCGCCCATCGTCGCGGAGAGCTGGAGCATCTCCGGGTCGACGGCCTTGAGTCCGGTCACCATCGAGATGACGACGGGGAAGAACGCGATGAGGACGGCGATGAGGATCTTGGGTGCGATGCCGAAACCGAGCCAGACCACGAACAGCGGCGCGATCGCGATCTTCGGGACGACCTGGGCGAAGAGCAGGATCGGATAGAGGGTCTTCTCGACGGTCGACGAGTAGACCATGATCACGGCGGAGAAGATGCCCACGCCGACGGCGATCACGAAGCCGAGCAGCGTCTCGTACGTGGTCACCCAGGTGTGCTGCCAGAGGTAGTCCGGCTTGTCGAGGATGACGTCGAGGGTCCGACCCGGCGACGGCACCAGGTACGGCTCGACCAGCTCCGCCGCGGCGATCACCCACCAGGCGACGAAACAGACGACGAGCAGCGCGACGGGGCGCCAGCTCCGCTCGGCCACGTCCGCGGCGCGCCGGCGCAGGCCGGGCGCCTGACGGTCGGCAACTCCCGCCGTTTTGACGGGAGTTGCGGGCAGTGTGCTCTGACTCACGATGAACTCCTACGAATCGGGAGGCAGTTGAGGAGAGCTGAGGTATCAGACTTCGCGAGGTAACGGAACAACAGGTAGAACGGCAACGAAGGGGAGAAATCGCTTTCAGAAAGCGCTTTCTGGTAAGATGTCAGCCACGCTAATGACTCGTGGAGCACAGGGTCAATAGGCCGTTCCGAAGTTTCCTGCGACCGGTGCCGCGACCGGAATCCGAGGGGGCAGATTGACGTCCTCCCCCGCTGAAGCAGGGGGATTCCCAGCTCACTTTGCCTGGCACCTAGCAGGTGGCAGGGCTTACAAGATCAGCACTAGCCGGGTTGAGACCAGCCCGGACGAGCATCACGCGGGCGGAGTTCTTGTCCCTGGGGGACACAGTTCCGCACGCGGTGCACGTATACGTTCTCTCGGAGAGAGGCAGGCGATGCTTGGCTCTCGCATCGCAGTGCGCACAGTCCATGGTGGTGTACGCGGGGTTGACGAGGTGCACGGTGCGGCCGTGTTTACGGGCCATCTCGACCAGGGCGCTCTTGGTCGCGCCGATCGCAGCGTCAGCGGCCTTGCGAGCCATCGTCGACTTCGCCAGGAACTTCGGGCGGAAGTCCTCTACCGCCAAGGCGTCGTGGTCGCGGACCACACGCTTGGCCCACTTGCGGGCGGTGTCCTGACGCTGCCGGGCCACCTTCTTGTGCAGCTTCGCCGCCTGCTTCTTGGCGCCCCTGTAGCCGTTCGAACCGGGCTGGCCCTTCTTCGGCTTCCTGCGGGCCATCATCCGCTGGTAGCGGGCCAGGCGCTGCGCGGCCTTGTGGCCATGCTCTGGATGGGGGAGGTCGTAGTCGTCGGATGTGGTGGTCGCGGTCTCCTTCACACCCCAGTCGATGCCGATCACGCAGCCGGTTTCGACAAGCGCCTGGGTGCTGGTGGCGACAACGAACGAGGTGTACCAGTGGCCGAGGCTGTCGCGGTAGACGCGCACGCTGGACGGCGGCTTGGGCAACTCACGCGACCGCACGACCGTCGCCGCGATGCCGCCGGCGAGATGCAGACGGCCGTCTTTCACCCGGAAACCGCGCTGGGTGTAGTTCAGGCTCGGGTCGACCTGATGCTTCTTCTTGTACTTCGGCATACCGGCCCGCTGCCGTATCGGCAGCCGGTCCTTGATGTCTTTCAGTGCCTTCGCGCGGGACTTCGCGAAGTCCCGTATCAACTGCTGCTGCACAACGCTGGAGCCCTCACGCAGCCACGCGTTCGCGGTGCGGGCCGCAGTCAGCATCTTGTCGAGCTGCGCCGGGCCACACGTTGTCTTCTCGCCGGTGGCCTTGTTGTGCAGATGCACGGCCTTCGACTTGGCCACCGACTCGTTCCACACCCAGCGACAGCGCGCCCACTCCGCTTCCAGCGCGCGGACCGCCGTGGACGACAGGCGCAGCCGGAAAGTGTAACGGGCGTGCCCGCCACCTGCCGTCGACGCTCCGGTCGTCATGAAGCACAACCTATCTGGGAGGACTGACAGTTGAGAACAACTGATCTCGCCGGGGTTCCTCATCATCACGCGCGGTGGACGCCGGATCGCCCTGCCGGCAATCCGGCTTTCTCTGCCCTGCTCTCCAGGAGTCCGATACCTCCGCGACCCAAAGGCCGGCGCATCCTCGGAGGAATCCGGTGAGCGAACCGCACGGGCACCCGCAACAACCGCACGTGACCCTCGACGCGGTGGCCCGCACCGCGGGGGTCTCCCCCGCGACGGCGTCCCGCGCCCTGAACGGAACCACCCGCGTCCGCGACGACCTGTTACGCCGGGTCCGCGCCGCGGCCGATGAACTCGGCTACATCCCGAACGCCCACGCGCAGGCCCTCGCCAGCGCCTCCAACAACACCGTGGGCGTCATCTGCCACGACGTGGGCGACCCCTACTTCGCCGCGATCGCCAGCGGCATCATGGCGCGGGCCGCCGAGCGCGGTCTCCTGGTGATGCTGTCCAGCACGTTCCGCGCGCCCGAGCGCGAGATCGCGTACATCTCCATGCTGCGGGCGCAGCGGGCACGCGCGATCCTGCTCATCGGCTCGGGCTTCCAGGATCCTGCGTGGGAGCGTTCGCTGGAGTCCGAGATCGCTCCCTATCTGCGCGGCGGGGGCCGGGTCGCGGTCGTGAGCCGGCACCGCAGTCTGCGCGTCGACACAGTGCTGCCGGAGAACCGGGCGGGGGCGGCGGCCCTCGCCCGCGCGCTGCTCGGCCTCGGGCACCGGGAGTTCGGGGTGCTCGCCGGGCCCGCGCGGCTGACGACCGTCGCGGACCGGCTGTCCGGATTCCGGGAGGGGCTCGCCGAAGCGGGGGTGCGCCTTGCGGACGAGTGCGTGATCGAGGGCGCCTTCACGCGCGACGGCGGTTACGCGGCGGCGAGCGAGCTGCTGCGCCGGGGCCCGCGGCCCACGTGCGTCTTCGCCGTCACGGACGTGATGGCCGTGGGGGCGCTCGCCGCGTTCCGCGACCACGGACTGCGCGTCCCTCAGGACATCTCGCTGGCAGGCTTCGACGACATCCCGCTGGTCCGCGAGCTGACCCCGCCCCTCACGACGGTGGCCCTCCCCTTGACGGGCATGGGCCGCGCCGCCCTCGACCTCGCACTGCGCGAACCCAGGGGGCCGCGCTCGCGGGTGGAGCGGATCGTGGGCGAGGTGCGGATACGCGCGAGCGCGGGGCGCCGGGACGACCCGAAGGCCGATGGCCCGGCTACTCCGCCGCTTCCCCCAGCGCCTCCAGTACCGGCCTGATCAGCGGGTGCTCCTCCGCTCCGCAGCGCACCGCCGCGAAGACCCTGCGGGTCGGCGCCACCCCGTCGACCGGGCGGACGACCGCGTCGGACAGGTCCATTCCGCGCAGTGCCGAGCGCGGCACCAGGGCGACGCCCGCACCCGCCGAGGCGAGGGCGACGACGGCGCGGAAGTCGTCCGAGGAGTGTTCGACGCGCGGCTGGAAACCGGCGTGCTCGCAGGCCAGGACCACCACGTCGTGGCACGGGTTCCCGGGGAAAGGCCCGATCCAGGTGTCCTTGGCCAGCTCGGCGAGCGGCACCCGGTCGGACGCCGCGAGCCGGTGGCCGGCGGGCAGCACCGCGTCGAACGGCTCCGCGTACAGCGGTACGCGCGTGAGGCGGGCGTCGTCCGCGCCCGGCGCGCCCCGGTACTCGACGGCGACCGCCACGTCGACCTGCCGGTCGAGGACCATCGGCAGGCTCGCGTCGCCCTCGGCGTCCTGGACGCGGATCCGGATGCCGGGCGCCGTCCGCGCGAGGCGGGTGAGGGCCGGGGCGACGACCAGGCCGATCCCGGTGGCGAACGCGGCGACGGTGACCGTGCCGGCCTCCCCCGAGCTGTACGCGGCGAGCTCGGCCTCCGCCCGCTCCAGCTGGGCGAGGACCGCGTTCGTGTGCGTGAGCAGGATCTCGCCCGCCGGGGTGAGCCGGACGCCTCTCGCTCCTCGCTCGACGAGCCGGTGGCCGGTCTCCTGCTCCAGGGCGGTCAGCTGCTGGGAGACCGCGGACGGGGTCAGGTATAGCGCGGCGGCAGCCGCCGTCACGGTGCGGTGGTCGGCCACCGCACGGAGGATGTGCAGCCGCCGCGCTTCGATCATGCGACCGATTCTCCCAAATGTGCCGCCGATGTCCGAACCGGGGGCATGTCCGGCGAATCAGGCCGGAGCCGGGTGGCCGTGAAGGTCACTACCCCGCGCCCCGGCCTGATCCGCAGGACCGGCCCCAGGTCAGCTCGCGACGCCGGCGGACTCGGCGTCGAGCTCCGCGCGCGCCGCGACGAAGGCGTCCACGGCCCGGTTCACGTCCTCGGTGGAGTGCGCCGCGGAGAGCTGGACGCGGATCCGGGCCTTGCCCTGGGGGACGACGGGGTACGAGAAGCCGATCACGTACACGCCACGCTCCAGGAGCAGCTCCGCCATACGGCCGGCGACGGACGCGTCGCCGATCATGACGGGCGCGATGGCGTGGTCGCCGGGCAGGATGTCGAAGCCTTCCTGGCCCATGCGGGTGCGGAAGAGCGCCGTGTTCGCGGCGAGCCGCTCGCGCAGCTCGCCCGCCGACTCCAGGAGGTCGAGCACCTTGAGGGAGGCGGCCGCGATCACCGGGGCGAGGCTGTTGGAGAAGAGGTACGGGCGCGAGCGCTGGCGCAGCAGCGCGACGATCTCGGCGCGGGCCGCGACATAGCCGCCGGAGGCGCCGCCGAGCGCCTTGCCGAGGGTGCCGGTGATGATGTCGACGCGGTCCATGACGCCGTGCAGCTCGGGGGTGCCGCGGCCGCCGGGGCCGACGAAGCCGACGGCGTGCGAGTCGTCGACCATGACCATCGCGTCGTAGCGGTCGGCCAGGTCGCAGATCTCGCTCAGCGGCGCCACGTAGCCGTCCATGGAGAACACGCCGTCGGTGACGACGAGGCGGCGGCGCGCGGACTGCGCCTCCTTCAACTGCCGCTCCAGGTCCGCGAGATCGCGGTTGGCGTAGCGGAAGCGGCGGGCCTTGGACAGGCGGATGCCGTCGATGATCGAGGCGTGGTTCAGGGCGTCGGAGATGACGGCGTCCTCCTCGCCGAGGAGCGTCTCGAAGACGCCGCCGTTGGCGTCGAAGCAGGAGGAGTAGAGGATCGTGTCCTCCTGGCCGAGGAACGCGGACAGGCGCGCCTCGAGCTCCTTGTGGACCTCCTGGGTGCCGCAGATGAAGCGGACGGAGGCCATGCCGTAGCCCCAGCGGTCGAGCGCCTCGTGGCCGGCGGCGATGACCTCGGGGTGGTCGGCGAGGCCGAGGTAGTTGTTCGCGCAGAAGTTGAGGACCTCACCGGGGCGGCCGCCCGCGGTGACGGCGACCGTCGCGGACTGCGGGGTACCGATGACGCGCTCGGGCTTGTGCAGGCCCGCGGCGGCGATCTCGTCGAGGGTGGCCTGCAGATCGTCGCGTACGGAGTCGAACATGGTGACTTCCTTTGAAGAAGAGGTCGGTCAGGAGGTCGGGGCGGGCCGGGCCCGGAGAGTCAGGCTTCCCAGTCGAGGATGACCTTGCCGCCGCGGCCGCTGGCCGCGTCGTCGAAGGCCGCCTCGAAGTCGCGGTGGCTGTAGCGGCCCGTGATCACGGGGGCGAGGTCGAGGCCGCCCTCCAGGAGGACCGACATCGCGTACCAGGTCTCGAACATCTCGCGGCCGTAGATGCCCTTGATCGTGATCATCGAGGTGACGATCCGGGACCAGTCGACGGCGAACTCCTCGGCGGGCAGGCCGAGCATGGCGATCTTTCCGCCGTGGGTCATGTTGGCGAGCATGTCGCGCATGGCGACGGGGTTGCCCGACATCTCCAGGCCGACGTCGAAGCCCTCGCGCAGGCCGAGGTCGCGCTGGCCATCGGCGATGCTCGACTCGGCGACGTTCAGGGCGAGGCTGACGCCGATCTTGCGGGCCAGGTCGAGCCGCTCCTCGCTGACGTCGGTGACGACGACGTTGCGGGCGCCGGCGTGCCGGGCGACCGCGGCGGCCATCAGGCCGATGGGCCCGGCGCCGGTGATCAGGACGTCCTCGCCGACCAGCGGGAACGACAGAGCGGTGTGCACGGCGTTGCCGAACGGGTCGAAGATCGCGGCCACGTCGAGGTCGACGGGCACGCGGTGGACCCACACGTTGGAAGCGGGCAGGGCGACGTACTCGGCGAACGCGCCGTCGCGTCCGACGCCGAGCCCGACGGTGGAGCGGCACAGGTGGCGCCGCCCGGCGAGACAGTTGCGGCACTTGCCGCACACGAGGTGGCCCTCGCCGCTGACGCGGTCGCCGACGGTGATGTCGACGACGTCACGGCCGGTCTCGACGACCTCGCCGACGAACTCGTGGCCGACGATCAGGGGCGCGCTGATCGCCTGCTGCGCCCAGCCGTCCCAGTTGCGGATGTGGAGGTCGGTGCCGCAGATCCCGGTCCTGAGGACCTTGATCAGCACATCTCCGTGGCCGATGCCCGGCTCGGGCACGTCCGTCAGCCACAGACCCGGCTCGGACTTCTCCTTGACCAGCGCCTTCAACGCACCGCTCCCGTCGTCGCACCCCGCGTCCCGGCATGCCGGGACCGGCCACCGTGCGAGGGGAAGAGTGAAATGACAGCACGGACGGGCGCCTTGGTGCGGCTGCGGCGCGCCCTGCTGCCGACGGGAGCAAATCTGCCGTACGGCGGCGCTCTTGGTCCATCGAGGATTTCTTAAGCGCCGCCGCAGGTTTCCTTCAGGCCTCCGCCGGTGGGGCTACGGGTGGACCAGCACGTGGGCGAGTGCCACGCGTCCCGTTCCCGTGAGCTTGATCCGTACGTAGCGGGCCTCGGTGCCCTTGCCGGTGTCCAGGACGGTGGGCCGCAGGGCCTTGCCCGGCACGTGGAGGGTGGTGGCGTCGGCGAAGTCCGCGGTGCGGGCCAGCTGGACGTCGAAGCCGGTCGTGGTCATCGACGTGTTGTTCCAGACCTCGACCTGCCCGACGTCCTGCACGGAGCCCAGGTCGACCTGCCACCAGGCGCCCGGCTCGGACAGGGTGCGGGTGTCGGTGGAGGTGTCGCCGTCGGTCGCGGCGGCCGCGGTGGCGGTGCCGTCCGTGGAGGACTGCGAGGCGGTACCCGTACGGGCGAGGTCGGGGCGCAGCTGTTCGACGCGGCCGTGGCCCTGGGCGCCCGCGGCGGCGGCCACCTTCAGCGCGTCGGCGGGGAGCCGGTCGAGCTTGGTGTGGTTGTCGGTCATGGCCGAGCCGGTGCCGGCGAGTGCGGGTGCGTCGGTGTCGGTCCAGTTGCCGGTGGCGTGGTTGTCGATGCCGTAGTCGGCCCAGTTGGAGACCCACTTGTAGCCGAGGCGGGTGAGGACGTTGCCCTCGACGCGGATGTGGCTGGACTGTTCGTCGAGGTAGATGCCGTTGCCGTCGCGCTCGGTGTTCCCGAAGGCGCTGCGGTTGATGTAGTTGCCGGAGATGACGGTGCCGGGCTGGGCGCCCTGGGTGTAGATGGCGCCGCCGTCGTGCTGCGCGTGCTCGACGCGCATGACGTTCGTGATCCGGTTGTCCGTGATCCGGTTGTCACGCAGGACGGACTTCTGCGCCTCGGGCTGGTTCCAGCCCCAGCCGACGGAGATGCCCGAGTAGGGCAGGTCGTCGAGGGTGTTGTGATCGATGACGGTGGCGGCCTCGTAGCCGGCCCAGATGCCGACGGCGTCGGTGAACTCCACACCCGTGTGGCGGATGGTGTTGTACGCCACCGTGTTGCGCGCACCCGCGAGTTCGGCGGCCGGCATGGGTTCCGTGTCCCCTATGTAGGCCGCTCCGGAGGACAGGTCGGTGAAGCGGGAGCGGGTGAGCTCCGAGTCCTGCGTACCGGCCTCGAACACCACTCCGGCGCCGCCGAGCCGGCTGAACTCGACCTGGTCGACGGCCACATGCCGGCCGCCGCGCACGGTGAGGGCGGCGGAGGGCTTGGTGTAGTAGCGGCCCGCGTGGTCGACGGGGCCGGTGGCGCCGGTGAGGACGAGTCCCGCCTGCATGCCGGCGTAACCCTCGTCGGTGGAGGGCTGGTGCCAGGCCGCGTACTGGAGGGCGATGCCTTCGACGCGCACGTCGTGGGCGCCGTCGAGGACGAGCAGCCGCTCGGTGACGGGGGTGACGGCCCTGGCGCGGCGCATGTCCTCGCCCTTGCGCGGCAGGTACGTGAGGGTGCGGGCGTCCGAGTTCCAGACGAACTCACCCGGCTGATCGAGGAGTTCGGGCGCGTTCTCGAAGTACTTGACCTCCGCGTAGCGCGACGAGTCGACCGCGGTGGTGTCCCAGGCGGGGCCCGTGCGGTTGGTGCCGGAGGCGGAGTTGGTCCAGCAGGGCTGGGCGAAGGTCAGGACGTCGCCGGTGACGGAGTCGATGCGGCAGTGGTAGTTGCGCCAGCGGACGCTGATGACGGCCTCGGCGTCCGTGGGGCGGGCCCAGGAGGCGATGCCGGTGGCCTTCGCGCCGGTCATGCCGGTCTTGGTGGCGTCGCACACGGAGGCGGCGCACGATTCGCCGCGTGCGCGCACGGCCCGTACCCCGTCGACGAAGAGCTGGCGGGGCGTGATGCCTTCGGGGACGTGTGTGGTCCAGGTGCCGTCGGTGTTGCGGTCCCAGCCCGTCAGTGCCCTGCCGCCGGAGAGGACGGGGTGGGCACCTTGCTCGGCGGTCCAGGTGACGGTGCGCCCGTCACGACCGGAGTCGGCCGCGCCGAGTTCCAGTGGTCTGCTCAACGCGTAGGTGCCGTCGGCGAGTTCGACGCGTACGTCGCGGCCTTCGACGGTGCGGGCGGCGTCGCGTGCGCCGTCGAGGGAACAGGGGCGGCCGTGCGTACAGGCGGTGCCGGAACCGTCGGGGGCTGCGTACAGGACGCGGGCCGAGGGGTCTGCGTGTGCGGCGGGGGCGGTGGACAGGAGGGCGGCCGCGGCGGCGAGGGCGACGGCGATGCGGGTGCCGTTCATGGTCGGCGTCAGCTCCAGTCGGGGTGGCCGGGCATGGGCGGGTTGTCCTTGCTGAACAGCCAGTCCTCCAGGAAGGGCCGCAGCGAGGGGTCGTGTGTGACCTGTACCGCGTTGTCGATGAAGTCCTGGGAGTCGGCGTTGGCGTGCCGGTGCTTCGTGAGCCAGGACTTCATGATCGCGTCGTAGTCGTCCTGACCGACCTGCTGGTTGAGGGCGTACAGGACGACGGCGGCCCCGTCGTAGATGTTGAACCCGCCGAGTTCGGTGGGCAGTCCGGGCGGCCCGTCGCTCTTGCGGACGGCGTCGAGCTTCCCGTACGCCGTCCTCATCTTGTCCTCCATGGAGGCGGTGCCGTGCTGGTCGGCCCACAGGGCCGCGTAGTACACGGCGGGCCCCTCGTTCAGCCAGGCGCTCTGCCAGGTGGTGGGCGTGACCGAGTCGCCGAACCACTGGTGGGTCATCTCGTGGACCATGACGTTCGTGTACGTCGTCGACGTGGACGCGTCCTTGAACCAGCCCGGCCCGAACAGTGACAGGGTTTGGTTCTCCAACGCGTCGCTGTAGCCGTCGCGGACGATCTGCATCCCGTAGGTGTCGAACGGGAAGCGCACGCCGAGGGTCTTCTCCAGCCACGCGATCTGGCCGCCGGTCTGCTCGACGATCGGCCGGTACGTGGCCACCTGGTCGTCGGGAACGTAGTGGCGCAGCTTCACTCCGTGCGGACCCTCACCGGTCAGGAGTGTCTGCTTCTCCACGGAGATGCCGAGGAGTTCGGAGGCCATGGGCGCGTCGAGCCGGAAGTCGGAGGTGGTCTTCCCCTCCCCCGCCGGGCGGGTGCCGGTCGCGGTGCCGTTGGCGCCGGGCGTCCAGCCGTCGGGGGCGGTGAGGTGGAACGTCCAGCTCGCCTTGTCCATCGTGGTGTCGTTGACGGGGGCGAACGTGTCGGCGCGGGACGACTGCGCCGCGGAGGCGAACCCTCCGTCGCTCATGTAGCGCCAGCCGGGGACGCCGATGGGCTTGGTCCTGCCGTTGCCGTGATAGGTGACGGCGACCTCGAAGGGCCGGTTGTCGTGCAGACCGCCGGACGGTGTGACGGTCAGCTCCTGGCCGCTCTTGCCCAGGGATACGGCGAAGGCCGCGTCCTTGCCGTTGACCTTCACCGCGTCGACGGCGAGCGAGTCGATGTCGAGGTTGAAGGAGGAGAGGTCCTGGGTGGCCTTCGCGCTGATCTTCATGGTGCCGGTGAAGTCGTACGTCACCGGCGTGAAGTCGAACGACAGGTCGTAGTGCCGGACGTCGTAGCCGCCGTTGCCGAGCGTGGGGAAGAGCGGGTCCCCGACGCCGGCCGCGCCGGGCTTCGGGTCGAACGGGTGCGCCTGCGCGGGCGCGGCCAGGGCGAGGGTCGCGGCGGCCGCGGCGGTGGCGATGGCGGCGCGTACGGTGCGGGTCACTTGCCGGCTCCCTTCTGGGCGGCGTCCTCGAATTCGGAGCGGCACTGCTCGGCGCCCTTGGCGAGGTAGTCCTTGACCAGGGCGTCGTAGTCCTTCATGGACTTGCGTCCGGAGATGATGTCCTTGAGTCCGTCGAGCTTGAGCGTGTAGAGGCTGCCGTACCCCTTCGAGTCCCAGGTCGGCGAC
The DNA here is from genome assembly GCF_055582645.1 of Streptomyces sp. NPDC107517. Taxonomy (NCBI): domain Bacteria; kingdom Bacillati; phylum Actinomycetota; class Actinomycetes; order Kitasatosporales; family Streptomycetaceae; genus Streptomyces; species Streptomyces sp. NPDC107517. The sequence continues at coordinate 860,104 of NZ_JBVJPM010000001.1, read as the reverse complement.
GTGTAGTCCAGGTAGTCGGCCCTGACCTGCATCGGAATGAGCTTCTTGTACGCCTCGTGGGCGTAGCCGACGGCTTCCTCGGAGGTCGTGGAGAAGAGCGCCGGGATGCCGGACGCGAGCTTGCCCCAGGGGACGCCGATGTCCTGGCTGCCCCGGTCCGTGAGGACCGGGTTGCCCTGGGCGTCGCGCTTGAAGTCGGTGCCCTCGACGCCGAAGTTGAGGAGGGTGTACTCCTCGGTGCCGAACGGCGCCGCGATGAAGTCGAGGAGGCGCAGGATCTGCTCGACGCGCTCCTTGGGGGCCTTCTTCACGAAGGACTCGCTGAGGGTCGCGTTGTCCGTCCACGTCACGGCGTTCTTGCCGACCGGAACGAAGGGCCGGACGTCGAAGCTCTTGTCGATGGCGGCCATGGCGTCGACGTAACCGCTGGCGGGCGCCAGATAGGCGGGCATGCCGTCATAGACGTACGCGCCCCTGCCGTTCTTGAAGAGGTCCGTGTACTGGGCCTTCTGGGCGCCGGTCATGGCGAGGGTGCCGGGGTAGTAGCAGCCCGCCTTGTAGAGCTTGGCCGCCATCTCCACGGCCGAGCGGAACTCGTCGGTCTCGAGGTCCGCGGTGAACTTGCCGGTCTTCTTGTCCATCGCCCAGAAGTAGGGCGCGCCCGCGGACATGGCGAGCATGCTGGTGGCGCCCGCGATGAGCGCGTACTGCTTCTTCTTCGGCTGCGTCAGCTCCTTGCAGACCTCGAAGAAGCGGTCCAGGCCGGTGATCTGGTCGAGACTGTCGACCCCGACCTCCTTGAACAGGTCGTGCCGGTAGAAGCCGGCGCCGGAGGTGCCGTAGCGGGTGATCGGGACGCCGTAGAGCTTGTCTCCGTAGAGGGCCTGCTGCCACGCGCTCGCCGGGATCGCCGCGAGGTTCGGGTAGGCCTTGACCTTGTCGCCGGACAGGAACGGTGTGAGGTCGGCGCACTCGGCGGCGAGGAAGGCCGCCTTGTGGTCGACGCCGCCGGTCTCCGGATACATGAAGACATCGGCGAGGTCACCGCCCGCGACCATCGTCGAGAACTTCGCCGGATAGTCGTCGGCGGCCACGGCCGTGATGTCGACCCTGCCGCCGAGCCGCTTCTCGATCGCCTGCCAGGCGGGGTTGCTGCCGCGGGCCGGGGCGGGCGGCGCATAGGTCTCGGCGAACGCCTTGACGGTCTTGGCGCCCTTGAGCGGGGTGCCCTCGACGGAGCGGGCCGGGGTCTTCGGGTAGCTGAAGAAGCCGCTGGGCACACCGGCGGCCGTGCCGGGGAGGTCGGCCTTGACACTGTTGGCGGTGACGGTGGACGGCAGCACCTTGCGGCTCTTCGCGGCGGACTTCTCGGCGGCGCCGCCGTCACCGCAGGCGGTCAGCACAGGGGCCGCGGCGAGTCCGAGGCCCAGGCCGAGGGACGTCCTCAGCAAGGTTCTGCGATTGATGGGGGTGGAGCGCGACACGGGGAACTCCTCGGTGACGGAGGGGACATGGGCGCGGGGGGTGTGAGAGGGGACATGCGCGGGTGTGAAAGGGAGCTGTGCGGCGCCGGTTGAGCGGCGTCAGCCCTTGATGGCGCCGGTGAGCACGCCCTTGGTGAAGTAGCGCTGGAGGAAGGGGTAGACGCACAGGATCGGCACGACGGCGATCACCAGCACGGCCATCTGCACGGCCTGCTGGGGCGCGAGGGCCTCACCGGCCGAGGCCCCTTCGAGGGACTGGCCCTGGAGGACGAAGGTGCGAAGCACCATGGAGAGCGGCCACTTGTCGTTGTCGCTCAGGTAGAGCATCGCGTTGAAGAAGGCGTTCCAGTACGTCACCGCGTAGAACAGGCTGATCACGGCGATGACGGCCTTCGACAGCGGGAGCACGATGCGCACCAGGGTGCGCAGGTCGCCCGCGCCGTCCACCTTCGCGGCGTCGTACAGCTCCTCGGGCAGGTTCATGAAGAAGGAGCGCAGGACGACCAGGTTGAAGGCGCTGACCATCGTGGGCAGCACGAGCGAGGCCAGGGTGTTGTACAGGCCGAGTTCCTTGATCGTGAGGAACTTGGGGATGATGCCCGGGTCGAAGAGCATCGTGAACAGGGCCGTCATGAGGATGAAGCGGGAACCGGTGACCTCGCGGCGCGAGAGGCCGTACGCCATCCCGATGGTGACGAGGACGCTGGTCGCGGTGCCCACGAGGGTCACGCCGACGGAGATGAGCAGCGCGTGCGTGACGACGCCGCCGCTGAAGACCGTGCGGTACGCCTCCAGCGTCGGGTGGTCGGGCCACAGGACCAGGCCGGGGCTGCGGATGATGTCGGACTGCGAGGCGAAGCTGGTGCCGATCACGCCGAGCAGCGGGTAGGCGACGGCCGCGACCACCAGGACCAGCACAAGTCCCTTGAGGAACAGGCCGGTCCGGGTGGGCTTCTCCATCCAGGGCGGGCGCCCGTCGGACACCCTGATGCCGGTTTCGGCCGGAGCGGCCGGCTTGCGTGTGCGGCTGCCGGCGGCGGCCGTCTGCGTCTCAGCGGTCAGCACCGCGGTACACCCCTTCGTGGCCGAGCCGGTGGGCGAACTTGTTCGCGCCGAGGACGAGGACGGTGCCGATGACCGCCTTGACCAGTCCCACGGCCGCCGACGTGCCCCAGTCGTTGTTCTTGATCCCGTGGAAGTACACGTAGGTGTCGAGGACTTCACCGGCGGCGGGGCCGACCGCGTCGCGCTGGAGCAGGATCTGCTCGAAGCCGACGGAGAGGATCTGCCCCAGGTTGAGGATCAGGAGCAGGATGATCACCGGGGAGATGCCGGGCAGCGTGACGTGCCACAGGCGCCGGGCGCGCCCCGCCCCGTCGATCGCCGAGGCCTCGTACAGGCCCCGGTCGATGTTGAGCAGGGCGGCGAGCATGATGATCGTGCCCCAGCCCGCGTCCTTCCAGGCCACCTGGAGAGTGAGGAGCCAGGGGAAGGCGGCCGGGTCGGTCGTCATGTCGTAGCGCGGCAGGCCGAGGTGGCCGAGCAGGTCGGGCAGGACGCCGGCGCCGCCGAGGATCTGCTGGAAGATCGAGACGATGATGACCCAGCCGATGAAGTGCGGCAGATAGACGACGCTCTGCACGAACCGGCGGACCTTGTCGCTGACGATGCTGTTGAGCAGCAGCGCGAGGGCGATGGGGACAGGGAAGAAGAACACCAGCTGGACGAGCGCGATCTTCAGCGTGTTGCCGGTCGCCGACCAGAACGCGGGATCGGCGAACGCGGACGTGAAGTTCGAGACGCCCGACCAGGCGCTGTGCATGTAGCCCAGGTACGGCTGGTAGTCCTGGAACGCCACGACGTAGCCGAGGAGCGGCACGTAGTGGAAGACGCAGAAATAGAGCAGGCCCGGCAGGGTCAGCAGCAGCATGACCTTGTCCCGCTTGAGCCGCTGCCCCAGCGAGAGGCGGTGAACTGCCCGTGGCGGGGCGGGCGTTGTATCAGCCATGGGGCGGCAAGTTAGTAATCGGTTACCCCTCGCGTCAATAGGTCGGGGCAATCAGCCTGGACAACACCCGCGGCGAGCACCTTTGGAACTGCCTGTTGAGAATGGGCATTTGGCTCCATCTCGCACTAAGGCGGGCCAGAGGCAGGGTCGGCGTGCTTGACGCTCACCCCCCGCGATCCTTAGCGTGCGGTGACTTCATAGAACACGTTTACTATCCGGAGGCAGGGTGCGTACCACTGACGAGTCGCCGGTCCAGGCCGACTCCGCCGGCTCCACACGGCCCCCACGCAGACCCCGTACCGTCCTGGCCATGGACGCGGGGCTGCTCGACGACGTCTTCCCGCCCGCCGTACGGCTCCGGCTCGAGGAGTCCGCGGACATCCGGCCGCCGCAGGTGGTGAGCGAGTTCGCGAGCCCGGCGGCCGTGGCCGCGCTCGCCGAGTGCGAGGTCCTGCTGACCGGCTGGGGCTGCCCGCCCATCGGCACGGACGTGCTCGACCGGGCACCGCGGCTGGGCGCGGTGATCCACTCGGCGGGCACGGTCAAGACGTTCCTGACCCCTGAGGCGTACGGGCGCGGCATCGCGGTGTCGTCCGCCGCGGCCGCCAACGCCGTACCCGTCGCGGAGTTCACCCTCGCGGCGGTCATCATGGGCGCCAAGCGGGCCTTCCCGCTCGCCCACCTCTTCCGCTCCCGCCGCTCCCACCGCACCGCGGCCGACCTCGACCGCCACCACTGGCTCGGCACCCACGGCATCACCGTCGGCGTGGTCGGCGCCTCACGCACCGGCCGTCGGGTCATCCAGCTGCTGCGTTCGATCGACGCGGACGTCCTGCTCCACGACCCGTTCGTGAGCGCCGCCGAGGCGGAGCTGCTCGGAGCCACCCGCACCGACCTCGACACTCTCGTCGCCACCAGCGACGTCGTGACCCTGCACGCGCCGTCCACCCCTCTCACGCACCACCTGCTCGACGAGCGGCGCATCGCGCTGATGCGCCCCGGCGCCCTGCTCATCAACACGGCGCGCGGCCCGCTCGTCGACACCGAGGCCCTGACCGCGCACCTGGTCAGCGGCCGGATCGACGCCGTGCTCGACGTCACGGACCCCGAGCCGCTGCCCGCCGATCACCCCCTGTGGGACCTGCCCAACGTCTTCATCACCCCGCACCTGGCGGGGGCGCAGGGCAACGAGGTGGGACGGCTCGGCGCCCTCGCGGTCGACGAACTCGCCCGCTACGCGCGCGGGGTGCCGCTCAACCACCCCGTACTCCTGGAGGAACTGGAGCGGATCGCGTGAACGGGCGCCCGTCGGACGCCATAGGCTCTGCGCACGGAAGGGGCGCGGGACGGGTCGCGGGATCCGCCGCGCAGACCGGTGACCAGGACGGTCAGGAAGACCAGGACAACCACGAAGACCAGGGGGAGGTCCGGATGCCCCGGCAGGGCTCGACGGCGAACGGACGGCGCGCGACCGTCGTGGACGTGGCACGGCTCGCGGGCGTGTCGACCGCGACCGTGTCCCGTGTGATGAACCGCAACTACCCCGTCGCGGCCGCCACCCGCGACCGCGTCGAGGACGCCATGCGCGAGCTGGGTTATGTGGTCAACGCCCATGCCCGCGCCCTGGCCGGTGTCTCGGGACGCACGGTCGGGATCATCATCAGCGATGTGGTCGACCCCTTCTACGCGTACATCGCGCGCGGAGTGGAACGCGAGGCGACGGCCGGCGGCCGGCTCTGCCTGGTCTGCAGCACCCAGGGCGACCCGCAGCGCGAGCTGGCTTTCATCGAGCTGATGCACGAGCGCCGCGCCGACGCGGTCATCCTCGTCGGTGGCAGCGTCGCCGACCGGGGCTACCGCACCGAACTCGCCCGCCGCGCCCGCGAACTGGACGCCGGCGGGTCGAAGCTCGTGCTGTGCGGCCGGCCCTCGCTCGGCAAGGACGCACCCACGGTCGGGGTGGAGTACGACAACGAGGGCGGCGCCTTCGCGATCACCGACCACCTCCTGACCGAGGGCCACGAGCGGATCCTGTATCTGGGCGGGCCGCCGGGGCTCTCCACCACCAAGGAACGGATCGCCGGGCACCGTCGCGCCCTGGAGCAGCGCGGGCTGCCGCGCGATCCGGCGCTCGTGCAGCCCGGTGCGTTCAGCCGCCAGTTCGGCCACCGCCGGATGACTGAACTGCTGTGCGACGGGCCGGAGTTCACCGCCGTCTTCGCGGCCAACGACATCGTGGCGGCGGGCGCGGCCCAGGCCCTGGAGGAGGCCGGGCTGCGGGTGCCGCAGGACGTCTCCCTGGTCGGCTACGACGACGTACCCGTGGCGCAGGAGCTGCGGCCACGCCTCACCACCGTGCACATCCCGCTCGAGGAGATGGGCCGCCAGGCCGTCCGCGTCGCCCTCGCGGGCGGCGACGAGGACGACTGGCGAGCCCCGACGACGGGCACCCTGCGCCTCGGCACGCATCTGGTGGTCCGGGACTCCGTGACGGCGCCGCGCGGGGTGCGACGACGCCGGGGGTGAGCTGGGCCGGGGGTGAGCTGCGCTCGGGCTGACGGTGTCTCGGTCTGCGGCGACCCGGCTCACGACGCTCCGGTTTGCGACGCCCCGCCCCACGGCCTCCCGGTTCGCGGCGCCCCGACTCACGACACTCCGGCCCGGCACACGGCACCCCGATACCCAGCACTCCGACACACGAAGCTCCGGCCTGGCTCACGCCACACCGGCACACGGCACCCCGGCTCACAAAATGCCGCCCCCGGACCGTTCAACGCCTTTCCGACCGGCTCTGTTCACCGGTTTCCTCTCTCAGGCCGTAGTAACAGACAGAAACTTGCCGGGCCCTCTTGCGGCGGGATAGCAAACGCTTACATGCTGGCGCGCAGCCCGCACATCACTCCGATGCCGTTGATCCCCATGGGAGTCTCTGGATGCGCTCTGCCCGTATGCCCTCCGCCGCCTCGGCCGACGCCGCTCTCCCCGCCGACGCCCCCGCCACCTCGGGCTTCTCCCGTCGTGCGGTGCTCGCCACCCTGGCCGGCGCGGGAGCCGCCACGCTCCTCGGCACCGGCACCGCACGTGCCGACGCCACGGGCGGTGTCACCGTCCCGCTCATCGCGCGCCCCTCCGCCGAGTCGGAGCGCCTCCGCCTCGGACAGGCCCTGCGCGCCACCGAGTTCCAGCCGACCGGGCAGTACGTCCCGGCCGGGACCGCGCTGCGCTTCGACGTGCTGCCCTACGACGGCCTCGTACCCACGCTCTGGATCGGGCAGTGGGACTACTACGGCACGGTGACGGAGCCGCGCAGCTACGCGCTGAAGCCCGGCGCCAACACCGTCACCGACCCGCACGGCGGTCCCGTCTACTTCTCCCTCGAAGGCGACGGCGAGCGCGCCGCCGTGAGGTTCAAGGCGGGCGCCACCGCGATGCCGGTCTTCACGCTCGGCCACACCTCCGAGGCCGACTACCAGCGGCAGTTGGACACCTTCACGGACGTACCGGTGGTCGAGCTGCACGCGCCGCGCACGATCATGACGCTGACGCGCGACGGCGCGCTCGCGTACCGCGACCAGGACCACGCGGCGCTGCTCCGGCTCGTCGAGGAGATCATCGAGGCCGAGTCGCGGATCAGCGGGCTCGACGGATCGAAGCCGGTGCACCGGCCGAAGGCGGGCGGCTACCACTTCACCGAGGTGTCGGTGGTCCCGTCCGGCGTCGGTGCCTACGCCACGCACGGCTACAACGGCTTCCCGCGCGCCTATCTCGACCGCGCCACCACCGTCGACGGACTGCGCACCCGGGGCTGGGGTCTCTACCACGAACTCGGGCACCTGCATCAGCAGATGGCGTACAAGCCGACGGGCCTGACCGAGGTCACCGTCAACATCTACTCGCTCGCGGTGCAGCGGGCCCTCGGCCAGCCGTCCAATCTGCTGACCGTCGACCCGAAGACGGGCCTCAACCCCTTCCAGTCCGCACGCGCGAAGTTCGGCACGGACGGTCTGACGTACGAGAAGTCCTTCGGGGCCTACGAGAAGCTCGTGCCGCTGCGACAGCTGGAGCTGGCCTTCGGTGACGACTTCTGGCCGCGGCTGCACCGGCTCGTGCGCGAGGAGAACCCGCAGTCCGACTACACCGAGACCGCCAAGCGGTACCGCGCCCTGTCGACCTACGCCAGCCGTGTCTCCGGCCGCGACCTCACGGACTTCTTCGTCCGCGACTGGGCCTTCCCCATCGACACCACCGGACTGGCCGAGATCGCCGCGCTCCAGCTGCCGAAGCCGGCGGTCGAACCGGCCACGCTGACCGACTGACCCGACTGACGTGACCGACCCGGAGGGGACCCACCGAACATGGACCTCACTCGCAGACAGACCCTGACCCTCGCGGGCGCGTCCGCCGCGGCGGCGCTCCCCCTGACAGCGGGCGTCGCGACGGCGGCGGACGCCGTGCAAGCGGGGGACGCCCCTGCCGCCGACGCCTTCGACGTACTGCTGGCGCGCGCCGAGGAGCAGCTCACCGGCGGCGCCTTCGACACCGCCGATCCGGACTTCACCGCCGCCGTCAAGGCCCTCGACACGCAGGCGTCCGCCTGGTGGAAGGACCTCGACCGGAGCGCGGGCAGGAAAGCGCTGTGGGCCGACCTCTCGCCGGCCTCGGACCCCGGCATGTTCGGCCAGAGCTACCCGCGCCTGCGCACCATCGCCACCGCCTGGGCCACCCCCGGCACCTCGCTGACCGGCAGCGCGGAGGTCGCCGACACACTCGTCGCGGCGCTGGGCTTCCTGGGCGGCACCGGCTACAACCCGGCCCGCGCCGAGTCCGGCAACTGGTGGTTCTGGGAGATCGGCGCGCCCCGGGCGCTGATGGACACCTGCGTACTCCTGCGGTCGAAGCTGCCGGCTGCGGACCTGGCCGGACACGTCGCGACCGTCGCGAAGTTCTGCCCGAACCCGGACCGGCGCACCAACTCGCCCTCCCTCTCCGAGACGGGCGCGAACCGCGCCGACAAGGCCGTCATCGTGGCCCTGCGCGGGCTGCTCGCCCGGGACGCGGCCACGGTGGCGCTGGCCCGCGACGGCCTTTCGGACGTGCGGGACAACGGGCGTCGCAGCCTGTTCACCTACGTCACGTCGGGCGACGGCTTCTACGAGGACGGTTCGTTCGTCCAGCACGACAGCGTCGCCTACACAGGGACGTACGGCAGTGTGCTGCTCGGCAGCGCGGGGCAGCTGATCGCGCTGCTCGCCGGGTCGGACTGGGCCGTGAACGACCCGAAGGTGTCGGTGCTGTACGAGGCGGTGGAGCGGTCCTTCTCGCCCGTCATGTTCGACGGGCTGATGATGGACGCGCTGCGCGGGCGGGCGATCTCGCGCGAGCGGGCCCGCGACTACAACGACGGTGCCGTGACGCTCACTTACATCCTCCAGCTCGCCGCGGGCGCCCCGGCCCCGTACGCCGAGCGCTGGCGCTCTCTCGCCAAGGGGTGGATCAGCCGCAACAAGGCCAATCCGTACGCGGGTCTCGTCGGCATCCCGGCTCTGGCGCGCGCGAAGGCTGTCCTCGACGACGGGGCGGTCCCGGCAGCGGAGCGTCTCACGGGTCATTTCTCGTTCGCCGACATGGACCGCGTGGTGCACCGGCGCCCCGGCTGGGCGCTCGCCCTGTCGCTCTCCTCGAAGCGCATCGCGGCGTACGAGGCGGGCAACGGCGAGAACCTGCACGGCTGGTACACCGGCGACGGCATGACGTACCTGTACGACGGTGACGACCTCGGCCAGTTCGGCGACGGGTTCTGGCCGACCGTCGACCCGTACCGGCTGCCGGGCACGACCGTGGACACGCGCGCGCGTGCGGACCTCGGCACGGGCGCCGGCACCGGCACGTACCGCCCGAAGAACGCGGTGGCGGGCGGCGCCGTCCTCCAGGACCAGTACGGCGCGGCAGCGATGGAACTCATCGCCGACGGCAGCACGTTGAAGGCGCGGAAGGCGTGGTTCTGCCTGGACAACGCGGTCGTCGCGCTCGGGGCGGGCATCACCGCGAGCGACGGACGCACCATCGAGACCGTCGTCGAGAACCGCAATCTCCGTGCCGGCGGGGCGCAGCGCCTCCTGGTGGACGGGCGGCGGCAGCCCGGCGAGCAGGGCTGGTCCGCCTCGCTGTCCGGCGCCGAGTGGGCGCATCTGGAGGGCACCGGCGGCTACGTCTTTCCCGACCATCCGGGAAGCGCACCGGATGGCGTCCCGCTGCGCGCGCTGCGCGAGGAACGCACCGGCACGTGGGGCGCCCTCAACTCCGGTGCGGACACCGGCGGCGGCACCGACCCGGTCACGCGTCGCTACGTCACCCTGTGGTTCGACCACGGTTCCTCCCCCACCGACTCCTCGTACGCCTATGTGCTCCTGCCGGGTGCGAGCGCCGTGGCGACCGGGGCGTGGGCGCACTCGCGGCCCGTGCGGATCGTGGCGAACGACGCCACGGTGCAGGCCGTCGAAGCGCGCCGTCTCGGGCTCGTCGCCGCGCACTTCTGGGGGCCCGGGAGCGCCGCCGGACTCACCTCGTCCGGTCCGGCCACCGTCCTGGTGCGGCGGCACGGCGACGGCATCGCGGTCGCCGTGGCCGACCCCGGCCGCACCGGGACGACGCTCTCGGTCGAACTCCCCTTCCCCGTACGCAAGGTGACGCGCGCCGACGACACGATCACGCTCACACCGGGGCGCCGCCCCGTTCTCACGGTCGATGTCGCGGGTTCACGCGGACACAGCCACACGGCCGAGCTGGCATGAGCACCTGTCCGACGGTTCCGACCGTCGACGTGCGTCCCCAGCGCGCATAGGGTCACCCCGGCCCGCCACTTCCGATCAAGGAGCGACACGCCCCCATGCCCGCACCGCACCTCTCGCTGCCGCCCACCGACCGTGTCCTGTCCCCGCTCACGGGCTGGACGCGCAGCCACTGGGAGGCTCTCGCCGACCGGCAGTTGGAGGCGCTCGTCCCGTACGCGACCCCTGGGTTCGCGCAGTACCGGCTGCCGGGGCGGGCCAGCTGGTCGGGGGTCGTGTCGGACGGGCTCGAGGGGTTCGCGCGGTCATTCCTGCTGGCCTGCTTCCGCATAGCGGGCGCGGGCGGGGACGTGGATCCCCGACTCGTGGAGCGCTACGCGGAGGGTCTGACAACCGGCACGGACCGCGGGCGCGGCACGGGCCTCGACGGCGAGGCCTGGCCAGAACTCACCGACTGCTCACAGCAGATGGTGGAGGCGGCGTCCATCGCGATCGGGCTGCACGAGACCCGCCCCTGGATCTGGGACAAGCTGGACTCCCGGGTGCAGGAGCGGATCGTGGACTGGTTCTCCGGCTTCGTCGGCGGCCGCACGTGGGACAACAACTGGCGTCTGTTCCAGGTGGTTTCGGAGCAGTTCCTGGCCTCGGTCGGGGCGCCGTACAGCCAGGACGACATCGACGGCGGCCTCGACCGCATCGAGGACTGGTACGTCGGCGACGGCTGGTACACCGACGGCGACGGCCGCAACTTCGACTACTACATCGGCTGGGCCATGCATCTGTACCCGCTCCTGTGGGCACGGATGGCGGGCCCGGACGGCGACGGCGGCCGCGCGAAGGTATACCGGGAGCGCCTGTCGCAGTTCCTCACCACCTACCCGCACTTCTTCGGCGGGGACGGCGCGCCCGTGCACCAGGGCCGCTCACTGACATACCGGTTCGCCGCCACCGCACCCGTGTGGATGGGCGCGCTCGCGGACTGCACCCCGCTGGAGCCGGGGCTCACGCGGCGCCTCGCGTCGGGCACGGCGCGGCACTTCGTGGAGCGCGGCGTCCCCGACGAGCGCGGCCTGCTGCCGCTCGGCTGGTACGGGACGTTCCTGCCGACGACGCAGGCGTACTCGGGCCCCGCTTCGCCGTACTGGGCGAGCAAGGGGTTCCTCGGACTGCTGCTGCCCGCCGACCATCCGGTGTGGACCGAGCGCGAGGCGCAGCTGCCCGTCGAGAAGTCCGAGCAGTACACGGCGCTGCCCGCGCCGGGCTGGCTCCTGCACGGCACCCCCCACGACGGGATCGTGCGACTGATCAACCACGGCAGCGATCACAACCCCCTCGACGGTCCCGCCACGGACGATCCGCACTACGCGAAGCTCGCCTACTCCACGGCGACGGCGCCCGAGGCGGCCCCGCACGCCTGGCAGCGGACCGTCGACAACCACGTGGCGCTCCTCGCGCCGGACGGCACCCCGTCGCGCCGCCGCCGGATCCACCCGATCTCCTGCGAGGGGCGCGTCGCCTCGTCCCGCCACGACGCCCAACTGCCGGGATACGACCAGGAGTTCCCGATCGAGTCGACGACCGTGCTGCACGGGCCGTGGGAGATCCGCGTGCACCGGGTGCAGGCTCCCGCGGGCGTGACGGTGCGCGAGGGCGGCTACGCGGTCGCCGACGAGACCAGTGTCCACGCCGAGCGGGGCCCGGGCTGGTCGCTGGCGCGCACGGAGTCCGGGGTGACGAGCGCGGTGGTGGCGCTGCACGGCTGGGACGAGGAGTCCGGCATCGCACGCGAGGTCGAGGCCAACGCCTACGGCCCGCACTCGGCGACGCCGTACCTCCGCTCGGCCGGCCACCCCGGGGGATCCAGCGTGCACGTCACGCTCGCTGTCCTGACGCGCGACGTCGTGCACCCGCAGGCCCTGCGCGAGTCGATCTCATGCGTGGCGGACCCCGGGGACTGCGGGCAGGTGCGGATCACGTTCCCCGACGGCGGGACGGTCACCGTCTGACGCCGTCATGTGTGGGCCCCGTACGTCGGCTGGGCGGGGGCGTGGGCCAGGAGGTGCCTGACGAGGGTGAGGAGGGTCTGGATGCCCGAGCTGGAGATCCGCGCGTCGCACCGCACGACGGGCACCTGCGGGTCGAGGTCGATCGCCGCCCGCACCTCGTCGGGGTCGTAACGGTAGGCGCCGTCGAACTCGTTGACGGCCACGATGAAGCCCATGCCGCGCTCCTCGAAGAAGTCGACGGCGGCGAAGCAGTCCTCGAGACGGCGGGTGTCCGCGAGGATCACCGCGCCGAGCGCCCCCTCGGAGAGCTCGTCCCACATGAACCAGAAGCGCTCCTGCCCGGGCGTGCCGAACAGATACAGCACGTGCTGCGGGTCCAGGGTGATCCGCCCGAAGTCCATCGCGACCGTCGTCTCGACCTTGTTCTCGATGCCCTCGAGGTCGTCGGTCTCGGCGCTGACCGTGGTGAGCAGCTCCTCCGTGCTCAGCGGGGCGATCTCGCTGACCGCGCCGACGAAGGTCGTCTTGCCGACACCGAAGCCACCCGCGACCAGGATCTTCAGCGCGGTGGGGAAGGCGTCAGAGCTGTCGTCGTAGTCCATCGAGCACTGCCTCCAGTAGGGACCGGTCAGTGGGGTTGTCGTGGAACGTGGGGGGCTTGGTGGTGATCGCCCCGCAGTCGACGAGGTCGGACAGCAGGACCTTCGTGACGGCGGCGGGGAGTTTCAGATGGGCCGCGATCTCCGCGACCGATGTGGGGTGGGCACACAGATTGAGCGCCTCACCGTGTTCGGGCCCCAGGTAGCCGAGAGGGGTGGCCCCGGTCGCCATCACCAGCGACAGGAGATCCAGCGAAGTGGTCGGCTGCGTCCGCCCGTTGCTCACCGTGTACGGGCGGACGAGGCGGCCGGCCGCGTCGTCGAGCCACGGCCCGTCCTGCGGGGCCGTCATGCTCAGTTCCTCATCGCCGTGGGTTCGGCCGCGTGCTGACGGGGCGCGGTCATCAGGTACGGGCGCACGCTCTTGACCAGCATGGCCATCTCGTAGCCGAGTACCGCCGCGTCGGCCTCACGCCCGGCGAGCACCGCGAGGCACGTGCCGGAGCCCGCCGTCGAGACGAACAGCAAGGTGGAGTCCAGCTCGACGACGACCTGCCGGACCTCACCCCCGTCCCCGAAACGGACGCCGGCGCTACGGCCGAGTGAGTAGAGCCCCGACGCCAGGGCCGCCATGTGGTCGGCGCTGTCGGCGTCGAGGCCGTGGACGGACTTGACCAGCCCGTCGGACGAGAGGAGGACGGCGCTGCGGGTGTGCGGCACACGCTGGACGAGGCCGCTCATCAGCCAGTCGAGATCGGACACATGACCCGTCGGCACATCGCTCGCCATGGGGGATCGACTCCTTGGTGGACTGCTGGGGGTGCGTTGACTGTGGGTGGTGCGGGACCGGTGGCGGCATGTGGCGGGTGCAGAGCGGGCCGGCGCTCAGGGGACGGGATCTCAGGCGGCCGGTGCTCAGGCGGCGGGCGAACGTCATCCGGCGGTGTCGCTCCCGTCGTGCCGTGAGTCCGGTTCGTAGGCGGCGAGTGACCCGGTGGCGGGCCCGCCGGACGGCTCGGGACCGGCGTGGGGCAGGTCGCGCACGCCGAGGGTCAGATCCCGCGCCTCGGCCGCCTCCGCGAGCCCGATGCCTCGCTGGAACGCCGCCATCAGACCCGGGTCGTGCAGTACGGGCGTCTCGTTCTCGGGACGCTCCTGCCGCTGCGCCGGTCCGCCCCTCAGCTGCGGCGCGAGGTGTTCCTGGACACGCCGCCTGGGGAGTTGGGGCCGCCCCATGGTGCCGCGCACGGCGCCGTTGACCGGGGTCGGCGGGACGGGCGTGTGCTCCCCGGCGGCCTGCCGGTCCTCGGCCCGGATGCCGGGCAGCGCGTCGGCGGGTGTGCGTCGCTCGTCCCTGGCGGTACGCAGCGGGAGCGGCGGCGCGATCCCGTTCGCGCCGGGATGCCCTCGGTCGGAGGCGCCGCCCTGAGGCTGCCGCGGGACGACGGCCACACCTGCGTGCGGGGTCTCGCGGGGCGGAGGGGGTTGCTGCGGTGCCTCGTACGGCTGGGGGTCGGGCTGAGGGGGACGGTGGACCTGGTGCTGCGGTTGCGGGCGGTGGGGTTGGGGTTGCGGGCCATGGGTTTGGGGTTGGGGCTGGGGCGGCTGTTCGAGCTGGTGCTGCCGCCCCTGCTGGCCCTGGTGTTGCGAGAGTCGCCGTTCATGCGCCTGGTGCCGCTGGTGCATGGTCTGCGCGCTGTCGTCCGTCGCGTCCGAGGCACTCCGTGGCCTCGGCGCGGGCTCGTTCTCGTCGCCGCCGAGCAGGCTCTGCGGCACGACGAGGACCGCCTGCACACCACCGTAGATATTGCTCTGGAGCCGGACCGTGATGCCGTGCCGGCGGGCGAGCTGCGAGACGACGAAGAGACCGATGCGCCCGTCCTGGAGGAGGCTCGCGACGTTGACCTGGTCCGGGTCGGCGAGCAGCGTGTTCATCTTGTTCTGCTCGGTGACGGGCATGCCGAGGCCGCGGTCCTCGACCTCGATGGCGAGACCGGACGTGACGGTGTTGGCGCGCAGCAGGACTTGGGTGTGCGGGGCCGAGAACACGGTGGCGTTCTCGACGAGTTCGGCGAGCAGGTGGATGCAGTCGGAGACGGCGTGCCCGCGCAGGGTGCCGTCGACCGGCGGGACGAGCTTGACGCGTGCGTACTGCTCGACCTCCGCTATGGCCGACCGCATGACCTCGGTCATGGAGACCGGGCGGCTCCACTGGCGGCGGGACACGGCGCCGCCGAGCACGGCCAGGTTCTCGGCGTGCCTGCGGATCCGGGTGGCGAGGTGGTCGACGTGGAACAGGCCCTTGAGCAGGTCGGGGTCCTCGACGTCGTTCTCGAGTTCGTCGAGGATCGAGATCTCGCGGTGCACGAGGGACTGCAGACGCCGGGCCAGATTGACGAAGACCTCGACCTTCTGTTCGCTGCCCGCGTGGCTGGAGAGCTGGGAGGCCTGGACGACGGCGGTGACGGCCACGTCCTGGGCACGTGAGATGTCCGCGGCCAGCGCGTCGAACTCGTCGGCGTCCGGGGCGGCCGCGAGGGGCTGCCTGCGAGGCGGAGGCCCCTCCCCCTTGCGCAACTGCTCTACGAGACCGCGCAGTTCACCCTGCCCGCGCGCGCTCGCACGGCGCAGGACACCGACCCGTTCGCGTACGGTCCTGGCGGCGCGGCTGGCGGCCACCGCGGCGATCACGATGCCGGCCAGGGTGACGAGGCACGCTCCGGCGAGGACGGCCCAGAGGGCGAGCCCCGGGCGGGCGCCCGTGGAGCGGACGGTGAAGAGGACGGCCGCGCTGGCGCTCAGGGCGACGGCGAGCGGGGGCAGTACGGCGAGGCGCAGAAGCTGGGGCCGTATGTGGGTCTCGGGCTGCGGGGGGACGGACCGGCCGCCCGGCCTGCCGTGCCGACCGCCCTCTCGGCGGTCTGCGCGGGGGGCCGGCGGGCGAAGGTGAGACATTCGGCGTCCTCGTACGTGGGGGCTCCTGCGGGTCGGCGCGAGGCGGGCAGACGGCATCGCGCTCCCGGCCGGGAGCGGGTGGGAATGCCGCCGCTGCGTCGCTCAGCGAGCACACACGGTAGTCGGGGACGGCTCACATGCGGTGGGCAGTTGCCAAAGTCCGGCGGCCCAGATCCCGCTCTGGTATGAGGACTCGTACGACAGACCGATAACAGGGCCGGCCGCCCGAGCGGTCATGAGTACAGGCGTTCCCTCAACCGCAAATACGTCCTATTACGGCGCGCGGCACACCGGATGTTCGTTCGGGGAGTCAAGCCACGACAGCTCGCGGAGATCCGGAATCGCACGCGCGGAGGTCCGGGCTCTCGCAGGACGCTCACCTGAAAGCCCGGACCTCATTGACCTGCTCAGACCGCCGGCACGGCCTCCTGCTCGCCGGAGCCGGCCCCGGCACCTGGGCCACTCGGCGTCGCGCCGGCGTCCGACCGGTCCGCCGGCTCCGCCTCGGGCCATCCTTCCGCCGGCTGCGTGGCGATGCCGCGCCACCAAGGCTGCGCTGGCAGCGTCTCGGCCGTGGGCTCGAAGGGCTCACCCGGGCACGGGAGCGCGACCTTGGCACCGGCGCGCCGCCCCGCCGCAAACGTGCCCTCACCGGGCTCGGCCCACGGATGCGGCGCCAGATTGAACGTGCCCCAGTGGATCGGCAGCAGCGGCCCGCCGCCGGGCCCGCCCTGGAGGTCGAGGTGGGCGCGCATACCCTCCTCGGGGCGCATGTGGATGTCGGGCCAGAAGTCGCTGTACGCGCCGATCTGGATCATCGTCGCGTCGAACGGCCCGTGCTCCGCGCCGATGTCCTTGAAGCCGGGGAAATAGCCGGTGTCACCGCTGTGGTAGACGCGGTGCTCTGGACCGGCGACGGCCCAGGACGCCCACAGGGTGTGCTGCTCGTTGCGCAGTCCCCGGCCACAGAAGTGGCGCGCGGGCGTGGCCGTCAGCGTCAGCCCTCCCACCTTCGTCTGCTCGTTCCAGTCGAGTTCCCTCAGGCGGTCCGCGGGGACGCCCCAGCGCTCCAGGTGCGCGCCGACGCCGAGCGGCACCGCGAACACCGTGTCCGTGTCGGCCAGCGCCCGGATCGTGGGCAGGTCGAGGTGGTCGTAGTGGTCATGGGAGATCACCACGACGTCCACCGGGCCGAGCGCGGCGAGCGGCAGGGGCACGGGGTGCAGTCGCTTGGGGCCCGCGAAGCTGAACGGTGAGCAGCGCTCGCCCCAGACGGGGTCGAAGAGCACGCGGCTGCCGTCGATCTCCGCCAGGACGCTGGAGTGTCCCATCCAGGTGAGCCGCAGGCCGCTCGCCGGGGGCTTCGCCAGGTCGGCGAGCGTCGTGGAGTGCACGGGGACGGTGCCCGTGGGCGCCCGGCGGACGCGCCCCTCCTTGGCGAAGAAGACCTTCGCGAACTCGATCATGGAACCTGCGGGCCTGGTGCGTGCGCCGACCGGGTTCTGGAAGCTGCCGTCCGCGAAGTTCGGTGACCTCCGGATCCGCTCGAGTCGCTCTCCCGCCGGGTCCGCGCCGAAAGCGGCAGGCCGCAGCGGGCGGAGCCCGGAGCTCAGGGAACGTGACACAGCGCCTCCCGGTGGGTCGATCGGGGATTCCCGATCAGGGATTCCATTATGAGCGGCCCCGCTGACAGTGCCCGATCCGGGACCCGGACACACAAGGAATTCCAAGCCACGCCCCGAACCTGTCGCCAACGTGTCGCAGAACCCGTCGCACCGCATCACTGGGCGTTACGGCAGGTCACTCGCCCGCACCTCGCCCGCACTCCGCTCGCACCTCCCGGTGCGGCGAGCCGGGCGTCTCGCCGCCCCGCGCCGGAAAGCCGTGCCGCGGAGTCACGCATGAAAGCCGCGTCGGAAAACTGATTCATCATTCAGTAGCCGTTGCGTTGACACCGGTCTTCGCCGCCTCAGATACTGACTGGCGATTCAGTAATCGGGGCAGCGATCCGCGCCGGTCGGTGATCCCCTCGTCGGTATCCGTCAGTTTCTGGAGGCACCGTGTCAGAGCTCCCCATCGAGCTGGTCCCCCTCACCCCGGAGCAGCGGGACATCGTGGACCTCACTAGGACGTTCGCGCGTGAGGAGATCCGGCCGCGCGGGCGCGCCGTGGACGAGGCGGACGTGGAGACGCCCTGGGATCTGTGGCGCGCGGCCGCGAAGGTCGGCATCACCGGATTCATGCTGCCCGAGGAGTACGGGGGCGGCGGGTTCACCGACGTGTTCACACAGGTCCTCGTCCAGGAAGAGCTGTGCGTGGGCGACCTGGGGATCGGCAACCTCCTCTGCTCGAACGGCTTCTTCGCCGACCCCGTCATGGAGCTCGGCACCGAGGAGCAGAAGCGCGCGTGGCTGACGCCGCTGGCCGGTGCCGACACCCCGATGACCTCGCTGGCGACGACCGAGCCGGGCTCCGGGTCCGACGCCGCGTCGATCGTGACGACCGCGACGCGCACGGCGGGCGGCTACCTCCTGAACGGCCAGAAGGCCTGGATCTCGAACGCGGGCGAGGCCGAGCAGTACGTCGTGTTCGCCAAGACCGACCCGGCGCAGCGCTCGCGCGGTGTCACGGCGTTCCTGCTGCGCAAGGGCGCCGAGGGGCTCACGTTCGGTGAGCCGATGCGCAAGATGGGCCAGCGCGCGATCGTGTGCCGCGAGATGTTCTTCTCCGACGTGTTCGTGCCCGACGCCGACCGTCTCGGCGACGAGGGGCAGGGATTCGCCGGCCTCATGCGGACGTTCGACATCTCGCGCGCCGTTCTGGGCGCGGCCGCCACGGGTGTGGCGCGGGCCGCGTACGAGTACGCCCGTGACTACGCGCGCACGCGCGTGCAGTTCGGCAAGCCGATCATCGAGCACCAGGCCGTGGCGTTCCGCCTCGCGGACATGCGGACGCGGATCGAGCAGTCCCGGCTGATGACGTGGCGTGCCGCGCGGCGCCTGGACGCCGGGCTCGACGCGACCGCCGAGGCGGCCATGGCCAAGCTGACCGCGTCGGAGACCGCGGCGTACTGCACCTGGGCGGCCGTGCAGACGCTCGGAGGCTGGGGCTACTCACGGGAGTTCCCGGTCGAGCAGTGGATGCGGGACGCCAAGCTCGAGGAGATCGAGGAAGGCACCTCCGACATCATGCGCCTGGTCATCTCGAGGTCGCTGTGAAGGATGAGACGGGGGCCGAGGCGATGGGGACCGGGCACCTGCGGACGTCGACCGGCGGCGAGGCGCTCGTCAGCGCGCTCGCCGCCCATGGGGTCTCCACCGCGTTCGGCATCCCGGGCACCCACAACCTGGAGATCTACCGGCACTTGGCGGCGTACGGCATCACGCATGTCGCGCCGCGTCACGAGCAGGGCGCCGGGTACGCGGCCGACGCCTACGCGCGCGTGACGGGGGGTCCCGGGGTGGCGATCACGACGACGGGTCCCGCTCTCCTGAACATCGCGGCCGCGGTGGGGCAGGCGTACTCGGACAGCGTGCCGCTGCTCGTCGTGTCGCCGGGCATGCCGCTTCGCCATCCGCGCCAGTCGACGGGCCTGTTGCACGAGATGCGCAGCCAGACGGAGGCGCTGCGGAACGTGGCGGCGTTCAGCCATCGGGTGTCCTCGGTGGAGGAGATCGGGGCGGCGGTGGCACGCGCGTTCAGCCTCTTCCGTACACAGAGGCCGCGCCCCGTGCACATCGAGGTGCCGCTCGACCTCCTGGAGGCGACGGAGCCCGCCGGGCCGGTACGGCGCGCTCCGCTGGCGGCGCCCCGTGCGGCGGACGGCGCGTCGCTCGACGCGGCGGCCGCGCTGCTCGCCGGCGCGGTGCGGCCCGGCCTGGTCCTCGGCGGTGGCGCACGGCGTGCGGCCGAGCAATGCCGGGCACTGGCAGAGCAGTTGGGCGCTCCGGTGGCGACCACGGCCAACGGCAAGGGCATCGTCGACGAACGCCATCCGCTCGCCCTCGGCGTGTCCCTGCACAGCACCTCCGTACAGAAGTGGCTGGCCGACTGCGACGTCGTGCTCGCCGTCGGGACGGAGCTCGCCGAGTCGGACCTGTGGTCCGCGCCGCCGGCGCTCGGCGGCCGGCTGATCCGCGTGGACGTCGATCCGGCGCAGATGTACGCGGGTGTGCCCGCGGACGTGGCCCTGGTGGGCGACGCGCAGCCCACGGTGCAGGCCCTCAGGGAGCGGCTCGCCGAGGTGCCGGGACCGGCGTCCACGGACGCGGCCTCGCGGACCACGGCCGCCGTGCTCGCCTCCCGCAATGACGAGACACGCGCGCGTGACGCTCGTTGGGTGCCGCATCTCGATGCGGTCAGGAGCGTCCTCGACCCCGATGCCGTGGTGACGTCCGACAGCGCCCAGTGCTGCTACTACGGCGCGCTCCCGCACCTCCCGATCGGCCCCGAGGGGCGCTATCTGCACCCCACCGGGTTCGGCACGCTCGGCTACGCGCTCCCCGCCGCGATCGGCGCGAAGACCGCCTGCCCGGACCGGCAGGTGGTCGCGATCAGCGGGGACGGCGGGCTCCAGTTCTCCGTGCAGGAGCTGGCCACGGCCGCTCAGCTCCACCTTCCGCTGCCCGTCGTCGTGTTCGACAACGGTGGCTACGGCGAGATCCGCGACGAGATGGCCGCGCGCGGCGACACACCGGCCGCCGTCGACCACGCGCGCGTGGACCTGGCAGGCCTCGCACGGGCCTTCGGGGGCCGGGGTGCCCCCGCGCACTCCCCCGGCGAACTCGCCGCGCTTCTGACCCGGGCCCTGGCCACCCCCGGACCCACCCTGATCACCGTCCCCGAGGAGACCGCATGACCGCGCCCGCCACCCCCCTGATGTCGCTCACCTGGACCGACCACGTCACCGGCAGGCATGGCTACCTCGTCGTCGACCGGCTGGTGCGCGGCGTGTCCAGCGGCGGGCTCCGGATGCGTCAGGGCTGCACCCTCGACGAGGTCGCCGGTCTCGCGCGCGGGATGACGATGAAGGAGGCCCTGCACTACAACCCGCAGGGCCGCTACATCCCGCTGGGCGGCGCCAAGGGCGGCATCGACTGCGACCCGCAGGACCCGGAGGCGTACGGCGTCCTCGTGCGCTATCTGCGCGCGATGCGGCCCTACATCGAGTCCTTCTGGACGACCGGCGAGGACCTGGGGCTCACCCAGGACCTCGTCGACAGGGCGGCCGAGGAGGCCGGGCTCGTCTCGTCCGTCCAGGCCGTCTACCCGCTGCTCGACGACGAGGCGGCCGCGCGCCGGCGCCTCGCCGACGCCTTCGCGGTGGACGTCGACGGCATCGGCCTCGACGAGCTCGTCGGCGGCTGCGGGGTCGCCGAGTCGGTGCTCGCGGCCCTGGACCGCGCGGGCGTCCCGTACGAGGGCACCCGGGTGTCCGTGCAGGGCCTGGGCACCATGGGCGGGGCGACCGCCCGGTTCCTGGCGCGCGCCGGTCTGCGGATCGTGGCGGTCGCTGACGTGAAGGGGACCGTCGCCAACCCCGATGGCCTGGACGTGGAGGCGCTCCTCGCCGCCCGTGACGCCTATGGGACGGTGGACCGCTCGGCGCTGCGCGAGGGTGACCGTGAACTGCCGGGCGACGCCTGGCTGTCGGCCGACGCCGAGGTCCTCGTGCCCGCCGCCGTGTCGTACGCGGTGGACGCGGCGAACCAGGAGCAGATCACGGCGCGCTGGATCGTCGAGGCCGCCAACATGCCCGTGCTGCCCGAGGCGGAGGAGCTGCTCGCGCTGCGCGGCATCACCGTCCTGCCCGACGTCGTCGTCAACTCCGGTACGAACGCCTGGTGGTGGTGGACCCTGTTCGGGGACATCGAGGCCAACGCGGACGAGGCGTTCGCGTACACGCGGCGCTCCATGCGCGCGCTGATCGACCAGATGCTGGCGCGGGCCGAGACGGACGGGACCACGCCGCGTGCCGCCGCGCACGCGATCGTCGCGGACCGTCTCCCGGTGATCGCGGAGCGGTTCGGGTGGTACAGGTGACGCCTCCCCCGCCGGACGCCGGTGTGCACGCGCGCGTGGACCTCGACGCGCTCTTCGACCCCCGGTCGGTCGCCGTCGTCGGGGCGTCCGACAACCCGGAGAAGTGGGGCTACTGGCTGGCGTCGGGGGCGCTCTCGGGCCGCGACCGCCGGTCCGTCCACCTCGTCAACCACCGCGGCGGCACCCTGGGCGGCGAACCGTTCCTGCCGGACCTCACGTCGCTGCCCGTAGCGCCCGAGCACGTCGTCGTCGCCGTGCCGCCCCGTCATGTGCGGCCGGTGGTCACGGACGGGCTCGCGGCGGGCGCCCGGTGTTTCACCGTGATCACGTCGGGCGGCGCCACCGCCGAGGAGGAGCGGGCGCTCGCCGAGCTCGTCACGGCCCGGGGAGCGCGACTGCTCGGCCCGAACTGCATGGGCGTGGTGGACACGACAAGTGAACTGCGCCTCAGCTGGGGCGAGTTCCCCGCGGGCGGCCTCGGTCTCGTGTCCCAGAGCGGCAACCTCGCCCTGGAGATCGGCCGTCTCCTCGCCCGCGCCGGGCAAGGCTTCTCGCGGTTCGTCTCACTGGGCAACCAGCGGGACATCGACGCGGCGGACGCCCTGGAGTCGCTGATCGCGCACGGCCCCACGAGAGCGATCGCCGCGTACGTCGAGGACTTCCGCGACGGCCGGCGTCTCGCGCGGGTCCTGGCGGCCGCGCACGCCGCCGGGAAGCCCGTCCTGCTGCTGACCGTGGGACGCAGCGCCGCGTCCGGGCGCGCGGCCGCGTCCCACACCGGCGCCCTGGTGAGCGCCCGCGCCACGGTGGAGGCGGTGTGCCGTGACGCCGGCGCCCTGCTGCTCGACACAGCCGGCGAACTGGTCGACACGGCCGTGTACTTGCTGGCACAGGACGTATGCCACCGGAGTGCGGGTCGCACGGCGGCCGGTGCACCACGACAGCTGCGCAGCGTCGCCGTGGTCGGGGACAGCGGCGGCCAAGGTGCCCTCGCCGCCGACGCGTTCGCCGCCCAAGGTCTCGACGTGCCCGCCCTCGCGGACGGCACGCGCGAGGCGGTGGCGGAGCAGCTCCCGGGCGGGGCCGGGTGCGGCAACCCTGTGGACCTGGCGGGCGCGGGCGAGGCCGATCTCGGCAACTACGCGCGCGTGGCGGGCACCCTGCTGCACTCGGGGGACACCGACACCGTCGTCCTCACGGGCTACTTCGGCGACTACGCGACCGCCAACCCGGCCCAGGCGGAGCGCGAGTGCGAGGTCGCGCACGCGCTCGCGGACGCCGCCGTCGCGTCCGGGCGCGCCCTTGTGGTGCACACGATGGCTCGTGACACCCCGGCCCTGACGGTTCTGCGGCAGCGCGGCGTGCCCGTCTACGAGCGCATCGAGCAGGCCGCGACCGCCGTCTCCTCGGCGGCCCGCCTGACGGATCCTCCGCCCGCCGGTGAGGATCCGACGACCCCGGCGACGTACAGGCTGACGGACGGCGGTTACGAGAGCGTGCGCGAGCTGCTCGCGTCCTATCAACTCGCCTTCCCCGCCGCCGAGTTCGTCACCGACGCCGACGGAGCCGTGGAGGCGGCGGAGCGTCTGACGGGGTATCCGCTCGCCCTCAAGGCGATGGGGCTCGCGCACAAGACCGAGGCGGGCGGGGTCGCGCTGTCGATCGCCGACGCCGACGCCTTGCGGGCCGCCTTCGCGCGCATGAAGGCGGCGACGGCCGCGGACCGCTACGCCGTGGAGGCCATGGCCACACCACCGTACGGACACGAACTGATCGTCGGTGTGCGGCGCGACCCGGCGTTCGGGCCCGTCGTCATGGTCGGCATCGGAGGGGTCACCGCCGAACTGCTCGCCGACACGGCGCTGGCTCTCGCGCCCGTGACACCCGCACGCGCACGCGCCCTGCTCCTGAGGCTGCGGCATGCGCCGTTGCTGACGGGCTGGCGCGGCGCGCCCGGAGCGCATCTGGACGCGGCTGCCGCCGCCGTGTGCGCGGTCGCGCGGGCCGCCGTCGACCATCCCGAGCTGGCCGAACTGGAGGTCAATCCGCTGCTCGTGCACCCGGGCGGCGCGATCGCTCTGGACGCGCACGGTGTCCTCGACCAGGACTGCGCCTCACCGGCGCCCCTCCAAGGCGTCGACCAGGAGGGCGGCGGTCTCCTGATCGAGCGGTAGGAACGCCTCCCGTTGCAGCCCGGCGAGCGCGACGTCGACCGCAGTGCCGAAGCGTGGTGAGCGTGCCCAGGGGGCGCAGCTCACCACGCTTCGTGCGCAGCCGCAGCGGGACGGCGAAGCCGAGGTGGTCCGGACCGGCCCGTCGGGGCCGGTCCGGACCAGGTCCTCTCAGTTCGGCGACCAGCCCTTCCGTAGGCGCGTCGAAGGCCTCCTTGCACGACACGAGATCCCCGCGCCCGTCGATGATGACCGCCGGCACGGCAGATGCGCCTCCATGACCTCCTCCTCCCCCTCGTGAACGAGGGGGAATTTCCATGTCTTGCGCCGTGCGGCTTCCTGCTTCGTCACCGACTGGGAGCGCAGTTCGGAGGAGGCGGAGAAGCGGGCGACAGCGATCAGCGCCCGCCCGGTTCGTAGGGATCCGAACACGCGGGAGGGCCTTCCCCGACCATGGGGAAGGCCCTCCCGTGCGCGCGAGCGCGCTACTCGCCCACGCGCCGGCGCGTCCTCGCCCCCATCGCGTAGAAGACGAGCCCGATGCCGACGAAGAGCAGCAGGGGCACCACCTGGCTGAGTGTGTACTGGGCGCGCTGGCCGGCGAACGACTCCGGCAGTGAGTCCGCCGCGCTGCCCGCCGAGCCGAACCAGCCGACCCCGAAGCCCGGCCAGATCAGCACGATCACGGTGAACGCCACGAACCCGGTGGCGAGGGCGCTCACGACCCACGCGCCCACGCGTCCGCCCGGGACGGCGTACGGGCGGGGCGTATCCGGGTACTTGCGGCGCAGCGCGGCGAGGCTGGGGAACGTGATGACGTACGAGATGAAGGTGGTGCAGATCGTCAGGCCGAGGCCCGCCGCGAAGTACTTCTCGCCGTTGCCGCCCGTGAGGTTGAGCGCGACCACGAAGAGGATCGAGCCGAGCACCGCGGAGAGCAGGTTCACCCGCACCGGCGTCCCGTGCTTCTCGGAGATGCGGCCGAACCACGCCGGACCCGCGCCGTCCGCACAGGCGACGGCCTGCGCGCGGTGGGCGCCCATGGCCCAGGTGACGCCCGAGGTGAGCAGGCCGATGATCAGGCCCGCCGCGGCGACCCCGCCGAACACGGAGCCGAGGCCCGTGAGCGTCACCGTGCCGTCGGCGGCGATCGAACCGCCGTAGACCGTGAACACGGCCTTGCAGGCGTCGATGAAGCCGCCGAGGCTGCCGATCTCCTGGCTGGGCAGCACGAAGAGGATGCCGAGGATCGGGCCGCCGTAGAGGAGGACGGCCGCGAAGCCGGAGCGCAGGATCGACAGGGGGATGTCGCGCCGCGGGTTCGTCATCTCCTCGGCCGCGGAGCTGGGCAGCTCGAAGCCGACGTAGTTGAAGATCAGGACCGGGACCAGCGCCACGAAACCGGCGTACGTCGGGACGAACTCACCCGCGGGCAGCGCGTGCACACCGTGCTGGACGGCGAACACCACCACGGAGATCAGGAAGAACCCGAGGAGCACGATCCGGGCGACGGCGCCCGCGATGGGCACCCACTTGCCGATCCGCACGGACTGTACGACGGCCAGTGCGCCACCCCAGATGAAGACGAGGCCGGCCGCGTACTTCCACAGGCCCGGCAGCGGGGTGAAGAACTCCTCCCACGTGGTGAGCGCGATGATGCACAGACTGCCGCCCACCCAGACGGGGTTGGAGATCCAGTACAGGAGTTGATTCACACCGGCGACGAGCCGCCCGAACGCCAGGCGCGTCCACACGTAGGGGCCACCCTGCACGGGGAAGGCCGAGCCGAGTTCGGCGACGAGCAGCCCGTAGGGGAGGAAGAACGCGAGGGCGAGGATCGCCATCCAGGTCAGACCCTGGGGACCCTGCGCGGCCACGGAGCCGATCGTGTCGAGGCCGACCAGGGTGCAGATGAGGAAGAACAGCACGTCCAGCCTGCGCAGGTCCTTCTTGAGCCTGGAGCGCTGTTCACCCCATCCCTCCGACAGGTCGGGCAGGTCGGGTGCGTCCGTGGCGGACGGCTCGGTCGGCGGGATCGGCGGCGCTTGGGTCACGGGGAAACTCCTGCTGCACGGCTGGGCACGGGCGTGACAGTTGTTCTTGAGACGGCCTATTGACTGAACGGCCAGTCAGTAAGCGAGACTGTGACGGGCACCACTGGGCACTGTCAAGAGTCGTGCACGAGGCGTTCGCACCGGGTTCGCCGCCCGGCACCCGACGCCGGTGCCCGTGTGTAGGGTTACCGCGTGGCAAGAGTGCGGTTGAGCGTGGCCGAGCGGCGCGAAGAGTTGCTGGGGGCCGCCATCGAACAGATCGAGGCGCGGGGCGTGGCAGCCGTGCGCATCGCCGACGTCGCCGCGGCGCTCGGGGTGAGCAACGCGCTGGTTCTGTACCACTTCTCGACGAAGGAAAAGCTCGTCGCCGCCGCGTTCGCGCACGCCGCCGAGGGTGACCTGGCGCATCTGCGCAAGCTGCTCGGCAAGCGCACGACGGCGCTGCGTCGGCTGCGCTCGGCCGTGCGCTGGTACGCGCCGACCGGGCAGGCCAAGGGGTGGCGGCTGTGGATCGAGGGCTGGTCCGCGGCGCTGCGCGAGCCCGCGCTGCGGGAGGTCACCCGCGGCCTGGACAAGCAGTGGAAGGCGGCGCTCACCGAGGTCGTCGCGGAAGGTGTGGCGGCGGGCGAGTTCCGCTGCCCGGACCCGGCGGGCGCCGCGCTGCGCCTGACGGCGCTCCTCGACGGGCTCGCGGTGCAGATGACCGCGTACACGGGGACGGTTTCGCGGACCCGCATGCAGGAGTGGGTGGACGACGCGCTGGCCCGTGAGCTGGGACTTGAGCGGGAGCAGCTGACGGCGACGACGACGGCTACGACGTCGAGCTGACGGCGGCGCGACGTCGGGCTCCCCGGGGAACCCGGGGTGGCACCCGGCAAAGCGGCGCGGGGGAGCCGCCCCCAGAGGCAAGCTCCCCCATCACGTGCGCCGTTCCCGTCAGAGCGGCAGCAAGTCCGGCCGCTTCGCCGCCACATGATCCCCGGACGACTCGCCCCGCAGCCGTCGGCCGATCCACGGCACCAGGAACTCCCGCGCCCAGTGGATGTCGTCGCGCCGGACCTCCAGCGTGCCGCGCGGCGGCTGCGCCGGCCACGGCTGGTCCGGGTCCGCCGGCACCTCGATGCCGAGCGTCTGCCCCGCCCGCAGCGCGACCCGTGTGTGGCCCTCGGGCGAGAGGTGCAGCCGGTCGTCGTCCCAGGCACGCCGGTCCTGCACGGTCTTGAGGGACCACAGGTCGAGCACCGGGCAGCCGTAGCGGTCGGCGACCGCGCGCACATGCCCGTTGTACGTCGCTATCTTGCCGCGCAGATGCTTGAGGACCGGGACGTCCCGGGTGTCGAAGCCGGTGGTCACCATGACCGTGCCGACGGCGGAGGTCAGCCGGGCCACCGCCTTCTCGAAGCGCTGCGCGACGTCGTCGGGGTCGGTGCCGGGACGGATGATGTCGTTGCCCCCGGCGGCGAAGGTCACCAGGTCCGGGGCGAGTTCGACGGCGCGCGGGAGCTGGTCCTCCACGATCTGGTCGAGGAGCTTGCCGCGCACGGCGAGGTTCGCGTACCGGAAGGAGTGCTCGGGGGTCCGGTCGTCCAGGAGGACGGCGAGACGGTCGGCCCAGCCCACGAAGGCCCCGTCGGGACCGGGGTCCCCGACGCCTTCGGTGAAGCTGTCCCCCACCGCCGCGTAGGACCGAATCGTGCCGCTGCTGAGTGATCTCGATTCGTTTGCCACGACCACACATCTTTCACCCTGCGATGTGACCTACGCGACCGTAGGAAGGGGTTGACGGGTGGTGATATAGCCCACCCGGTCAGTTTCGCGATTTCAGGAATACCAGGAATTCGACAGGGTGCGGCGGAGGATACGACGAAGGGGCGGGCCCGGAACCGGGCCCGCCCCTCACGTCACGCCTCAGCGAGACAGCTTCACGTCACACGCTCACGTCACGCCATCGAGGTCAGAGAGAGACCCCGTGCCCACGGAGGTACGCGACCGGGTCCACGTCCGAGCCGTAGCTCGGGGTGGTGCGGATCTCGAAGTGCAGGTGCGGACCCGTGACATTGCCGGTCGCGCCGGAGAGGCCGATCTGCTGGCCCTCGGTCACGGTCTGCCCGGACGAGACGGAGAGGGACGACATGTGGGCGTACTGCGAGTACTTGCCGTCGGCGTGCTGGATGACGACCTCATTGCCGTACGCGCCGTCAAGGCCGGCCGACACGACGGTACCCGCGGCGATGGCCTTGAGCGGGGTGCCCGTCGGGACCACGAAGTCGACACCGGTGTGGTAGCCGCTGGACCACATGGCACCCGCGGTCTTGTACGCCGTACCGATGTTGGCGCCCTGGACGGGCAGCGTGTAGCCGGAAGCAGTGGTGGCCTGGGTGGCCGTGGCCGGGGACTTCGCGGCGGGGGCCGCGGCCTTCTGGCCGATCGTCAGCTTCAGGCCCGGATGGATCAGGGACGGGTTGTCCCCGACGGCCGAGCGGTTGTCGGAGTAGAGCTTCTTCCAGCCACCGCTGACGTTCTGCGCGTCGGCGATCTTCGAGAGGGTGTCCCCGCCCTTCACGGCGTAGGTCTTGGCCGCGGCGGGAGCGGCGACGGCCTGCGCGACCGAGTGGGCGCCCGCCGGGGTCGCGCCGTGGGCTTCGGCGGCACCCATCAGCGGCAGTGCGAGCGCGGCGCCGCCCGCTGCGGCGACGGCGATCGAGCGCGCGAAACGCGGGGACTTGGGACGGCGGTGCTTACCCTTCGCGGGCATGGGGGATTCCTCTCCGTCGCCTGCGAGGTGAGCTGTCGGGTTCGGGCTGGAGTTGCCCGGCCGCACCCCTTTCGGGCACGGCTTCACCCCGAGCCGTGCCCGGTGTTCCGGACACGGCGCTCTACCTGGGTCCCCCGCTCCTGCCGAGCACGGATCGATGTGCGGATTCCGGGCGGCGGCAGGATTAGGCGGTCCGTCCGGATTGCGCTGAACGTAAGCGAGCGGGGAGCGCGGAAACAAGGCGCGAATCCCCTTGGGCATTCCGGTTCTTGATCCTTAAACGGCCTTTTCCGGAAAATGCCGTCACACTCCGTCTATTTACGATCTTTGCGACTGCGATACCTACCGGAAATCCATGCGGCCCGTCCGCCACGTACGGTCACGGCTATGACCCTGCTCACGCATTGCTCACCATATGCCTGTGTTTCAGGGCCAGTTACCCCATAGAGGGCAATTACTCCTTACCGCCTCATATCGGGCATTGGATATGTAATCGCCTGGCGCCTCTCACATGGTTGCCCCTGGCAGCCATGTCGTATCGTCGAAGGCGCCCGCAGGCGAGCAGCGCCGCGGCCGACCGGGAGGAGCCCCCGTGACGCAGCAGGTCCCGTCCACCGAGCCCGAGTTGGCCGGAGTGCGCAACTTCCGCGATGTGGGTGGCCTCCCGACCGTGGACGGCCGTCGGGTCAAGCAGGGCGTGCTGTTCCGCAGCGGTCACCTCGCGCACGCCACGGACGAGGACGCCGCGTTCCTCTCCTCGCTCGGGCTGCACACGATCTTCGACTTCCGCAACGCCGCCGACCAGCGCCTCGAAGGCCCTGACGTCACGCTGCCCGGCGTGCGGAACGTGAACCTGCCGCTGACCGACCCCGCGGACGGCGCCGAGTTCTGGCAGATGGTGCGCGACGGCAATCTCGACGAGCTGCGCGCCGCCCTCTCCGAGGGCCAGGCCGCGGACCGCATGATCACGTCGTACCGGACGATCATCGCGGAGCGCACCGCCGAGCACAGCCAGGTGCTGCACTCCCTCGCCGAGGACAGCGTGCCCGCGCTCATGCACTGCGCGGCCGGCAAGGACCGCGCGGGCCTCTCGATAGCGGTCACGCTCCTGGCCATGGGTGTGGAGCGCGACGCCATCGAGGCGGACTACCTGGAGTCGAACGCGGCACACCGCCGCTACAAGGTGCACCGCAGCAGCGCCTCGAAGGACGCGATGTCCCCCGAGGTCATGGAGCTGCTGAGCCCCCTGTTCGACGCCCGCGCCGCATACCTGGCCGCCGCCTTCGAGACAGTCGCACAGACGTGGGGTTCCACCGACCGCTACCTGGAGGAGGGCCTCAAGCTGTCCCCCGCGCAGCGCGAGCGGCTGCGCGAGCGCCTTCTCGACTGAGACCGGGACCGACAGTCCTGGTGAGGGGCGTCACCCGCGTGACGCCCCCAGCGCGAACAGCAGATAGATGAAGCCCGCGACGAGGTGCCCGGCGAAGACGTAGACGAGCAGGCGCACCCAGATGCCGCGCGGGAGCCTGTCCTCGATGTCACGCCGTGCGGGCTGCCGCTCGGGCTCGGTCACGTCGTCGGGCACTGCGCTCATCGAGAGCCTCCCTGAGATGGTTCGCCGCTGCCCACCGCCGGGCCGAGACACAGCGCGGCGGACGGGCTCTGCAGCAGGGTGTGTACGAACAGGAGCTCGGCGCCGTCGCGGTCGGCGGCGGCGATCCGGTGCGGGGTGAGCGAGTCGAAGTGGGCGCTGTCCCCCGGCGCGAGCGCGTACGCGGTGTCCCCGAGCCGCAGCCGCAGCCGCCCTTCGAGGACGTACAGCCACTCCTCACCGGGGTGGACACGCACGATGTCGCCCTGGGCGCCGAACGGCACATGGACGCGCAGCGCCTGCATGCCGCGTCCCGGGGCGCCCGCCTGCCGGTAGATCCAGCCGCCCGCCTCGGTGGCCTCCATGTCGGCGGAGCGCACGACCGCGTCCCTGTCGGCGGGCGTTTCGCCCAGGAGTTCGGAGACCGTCGTACCGTAGGTGCGGGCGAGGGCGAGCAGCATCGGGAGCGAGGGCTGACGGCGGCCCGTCTCCAGGCGGGAGAGGTGCGCGGGCGAGAGCCCGGCGGCACGGGCCGCGGCCTCCAGGGTCAGGGCGGCGCGACGCCGTAGTTCGCGCAGCTGCGGGGCGACGGCGGGCAGCTCCGTGGGTTCCGGAGCCGGCTCCGGAGGGACAGGGCTCATACCGTCGATTGAGCCAGAGCCGTACCTCTGGGGCAAATTTATTGCCCCAGAGGCAACAGCCCGTCTTCCGGGCGTCCC
Source organism: Streptomyces sp. NPDC107517 (assembly GCF_055582645.1). Lineage (NCBI taxonomy): Bacteria > Bacillati > Actinomycetota > Actinomycetes > Kitasatosporales > Streptomycetaceae > Streptomyces > Streptomyces sp. NPDC107517. Next base: position 828,932 of record NZ_JBVJPM010000001.1, on the reverse strand, counting down.
TCTTCTGGAGGCACCTGGAGGCACCCCTGCGAATCCGAGAGGTGCCCCGACGGTGCGGTCAGCGGTTGGCCACCGCCTGCTTCACCAGCGTCTTCCCGAAGTCCCACATCAGCCCGCCGCCCGAGTGCGCGTCGTCCATGACGGCGGTGAACGCCTCGACGAAGCGGTCCACCTCGTGCTCTTTGATGATCAGCGGCGGGATCAGCTTGATGACCTCCAGATGGTCGCCGGAGACCTGCGTGAGGATCCGGTGCTTCTGGAGCAGCGGCACGACGACCATCTGCGCGAAGAGGCCCTTGCGCGCGGCCTGGAGCATCGTCCAGCGGCTGCGCAGCTTCAGCGACTTCGGCCGCCCGAACTCGATGCCGATCATCAGGCCGCGGCCGCGTACCTCGCTCAGCAGTTCGTAGCGGTCGACGAGGGCGGCGAGCCGGGACTTCAGGAGCTCACCGGTCGCCCGGGCGTTCGCGACGACCTCCTCGTTCTCCATCACGGAGAGCACGGCAAGGCCTGCGGCCATGGCCTGCGCGTTCGAGCCGAAGCTGGCCGAGTGCACCAGGACCCGGTCCAGGGACGAGTAGACCTTCTTGAAGATCCAGTCCTTGCCGAGCGTCGCGCCGACGGGCACATAACCGCCGGAGAGCGCCTTCGCCACGCACACGAGGTCGGGCTCGACGCCGTCCTCGTGCTGGTAGGCGTAGAAGTCGCCCGTCCTGCCGAGGCCCGTCTGCACCTCGTCCACGATGAGCAGCGCCTTGTGCTGGTGGAGCATCTCCTGGGCGGCGCGCAGATAGCCGGGCGGCGTCCCGTGGACGCCCTTGCCCTGGATGGGCTCGACGATCAGCCCGGCCACGTCGCCCTTCGCGAGCTCCGCGCGCAGGGCGTCGAGGTCTCCGAGCGGCACGGCGGTGTCCGGCAGGAGCGGCGCGAAGCCGTCCCGGAATCCGGACTCGCCGTTCACGGACAGAGACCCGGTGGTCAGCCCGTGGAAGGCGTGCCCGCAGTACAGGACCCTGGGCCGGCCCGTGGCGTACCGGGCGAACTTCAGCGCCGTCTCGACGGCCTCCGTGCCGCTGTTGCCGAAGAAGACCCGGTCCAGGTGCGGGCTGTGCGCGAGGAGCCGTTCGGCGAGCAGGCCCGGCAGCGGCTGGCAGTCGAAGCGGGTGAGGTCGGCGAGCGAGGCGTCGAGGACGTCGTGCAGCGCCTTGCGGACGACGGGGTGGTGCCGGCCGAGGCCCATCACACCGAACCCGGCGAGCATGTCCAGGTAGTCGTTGCCGTCCGCGTCCCAGAAGTAGGCGCCCTCCGCCCGCTCGTAGACCTTGTCGAAGCCGATGGTGTGCAGCATGCGCGGGAGCTGGTGGTTGAGGTACCTGGCGTGCAGCTCGTAGCGCTCGGCGCCGCGGTCGGCCAGGAGTCGTGCGAGATCGAACTCCTTGCTCATACGTCGTCGCTCTCCTTGCCGGCCACGAGGGCCGCCGTCTCGGCCCTGCGGGCCATGCTGGTGCCGATCCGCCCGGCGATCTCGACGGGCGTGAGCCCGATGTCCGCGAGCACCTCACCGCGCTTGGCGTGCGCGAGGAACTGGTCGGGGATCCCGAACCGCCGTACGGGTACGTCGACTTCGGCCTCGCCGAGCGCGAGCGCCACGGCGGAGCCGACGCCGGCCGCCTTGCTGTTGTCCTCGACGACGGCGACGAGCCGGTGCCGTGCGGCGAGCGGCGCGAGGTCCGGGTCGACGGGTTTGACCCAACGCGGGTCCACGACCGTGCAGTTGATGCCGCGCGCTGCCAGGAGTTCCGCGACCTGGAGGCACACCGGCGCCATCACACCGACGGAGACGAGGAGCACGTCGGGGTCGTCGGACCGGTGCAGTACGTCGAGGCCGCCGATGCGGTCGACCGCCGGGATCTCGGGGCCGACGGACTCCTTCGGGAAGCGGATCAGCGTCGGGGCGTCGTCCACGGTGACCGCTTCGCGGAGCTGGGCCCGCAGCTGCTCGGCGTCGCGGGGTGCGGCGATGCGCAGGCCCGGTACGACCTGGAGGACGGACATGTCCCACATGCCGTTGTGCGAGGCGCCGTCGACGCCGGTCACACCAGCCCGGTCGAGAACGAAGGTCACGCCGCAGTTGTGCAGCGCCACATCCATGAGGAGCTGGTCGAAGGCGCGGTTGAGGAAGGTGGCGTAGACGGCGACGACCGGGTGGAGGCCACCCGTCGCGAGTCCGGCCGCCGAGACCGCCGCATGCTGCTCGGCGATCCCCACGTCCCACACCCGGCCGGGGAACTCCTCGGCGAACTTGGTGAGTCCGACCGGGTGCAGCATCGCCGCGGTGATCGCCACGACGTCGTCGCGCTCCCGTCCGATGCGGGCGATCTCGTCACCGAACACCGAAGTCCAGGACGGGCCGTTGGACGGCACGAGCGGCTCACAGGTGAGCGGGTCCATCACGCCGACGGTGTGGAACCGGTCGGCCTCGTCCGCGAGGGCGGGCTCGTAGCCGCGGCCCTTCTCGGTGAGGCAGTGCACGAGCACGGGCCCGTGGAACCGCTTCGCACGTCGCAGCGCGGACTCGACCGCGCCGAGGTCGTGCCCGTCGATGGGCCCCACGTACTTGAGCCCCAGGTCCTCGAACATGCCCTGGGGCGCGAAGGCGTCCTTGAACCCCTTCTTGGCGCCGTGCAGGGACTCGTACAGCGTGTGTCCGATGACCGGCGTGCGCAGGAGGACGTCCTTGCCCCAGGCCAGGACCTTCTCGTAGCTGTCGGTGGTGCGCAGGGCCGCCAGGTGGTTGGCGAGTCCGCCGATGGTCGGGGCGTACGACCGTTCGTTGTCGTTGACGACGATGATCAGCGGGCGGTCCTTGGCGGCCGCGATGTTGTTGAGCGCTTCCCAGGCCATGCCGCCGGTGAGCGCCCCGTCTCCTATGACGGCGACGACGTGGCCCCGCTCGCCCAGGACCTGGTTGGCCTTGGCGAGGCCGTCCGCCCAGCCGAGCGCGGTGGACGCGTGGCTGTTCTCGATGACGTCGTGCTCGGACTCCTCCCGCGAGGGGTAGCCGGACAGGCCTCCCTTCCCGCGCAGCTTCGAGAAGTCCTGACGACCCGTCAACATCTTGTGTACATAACTCTGGTGGCCGGTGTCCCACAGGATCCGGTCGACCGGCGACTCGAAGACCCGGTGCAGGGCCATCGAGAGCTCCACCACCCCGAGGTTGGGTCCCAGATGGCCGCCGGTCCTCGCGACCGCGTGGATCAGGAACTCCCTGATCTCCGCGGCCAGTTCACCGAGCTGATCCTCGCTCAGCGCCTTCAGATCGCGCGGCCCCCGGATGCTTTCCAGAATTGTCACGCTCGGGCCCCCTCTCCGGTTGTCCTCAGCTCACGGTGACGTCGGGAGCGCCCGAGGCCGCCCCGGCGTCCGTCATCTGCTCGGCGATCTTCATCGCCTCTTCGATGAGGGTCTCGACGATCTTCGACTCGGGGACGGTCTTGATGACCTCGCCCTTCACGAAGATCTGGCCCTTGCCGTTGCCCGACGCGACACCGAGATCCGCCTCGCGGGCCTCGCCGGGACCGTTCACCACACACCCCATGACGGCGACCCGAAGGGGCACCTCCATCCCGTCGAGGCCCGCGGAGACCTCGTCGGCCAGCTTGTAGACGTCGACCTGCGCCCGCCCGCACGACGGGCACGACACGATCTCCAGGCGCCGATCGCGCAGCCCCAGAGACTCCAGGATCTGGATGCCGACCTTGATCTCCTCGACCGGCGGCGCGGACAGCGAGACGCGGATCGTGTCGCCGATCCCCTCACTCAGCAGCGCACCGAAGGCGACGGCGGACTTGATCGTGCCCTGGAAGGCCGGGCCCGCCTCGGTGACGCCGAGGTGCAGCGGGTAGTCGCACCGGGCGGCGAGCTGCCGGTAGGCGTTCACCATCACCACGGGGTCGTTGTGCTTGACCGAGATCTTGATGTCCTGGAAGCCGTGCTCCTCGAAGAGGGACGCCTCCCACAGCGCCGACTCGACGAGCGCCTCGGGCGTCGCCCTGCCGTACTTCTTCAGCAGCCGGGCGTCCAGGGAACCGGCGTTGACCCCGATACGGATCGGGGTGCCGTGGTCCTTGGCCGCCTGCGCGATCTCCTTGACCTTGTCGTCGAACTGCTTGATGTTGCCCGGGTTCACCCGGACCGCGGCGCAGCCCGCCTCGATGGCCGCGAAGACGTACTTCGGCTGGAAGTGGATGTCCGCGATGACGGGGATCTGCGACTTCCTCGCGATCGTCGCGAGCGCGTCCGCGTCGTCCTGCGTGGGACACGCCACCCGCACGATCTGGCAGCCGGACGCCGTCAGTTCGGCGATCTGCTGCAGCGTGGCCCCGATGTCCGAGGTCCGTGTCGTCGTCATCGACTGCACGGACACCGGCGCTCCGCCCCCCACTGCCACCGGCCCGACGTGGATCTGCCGACTCGTTCTGCGGTCGGCGATCGGTCGGACCGGCAGCGAGGGGAGCCCCAGCGAAACGGGCTCTCCGGCGGTCATGACGGTGTCACCCGCGGTTTCCGGAGACGGTCTCGCGGGCGGCGCGGATGGACTCCTTGAGCGAGCCCATCGTGGCGAGGACGGCCGTCGGCTCGTAGCCGCAGTGCGCCATGCAGTTGTTGCAGCGCTCGTCCTTGCCGCGCCCGTAGGCGTCCCAGTCGGTCTTCTCGATGAGGTCCTTGTACGTGGTCACGTACCCGTCCGCCATCAGGTAGCAGGGCTTCTGCCAGCCGAAGAGCGAGTAGTTCGGGATCGCCCACGCCGTGCACGGGAAATCGACCTTGCCCTCGAGGAAGTCGAGGAACAGCGGTGAGTGGTTGAGGCGCCAGCGGCGCCTGTTGCCGCCCGCGAAGGCCTTCTTGAAGAGCTCCCGGGTCTGCTCCACGCCCAGGAAGTGCTCCTGGTCGGGCGCCTTCTCGTAGGCGTAGGCGGGCGAGAGCATCATCTCGTCGACCTCGAGGTCGTCGTTGAGGTAGTTCAGGACCTCAATGATGTTCTGCGGGGTGTCCGTATTGAAGAAGGTGGAATTGGTGGTGACGCGGAAGCCCCGCTTCTTGGCCTCCTTGATGGCCTCCACCGCCTCGTCGAAGACACCTTCCTTGGCGACGGACTCGTCGTGACGCTCGCGCATCCCGTCGATGTGCACCGTGAAGGCGAAGTACGGCGAGGGCGTGAACTTGTCCATCTTCTTGCGCATGAGCAACGCGTTCGTGCAGAGGAAGACGTACTTCTTCCTCGCCACCAGCTGCCGGACGATCTCGTCGATCTGCGGGTGCATGAGCGGCTCGCCGCCGGCGATGGACACCATCGGCGCGCCGGACTCCAGGACGGCGCCCACGGCCTGCGCCACGGGCATCCGCTGCTTGAGCACTCCGGCGGGGTGCTGGATCTTTCCGCAGCCCTCGCACTTGAGGTTGCAGGCGTACAGCGGCTCCAGTTCGACAATGAGCGGGAACTTGTCGCGCCTGCGAACCTTCTGTTCAAAGAGGTACGTCGCGACCTTGATGGACTGACGAAGCGGCATGGCCATCTGGCTCACCTCCGGGGGAGCAGCAAAGAACGGTGCCATTCGAAAAATGCGGGAAGCACGGCACGAAGAACGCGGAAAGCCGATATTCCACCGCGCACCGTGCTGATACGGACGAGTTCATGTTCTGGAGCGTCCACGACCACCCGTACGGCCGCAACCGGGCGCGGGCCCCGCGCGGCCGCCGTGCGCAGCGTGGCCGCGGACTCCATGTCCACGGCGATCGCGCCCGTGGCGAGCAGGTCACCGCGCTCGTGACCGCGCACGACATGGTCGGATCCGGTGAGCGGACCGGTGTGCACGGTCCGTCCCGGTACCGCCCTGACCAGCTCCTTGACGAGGAGTTCCGTGCCGGTGCACGGCGTGGAGCCGTCCGTGTCACGGGTCTCCTCGGCGACGACCAGGTCGCCCGGGTGCATGCCGGGGGCGAGGCCGGCGCAGAAGCCGGTCGCGACGACGGCCGCGTCGTGCAGGGCGGGGTCCTCGATGGCCTTGGCCACGGACCGCTCGGCCGCCTTGGGCCCCATGCCGGTGCGCAGCACGGTGACCCGGGCCGGTGCTCCGGTGCGGGCGCCGGTGCGCAGGGCGAAGTGCTCGATGCCGAGCGCGCAGGCGACCAGCAGCGGGGCGGCGTCCGGCGGGCGCGGGGCCGCCGGTGATCCGGTCATCAGCTCCCCTTGCCCGTCAAGGCCGCCTGATCGGCGAACGGCTCCCCGTGCACGTACCGGCCCAGTGCCGTGAGCGGGAAGACGTGGCGGTAGAGGTGATAGTTGATCGAGAAGTCCCACGGGAAGCCGGTGCCGGTGAAGTACGGCTCGTCCCAGGTGCCGTCCTCCAGCTGGGTCTCGGTCAGCCAGGCGACTCCTCGCTCCACGGCCTTGGAGTCCCGCTCCCCCGCCGACAGGAGCGCCATCAGCGCCCAGCCGGTCTGCGAGGCGGTCGAGACGCCGTGGCCCTTCCAGTCCTCGTAGCGGTAGGAGCGCAGGTCCTCGCCCCAGCCGCCGTCGTCGTTCTGGACGGATTCGAGCCAGGCGACGGCGCGGCGGACGGCGGGGTGCGAGGCGGGCAGTCCGGCTGCGGTCAGGGCGGGCAGCACCGACCCTGTTCCGTATACGTAGTTGACGCCCCAGCGGCCGAACCAGGCGCCGTTCGGCTCCTGTTCGGCGAGCAGCCAGTCGATGCCGCGCCGGGTGCGCGGGTCGTTCGACATGCCCTCGACGGCGAGCATCTCCACCACGTGCCCGGTGACGTCCGCGGACGGGGGATCGATGACCTCACCGAAGTCGCAGAACGGCAGCCGGTTCGGGAAGGGGCTGGTGTTGTCGACGTCGAAGGCGGCCCAGGCGCCGTTCCTCGACTGCATGCCGAGGTTCCAGCGCACGCCCCGCTCGATGGCCTTCTCCATGCGCGGCCGGTCCGGGTGCCGGACGCGGCGCAGCGCGAGGACGACCTCGGCGGTGTCGTCGATGTCGGGGTAGTTGTCGTTGTGGAACTCGAACGCCCACCCGCCGGAGTCGAGTTGGGGCCTGCGAACGGACCAGTCTCCGGGCCGGTCGACCTGCTCCCGGAGCATCCAGTCGGCGGCCTTGACGAGCCGGGGGTGATCGGCGGGCAGGCCGGCGTCGGCGAGGGCGATGACGGCGAGGCAGGTGTCCCACACGGGCGACTGGCAGGCCTCGATCATCCGGGCCCCGTCCTCGCGCCACACGGCGAACCGGTCGAGGGACTCCAACCCCGCCTTCATCACCGGGTGTTCGAGGTCGTAGCCGAGCAGATGGAGCGCGATGACGGAGTACACCGCCGGGGGCTGGATGCCGCCCCAGCAGCCGTCGTTCTCCTGGCGCTCGATGATCCAGCGGGCGGCCGAGTTCATGGCCGCCTTGCGCAGCCGGCGCGGCGCGACCCTTCGGTACAGGTGCATCGCCTTGTCGAGCCGCTCGAAGACGCCGTCCCAACTCGCCACGGGGGCAGGAGGCTTGGCCGGGTTGGGATTGCGCGCGTCGGTGTGGAGCTCGTCGAGCGGGAAGGGCGCGGGCCGTACCGGGCGCTTCGCGGAGACGACCGTGAGCGGCACGATGGTCTGGCGGGCCCAGCAGCCGAAGTCGTAGATGTTGAGCGGCATCCACTTCGGGAAGTAGATGAGCTCCGGAGGCAGTTCGGGCAGGTCGTCCCACTTCCACCAGCCGAACAGGGCCAGCCAGATGCGGGTGAAGACGCGGCTCGCGGCGATCCCGCCCCGCTCCCGGATCCAGGCGGAGGCCTTCGCCATGTGCGGCTCGTCGGGGGCGTCCCCGGCCAGGCGCAGGGCCACGTACGCCTCGATGGTGGTGGAGAGTTCGCCCGGGCCTCCGTAGAACGTGGCCCAGGTGCCGTCGTCACGCTGTTCACCGCGGATGAAGAGCCCGGCGGCTCGGGTGGTCGCCTCGTCCCCGATCCCGAGGAACTGGCGCAGCAGCAGGTCCTCGGCGTCCATCGTGACGTTCGTGTCGAGGTCCCCCTTCCACCAGCCCTGTGCGTCCTGCCGGGCGAGCAGGAAGTCCGTGGCGCGCTGGACGGAACGGGTGGCGGCGTCGTGCGTCCCGGCCGCCCCGGGGCTCGTGTCGGTCAATTGGGCAGTGGTGGCCGAGGTCGCGCCCGGAGCTGCCGCTCCGCTGCTTCCTTCGGTCGTCGCTGTCATGGCTTCCCCTTCGTGCAGTGCTCGATCTCTGCTGGGTCCGCCGTCGGCCGATGCCCTGGATGGACACCGGCCGGCGACTGCGAGTCATATGCGGCCGATAGTGATCATCTCTTTCGTACGACGACGAAGTCCGCGAGCGCGACGAACTGCGCCCGCACCTGATCCTGCATCTGGACGGAGTCCAGGGCCTCGATGGCGACGGCGTACTGCCGACGCGCCTCCTCGGCGGTCCAGTCCCGGCCGCCGGCCTCTTCGATGAGGGCGGCGCGGGCCGCGAACTCCTCCTCGGAGAAGGTGTCGAAGTCGCTGCTCTTGGCGTCGGCGGCGAGAAGTTCACCGAGCCGCTCGGACGCGGGGCCGCCCGCGGCGAGCGCGGCGACGACGGGCAGGGACTTCTTGCGCTGGCGCAGATCGCTCCAGGTCTGCTTGCCGGTGGCCTCCGGGTCGCCCCAGATGCCGAGCAGGTCGTCGACGGCCTGGAAGGCGAGACCGAGGTGGTAGCCGTACTTCTCCAGCTGGTCCGCGGTCCGGTCGTCGGCGCCGCCGAGCACGGCGCCGATGGAGGAGGCGCAGGCCAGCAGGGCGCCGGTCTTGTTGCCCTCCATCTCCAGGCACTCCTCGACGGTGACCCGCTCGCGGTGCTCGTAGCTGATGTCCTGCGCCTGCCCGTCGATGAGGGCACGCGAGGCGGTGGTCAGGCGGCGCGTGGCACGGCCGGCCTCGGCGGTGCCGAGTTCGAGGAGCACCTCGTTGGCGAGGGCGAAGAGGGCGTCGCCGACGAGGATGGCCTGCGCCGGGCCGTGCACCTTCCAGACGGTGTCACGGTGGCGGCGCTGTTCGTCGCCGTCCATCAGGTCGTCGTGCAGGAGCGAGAAGTTGTGCACCAGCTCGACGGCGACCGCGCCGGGCACGCCCACCTCGGGTGCCGCGCCCGGGACCTGGGCGGACAGCACGGCGAGCGCGGGACGTACGGCCTTGCCGCCGTCCCCGTCGGCCGGGTTGCCCTGTGCGTCGATCCAGCCGAAGTGATAGGCGGCGACGGTGTCCATCGGGTGTGCGAGGCGGTCCACGGCGGCCCGCAGCACCGGGGTGGCCAGGGTCCGGCCGCGCTCGAGCAGCGCGGTCACGTCCACCGCGTCGGCAGCCGGTTCGGCCGAGGGCACAGCGGGCACAGGGTCTCCTTTTGTTGCGTCGCCGGGGGCCGGATGGTCCGCCCCCTGGAGATCGAGCTTCATGCCGCCTCCCGGAACAGATGACCGCGTGGGCGGTCGAGTGCGGCGAGAGCGGCATCGGCGGCGCTGACACCGCTGCGTACCGCGCTTTCCATGGTCGCGGGCCACCCGGTGGCGGTCCACGCGCCGGCCAGGTACAGGCCGGGGGCGTTCGTGCGGGCCGTGGGCCGCAGCGCGCCGACGCCCGGGGTCGGCGCGAAGGTCGCCGTGCGCTCCCGGGTGACGAAGAAGTCGAGCACTTTCGCGCCCCGCGCGGCGGGCAGCAGGCGCTCGAACTCGGGAAGGTAGCGCTCGCGGAGCACGGCGACGGGCTCGTCGATCTCGTCCTGCGCGGCGGACTGGGACACCGCGAGGTACTGCCCCTCGGTGAGTCCGGAGGCTTCCGTGCGGTCGAAGACCCACTGCACGGGCGAGCCGAGCGCGGTGAAGAAGGGCCGCTTGAGGACCTTGCGGTCGTAGACGACGTGCAGGTTGAGGATCGGCGCGGTCCCGATGGAGAGCAGCCGCTCGGCGTCGTCGAGCGCGCCGTCGGGCAGCAGGTCGTACGTCTCGCGCTGGGGCACGGCGAGCACGACGGCGTCCGCCACGATCCGCTCCCCGGGAACCTCCACACTCCAACGCCCGTTCTCGGTACGGGAGACGGAGGTGACGCGTGCACGGAGTTCGGTGCGTACGCCCGCGGAGTCGAGCGCCTTGCGGGCGAGAGTGTCGTGGAGTTCACCGAGGGGGACGCGCGCCCAGCCGATGTCGGCCGCGCCCGGTTCGGACAGCAGCCCCGTCTTGAACACCATGGCGGCGAGCCCGAGCGAGGACTCGCCGGCGACGGCGTTCAGGGTGGCGACGCCCACCAGGTCCCAGAGGGCCTCGATGGCGCGCCGCGACTGGCCGTGCTCGGCCAGCCAGCTGCCGAAGTCCCGTTCGTCCAGGGCCGGATCACCCAGGTCGAGCCCCTTGAGGGCCAGCGCGGCACGCCCTACGTTGGCGCGCTCGGCGAGCGAGAGATGCGGATACGTCGCGAGGCTCGCGGCAAGATGCAGCGGCACGGGCAACGCGGTGCGGCGCAGTCTGCCGAGCCGGTTCCTGTCGGCGTCGAGCACGGGTACGTCGAGACGTTCCTGCAGGGGCGCCAGGGCCGTGCCGTCGATGCGGTCGAGGAACCAGCGGTATGCGGTGCAGCAGCGCAGGTACACGTGCTGGCCGTTGTCGACGGTGAGGTCGCCGCGCTTGAAGGAGAACGCCAGGCCGCCCAGTCTCGGGCGTCCTTCGAGCAGGGTGACGTCGAGGCCCGCGTCGGCGAGCGCGAGGGCGGCCGTGGCCCCGGCGAGACCTCCGCCGACCACGACCGCGGTCTGCCGTCCGGTGCCGTCGGCGGTGTTCGCGTCCGGCCCCTCGGGCCGCATGTTCCCGTCGCTCATGCGCCCTCCCCTTCGGCCGTTCCGTCAGTGTGCGCGCGATGGTTGAAAGACGCACGGCAAGCCGCTGAAGTCATGGACGCCGCGTCGGCGTGGAGGGTTGCCCGCCGTTTCCCGTCGGTGCGGACCGCTCTGTCGGACGTGCTCATCAGACACGCCTCCTGAGGGACTGCCGGGAGACGCTGCGGGCGTCGAGTCCGGACAGGCCGCGCACGGCGACGTAGGCCTTCTCGCGCCCGGGGAGCGAGACGCGCCCGCGCAGGACGGCCTCGGGCTCGCGCTCGATGCGGTCGAGCAGGCGCCGGTAGATGCCGGCCATGGCGGCGACGCAGGCGCCGCTGCGCCGGTCGAGAAGCGGAAGCAGCCGGTATCCCTCGGCGAACAGGGCGCGGGCGCGGCGCACCTCGAAGTGCACGAGGCCCGCGAAGTCCGAGCCCGCCGGGGGCGTCGGGGCGTCGAAGCCGGCCGAGCAGCCGAACTTGGCGAGGTCGTCGGCCGGCAGGTAGGTGCGGCCGTCCGCCGCGTCCTCCCGCACGTCGCGCAGGATGTTCGTGAGCTGGAGCGCGAGCCCGAGCGTGTCCGCGTACTCGGAGGCGCGCTCGGCGCCGCGCGCGCCCGGCTCGGTGCCGAAGACGCCGAGCGAGACCCGGCCGATGGCGCCGGCGACGCAGCGGCAGTAGACCTTGAGGTCGTCCCAGGTCTCGTACGTCTCGCCGCGCAGGTCCATCAGGACACCGTCGATGAGTTCGTCGAGGCCGCCGAGCGGGATCGGGAACCGCTGCGCGGCATGCGCGAGGGCGACGCCCACCGGGTCGGTGTCGTCCTCCGCCACAGCGCCGTCACGGATCCGGGCGAGCAGTGCCCGGGTCTCGTCGAGCCGGTCGGCCTTGACGTCCTGCGGCAGCCCTCCGTCGCCGATGTCGTCGACGCGGCGCGAGAACGCGTACACCGCCGACATGGCCCGCCGCTTGGCCGTCGGCAGCAGCCTGATGCCGTAGGCGAAGTTGCGCGCCTGCTGTCCGGTCACGGTCTCGCAGTAGCTGTATGCGGCGAGTACCGCTGCCGACACGTGCTGGTCTGACTCCACGGTCCGGCTCACCCCTCTCCTCGCAGAGTCGCTCCCACCTCACGCAGCAACCGGAGCTTGGTGGGCTTGGGCGGTCCAGGAAGTACGTCGTACGAAACGGCGGCGATCGCGGTGACCGCCGCCCTCCCCCCAGCCACGAACCCGGCAAGCAGCAGCTTCAGCCTGCCGTGGACGCTACCCACGAGGGGGGTGCCTTCATTCAGGAGACCGAGGGCGCGTTCGGCCTCGAACGCGACCAGGGCGCGCACCGACGCGCCCGCCGTGGGTGCGGCGAGATCGGACTCCTGGACGTGGAACTGTTTCATGTCCTCGGCGGGCAGATAGATCCGCCCCTGCCGCAGGTCCTCGCCGACGTCCTGAAGGTGTTCGACGATCTGCAGGCCGGTGCACACGGAATCCGAGAGGCGGATGCGCTCGGGGGTCGCGGTGCCGGTGATCGCGAGGACGAGGCGGCCGACCGGGTTGGCGGAGAGCTCGCAGTAGGCCAGCAGGTCGTCGTACGTCTCGTAGCGCGTGACCAGCTGGTCCTGGCGGTTGGCCTCGATGAGGCCGAGGAAGGGTTCGGGGGTGAGGCCGCGACGGTGCACGGTGGGCTGCAGGGCACGCAGAAGGGGGTGTCGGGGGATGGAATCGAACACCCGGTGAAGATCGGCCTCGAAGGCGTCGAGCAAAGCCAGCCGGTCCCCGTCAGCCCGTTCGGGTGACACGCCGAGGAGGCGGGCGTCGGCGCCGCCGGGAGCGAGGTCGCCGTCACCGATGTCGTCGACGAGGCGGGCGAAGCCGTAGACCGCCATGAGGTCGTCGCGCCAGTCCCGGGGCAGGAAGAAGGGGGCCACCGGAAAATTCTCGTCGGTGGCCTTGTCGAGTGTCGCCCCGGCCGGGGACCCGGCGGACGCTCCCGATGATCCCCTCACCACGCGCTGCCCGGTACTAGGACGGCGAAAGCATCGTGGAGCTGGAGAGTTTCCATAGCCATTGCCGTCACATCTCCCGTTCTACACTGCCGATCCAAAACATCCTATTTCGGACACGCCGCCCAATCTCGGGCACGACAGACCGACCCCCTACGTCGGGATGTCGCGCATTATCGCCCCTTTGCCGCGAATCGGCACCGGTACAGCTTACGTTGTACAACCGGCCCTGCCCCGACGGGGTTTCGTGCAGATCACAACAACACACCGATTGACTCCAAGCTTCCCTGCACGCAAGGAAGTTGACCTTCACTTGACCTCGGCGGGAATCAATTGCCATCTACATGCATATCAAGGCCCCGCCGAAGATGTCCCGGCGGGGCCTTGAGACGCGAAATCGGGTGCGGAGGGTTGCCCGGGGGCGACCGGACTACTTGCCCGTGAACTTCTCGTACTCCTTGAGTACCTCAGCTGTCGGTCCGTCCATACGCAGCTCGCCGCGCTCCAGCCAGAGCACACGGTCGCAGGTGTCACGGATCGACTTGTTGTTGTGACTGACGAGGAAGACCGTGCCGGCCTCCTTGCGCAGCTCCCGGATGCGGGCCTCGGAGCGCTTCTGGAACTTGCGGTCACCCGTGGCCAGGGCTTCGTCGATCATGAGGACGTCGTGGTCCTTGGCGGCCGCGATGGAGAAGCGCAGCCGCGCCGCCATACCGGAGGAGTAGGTGCGCATCGGGAGCGTGATGAAGTCGCCCTTCTCGTTGATGCCCGAGAAGTCGACGATCTCCTGGTAACGCTCCCGGATCTGCTCGCGGGACATACCCATCGCGAGCCCGCCGAGTATGACGTTCCGCTCGCCCGTCAGGTCGTTCATGAGCGCCGCGTTCACACCGAGGAGCGAGGGCTGGCCGTCGGTGAAGACCTTGCCCTTCTCCGCCGGCAGGAGCCCGGCGATGGCGCGCAGCAGGGTCGACTTGCCGGACCCGTTCGAGCCGATCAGGCCGATGGCCTCGCCGCGGTACGCGGTGAAGGTGACGCCCTTGACGGCGTGCACCTTGCGGACTCCGCGCTCCTCGCCGCGCTTGACGATGCGGCTCAGCGCGGAGGTCGCGCTGCCCTTGCCCGTCTTGGCGCCGTTGACGCGGTACACGATGTGCAGCCCGTCCGCGATGACGGTCGGGATGTGTCCCTTGCCCGCGTTCTTGCCCAGGATGTCTTCGTCAGCCACGGCCGTACCGCTCCTCGGACTTCCAGAAGTAGACGAAGCCGCCGACGGCGACCAGTACCGCCCAGCCGACCGCGACCGCCCATACGTGCGGCGGCAGGTTGCCGGAGTCGTATCCGTCGATGAGCGCGAAGCGCATCAGGTCCATGTAGATGGCGGCCGGGTTCCACTGCAGGACGTCGGCGACCCACGCGGGCTTGTCGGCCAGCATGATCGGGATGGAGAACATCACGCCGGACGCGTACATCCACGTACGCATCACGAACGGCATGAGCTGCGCCAGGTCCGGGGTCTTCGAGCCCATCCTCGCCATGATCAGCGCGAGTCCGGTGTTGAAGAGGAACTGGAGCGCGAGCACCGGGACGATCAGCAGCCAGGACAGACCCGGGTAGCTGCCGAAGCCGATCGCGACGATGAACAGGACGGTCATCGAGAACAGCAGCTGCTGGAGCTGCTGGAGCGCGAACGAGATCGGCAGCGAGGCCCGTGGGAAGTGCAGGGCGCGCACCAGACCCAGATTGCCCGAGATCGCCCGCACGCCCGCCATCACCGAGCTCTGCGTGAAGGTGAAGACGAAGACGCCCGTGACCAGGAACGGGATGTACACGTCCATCGACATGCCCCGGCTGGCGTGCAGGATGAGGCCGAAGATGAGGTAGTACACGGCCGCGTTCAGCAGCGGCGTCGCCACCTGCCAGAGCTGGCCGAGCTTGGCCTGGCTGTACTGGGCGGTGAGCTTCGCCTGTGAGAAGGCGAGGATGAAGTGACGCCGGCCCCACAGCTGGCTGACGTACTCGAACAGGCCGGGCCTGGCGCCACTGACGGTCAGACCGTACTTGGCGGCCAGGTCGGCCGGGGAGAGCCCCTCATCGGGCGACGGACGCGCGGTCACCGCGACACCGCCGTCATGCGTTGTCTCACTCACTAGTGGAAACTTTCGTCTTCAAAGTGCGCAGCCGGTCGGGCATAGGCATGAGCCAGGGACCGGGGTACGGGCCGAATGCTCAGACACGAGCTTGTCAGATGATCGGAGGTCGGCCCAGTCGGGTCAGGCGCCACACCGTACGCCACTTCATGGGCCGCCTGGGGCCGCACGGGCTCGTCCAGCCTTCCTTGAACCCGCCGAACCAGGCCTTCAGCGCAGGTCCGGAGGGTCGGCGGGCGAGCGTGAGGAGCAGCCAGACGCCGAGGTAGACGGGGACGATGAGCGCGGGCAGATTGCGGCGCGCGAGCCAGACCCGGTTCCTGGCGACCATGCGGTGGTAGACCGCGTGCCGGGAGGGGGCCGTCGTCGGGTGGTGCAGCACCATGTCCGCGCGGTAGTCGATCATCCAGCCCGCGTCGAGGGCACGCCAGGCGAGGTCGGTCTCCTCGTGGGCGTAGAAGAACTCGTCGGGCAGGCCGCCGACCTCCGCGATCACGCGGGTGCGCACCGCGTTGGCGCCGCCGAGGAACGTGGTGACGCGCGAGGAGCGCATCGGGTCGGCGGCGCGCAGGCGCGGGACGTGGCGGCGCTGGGTGACGCCGGTCTCCGGGTCGGCAATCCGGAAGCTGACGATGCCCAGCTTCGGGTCGGACGCGAAAGCCTCGCGGCACAGCTGAGCGGTGTCCGTCTTCGGCAGGAGGCCGTCGTCGTCGAGGAAGAGCAGCACGTCCACGTCGGAGCCCGAGGGCCCGAAGGCCTCGATGCCGACGTTGCGGCCGCCCGGGATGCCGAGGTTCTCGGGCAGTTCGACGGTGCGCACACCGGCGGGGACGTCCGGGACCGGGGAGCCGTTGCCGACCACGACCACCTCGACCCGGTCGCCGTCCTGCTTGGCGACGGAGTCGAGGAGGGCGCGCAGCTCCTCGGGGCGGTTGCCCATGGTGATGATCACCGCGCCGACCTTCATCGCCGTACTCACTTCAGCCTGCTCGACGCGAGGATGGACACCAGGTGCAGCACGGTCTGGAGCAGCGCGATGCCGGCCAGGACCGCGACCCCCAGGCGCGTGAAGAACAGGTCGCCCCGGATCTGGTCGACGATCGCGAGGACCAGGATCAGCAGCGATGCCTCGATGCCGAGGATGAGGCGGTGGAACTTCAGCGCGGACGCCGCCTTGCGGGCGAGCGCCATGCCGGAGGACTTGATCTCGGAGGCGGACTCCTTGACCTGCTCCCGGCCGCTCTGCGCGCGGGCCACGCCGACCAGGTCCGTCTCGGCCTTGATCAGGATGGCGCCGAGCGCGGCGAGCGTCCCGAGGAAGGCCCACAGCCAGTCGATCCGGCCGGAACCCCACAGGTCGGCGGCGCGCAGGCCGAAGCCGACGAGGACCGCGGCGTCGGTCAGGTACGCGCCGACGCGGTCCATCCAGACGCCGGCGAGCGAGTACTGCTTGCGCCAGCGGGCGATCTCGCCGTCGACGCAGTCGAGCAGCAGGTACAGCTGGACCGCGACGACGCCGAGAACGGCGCCCCAGACACCCGGGACCAGCAGCGCGGGCGCCGCGAGGACGCCGCACACGGTCATCAGGTAGGTCAGCTGGTTGGGGCTGACCTTGGTGTTCACGAGGTGGCGGTCGATGCGCAGCGAGATCTCGCGCATGTAGAGCCGGCCGCCCCAGTGCTCGCCGCTCCGCCGGTCCTTCACCCCCGCGGGGTGAACGACCGGGCGCAGCTCAGCTACCGATGGCTTTTGCATAGTCGGCGTAGGCGTCCCTGATCTGGTCGGTGGACAGATTGAGGTGCTCGAGGATCGTGTACCGGCCCGGACGGGTCTGCGGCGCGAACTCCACGACCTGGACGAACTCGTCCACGGTGAAGCCGATCTCCTCGGGGGTCACGGGCAGGCCGTGCCTGCGCAGGACCTCGACCATATACAGCGACTCCTCGCGCGCTCCACGGAGGAACATCGCGAAGGCCGCGCCCAGGCCGCACTGCTCGCCGTGGCTCGCGGCGCGCTTGGGGAAGAGGAGGTCGAAGGCGTGGTTGATCTCGTGGCAGGCGCCGGAGGCCGGACGGGAGTCGCCCGACACCGACATCGCGATACCGGTGAGGACCAGTCCCTCCGCCAGGACCTGGAGGAACGAGTCGTCCCCCACGCCGCCGGGGTGGCGCAGCACGGCCTCGCCGGCCTGGCGGGCCATGGCGGCGGCCAGTCCGTCGATGTCCTCGCCGCGCTCGCGCGCGGCCAGTTCCCAGTCCGCGATCGCGGAGATGTTGGACAGGGCGTCGCCGATGCCGGAACGCACGAAGCGGACCGGGGCCTCACGGATGATGTCGAGGTCGATGACGACGGCGATCGGGTTCGGCACACCGTACGAGCCGCGGCCCGCGTCGTTGTCGAGCGTCGCGACCGGCGAGCACAGGCCGTCGTGCGACAGGTTCGTCGCGACGGCGACCAGCGGCAGGCCGACGCGCGCCGCGGCGAACTTGGCGCAGTCGATGATCTTGCCGCCGCCGAGGCCCACGACCGCGTCGTAGCGGCCCTTCTTTATGGCCTCGGCGAGCTTGATCGCGTCGTCCAGCGTCCCGCCGCCGACCTCGAACCACTCCGCACGGGGCAGCTGCGGTTCGAGGCGCTTGCGCAGGACCGCGCCCGAGCCACCGCTGATCGCGATGGCCAGGCGTCCGGTGGACGACGAGATCCGCTGGTCGGCAAGGACGGTCGCCAGGTCGTCGATCGCCCCCGCCCGGATGTCGACGACAACCGGCGAGGGGATGAGCCTCGTCAGTACTGGCACGCGATCTCACGTCCCTTGGCGAGGTCGTCGTGGTTGTCGATCTCGACCCACTTCACCTCGCCGATCGGGGCGACGTCGATCCTGAAACCGCGGTTCACGAGCTCCTGGTAGCCGTGCTCGTAGAACTGCTGCGGGTCCGTCTCGAAGACGGTCTTGAGCGCGTCGGCGAGCTCGTCGGCCGCCTCGCCCTCGATGAGCGTGACGCCGATGTACTCACCGGTCGCCTCGGCCGGGTCCATCAGCTTGGTGATCTTCGTCATGCCGCCCTCGGGGCCGACGACGACCTTCATCTCCTCGTCGGCGAGGGACTTCACCGTGTCGAGGGCGAGGATGATCTTCTTGCCGTCGCCGCGGGCGGCGAGCAGCGTCTTCTCGACGGAGACCGGGTGCACGGTGTCGCCGTTGGCGAGGATCACCGAGTGCTTGATCGCGTCACGGCCGCACCACAGGGAGTAGGCGTTGTTCCACTCCTCGGCCTTGTCGTTGTCGATCAGGGTGATCTTGACGCCGTACTTCTGCTCGAGCGCCTCGCGGCGCTCGTAGACGGCCTCCTTGCGGTACCCGACGATGATCGCGACCTCGGTCAGACCGATCTCGGCGAAGTTGCCGAGAGTCAGGTCCAGGACCGTGAGGCTCTCCTCGTCACCCTCGGGGCCGACCGGCACCAGGGCCTTGGGCAGGGTGTCGGTGTAGGGACGCAGACGCCGTCCGGCGCCGGCAGCCAGCACGAGGCCGATCATGCGGGTTCTCCTTCATCGTGTACGGCGGGTGCGCCGCGCCTGTGGGCGGTCACCCAGTAGCGGATGCTCTCGACGAGCACCACCAGTGCCACGGCCACGGCGCAAACCGTGAGCGCGACAGTGAAATCTGTGTCGGTGAGCAGTGCGGCGATCACCGTGACCACCAGCGTCCTGCCCTCGTGCCCGCCGATCGCCCGGACCAGCCAGTGCGGGGGCGCGCCGGTGCCACCGCGAATGCGGTACACCGTGTCGTAGTGATGGTAGGCGACCGCGGCCACCAGTCCGAAAGCTGCCGGCAACGCTCCGTTTACGTCCGCTTTCGCTGCGATCAGCAGGATCGTGCCGTATTCGGCGGCGCGGAAGACGGGCGGGACCAGCCAGTCGAGAGGGCCCTTGAGGGGGCGCGAGACGGCCGCGGCGGAGGTCAGCGCGTAGACGGCGGCGCCGAGGACGGGCCACCAGCTGCCGTAGTCCGACAGCGCTGTGGCGAGTACGAGGACCAGGGCGCCGAGCGCGGCGACGGCCGGGGCCGTGTGACGAGGCACACCGCGCACCGCGCGCTGGAGGAGTTCGCTCAGCGGGCCGCTGTCGGAGAGCTCCGCGAGGGCCTGGGCGGCACGGTCCGTGCGGGTGGCCCGCCGGGTCAGCGAGCGCAGGACGCGGCCGGCCGTGGTGTACGTCGCCGCGAGGGCGCAGCCGATCAGCAGGACGATGAACGTGACACGCGGTGTCGTCAGCGCGGTGAGTACCGCGATCAGGGCCCAGCGTTCGCCGATCGGCAGCACTATCATCCGGCGCACCCAGACCGTCCACCCGACGCTGTCGAGCTTGTCGGAGAGGGCCGCGGTGGGGCTGGTGTTCGCCGTCGCGTCGTGATTCGCCTCGTTGAAGGAGAAGTCCACGACATGGCGGCAGGTCTGCAGGACCATCGCGCCGAGCGCGAGCGCCCACACGTCGTCACCGCCGCGGGCCGCGCCGAGCGCGAGGCCCGCGTAGTAGGCGTACTCCTTGGCCCGGTCGAAGGTCGCGTCGAGCCAGGCACCGAGCGTCGAGTACTGCAGGGAGTAGCGGGCGAGCTGCCCGTCCGTGCAGTCCAGGACGAAGGAGAAGAGGAGCAGCAGGCCCGCGGCGACGAAGCCGAGGCGGGTGCCGGTGGCCGCGCAGCCCGCCGCGATCAGCGCGGTGACCAGCGAGGCGGTCGTCACCTGGTTCGGGGTGAGACCGCGCCGGGCGCACCAGCGGGCGATGTAGCGGGAGTACGGGCTGATGCAGTAGGTCGTGAAGAAGCCGTCGCGCGCCTTGACCGCCGTACGCAGCCGGACCGCCTCGTCGTCGACGGCGGCGACCGCCTGGCGGGCCTCGTTGCGGGCCTGCGGGTCGGCGGGCACGGCGGCGACGAGCTCACCGAGCTCGGGCCGGTGGACGTCGGTGCCGTACGCCGCTGCCAGGCGCTCGGCGACACGGTCGGCGAGCACACCGGCGAGGGTGCCGGCCCGCGCGCCGAAGTCCGCCGCGGACGGCCCTTCGGCGGTGTCACGCAGGGCGCCGGTCAGCGCCTCGCGGGCCGCGGGCTGTACGGAGACGGCTCCGGGGACGGCCGAGGCGGCGAAACGGGGGTCGGTGAGGCCGAGGCGCAGGGCGTGGGTGTGGCCCACGAAGCCCGCGTCGACGAGCGCGACCCGCTGTCCTGCCGGGACCGCGGCGAGCGCCGCCCCTGCCTGTGCGGCGTCCGGGGCGAGCCGCACGTCGAAGCCGAGTGCCCGCAGCTCGCCCTCGAGCGACGACCCGGGTACCGGCTGACCGGTGACGATGGCGGTCGACAGACGAACTCACTCCTTGGATTGCCTGCACGCCGGCGTAGTGGGCACAGGCGTGATGGGGGCGCCCCGGGCCGAGTACGGCCGGGCGGCACGTCGGCAGAGGCTATCGGATGATGAGAAGCGGACGTTCACCGCCCGTTCATGGCCCGATAAGAGCGGTCTGAGCGTGCGCGACCGCCCCGTCATCATTGTCGATCAAGGCCCCGCCCTACAAACTGCCGCTCGCGCGAGGGCCCGGCAGGGCCCATGGGGACACGCCCTAGGGTGGTCGACCATGACATGGCTGATCACAGGCGGAGCGGGTTATATCGGGGCACATGTGGCGCGGGCGATGGCCGCCGCCGGGGAGGACGTGGTCGTCCTCGACGACCTCTCGACCGGGGTGACCGAACGGCTGCCGTCGGACATCGAGCTGGTCAGGGGCTCGGCCCTGGACTCCGAGCTGGTGAAGCGGGTGTGCGCCGAGCACGCCGTGACCGGTGTGGTGCATCTCGCGGCCCGCAAACAGGTCGGCGAGTCCGTGGAGCGGCCCGAGCTCTACTACCGCGACAACGTGGGCGGCCTGGCGGTGCTCCTGGACACGGCCGCCGCGGCCGGCGTGCGGCGCTTCGTCTTCTCCTCGTCCGCCGCCGTGTACGGAAACCCGGATGTGGACCTCATCACGGAGTCCACCCCCTGCGCGCCGATGAGCCCCTACGGCGAGACGAAGCTGGCGGGCGAGTGGCTGGTGCGGGCGGCCGGGCGGGCGCACGGCATGGCGACCGTGTGCCTGCGCTACTTCAACGTGGCGGGCGCCGCTTCCCCCGAGCTCGCGGACACCGGCGTCTTCAATGTGATCCCGATGATCTTCGACCGGCTGAGCCGCGGCGAGGCCCCCCGGATCTTCGGTGACGACTACGACACGCCGGACGGCACCTGTGTACGTGACTATCTGCACGTCGCCGATCTCGCCGAGGCCCACCTCGCCGCCGCGCGCCGGCTGACCGAGCCGGGCGCGACGGGCGACCTGACGGTGAACATCGGCTCCGGCGAGGGCGTCTCCGTGCGCGAACTGGCCGACCTGATCTCCGAGGTCAGCGGTGACGCCCGGGCGGCAGTGGTCGAGCCGCGCCGCGCGGGCGACTCCCCGCACGCCGTGGCCTCGGCGGAACTCGCCGCGAAGGAACTCGGCTGGGCGACGAGCCGTGGGGTGCGCGACATGGTCGAGTCGGCCTGGGCGGGCTGGCGGCTGCGGCATCCGGACACCACCGCCGACTGACCCGGGCGACGCCCTGACCTGCGGCCATTTCCGCAGGTCAGGGCATATGACAACGGTGTTCAGTGCAGTGTTTGCAGATACCCCCTACCCGTAGTTCACTGTGATCGCGGGGGCGGCCGGCCAGGCGCGCCGACGAGCGGACGGAGGGCGGTTTCCATGGGGGCCGGACACGATCACGGGCACAGCCACGCACCCATGGGCACGGCCTCGGCCGCGCATCTGGGCCGGCTGCGCATCGCGCTCGGCATCACGCTGACCGTGATGGTGGTCGAGATCGTCGGCGGACTCCTCGCCGACTCGCTCGCCCTGGTCGCGGACGCCGCCCACATGGCGACCGACGCCCTCGGCCTCGGCATGGCGCTGCTCGCCATCCACTTCGCCAACCGCCCCGCGAGTGAACAGCGCACGTTCGGCTTCGCCCGCGCCGAGATCCTGGCCGCGCTCGCCAACTGCCTGCTGCTGCTCGGCGTCGGCGGCTATGTGCTGGTCGAGGCGATCCAGCGGTTCTTGCAGCCGGCCGAGACCGAGGGCGGGCTGACGATCGCCTTCGGCGTGATCGGCCTCGTCGCGAACATGATCTCGCTGGCGATCCTGATGCGCGGCCAGAAGGAGAGCCTCAACGTGCACGGCGCCTTCCTCGAGGTGGCCGCCGACGCACTGGGCTCGGTCGCCGTGATCATCTCGGCGACGATCATCCTGGCCACCGGCTGGCAGGCCGCCGACCCGATCGCGTCGATCGCGATCGGCCTCATGATCGTCCCGCGGACCGTGAAGCTGCTGCGGGAGACGCTGAACGTGCTGCTCGAAGCGGCACCGAAGGGCGTCGACATGGCGGAGGTGCGGGCCCACATCACGGAGCTGCCCGGCGTCCTGGACGTCCACGACCTGCACGCCTGGACGATCACTTCGGGCATGCCCGTCCTGTCCGCACACGTGGTCGTGAGCTCGGAGGCCCTCAACGCCATCGGCCACGAGAAGATGCTGCACGAGCTCCAGGGCTGCCTCGGCGTCCACTTCGACGTCGAGCACTGCACGTTCCAGCTGGAGCCGGTCGGTCACGCGGAGCACGAGGCCAAGCTCTGCCACTGACTTCCCGCACCCCCCGGCAGGCGCGCACGCAGCGTGCTACGTTGGCCACGAATCTTGAGGAGGTGGGTTGATGACTGTCGTCGCGGTGAGCGCTGCCCCGCGCAGCGACAGGTGCATCCCCGCCTTCCGGGCCCACGCCTGACCCCTCCCGCCCACCCGGCAGGAGCGCGCGTCAGCGGGGCCCTCTCACCCAAGGGTTCAAACCGTTGACCGACAACGTCGTACGTGACGCCTTCTTCGCCCTGCACCATGGACTTCCCCGGCAGGGCCCCGGCTCCGACTCCACCACCCTGCGGCTCCTCACCTTCGTGGGGCCGCTGCCCGAGCGCCCGCGCGTGCTCGACCTCGGCTGCGGCCCCGGCCACTCCGCGCTGCTCCTGGCCGCCGAGACCGGCGGCGAGGTCACCGCGGCCGACCTCCACGAGCCGTTCCTCGACGAGCTGCGCGCCGCCGCGAAGGCACGGGGCCTCGCCGACCGGATCCATCCCGTCCACGCCGACATGGGCGAACTCCCCTGTCAGGATGCTTCGTTCGATCTGATCTGGGCCGAGAGCTCCGCGTACTCCATCGGCTTCGACACCGCGCTGCGGCGGTGGAAGCGGCTGCTCGCCCCGGGCGGCTCGCTCGTACTCACCGAGTGCGAGTGGACCGCCGCCGACCCGTCCCCCGAGGCGCGGGCCTTCTGGGAGCCGCACTACGCGCTGCGGACGGCCGAGGAGAACCTCCGGGCCTGCACCGGCGCCGGGTACTCCGTGCTCGGTGTCCACCGGCAGCCCGAGTCCGACTGGGACGAGTACTACGGCCCGCTCGCCGAGCGCGCCGACGCCACGGACCCGCAGGCACCCGGCATGGCCGAGGCCCTCGCGGGCGCGCGCGCCGAGCTGGCGATGCGGCGCGAGCACGGCGGGGACTACGGCTACACCGGCTACGCGCTGCGCCCCGCGGCGTCGTGGCCCACGCGGCCGGAGACGGCCGCCGACATCGCGGCCGTGCACGCCGTGAACGCCGCCGCCTTCCCGACGGAGGCGGAGGCCGACCTGGTGGACGCCCTGCGGGCGGACGACGACGCGTGGCTGACGGGCCTGTCGTACGTCGCCGAGGCACCGGACGGCACCGTGGCGGCGCACGCGCTGATCACCCGCTGCCTCGTCGGCGGGGCGCCCGCTGCGGCCCTGGCACCCGTCGCGGTGCTTCCGCGGCACCAGCGCACGGGTGCCGGTTCGGCCGTCGTCAACGCGGTGCTCGACGCGGCACGCGCGCGTGGGGAGCAGCTCGTCCTCGTGCTCGGGCACCCCGAGTACTACCCGAGGTTCGGCTTCACGCCCGCCTCCGGGTACGCCATCCGGCCCGGGTTCGAGGTGCCCGACGAGGCGATGATGGCGCTCGTCCTGGGCGCGGCGGACGGTTCCTGGCAGGTGCCACAGGGCACGATCACCTACCCGGCCGCTTTCGGCGTCTGACCCTGTGCATGTCCCGCCCGGCCCCCGGGCGGGACATGCTGGCGCCGCCAAGTGCCTGGGCTGTCTGTCCCGTACGGCAGACTTGGGGTTCGAGGACCGAAGCGAAGGATGGGTATGCCGACCACACCTGCCACCGCGGCGAACAGCTCGTCGAACGGCACCGGAGAAGCGATCTTGCTGGAACTCGTGGACGAGGACGGCAGGACGATCGGCACGGCGGAGAAGCTCTCCGCGCATCAGGCGCCCGGACAGCTGCACAGAGCGTTCTCCGTGTTCCTCTTCGACGAACAGGGCCGGCTGCTGCTCCAGCAGCGCGCGCTCGGCAAGTACCACTCCCCCGGCGTGTGGTCGAACACGTGCTGCGGGCACCCGTACCCGGGCGAGGCGCCGTTCGCCGCGGCCGCCCGCCGGACCTTCGAGGAGCTGGGGGTCTCGCCCTCACTGCTCGCGGAGGCGGGGACCGTGCGCTACAACCACCCGGACCCGGACTCGGGCCTCGTGGAGCAGGAGTTCAACCACCTGTTCGTGGGGATGGTCCAGGCGCCGCTGCGGCCGGACCCCTCCGAGGTGGGCGAGACCGCCTATGTGACGGCGGAGGAGCTGACCGTGCGGCACGCCCAGGGGCCGTTCTCGTCGTGGTTCATGACCGTGCTGGACGCGGCGCGGCCCGCGATCCGGGAGCTGACGGGGCCGTCCGCCGGCTGGTGAGAACGCCGCTCAGACGCCGGCGGGTTTGAGGGGCAGGGCGGCCCAGATCACCTTGCCCCCGCTCGCCGTGTGCTCGACGTCGCACACCCCGCCCGCCTCGCGGGTGACCTCGCGCACGAGGAGGAGGCCGCGCCCGCCCGTCTGCCCGTCGGTGGCCTCCAGGGCGGTCGGGCGGTAGGGGTGCTCGTCCTCCACGGAGACGCGCACCCACTCGGCGCCGACCGCGACCTCCACCGCGAGGACGGGTGAGAGCAGGGCCGCGTGCCGCACGGCGTTGGTGACCAGCTCGGAGACGATGAGCAGCAGTCCCTGGACGAGGTCGTCGGAGGCGGGCACGCCCTGACGGACCAGCAGGTCACGGACGGCGTGCCGGGCCTGCGGCACGGACGCGTCGACGGCCTGCGCCGTGAAGCGCCAGACCCCCTCGTACGGCAGCGGACTTCCCGGTTGCTGGTCGGGGAGCACTCCCCCAGCGTCTTGAGGACTCGGGCGGGACCCCCACCCCTGGTCGCTCATCGTCCGGTCGCCGCCCTTGCGCTCGATTGTCACCACACATCGAGTGTTGGGAATCCACTGGTCCATACCGAATGACTGACCAGAATTCAGCGAGTATCGACGCAATTTGACCGTTGGCGTATGACAGCGTCAGGTGTGCGACTGATCCTGCCGTTCTAGTTTTCTCTTCCCTGGCTATTCAGGTTGTACGCGTTTGAACTCGTCATCGGCCGTCATGAGCCCGCCGGCGCGGCGACCGCCCGCCCCTTCTTGATCGCACGTTCGAGGCATGCGGATAGCATCCGGCGCATGTCGCACACACCGCCGCAGGTCACGCACTCGGTCACCGACGGCATCGCCACCGTCGTCATCGATCACGCCGCCAAACGGAACGCCATGACGGACGGCATGTGGCGTTCGCTGCCGTCGCTGCTCGCTTCCCTCGACGCCGATCCTGCGGTGCGGGTGCTTGTGCTGACCGGGGCCGGCGGGACGTTCTGCGCGGGCGCCGACATCTCCACGCTCGGCGGCTCGGGGTCGCGGGCGCAGGAGCTC
Source organism: Streptomyces sp. NPDC107517 (assembly GCF_055582645.1). NCBI lineage: Bacteria > Bacillati > Actinomycetota > Actinomycetes > Kitasatosporales > Streptomycetaceae > Streptomyces > Streptomyces sp. NPDC107517. Next base: position 802,968 of record NZ_JBVJPM010000001.1, on the reverse strand, counting down.
GCGGTCGCGGCCGAGGAGGCGCTCGCGGCCTTCGCCAAGCCGACGCTGGCCGCCGTGCGCGGCTACTGCGTGGGCGGCGGCTGCCAGCTGGCCGCGGCCTGTGACCTGCGGTTCGCGGCCGAGGACGCGCTGTTCGGGGTCACGCCGTCGAAGCTGGGGATCGTGTACCCGGCGAGTTCGACGCGCCGCCTCGCCTCCCTGGTGGGCCCCGCGACGGCCAAGTATCTCTTGTTCTCGGGCGAGTTGATCGGTACGGAGCGTGCCCTGCGGACCGGTCTGGTGGACGAGGTGCTCGCCGGGGACGAACTGGACAAGCGGGTCGGCGAGTTCGCCCGGATTCTCGGTGAGCGCTCGCAGCTGACGCAGGCCGCGGCGAAGGAGTTCGCCGACGGCCGCGTGGAGCGGGCCGCGCACTGGGCCGAGCAGGCGCGCGGGAGCGGCGACACCGCGGAGGGCGTCGCCGCGTTCCTGGAGCGCAGGAAGCCGCGCTTCACGTGGACCACGTCAGGGTGAAGCCGGTCTCCCGGACTACTCCAGGATGAAGCGGCTCTCCGCGCGGAACTTCTCGACGAGGTGTGCGGGGGCCTTCTCGGGCGAACCCGCGTCGTACGGCGGCTGCGGGTCGTACTCGGTGAGCAGCTGTACGGCCTGCGCGTGCTCGTCGCCCGCGATCGTACCGACGAGGGTCAGGCCCATGTCGATGCCGGAGGAAACCCCGGCGGCGGTGACGTACTTGCCGTCGACGACGACCCGTTCGCCCGTAGGTTCGGCGCCGAACTTCTTCAGGGAGTCGAGCGCCAGCCAGTGCGACGTCGCGCGCCGGCCGTCCAGCAGACCGGCGGCGGCGAGGAGCAGCGACCCCGTGCACACGGAGGTCGTCCAGGTACTGGTGGCGTCGGCGGCGCGCAGCCAGTCGAGCAGGACTTCGTTCTCCATCTGCGCGCTCTGGCCCGGCCCGCCGGGGACGACGACGACGTCCGGGTCGGTCAGCTCCGACAGCGTCTTGTCGGCAGTGAGGGCGAGCCGTCCGGTGTCCGACCGCACGGGCCCGGTCCGCTCGGCGACGAAGGTGAGTTCCGCGTCGGGGAGTCTGCCGAGCGTCTCGTAGGGGCCGACGGCGTCGAGTGCGGTGAAGCGGTCGAAGAGGACGATGGCGATCTTCATCGGGTGCCTTTCGGTCAGGAACGGGTGGGCTCGGACGGGCGTCGGCCCGTTGTACGGGTTCCGGGTGCGCAGAAGCGGCGGCGGTACTCGGCCGGGGACGCGCCGAGCGCTCTGGTGAAGGCGCGGCGCATCGCCTCGGGGGTGCCGTAGCCACAGGTGCGGGAGATCTCCTCGACGCCGTCGGAGGTGTCCTCCAGGAGGCGGCGCGCCTGTTCGAGGCGGACCAGGTCGACGTACCGGCCCGGGGTCATGCCGGTCTCGGCCTGGAAGGCGCGGGCGAAGTGGCGCGGCGAGAGGCGGGCGCGGGAGGCGAGCGACTCGACGGAGAGGTCGTCGTCGGGGTGCTCGGTGATCCAGTGCTGGACCTCGCGCAGCGGCTCGCGCCGTGCGGTCTGGGCGGAGAGCTGGGCGCTGAACTGGGCCTGGTTTCCCGGGCGTCGCAGGAACACGACGAGGTGGCGGGCGACCGTCAGCGCGGTGTCGCGGCCGTGGTCCTCCTCGACGAGCGCGAGGGCGAGGTCGATGCCCGCGGTGACGCCGGCCGAGGTCGCCACGTTCCCGTCGCGTACGTAGATGGGGTCCGGGTCGACCTCGACGGCCGGGTGGTCGCGGGCGAGGCGGTCGCAGTACGCCCAGTGCGTGGTCACCCGGCGGCCGTCGAGCAGGCCCGCCTCGGCGAGCAGGATGGCGCCCGTGCAGACGGAGACGAGACGCTCCGCGCGCGGGCCGTGCTCCCGCAGCCAGGCGGTCAGACGCGGATCCGGGCGGCGCGTGCCCCGGCCGCCGGGGACGAGGAGCGTGTGCGGGGCGGGCGCGTCGGCGAGTGCGTGGTCGGGGACGAGTGTGAGCCCGCTGGAGGTGCGGACGGGCCCGCCGTCGAGGGAGGCCGTGCGGATGCGGTACGTGTCCCCGGGGCGCGGGCCCCGGCAGAGGGCGGCTCCGGCGAAGACCTCTGCCGGGCCGGTCACGTCCAGGCTCTGGACGTCGTCGAACAACAGGATGAGCACGGTGCGGGCGGCCATACGGCCAGTCTTCGGGCACGCCGGTACGGCCGCAATGACAAGTACCCCACCTTTCCTGCCGTCGCGCCTGACGTGGGTGGGAGCGGTGCGGTGAAGGGTGTGGCGAACGTTTCGGCGAATGGTCCATGCCCGCACGTTCCACCCGTACCAACCAGTCGGTAACGTACTCGCATGACGACCTCTTCGGACCCCCGCGCCGCCCGCCGCTGCCACAACATGCTCAACCCGTTCCACTCGACGCACTACTTCTCGCCCGACCTGGGCAAGGAGTTGGGCGCCATCGGGATCACCCACCGCAGCGCGGCGTACTTCGCGGCACGCGCGGCGGCGATGGGGGCCGTCGGTGCCGGAACCGTGACGGCGACCTTCTACAACTTCAAGCACGAGCTCGTCGCCGAACACGTGCCCGCCGTGTGGGAAACGGCCTCCCCGGAGACGGTCCTCGCGGCACGCGCGCGTGCCGTCGACTCGACGCTGCGCAGGCTCCTGGGCGACGAGATCGTGGCCTCCCCTGAGATGGCCGAGGCCGCCACTCTCGCGCTGCGGGCCACGGAGGCCTGCACCCGCCACGCCCGGCCGCTGTACGCCGCCCACGCCGACCTGCCGGTGCCCGAGGAGCCGCACCTCGCGTACTGGCACGCCACCACGCTGCTGCGTGAGCACCGCGGCGACGGGCATCTGGCCGCGCTGCTCGCCGCCGGCCTCGACCCCGTCGAGGCGCTGGTGAGCCATGTCGCGACCGGCAAGGGCATGGCCCCGAAGTGGCTGCTCGCCACGCGCGGCTGGACCCGCGAGGACTTCGACGCGGCCGCCGACCGGCTGCGGGAGCGCAAGGTGCTCGACGAGCAGGGCGAGCTGACCGAGCTGGGCGTGGCGCTGCGCCGCGACCTCGAGGCGGAGACCGACCGGCTCGACCGGGAGCCGTACGCGCACCTGGGCGAGGCGGGCGTGGCCCGGCTCACGGAGCTGGCGGGCGGCTTCATGGGCACCGCCCTCGGCGCGGGCGCGTTCCCCGCCGACCTGATCGGCAAGACCGTCTGATCGGACACCCGGCGCCGGCAGGCGGGTGGGCTGCCCCCCGTTGTCGGCGCCACCTGCCACAATTGCCGCGCACCCTCAGTTGAGAAGGCGGTACGGCATCGTGGCGACACCCAGCGCAGGTCCCATCACGGGGTCCATCGAAGGCAGGATTGCCGAGGAGCTCGGCGTACGGGAGCGGCAGGTGAAGGCCGCCGTCGAGCTGCTCGACGGCGGTTCGACGGTCCCGTTCATCGCGCGCTACCGCAAGGAAGCGACCGAGATGCTCGACGACGCGCAGCTGCGCACGCTCGAGGAGCGGCTGCGCTATCTGCGGGAGCTCGAGGAGCGGCGTGCGGCGGTCCTCGACTCGGTCAGGGAACAGGGCAAGCTGACCGACGAGTTGGCGGCGCAGATCATGGCCGCCGAGACCAAGGCGCGCCTCGAGGACATCTATCTGCCGTTCAAGCCGAAGCGCCGCACCAAGGCGCAGATCGCGCGCGAGGCGGGGCTGGAGCCGCTGGCGGACGGGCTGCTCGGGGACCCCACGGTGGAACCGGCCGCCGCGGCGGCCGCGTTCGTCGACTCCGACAAGGGCGTGGCGGACGCGCAGGCCGCGCTCGACGGCGCCCGCGCCATCCTCACCGAGCGTTTCTCCGAGGACGCCGACCTGATCGGCGAGCTGCGTGAGCGCATGTGGGGCCGGGGCCGGCTGGCCGCCAAGGTCCGCGAGGGCAAGGAGGAGGCGGGCGCCAAGTTCGCCGACTACTTCGACTTCTCGGAGCCGTTCACCGCGCTGCCCTCCCACCGGATCCTCGCGATGCTCCGCGGCGAGAAGGAGGACATCCTCGACCTGGTCCTGGAGCCGGAGGAGCCGGGCGACGTCGCCGGTGGCCCGTCCTCGTACGAGCCGATCGTCGCGGACCGGTTCGGAATCAGGAACCAGGGGCGGCCCGGGGACAAGTGGCTGGCCGACACGGTGCGCTGGGCCTGGCGGACCCGCATCCTGGTGCACCTCGGCCTCGATCTGCGGCTGCGGCTGCGCACGGCCGCGGAGGACGAGGCCGTGCAGGTCTTCGCGGCGAACCTGCGGGACCTGCTGCTGGCCGCCCCGGCGGGCACGCGCGCGACGCTGGGCCTCGACCCCGGCTTCCGTACGGGCGTGAAGGTCGCGGTCGTCGACGCGACGGGCAAGGTCGTGGCGACGGACGTCATCCACCCCCACGTGCCCGCGAACCGGTGGGACGAGGCGCTGGCCAAGCTGGCCCGCCTCGCGGCCCAGCACTCGGTCGACCTGATCGCGATCGGGAACGGCACGGCGTCGCGCGAGACCGACAAGCTCGCCGGTGATCTCATCACCAAGCACCCGGAGTTGAACGTCACCAAGGTGATGGTGTCGGAGGCGGGCGCGTCGGTGTACTCGGCGTCGGCCTTCGCCTCGCAGGAGCTGCCCGACATGGACGTGTCGCTGCGCGGCGCCGTGTCGATCGCCCGCCGCCTCCAGGACCCGCTGGCCGAGCTGGTGAAGATCGACCCGAAGTCGATCGGTGTCGGCCAGTACCAGCACGACCTGTCCGAGGTGAAGCTGTCGCGCTCCCTGGACGCGGTCGTCGAGGACTGTGTGAACGGCGTGGGCGTGGACGTGAACACGGCGTCCGCTCCCCTCCTCGCCCGCGTCTCCGGCATCAGCTCGGGCCTCGCGGAGAACATCGTGGCGCACCGCGACGCGAACGGCCCGTTCACGTCCCGCAAGGGCCTCAAGGACGTGGCCAGGCTGGGCCCCAAGGCGTACGAGCAGTGCGCGGGCTTCCTGCGGATCCGCGGGGGCGACGACCCGCTCGACGCGTCGTCCGTGCACCCGGAGGCGTACCCCGTGGTGCGGCGCATGGTGAAGACGACGGGTGGCGAGGTCGCGTCCCTGATCGGGAACGCGGCGGCGCTGCGCGCGCTGCGGCCGGCCGAGTTCGTGGACGACAAGTTCGGTCTGCCGACGGTCTCGGACATCCTGAAGGAGCTGGAGAAGCCGGGGCGTGACCCGCGTCCCGCCTTCAAGACGGCGACCTTCAAGGACGGTGTCGAGAAGATCTCCGACCTGGCCTCCGGGATGGTGCTCGAGGGCGTCGTGACGAATGTGGCGGCCTTCGGCGCGTTCGTGGACGTCGGTGTGCACCAGGACGGCCTCGTGCATGTGTCCGCGATGTCGAAGACGTTCGTGAAGGACCCGCGGGACGTCGTGAAGCCCGGCGACATCGTCAAGGTGAAGGTCCTCGACGTGGACATCCCGCGCAAGCGGATCTCGCTGACGCTGCGTCTCGACGCCGAGGCGGCGACGGGCACGCCGGGCGCCGGTGGCGGGGCGGGTGCCGGCGGCGGCCGCCGGGAGCGCGGCGCGCGCCCGCCGCAGCAGCGAGGGCAGCAGCGCCAGGGTCAGGGCGGCCAGGCACAGGGCGACCAGGGTCAGGGCGGCCAGGGCCGACGCCAGGGCCAGGGCCAGCGGCAGCAGTCCCAGGGGCAGCGGCGCGGTGGCATGTCCGCACCGGCGCCCGCGAACAGTGAGATGGCCGAGGCCCTGCGCCGCGCGGGCCTGCTCGACCCGAAGGGGCGCTGACACACCCGGGGCCGGTCACCACGCAGGTGACCGGCCCCGGGCGACACGCGGGCGGCCCAGGTGAACACGGCCCGCACACCTCGGCCCGGCGCCACGCGTCTGCCCACGCGGCACCCGTCAGCCCGCGGCGCACCTCAGACGGACAGCTCCGTCACCTTGCCGTCGGCGACCTCGAGACGCCGCTGCGTCCTGACGGCGTCCAGCATGCGGCGGTCATGGGTGACGAGCAGGAGCGTGCCCTCGTACGAGTCGAGCGCCGACTCCAGCTGCTCGATGGCGGGCAGGTCGAGGTGGTTGGTCGGCTCGTCCAGGACGAGCAGGTTGACGCCCCGTCCCTGGAGCAGCGCCAGCGCGGCCCTGGTGCGTTCGCCCGGCGACAGCGTGGCCGCCGACCGCAGGACGTGATCGGCCTTGAGGCCGAACTTCGCGAGCAGCGTGCGCACGTCGGCCGGCTCGGTGTCCGGCACGGCCGCGCAGAACGCGTCGAGCAGCGACTCCGAGCCGTGGAACAGGGCCCGCGCCTGGTCGACCTCGCCGACGACGACACCGGAGCCGAGCGTCGCGTGCCCCGCGTCCAGCGGCACCCGGCCGAGGAGCGCGCCGAGCAGCGTCGACTTCCCGGCGCCGTTCGCCCCCGTGATCGCGATGCGGTCGGCCCAGTCGATCTGCAGCGAGACCGGACCGAGCGTGAAGTCGCCGCGCCGCACCTCGGCGTCGCGCAGCGTGGCGACGACGGCGCCGGAGCGCGGCGCCGCCGCGATCTCCATGCGCAGCTCCCACTCCTTGCGCGGCTCGTCCACGACGTCGAGGCGCTCGATCATGCGCTGCGTCTGCCGGGCCTTGGCCGCCTGCTTCTCGCTGGCCTCGCTGCGGAACTTGCGGCCGATCTTGTCGTTGTCCGTGGCCTTGCGGCGGGCGTTCTTGACGCCCTTGTCCATCCAGCCGCGCTGCATCTGGGCGCGGCCTTCGAGCGCGGCCTTCTTGTCGGCGTACTCGTCGAACTCGTCGCGCGCGTGCCGGCGGGCGACCTCGCGCTCCTCCAGGTAGGCCTCGTATCCGCCGCCGTAGAGGTTGATCTCCTGCTGGGCGAGGTCGAGCTCAAGGACCTTGGTGACGGTGCGGGTCAGGAACTCCCGGTCGTGGCTGACGACGACCGTGCCCGCGCGCAGCCCGCGCACGAAGGACTCCAGGCGCTCCAGGCCGTCCAGGTCGAGGTCGTTGGTCGGCTCGTCGAGCAGGAACACGTCGTAGCGCGACAGCAGCAGCGAGGCGAGGCCCGCGCGGGCGGCCTGGCCGCCGGAGAGCGACGTCATCTCCTGGTCGAGCCCGACGCCGAGGCCGAGGGAGCCGGTGATCTCCTCGGCGCGCTCGTCGAGGTCGGCGCCGCCGAGGTCGAGCCAGCGCTCCAGGCTCACGGAGTACGCGTCGTCGGCCCCCGGGGCACCGTCGACGAGGGCCTGGGTGGCCTCGTCCATGGCGCGCTGCGCGGCGTCGACGCCGGTGCGCCGGGCGAGGAACTCGCGCACGGTCTCGCCGGGACGGCGCTCCGGCTCCTGGGGCAGGTGCCCCACGGTCGCGCCGGGCGGCGAGAGCCGCAGCTCGCCCTGCTCGGGGGTGTCGAGGCCGGCGAGGAGCTTGAGGAGCGTGGACTTCCCGGCGCCGTTGGCGCCGACGAGCCCGATCACGTCCCCGGGCGCGACCACGAGGTCGAGCCCGGAGAACAGGGACCGGTCGCCGTGCCCGGCGGCGAGGTTCTTGGCTACGAGAGTGGCAGTCATCAGACCGCCGATTTTAGCGATCGGACGGACCGCCCACGCCCGCCGCTCCCCGGCTGCGGAAGACCCCCTCACCGCGTCATCGGCGCCACCAGCACGCTGCCCGTGGTGCGGGCCACGACGAACGACTCGCCCCTGGTCGCCTTCGGGTCGAGGGCGATGCGGTGGCGGCCCGGTTCCAGTACGGCGTCGAAGACGTCCTGGGCGTGGCTGCGGTAGAGCCGGTCGAGGCGGTACGCGGTGAGGCGGACCCGGCAGGCGGAGGTGACCTCCAGGCCCGCCTCCCCGTCGACGGCGACGAGGCGGGTGAGGCGGCGCTGCGGGACCGCGCGGCGGTCCAGGGCGCTCTCCACCTGGGCGACGAGAAGCGGGACGATCGGGGCGAGCCCGTCCACGAACGCCGCCTCGGCGCCCGCCCGCTCGAACTGTTCGCGCACCGCGGCCCGGTCGGACTCGCTGACGGCACGGCCGAAGGCGACCGCGCCGTAGGTGCGCAGTTCGTCGGGCGGCACACCGGCCGCGTCCTGGGTGATCTCGGCCCCGATGCCGATGGTGCGCAGCGCGGCGGCGAGCTTGGCGAGGACGGCGACGCGGGCGCCGATGAGCAGGACGCGGCGGGCCGGGGCGGGCTCCGCGCCGCCGTCGAGCAGCGGCCGCAGAGCCTCGCGGTACGCGGCGCCGTGGAAGCGGAAGGGGCCAATGCCGCGGTAGCCGTTGAGCTCCAGGTCGGCTCGTTCCTCGGTCTGCCAGGCGAAGTCCCGCCAGATGACGTCGGGGCCGTCCGCCTCGATGACCGCGGTGACGGCCCCGCATTCGAGGCCCTCGCACTCGGGGCACCCGTAGATGACGTAGCGGCCGCCTGGGAGCGGCGCGTCCGCTTCGAGGAGCAGGCTGCGGACGTGGGCCGTGAAGATCGCCGGCGGGATGTCCGAGGCGAGCGGGGAGACGGCGTCGAGGTCGGAGAGCTGGAACAGCAGCGGCGAGCCGTTCACGATGAAGTCCAGGAACTCCCGGTGGACTTGGTAGTCCCCGTTCGTGAGAACCCCACCGGCGCGCATGGCCGGTGCCAGGCCGAAAGTCGCGTACTCGGCAGACATGCCCTGAGTATTCCCACCCGCGACCTGATGTGCGCACGGCACGACCCATTCCGCTACGGTCCGCTCGTGCACAGTGACGCGAGCAGGCATGTGATCGTGGTCGGCGGCGGGGTCATCGGCCTGACGACGGCCCTTGAACTCGTACGAACGGGGCGCCGCGTGCGGGTCTGGACGCGGGATCCCACCGCTCTGACGACGTCTGCGGTCGCGGGCGCGCTGTGGTGGCCGTACAGGATCGACCCGGTGGAACGGGTGAGTGACTGGTCGCTGCGGTCCCTGCGCGTGTACGAGGAACTGGCGGCGCGACCCGGTCCGACGGGCGTGCGCATGGCGGAGGGCGTGCAGGCCGACACCCTCCTCGAGGGCCTTGGACCCTGGGCGGACGGGGTGGCGGGGCTGCGTCCGGCGACCCCGGCGGAGTACGGGGGCGGCACGGGCCTGTGGGCACGGCTTCCACTGGTGGACATGCCGGTGCACCTGGAGTGGCTGAAGGAGCGCTTCCTGGCGGCGGGCGGGCGCGTGGAGACGCGGGAGGTCACGGACCTCGCGGAGGCGGGCGCGCGGGCGCCGGTCGTCGTGAACTGCACGGGCATCGGGGCCCGGGCGCTCGTACCGGACGATGCCGTACGCCCCCTGCGCGGCCAGCTCGTCCTCGTGGAGAACCCGGGTGTGGACACGTGGTTCACCGGCGGCGGCGACTCCCCCGACACCTCGACGTACTTCTTTCCGCAGCCCGGCCGGCTGATCCTGGGCGGCACGGCGCAGGAGGACGACTGGTCGCTCGAACCCGACCCCGCCGTGGCGGAGGCGATCGTGGAGCGGTGTGCGCGGGTGCGGCCCGAGATCGCGGGGGCACGGGTCATCGGGCACCGGGTGGGGCTGCGGCCCACGCGGCCCGAGGCGCGGGTCGAGCGTGAACGGGCGCCGTGGGGCGGAGTGTTGGTGCACAACTACGGGCACGGCGGGGCCGGCGTGACGGTCGCGTGGGGCTGCGCCCAGGAGGCGGCAGGGCTCGCCGTCTCCTGAACGGTTCGACCGGGCGACAACGGGTCAGCCGATCGGGTCGCCCGCACGCTCCGTGCCCTGGCCCGGCCCGATCCGGATCTCGAAGTCGCCGTCGTACTGTTCGTGGCCGGCGATGACCGCCGCCTCGACGGCCTCGTCGCCCCGGTCGCTGCGGACGATCAGCGGGTCGTGGCGCAGGTCCCGCATGAGGGCCACACACATCCCGATCATGACGATCGTGAACGGCGCGGCGACGAGGATCGTCAGGTTCTGCAGTCCCGTCAGCGCGTTGCCCGAGCCGTTGCCGATGAGGAGCATCACGGCGGCGACGGCTCCGGTGACGACGCCCCAGAAGATGACCACGAAGCGGCCGGGTTCGAGGGCGCCCTTCTGCGAGAGCGTGCCCATCACGATGGAGGCCGCGTCGGCGCCGGACACGAAGAAGATCCCGACGAGGATCATCACGAGCAGGCTCGTCGCGGTGGCGATGGGGAACTCGTCGAGCACGCCGAAGAGTTGGGCCTCGGGAGTGGTCGCGCCGCGGAGGGCCCCGTGCTCCTTCAGGTTCATCGCCGTGCCGCCGAAGACCGCGAACCAGATGAGGCTGACGGTGCTGGGGACGAGGATGACGCCGCCGACGAACTGGCGGATCGTGCGGCCCTTGCTGATACGGGCGATGAACATGCCGACGAACGGCGTCCAGGAGATCCACCACGCCCAGTAGAAGACCGTCCAGCTGCCCAGCCAGGCCGCGACGCCCTTGCCGCTGGACGCCTCGGTCCTGCCGACGAGCTGCGGCAGCTCACCGAGGTACGCGCCCAGCGAGGTGGGCAGCAGGTCGAGGACCAGGATCGTGGGCCCGGCGATGAACACGAACACGACCAGGATCAGCGCGAGGACCATGTTGATGTTGGACAGCCACTGGATGCCCTTCTCGACCCCGGACACGGCCGAGGCGACGAAGGCGACGGTGAGGACCGCGATGATGGTGACGAGGAGGCCCGTGCTCGCCTTGTCCATCCAGTTGAGCACCTCGAATCCGCTGCCGATCTGCAGGGCGCCGAGGCCGAGGGACGCGGCGGAGCCGAAGAGGGTGGCGAAGATCGCGATGATGTCGATGACGCGGCCCCAGGCGCCGTACGCGTGCCGCTCGCCGATCAGCGGTACGAAGACGGAGCTGATGGTCTGCCGGCGGTGGCGCCTGAACGTGCTGTAGGCGATGGCCAGTCCGACGACGGCGTAGATCGCCCAGGGATGCAGCGTCCAGTGGAACAGGGTCGTGGCCATGGAGGTCTCCATGGCCTGGGCCGAGTCGACGGGCAGGGTGCCCGGCGGGTGCGTGGTGTAGTGGGCGAGTGGTTCGCTGACTCCGTAGAACATCAGGCCGATACCCATGCCGGCGCTGAACATCATGGCGACCCAGGAGACGGTCCTGAACTCGGGAGTCTCGCCCTCGTCGCCCAGCGTGATCTTCCCGTACCGGCTGATCGCCAGCCAGAGCGCGAAGACGACGAAGCCGGACGCGGCCAGCATGAACGCCCAACCGCCGTTGTGGATCAGCCCTTTGAGGAGTCGTGTCGAGACGTCCTCGAGGGAGTCGGTGGCGACGGAGCCCCAGATGACGAACGCCACGGTGAGTGCGGCTGTCACGCCGAACACCACCCGGTCGGTCGCCGGACTCCGTCGCCCCGTCGCCTCCGCGGCAGGTTTGATTTCGGGATTATTCACCCCTCAGGACCTACCACAACCGGCGCGAACGCCCCGGTTTCAGCACGTGGTGTCGGGGTCCCCCTCGATGAGGTGGTACGGAGCACGCGCGTCGAGGAGCAGAGTCACGAGCGCCCGCTCGGACTGGCGCAGCGGCACGAACACCCCTCCCCCTGTCCGGTCCTTGCGCACGGTGATCCCGTGCAGCGCCAGCTTGTCCTCGACGGACGCGTACCGTGCCGCGTCGAGACGGTAGCCGCACGGCGGGTTCTGGATGATCTCCGCGGGCTCGGCCGGGTCGTTGTCCGCGCCGCCGACGTAGACGGGGCCGCGGTCGCGGTATCCGGCCACGCGGGCGGCGCCGGTGGCCGCCTCGATCCTGTCGCGATGCAGGTCGGTGAACGTGAACAGGCCGCCGAGCGCGGAGAGTTGGCTCTGCACCCGGCGCCGGTTGTTGAGCGCCGGATCGGCCTTCTCCGCGTCGGTCTGGGGGTCGACGCGGCTCTCGATCAGCAGTCCGACCGCGTGCTTCACGCCGGAGACATTGCGCAGGATGCGCTCCTGCCCGTCCCCCGCGGTCTGCTTCATGGGCTCCCCGGTCACCGGGTCGGTCCAGATGCCGTACGTGCCGGTGGAGTATCCGCCCGCGTTGGCGGCAGGACGGACGTACGCCGTGGAGAGGGTCTCGGCCTCGTCGTGGACCTGGCTGTCGGTGTTGAGGTTGCGCGGCCAGAGGTCGAAGAGGTCCTTGTCGTAGTACTTGGGTGTGGCCCCGTACTCGTGGAGGTCGTAGATCACGTCGGGCTTGCGGTCGCGGATGACGGCGGCCATGGCGCGCGCCTCGGCGGTGTCCAGGGCGATGTGGTCGCGGTTGATGTCGATGCCGTCGGAGTTGCCGCGGGTGTTCGCGGCGCGGCCGTCGGGGTTGGCGGTGGGGACGACGAGCAGGGTGGTGCGGGACAGGAAGGCCTTCGTCTTCTTGTCCTTGGCGTAGGCGAGGTCGCGGATCGTGGTGAGACACGCCTCGCGGCCGGACGGTTCGTTGCCGTGCTGGCTGCAGATGAGCAGCACGGTGTTCGCGGTCCGGTGCTCGCCGATGCGGACGAGCTGGACGGGCCTGCCCTGCTTGGTGGTGCCGACCGTGTCGACAAGGACGCGGTCACTGCCCTTGTCGACCGCCGCGAGGAAGTCCTGCTCTTCGGGCTGACTGGTCCAGCGGGCCCCGTCGCTCTGCTCGAATCCGGTCCGCGGCGGCGCGGAGGTGGCCTGGGCCGGGGCCGTGAGCAGGGGCGCGGCGAGGGCGGCGGCCGTCGCGGCCAGGGCGAGGGTACGGATACGGGGTGTCATCGAGTGCTGCCTCCCGGGACGGGGCGGAACGGGCGGGGGTCGGACAGGCGCTCGGGTGCCGACGTGCGCGGTGCGGCGGCGTGGGTGCCGGCCGTGGCGGACGCGAACGTGTGGGCTCCGCCGACGAGTGGGACGCGCGCGGACGTCCTGGCCAGGTCGAGGGTGAGCGTGGGCTTGGTCGACGGCGGATCGATGAGGTCCTTGTCGGTGCCCGCGACGATCAGCGCGAGGCGGTGGCCCGCCGGGACGACGTGGTCACTGGGGGCCAGGTCGAGGGTGATCGTGTAGGGCCTGCCCGGGGTGAGCGGCCTGCCCGTGCGGTCGGAGGCGTAGTTGCCGAGGTCGGCCCAGCCGCGGCTGAACACGGTCCGGTCGACGTCGGCGGTCTTGGCCTCGGTCCGCAGGAAGCAGGAGCTGTCGCCGGCCGTGCTCGCGCCCCAGCAGGTGCGGTCGGTGAGCGTGGTGATGCCCTCGCCGCCGTCGGCGTAGTCACGGATCGTGGCCGGGCCGAGGTCGACGAGTACGGCCGAGAGGTGGGCGGTCGTGGTCGACGGGGTGGCGGTGACGGTGACCTTCGACGAGCCGGACAGGCGCAGGTCCTTGCCGAGCGGCTCGGTGACGAACCCGGCCTTGTCGGGCGTCGACTTGTCGATCTGCGCTGCCCAGTCGGTCTCGCTGAGCTTCGGGTCGTCGGTGAACACCTCGGTGCCCGAGCCGTGCTTGAGGCCGAGCGTGCCGACGCCGGCCGCGCTGCCCTCGGCGGGGCTCAGGCGCACAGCGTCGGTGGTGCGGGGCGGCCAGACGCGGTCGGTGGTCCAGTGGTCGGGGGTGCGCTCGATGTCGGCCATCGGCTCGCGGTCCACGCCGTTGTCGTAGCCGAGGAGTTCATGGTCGAACCAGCGGTGGAGGGTGTCGACCCAGGCGCTGCGGCGGGAGTCGAAGGGGTCGACGTGGCCGGTCTGCGCGAGCCAGATCTTGCGGTCTACGCCCGCCTTCGCGAGGGCGTCCCACCACTGACCGAAGTGCTTGGCGCGGACGTTGAGGTCCTGCATGCCGTGCACGACGAAGACGCTGGCCTTGACCTTGCCGGCGTCGGGCACGTAGTTCCGCTCGTCCCACAGACCGGTCCAGTCGCCGGTCCTGGGCGCTTCGTCGACAAGTCGCTTCTGCACGGCGGCGCAGCGCGCGCGGGCCTCGGGGCTCTCGACGTAGTCGGACAGCCACTCGGGTCCGCTGTCGTACAGGGGCGCGCCCTGCTGGAAGTAGTAGTCGTACCAGGAGGAGATGCCGCCGATCGGGACGATCGTCTTCAGGCCCTCGACTCCGGTCGCCGCGACGCCGTTCGCGATGGTGGCGTCGTAGCTCTTGCCGATCATGCCGGTACTGCCGTTGGTCCAGCCGGCCTTGGCGCGTTCGGTGCCGGTGCGGCTGGTGTAGCCCTTGCCGCGGCCGTTCAGCCAGTCGACGACGGCCTTGCCGGACTGGATGTCGGAGCGGCCGCCGACGTCGACACAGCCGTCGGAGCGGTTGGTTCCCGCGAGGTCGACGGCGACGAAGGCGTAGCCGCGCGGCACGAAGTAGTTGTCGTAGTACAGCGGGAACTGGACGACGTTCCCGTGCTCGTCGTACGTCTTCAGCTGGCTCTCGTTGCCACGGCCGCAGCAGGAGTAGTACGGGCTCGCGTCCATGATCACGGGGACTTTGCGGCCCTGCTGTGCGGGTTCGCGCGGCCGGATGATGTCGACGGCGACGCGGTCGGTCTTTCCGTCTCCGTCCCCGTCGAGCCGGGTGTCGACCCAGACGGATTCGCGGATGGCCTTGTCGTACGAGTAGACGGGCTTCGACTCACGGGGCGCGGCGCTCTGGGCGGCCCCGGGAGAGACGAGGACGGCTAGGAGTGCGGCGGTGGCCGCTGTCGCGAGCGTCCTCCACAGGGGGCGCGTGCGTCTCTCAGGTATCGGCATGGGGCGGAAGCTACCCCGGTGAACTCCCTTGCAACAGAGGGCAGTAGGCGACGATGAAAGGCGCATGGGACGGATTGGCACATGTCGGCCGAATGGCGATCGTGTGACACGTGGGGCCATGGACATGACCGGGGCGGGAGGGGCTGAATAGGGTCGGCAACAACGTTCACGGCCCTACGACTTGGAGCTTTCGTGTACCGCAGACTCATCGCCCCGGGCGCACTGGCGGCCGCTCTCATGCTGGCGATCCCGGCATCGGCGGCGGACTTCACGCCTGGGGCACCGGGCATCGGCGACCCCTACTACCCGGACTACGGGAACGGCGGCTACGACGTCTCCCACTACGACCTGCGCCTCAAGTACCAGCCGAAGACGGACCTCCTGGAGGGCACGGCGACGATCCTCGCCACCTCCACGCAGGATCTCTCGCGCTTCGACCTCGACTTCGGCCTCAAGGTCAGCGAGGTGCTGGTCAACGGCAAGAAGGCCAAGTTCGCCACGTCGGGCGTGGAGGAGCTCGAGGTCACTCCGCCGGCCGGTCTGCCCAAGGGGTCGTCGTTCAGCGTCGTCGTCCGCTACGCCGGCAAGCCGTCCGAGGTGAAGCTGTACGGCTTCACGTCCTGGCAGCGCACCCCGGACGGCGGCATCGGCGCGAACGAGCCGGAGTCCGCGGCCTGGTGGTTCCCGTCGAACGACCACCCGCGCGACAAGGCGACGTACGACGTGTCGGTGGCCGTGCCGGACGGGACCCAGGCGATCTCCAACGGCGTGCTCCAGTCGCAGTCGTCGAAGCTCGGCTGGACGCGCTTCAACTGGCGCTCCAACAAGCCGCAGGCGACGTATCTGACCACCCTCGCGGTCGGCAAGTTCGACATCACGACCGACAGGACGGCGGACGGCCTGCCGGTCGTGAACGCGTACAGCAAGGACCTGGGCGACAACTACGGCGCGGCGCGCGCGAGCGTCGAGCGGACCACCGAGGTCGCCGAGTGGCTGGAGACGAAGTTCGGCAAGTACCCGTTCAACGCGCTCGGCGGGTACGTCCCGAACGTGCCGTCCAGCTTCGCCCTGGAGACGCAGACGCGGCCGTTCTACAGCCCGAAGCAGTTCGCGAACGGGTCGAACGTGTCGGTGATCGTGCACGAGCTGGCGCACCAGTGGTACGGCGACAGCGTCTCCGTCGACGGCTGGAAGGACATCTGGATCAACGAGGGCTTCGCCCGCTACAGCCAGTGGCTGTGGTCGGAGAAGGAGGGCGAGGGCACGGCGCAGGAGCTCGCGGACTACACGTATGCGCAGCACCCGGCGGACGACGCCTTCTGGCAGGTCGAGCCCGGTGACCCGGGCGCGGAGAACCAGTTCGACATCGCCGTGTACGACCGGGGGGCGCTGGCCATCCAGGCGCTGCGCAACGAGGTCGGCGAGAAGAAGTTCGCCGCGATCCTCAAGGGCTGGCCGCAGGAGCACGCGTACGGCAACGCGAAGGTCTCCGACTTCGTGAAGTTCGCCGAGAAGATCTCGGGCAAGCCGCTCGCGGCGCTCTTCGACACGTGGCTCTACCAGCCGTCGAAGCCTGGCACGGCCGCGGCGCAGCGGGACCGGGTCGCGCGGGCCGGGGTGGCACCGGCGAAGCCGAAGTCGTGGAAGCAGATCGCGGCGACGAACTCGGTGCACGACCACTGACGCCTGATCGCGCCGTGGCGCAGTGGCCCTTTCTCCGGCCGGTGGCCTTTCGGGGGCAGTGGCCTGTCGAGGTCACCACCCTTGAGGTCTGTGGCCGTCGGGGTCGGTGGCCTTTCGAGGTCGCAGCCCTCCGGGGTCAGCGGCCCGTCGAGGTCAGCGGGCGCGGGCCGCTTCGGCGGCTCGTGCCCGTCGCGCCATCGGCAGGTAGCGCAGGCGCTCCGGCAGGAGCGGCACCACCCGCCGGACGACCGCGCCGAACCGTCGCAGTCTGCGCTCCTGGACCGGGGTCCACGGCAGGCCGATAACCTCCCGCGCGTCGGGCGGCATCAGTCCGATCGTGAGGAAGCGGCGGAAGCGGGCGAGCGGGGGCAGGAGCAGCGGCCACAGTGCGCGCAGCGCGAGCCGGACCGGCAGCGGCCCGCGGTCGGGCGGCGGGACCGGTGCGTCGACGGCGACGAGTTCGCGTACGACGGCCGTCAGCTCGATCTCTTCGGCCAGAACCTTGCGGTAGTAGGGCCAGAACGCCTCGACGGTCTGCGGCATGTCGCGGTCGTGCAGGCCGAGGATCCGGCCGACCTGGAGCCACTCCGCGTAGAGCCGGCGTTCCTGCGCCTCGGTGAAGGGGCGGCGGCCGAGGTAGCGCTGGGCCTGCCGGTACACGGGGAAGCCGGTGGCGTGGACCCAGGCGTAGTACGCGGGAGTGAGCGCGTGGTAGCTGCGGCCCCGGGTGTCGGTGCCGCGGATGGTGCGGTGGAGCTGTCGCAGGCGGCGGCCCTCCTGTGCGGCGTCCTCACCGCCGTAGACCCACAGCATCACCGAGCGCAGGGAGCGCTCGCCGCGGCCCCAGGGGTCCGTGCGGAACACGGAGTGCTCGTCGACGCCCGCGCCGACGGCCGGGTGGGCGACCTGAAGGGTGAGCGCCGCGGGGAGGGCGAGCAGGGAGCGCACCTCACCGGCGACGTTCCACAGGATGCCGCCGGGCGGAGGCGGCTCGGGATCGAGGTCGTGCTGCTTCATACGGCTCCCCAGCGGTTACCGGGTGATACGTGATCCAGTATGCGGCCCCGGGTTCCGGTGGTGCGGCTCAGGGGTGTGCCATGCCGCCGCCCTGCGACTCACCGCCCAAGCGGGACGCCAGGTCGGACGCGAGCTCCGAGACACAGGTGCGCAGATCCGTCTCGGCGGCGGCGACCGGGCCGCGCGGCACGCCGGCGAGGTCCGCGCGGGGCCGCACGGGAGCGCACTGGCAGGGCTGAGGCAGTTGCTCGCTCCCCGGGGCGGCCGCCTCCCGGTCCCCGGCCCACCGCCGCGCCCGGCCGAGGACCCCCGCCGCGAACAGGGCAACGGATGTGCCGAGTTGACCCACCTTGAGGTGGAATTCCAGGGGCAGGGATACGAGGGCCATGCCATGGGCCTACCCGACCACCCGCCACTCGCAACGTGCGGCTCACTCCCCGTGGTCGTACACCGTCACCGCGATGCCCAACGGGCAGGTGGCGCCACCCCGGAGATACGTGATCTCCGGCATGACGCCACCGTGGGTGCTGCCGCTGACAGTGGGGGGCCGGCGTTATTCGCCGTCGGTCAGTTCGGCCAGTTCCCGGGTCGACTCACGCTGGATGCGGCGGCGGGCGGCGAACCAGCCGGCGACGAGCAGGACCGCGATGACCGGGATCAGCATCAGGGTCTTGCGGCCCGTGTCCGGGTCGTTCCACATGAGGCCGAGCACGAGCAGCAGGAAGACGATCGTGACGATCTCGGTGACCGGGGACCAGGGCAGGCGGAACGACGGCCTCTTGATCAGGCCCTGCTTGGCCCGCCGGACGAACGCCAGGTGGGCGACCATGATCATGACCCAGGTGCCGATGATGCCGATCGAGGAGACCTCGATGACGATCTCGAAGGCGTCGTGCGGGAGGAGGTAGTTGAGGCCGACGCCCAGGACGCCGACACCCGCGGTGAGCAGGATGCCGCCGTACGGCACCTGGCTGCGGTTCATACGGGCGGTGAACTTGGGCGCGGAGCCCGACATCGCCATCGAGCGCAGGATGCGGCCCGTGGAGTAGAGGCCCGAGTTCAGGCTGGACATGGCCGCGGTGAGCACGACCAGGTTCATGATGTCGCCGATGCCGCCGACGCCCAGCTTGCTGAACAGGGTGACGAACGGGCTCTCGTTCGACGAGTACACCGAGGACGGCAGCAGCAGCGCGAGCAGCACCACCGAGCCGCAGTAGAACAGGCCGACGCGCCACATGATCGAGTTCACCGCGCGCGGGACGACCTTCTGCGGGTCGGCGGTCTCGCCCGCCGCGACACCCACCAGTTCCAGGGCGGCGTACGCGAAGACGACACCCTGCATGACGAGGACGACCGACATCGTGCCGCCCGGCATGAATCCGCCGTGGTCCGTGATCATGCTCAGGCCCGGGGTCTGGCCGTCGATCGGGTGCTGGGTGGCGACCAGGAAGACGCCCACGAACAGGAAGGCGACGAGCGTGGCCACCTTGATGATCGCGAACCAGAACTCCATCTCGCCGAAGTACTTCACCGAGATCAGGTTCACGCCGAGCACGACCGCCAGCGCGATCAGCGCGAGCACCCACTGCGGAATCGTCGTGAAGGCACTCCAGTACTGGGTGTACAGGGCGATCGCGGTGATGTCCGCGATACCCGTCATCGACCAATTGAGGAAGTACATCCAGCCCGCGACGTAGGCGCCCTTCTCACCGAGGAACTCGCGCGCGTACGACACGAAAGAACCGGAGGACGGCCGGTAGACGACCATCTCGCCGAGGGCGCGCACGACCAGGTAAGCGAAGACTCCGCAGACGAGGTACGCGACGGCGAGTGCGGGGCCCGCCGAATGAAGGCGGCCGCCCGCTCCGAGGAACAGTCCGGTACCGATCGCGCCACCTATCGCGATCATGTTGACGTGGCGGGCCTTGAGGTCCTTGCTGTAGCCGGCGTCACCCGCGTCGGCGGGCGCCTGGGACGCATCTGTGCGGGATGCGTCCAGAGCCGTGTTGGCGGCTTCCTTGCTCACGTGGGGGGATCCCTCTGTGGTGCCCGGATTGCTCCGGGGTCCGGATGTGCTGCGGCCCGCGACATTCCTGACATGGCGCGGACCGACTGTGCACCTTCCCCCACGAGGCGGCGAACACGCGGTGGCGGAGATCACATAGCGGCACTTCTCACATGATGATCAACCCCTGTACAGCGGGTCCGACGGGGCGTATAAGCGCTCGCTCGCGCCCCAACAGCCCCTCGCCGCCCGCCCTTTCCGCCGTGCGGCGCTTTCACAACTTTGGTGTGTCAGCAATACTGTTGAACCTGGCCGGTGCGGAACCGGATCAAGGTGGACGCGGGACCCGAGAAGCGAGGCGCAGCATGACGACGGACACCGGGGAGCCGACGCTCACGGTCGACGAACTGGCCGCGCGCGCGGGCGTCACCGTCCGTACGATCCGCTTCTACAGCACGAAGGGCCTGCTCCCGCCGCCCGTGATCGGGCCACGCCGGGTCGGCCACTACGGCCCGGACCACCTCTCCCGGCTCGCGCTGATCGAGGAGCTCCAGCACCAGGGCATGACACTCTCCGCGATCGAGCGGTATCTGGAGCAGCTGCCCCCGGACCTGAGCGCGGACGACCTGGCGATCCACCGCGCACTGGTGGCGGCCTGGGCCCCGGACTCGGCGGAGGACGTCACACGGGCCGAGCTGGAGCGCCGGGCCGGGCGCACCCTGTCCGGACAGGATCTGGACCGGCTGGCCGCCATGGGCGTCGTCGCCGGCCCGAGGGACAGCGACACCTTCCGCGTGGACCCCGGTCTGCTGCGGCTCGGGGTGGAGCTGCTCGGGGTACCGATCGCGCACGAGACGATCCTCGCGGCGCGCACCGTACTCATGGAGCACACCCGGGACGCCGCCCAGGAGCTGACGCGGCTGTTCCGCGACGAGGTGTGGGGGCCCTACCGGGAGCGGGAGTCGAACCCCGAGGATCCCGCGCATGTGGCGGCGATGAAGTCCCTGTCGGCCCATATGCAGCCGATGGTGGTGCAGGCGCTGGTCACGGCGTTCCAGCGGTCGCTCAAGGAGCAGCTGCGGGAGGCGTTCCGCGCCGAGGGCTGACCCCCGGCGCGGAACGCCGTGACCGTCAGGCGTCGGTGAACGTCTCGCCCTTGTCGGCCTTCTCGACGAGCAGCGCGGTCGGCTGGAAACGCTCGCCGTAGCGCTCGGCGAGCTCGCGCGAGCGCGCCACGAAGCCGGGCAGACCGCCCTCGTAGCCGTTGATGTACTGCAGGACTCCGCCGGTCCAGCCCGGGAAGCCGATGCCGAAGACGGAGCCGATGTTGGCGTCCGCGACCGAGGTCAGGACACCCTCCTCCAGAAGGCGCACGGTGTCGAGCGCCTCGGAGAAGAGCATGCGCTCCTGCATGTCCTTGAACGGGATCTCGTGTCCGGGCTTGGTGAAGTGCTCGCGCAGGCCCGGCCACAGACCGGCGCGCTTGCCGTCCACGTACTCGTAGAAGCCGGCGCCGCCGCTGCGTCCGGGACGGTCGAACTCGTCGACCATGCGGTCGATGACGACGTCCGAGGGGTGGCCCGCCCAGGTGCCGCCCGCTTCCTCGACGGCCCGCTTGGTCTCGTTACGGATCTTGCGCGGCAGGGTGAGCGTCAGCTCGTCCATCAGGGACAGGACCTTGGCCGGGTAGCCCGCCTGGGCGGCGGCCTGCTCGACGGAGGCCGGCTCGATGCCCTCGCCCACCATCGCGACGCCCTCGTTGATGAAGTGCCCGATGACGCGCGAGGTGAAGAAGCCGCGCGAGTCGTTCACGACGATCGGCGTCTTGCTGATCTGGCGGACCAGGTCGAAGGCGCGGGCGAGCGCCTCGTCACCGCTGCGTTCGCCCTTGATGATCTCGACGAGCGGCATCTTGTCGACGGGCGAGAAGAAGTGCAGCCCGATGAAGTCCTCGGCCCGCTCGACACCCTCGGCCAGCAGGGTGATCGGCAGCGTCGAGGTGTTGGAGCACAGCAGCGCGTCGGGCTCGATGACGTGCTGGATCTCCTTGAACACCTTGTGCTTGAGCGCCGGGTCCTCGAAGACGGCCTCGATCACGGCGTCGCAGCCCGCGAGGTCCTGCGGTTCGGCGGTGGGCGTGATCCGCGCGAGGAGGGCGTCCGCCTTCTCCTGCGTGGTGCGGCCTCGGGAGACGGCCTTGGCGCAGAGCTTCTCGGAGTAGCTCTTGCCCCGGGCGGCGGCGTCGGCCGTCACGTCCTTGAGGACGACCTCGATGCCGGCGCGGGCGCACGAGTAGGCGATGCCCGCGCCCATCATGCCGGCGCCGAGGACGGCGACCTTGCGGACGGTGCGCTTCTCGATGCCCTTGGGCCGGTTCGCGCCGGAGTTGACGGCCTGGAGGTCGAAGAAGAACGCCTGGATCATGTTCTTCGCGGTCTGGCCGGTGACGAGCTCGGTGAAGTAGCGCGCCTCGATGGTC
Organism: Streptomyces sp. NPDC107517; assembly: GCF_055582645.1. Lineage (NCBI taxonomy): Bacteria > Bacillati > Actinomycetota > Actinomycetes > Kitasatosporales > Streptomycetaceae > Streptomyces > Streptomyces sp. NPDC107517. The sequence goes on along the minus strand of NZ_JBVJPM010000001.1, from coordinate 781,078 downwards.
AGTGCCGTCTCGAAGTCGACCTGGGAGCCCTCGACGGCCGCGGCGAGGATGTTGCGCGGGGCCGGGTACGGGGCGCCGTTCAGCTGCTTCTTGAGGTTGGCCGGGAAGGCGGGCAGGTTCGCCGCGAACTTCGGGTTGGCCGGGGTGCCGCCCGGGATGCGGTAGCCGGGCTTGTCCCAGGGCTGCTGCGACTCGGGGTTGGCGTCGATGAAGGCGCGCGCCTGGGCGAGCATCTCCTCGGGGGTGGCCGCCACTTCGTGGACGAGGCCGTTCTCCAGGGCGCGCTTCGGGGTGTACTGGGTGCCCTGGAGGAGCACCTTCAGCAGGGCGTCGGCGATGCCCATGAGGCGTACGGTGCGGGTGACGCCGCCGCCCGCGGGGAGCAGGCCGAGCGTGACCTCCGGGAGGCCGATCTTGGAGCCCGGGGCGTCGAGGGCGATGCGGTGGTGGGAGGCGAGCGCGATCTCGTAACCGCCGCCCAGGGCCGCGCCGTTGATCGCCGCGACGACGGGCTTGCCGAGCGTCTCGATGCGGCGCAGGGAGTTCTTGATGCCGATGCCGGTCTCGAACGCCTGCTGGGCGGTCTCGGGGCCGACCTTCATCATGTCCTTCAGGTCACCGCCCGCGAAGAACGTCTTCTTGGCGGAGGTGTAGATGATGCCGCGGATCGAGTCCTTCTCGGCCTCGGCGCGGTCGGCGATCGCGGCGATCGAGTCCTTGAACGCCTGGTTCATGGTGTTCGCGGACTGGTTGGGGTCGTCGAGGACGAGCGTGACGATGCCGGTCTCGTCCTGTTCCCAGCGGATGGTGGAACCCGTCGAAAGGTCGGTCATTTCTGTTGCTCCGTAGATGCCAGTGCGGGAAAGGACGGTCAGAGACGCTCGACGACGGTGGCGATGCCCATGCCGCCGCCGACGCACAGCGTGGCGAGGCCGTAGCGCTTGTCCTGGCGCTCCAGCTCGTCGATGAGCGTGCCGAGGATCATCGCGCCGGTGGCGCCGAGCGGGTGGCCGAGCGCGATGGCGCCGCCGTTGACGTTGACCTTGTCGAGGGAGAGGCCCATGTCCTTGACGAAGCGCAGGACGACAGCGGCGAACGCCTCGTTGATCTCGACGAGGTCGATGTCGTCGATGGTCAGACCGGCCTTGGCGAGGGCCTTGCGGGACGCCGGCGCGGGGCCGGTGAGCATGATCGTCGGCTCGGAGCCGGAGACCGCCGCGGAGACGATCCGCGCGCGCGGGGTCAGGCCGTGGCGCTCGCCGACCTCCTTGGTGCCGATGGCGACGAGGGACGCGCCGTCGACGATGCCGGAGGAATTGCCCGCGTGGTGGACGTGGTCGATCTTCTCGACCCAGTGGTACTTCTGCAGCGCGACGGCGTCGAAACCGCCCAGGTCACCGATGTCGGCGAACGACGGCTTCAGCTTGGCGAGCGAGTCGGCGGTCGTGCCGGGGCGCAGGAACTCGTCGTGGTCGAGGACGGTGAGGCCGCTGCGGTCCGTGACGGGAACGACGGAGCGGGCGAAGCGGCCGTCCTTCACGGCGGCGGCCGCGCGCTCCTGCGAGAGCGCCGCGTACTCGTCGACGTCGCGCCGGGAGAAGCCCTCGATGGTGGCGATCAGGTCCGCGCCGATGCCCTGCGGCACGAAGCCCGTCTCGTAGTTGGTCATCGGGTCGGCGAACCAGGCGCCGCCGTCCGAGGCCATCGGGACGCGCGACATCGACTCGACGCCGCCGGCGAGGACGAGGTCCTCCCAGCCCGAACGGACCTTCATGGCCGCCAGGTTGACCGCTTCGAGGCCCGAGGCACAGAAGCGGTTCTCCTGCACACCGGCCACCGTGTCGGGCAGGCCGGCGGCGATGGCCGCGATCCGCGCGATGTCGGAGCCCTGGTCGCCGACCGGGCCGACGACGCCGAGCACGATGTCGTCGATGGCGGCGGGGTCGAGGTCCGGGAAGCGCCGCTGGACCTCGTGGATCAGTCCGACGACGAGGTCGATCGGCTTGGTGCCGTGCAGGGCGCCGTTCGCCTTGCCGCGTCCGCGCGGGGTGCGGATCGCGTCGTACACGTACGCTTCGGTGCTCACTCGCTTGCCTTTCAATGAGGGTGGGCCGGGCGATGAGGTGGGCCGGGCCGGGAGGTCGGTGGGGAGTCAGCCGAGCAGGGAGCGCCCGATGATCTCCTTCATGATCTCGGTCGTGCCGCCGTAGATCGTCTGGATGCGTCCGTCGGTGAAGGCCTTGGCGACGCGGTACTCCGTCATGTATCCGTAGCCGCCGTGGAGCTGGAGGCAGCGGTCCGCGACGCGCTTCTGGAGCTCGGTGGCCCACCACTTGGCCATCGAGGCATGCACCGCGTCGAGTTCGCCGTTCGAGTGGTCGACGATGCAGCGGTCCAGGAAGGTCCGGGTGACGGCGCACTCGGTGGCCATCTCGGCTATCTCGAACCGGATGTGCTGGAGCTTGGCGAGCGGGCGGCCGAAGGCCTCGCGCTCCTTGACGTACGTCGTGGTGATCTCCAGGAGGTGCTCCGCGGCGGCGATCCCGGCGACGGCGATGCCCATGCGCTCCTGCGCGAGGTTCGTCATCAGGTGGACGAAGGCGCCGTTGAGCTCGCCGAGGAGATTCTCCTTCGGGACGCGGACGTCGTTGAAGAAGAGCTCGGCCGTGTCCTGCGCCTTCTGGCCGATCTTGTCGAGGTTGCGGCCCCGCTCGAAGCCCTCCATGCCGCGCTCGACGACCAGGAGGGACAGCCCGTGGGCGCCGCCGTCGGGCGTCGTCTTCGCGACGACGATCACGAGGTCGGCGAGGATCCCGTTCGAGATGAACGTCTTGGAGCCGTTGAGCAGCCAGTGGTCGCCGCGGTCCTCAGCCGAGGTGCGGATGCCCTGGAGGTCGGATCCGGCGCCCGGCTCGGTCATCGCGATGGCCGTGATCAGGGAGCCGTCGCAGAAGCCGGGCAGCCAGCGGCGCTTCTGCTCGTCCGTGGCGAGCGACGTCAGATACGGCCCGATGATGTCGTTGTGGAGGCCGACCGCGAGGCCGGCGGCTCCCTCGCGGGTGAACTCCTCGGAGAGTACGGCGCTGTAGCGGAAGTCGGTGTTGCCGCCACCCCCGTACTCCTCGGGCACGGCGAGCCCGAGGAGGCCCTGCCGGCCGGCCGCGAGCCAGGCCCCGCGCGAGACGATGCCGTCCTTCTCCCACTGCTCGTAGTGCGGGGTGACCTCCTTGGCGAGGAAGGTGCGGACGGTCTCGCGGAACGCGTCGTGCTCCTCGGTGAAGATCTGCCGTTCCATTGCCATCGTGGTGCCCTCCCCTACAGCCAGTTCTTGACGGTCTCGACCAGCCGGGCGGGCTCGGGGCCGACCGGGATGACGTTCAGCATGGTGACGCCGGCGGCGCGGAAGGCCTCGACACGCTCACGCACATAGCTCTCGGGCCCGCACAGGCTCATGAGCTCGCAGAACTCGTCCGGGACGGCGGCCTCCGCCTCCTTCTTCTTCCCGGAGAGGTAGAGCTCCTGGATGAGCTTGGCCTCTTTCTCGTAGCCGTAGGCGACGGCGAGGTCGTTGTAGAAGTTCTTGCCGACCGCGCCCATGCCGCCCACGTAGAGGGCGATGTTGGGGCGGGCGAGGTCGCGGGCGGCTGCCGCGTCCTCGCCGATGGCGAGCAGTCCGCCGGCGACGACCTGGAGCGGCCCGAGCTCGGGGGCGCGCTTGGCGGCGCCCTCGGCGAGCGGGGTGCCCCACACCTCGTGGGCCTTCTCGGGAATGAAGAGCGTGGGCAGCCAGCCGTCGGCGATCTCGGCGGTCATCCGCACGTTCGCCGGGCCCAACGAGGCGACGTACAACGGAACTTCGGGGCGTATCGGCTTGGAGAGGATCTTCAGGGGCTTGCCGAGCCTGCCGCCCTTCTCCGGGGGCAGCGGCATGTCCGTGATGCCGTGGTGGTCGATGATCTCGCGGCGCAGGATGCGGCGGGTCAGCTCGATGGTCTCGCGGGTGCGGCCGAGCGGCTTGTCGTACGCCTTGCCGTGCCAGCCCTCGACGACCTGCGGGCCCGACGCGCCCAGGCCGATGACGGCGCGGCCGCCGGAGACGGCGTCGAGTCCGGCGGCGGTCTGGGCGATGAGGGCGGGGGTGCGCGAGTAGACGTTGAGGATCGCGGCGCCGATCTTCATGCGCTCGGTGCGGGCGGCGAGATAGCCCATGATCGTGGGCGAGTCGAAGCCGTAGGCCTCCGCGACCCAGACGGCGTCGAGGCCCGCCGACTCGAGCGCGGCGGCGTCGTCGGCCGCCTGCCGGGGGTCGGCTGCGTAGGCGAGGGGTGCGGACAGCTCCATCAGTTCTCTTCCTTCGTCAGGCTCGGTACGTCCCAGTCGCGGGCCACCCCGGCGGTGTCGGCGCCCGGCTGCGCGGGGCCGCTGCGGACGGCGGTGGGGGTCGCGGAGAAGCGGGGTGCGGGGGCGGGCTGGGTGATGCCGCCGTGGTCGGTGAAGGTGCCGCGCGCCGCCAGGTGGGGGTGGCCGGGCGCCTCGCGCAGGGACAGGACCGGCGCCACGCACGCGTCGGACCCCTCGAAGACGGCCGTCCACTCCTCACGGGTACGGGTCTTGAAGCGGGCGGCGACGGCGTCGCGCAGCTCGCCCCAGCGGGCGAGGTCCTTGCGGGCGCGGGCCGTGTCCCCGATGCCGAGGAGTGCGCTGAACTCGTCGTAGAACTGCTGCTCGAGGGCGCCGACCGCCATGTACTGGCCGTCGGAGGTCTCGTACGTCCCGTAGAACGGGCATCCGCCGTCGAGGAGGTTGCTGGCGCGCCGGTCCTGCCAGCTGCCGGCCGCCAGCATGCCGTGGATCATCGAGGCGAGGTGCGAGGCGCCGTCGACGATCGCGGCGTCCACGACCTGGCCCGCTCCGGTGTCGCGCGCGTGGTGGAGGGCGGCGAGGATGCCGACGACGAGGTAGAGCGAGCCGCCCGCGAAGTCCCCGACGAGGTTCGCGGGGACCGTCGGCGGTTCGTCCGGCTTGCCGAACATGCCGAGGGTGCCGGTGAGGGCGATGTACGCGATGTCGTGCCCGGCGCTCTGGGCGAGAGGGCCGTCCTGGCCCCAGCCGGTCATTCGTCCGTAGACGAGGCGCGGGTTGCGGGCGTGGCAGGCGTCGGGGCCGACGCCGAGGCGCTCGGCGACGCCTGGACGGTAGCCCTCGATGAGGACGTCCGCCTTGGCGACGAGGTCGAGGACGCGCCCCGGACCGTCGTCCGCCTTGAGGTCGATGAGGACGGAGCGCTTGTTGCGGTTGGTGATGTCGTACTCGGGGTCGATCGCGAGCCCGGCGCCCCCGGGGCGGTCCACGCGCACGACATCGGCGCCCAGGTCGGCGAGGAGCATCGCGGCGAACGGGCCCGGGCCGATGCCCGCCAGTTCGACCACGCGCACCCCGGCGAGCGGGCCGCTGTCTGTCATCCCTGCCACTGCCATCGAGCCCCCAGCGCTGTGACACAACTGATGTAACACCAGCGATGCTAAGAACGTGTTCCACTCAGCACAACCCCTGGCGAGCAAGCGCTTAGTAATTTACGACGCACTGCTCCGGTGGGGCCAGGAGGCGCGTACGGATTCGGAGGAACTCGACTCTGAGGGCATACGTCACATCCGGCCGGCGGCGCTGCTCATCGCGCGTCCAGTTCGGCGACGAGCTTCTTCGTGGCCACCGCCCGATAGCTCTCCTCCACCCAGTCGCAGAGCAGCTCCGCGCCCGGGGCGCCCCTCACGTCCAGGGGGATCCGCACCCAGCCCGCCCTGCCGAGGCCGTACCCGGCGGGCTCGGCGCCGGGGGTCGTGAGCGCATGCGCGTGGGCCTCCTCGTCCCCGAGCTTGACCGTGAGCCCCATCGGACAGCTGCCGTCGTCGACGCCGAGGAACACGAACACCTTCTTGTTCACCTTCGCGACCGTCTCGCCCCAGGGGAAGTCCTCCGTGGCACCCGGCATCCCGAGGGCGAACTCCCTTACCCGCGCCCACGTCTTGAGCGCCCGCTGCGACGGCTTCCTCGGCTCGGCCACGAAGACCTCCCGCTCCGGGCGGGGCACCTGAACCTCCGCTCGCCCCTCACGCTAGCCTCGGCCACCGACAACGGCGCGCGGCACAGGGCTGAGGGGTGTCATGACGAGGCAGGACAGCGGGCACGGCAAGGATCGGGACATGCGGGACAGGCCCGGCAGAGCCGACAGGGCGGACCGCGAGTACGACATCGTGCTCTTCGGGGCGACCGGGTTCGCCGGTGCGCTCACCGCCGAGTATCTGGCGGCCCACGCGCCCCAGGGGCTGCGGTGGGCCGTCGCGGGGCGTGACACGGGGAAGCTGGAGCGGCTGCGCGAGCGCCTCACCGCGATCGACCCCGCGTGCGCCGTGCTGCCGCTGGTCCGCGCGGACGTCGCCGACCCGGCGTCCCTGCGCGCCCTCGCGGCACGCACGCGCGTGGTGGCCACGACCGTCGGCCCGTACGTCACGTACGGCCAGGACCTGGTGGCGGCGTGCGCCGAGGAGGGCACCGACTACACGGACCTGTGCGGCGAGCCCGAGTTCGTCGACGTCACCTACGTCCGGCACGACGCCCGCGCGCGGGAGACCGGGGCGCGCCTCGTCCACGCGTGCGGCTTCGACTCGATCCCGCACGACCTGGGCGTGCTCTTCACGGTGGGTCAGCTCCCCGAGGACGTGCCGCTGCGCATCGACGGGTTCGTGCGGTCGAACGCGACGTTCTCGGGCGGCACGTTCGCGTCCGCGCTGACGCAGTTCTCGCGGGGCCGGCAGATGCTGGCCGCGCAGCAGGACCGGCGGCGTCACCAGCCACGCCTCGTCGGCCGCAGGGCGTACGCGCCGACGGGCGCGCCCCGCTACGCCAAGGAGGTCGACGCGTGGGCCCTGCCGCTCCCGACGATCGACCCGCAGATCGTGCAGCGGTCCGCGCGGGCCCTGGAGCGCTACGGTCCCGACTTCCGCTACCGGCACTACGCGGCGGTGCGGCACCTGCCCGTCGCGTTCGGCGGCGTCGCGGCCACGGGTGCGCTGTTCGCCGCCGCCCAACTGCCGCCCGCGCGCAGGTGGCTGTCCGATCGGCTCAAGCCGGGTGACGGCCCGGACGAGGCGCGGCGCGCGGCCAGCTGGTTCTCGGTGCGCTTCGTCGGCGAGGGCGGCGGCCGCCGCGTGTACACGGAGGTCTCGGGCGGGGACCCCGGCTACGACGAGACGGCGAAGATGCTCGGCGAGTCGGCCATGTGCCTGGCCCTGGACGACCTGCCCGAAACCTCGGGCCAGGTCACCACGGCCGTCGCGATGGGCGATGCCCTGACGACCCGCCTGCGGGACGCGGGGATCACGTTCCGGGTGGCGGCCACGCGGTAGGGGCAGGTGCGCTCCGGGGACGCGGCGCGTCGCTACGCGCGCGTGGCGCCCTCCTGGGCCTCCGCCAGCGCTCGCCTGCACAGGGCGTCCGCTCTGCGGGTCGTCTCGGGCTGGCGGTACTTCGGCGTGAGGCTCAGGGTGTGGGCGCACGCCGTGTCAAGGCTCGTGCGGTGGCCGACCGAGACGTAGACGGGCTTGACGCCGTCGCGGGTCCGCAGCGCCCGGCCGACCTCCTCGTCGCCGTCCAGCAGGGGCGCGGTGCTGCCGCGCGGCGGCGCCGGCTCCTCGTGCGTGAAGGTGAACGGGTTCTTCGCGACACCGATCGTGGGCAGCCCCGTCAGGACGCCGAGGTGGCTGGCGAGACCGAAGCGGCGCGGGTGGGCGAGGCCGTACCCGTCGCAGACGACAAGGCCGGGGCCGGAGTCGAGGCCCTCCAGGGCGGCGACGACGGTCGGGATCTCGCGGAAGGCCAGCAGGCCCGGCACGTACGGGAAGGAGATCCGGCCGACGGCCGTGGACTCCTCGACGACGTCGAGGGTCGCCGCGTCGAGCACGACGGCCGCCGCCGCGACGAGGTCGCGCTCGTCGTCGTACGCCACGTCGACACCGGTCACGAGTCCGGTGCCGGGCGGGGGCCCCGGCTCGTCGAGGACGACGCGGACGCGCAGTTCGTCCTGGACCGCGCGCGCGGCACGCTCGTCGGTGGGCCAGTCGGCGAGGATCTGTCGGTGGCTCATGATGGCGACCACCATAAGGCCGGGGCGCCGGTGGGCCGCGGGTAGCCTGGCGATCATGTTTGTACTCGAACTGACCTACACGGCCCCGGTCGAGCGTGTCGACCCGCTGCTCGAAGCGCACGTCGCCTGGCTCGACGAGCAGTACGAAGCCGGCGTCTTCATCGCTTCCGGCCGCAAGAACCCGCGCGACGGCGGGATCATCCTCGCCGTCGGGGACGACCGCACGCGGATCGAGAAGATCACGGCGGCCGACCCCTTCGTCACCGGCGACGTGTGCACGTACCGCGTCACGGAGTTCATCGCGACGAAGACGGCGCCCGAACTGTCCCGTTTCCGGCAGCAGTTGGCCGGCTAGTCGGCTCGGATCCCGGCCTCGGTCACCGTTCCAGCCGGGCGATGCGTCCCTTCTCGCCCGAGGCCCAGCACGCGCCGTCGTGCGTGCAGTCCGCCGTGTCGTACGAGCCCGTGTCGACGGTGCGCCAGGTGCGGCCCGCGTCGAGGGTGAGGTCGGTCCCCGTCGGGCCGACCGCGAGGGCGCTCGTCCGGCTGTGCGGGAGCCAGGTGACGCCCGAGCGGTAGGCGGGGACGGGCGCGGCGGACGGCGTCCAGGTGCGGCCGCCGTCGCGTGTGCCGGCCGAAGCCCGGTGGGAGGCCTGGTCCGCGCGGTAGTCGCCGCCGACCGCGATGCCGTGCGTACGGTCGCGGAACGCGAGGCCGAAGACGCCGCGCGCCGGGTCACCCGCCGGGACCGGGACGTCGGTCGCCCGCCAGGTCAGGCCACGGTCCGAAGAGTGCAGCACGCGGGCGCGTGCGGCCCCGCCCGTGGCCAGCCACACATCGCGCGGACCGGAACTGACCAGGCACTGGCCGCTCGCCGCGAACCCGGCCTCGCCCTCCTGCGCCGCGGGCATTCCGTCACTGGGCAGGACGTCCCAGGAGCGTCCTCCGTCACGCGTGGACAGGATCCGGAACCTGCCGTCCACGGGGTCGCTCATCGCGAGGCCGTGGCGCGCGTCGAAGAAGGTCAGGCAGTCGTAGAACGCCTTCGGGTCGGAGTTGCGGAAGGACTCGGTCCAGGTGGCCCCGCCGTCGTCCGTGCGGAACACCCGCGAGGCGTCGCCCTCACCGATGGCGAGGACGACCGCGCGCCGGCTGTCGAAGGCCTCGATGTCGCGGAACTCCAGCTCGCCCGCGCCCGGCGGCGACACGTTCCGCCAGTGGGCGCCGCCGTCCGAGGTGCGAAGGACCGTGCCCTTGGCCCCGGCCACCCATGCGGCGTCGCGGTTCACGGCGGCGAGCCCCCGGAACCGCGCGTCGGTACCGGACCCCTTCAAGGCCCAGTGCGGCTTCGCCCGCGCGTGCCCTCCGTCGGCCTGCGCACCGGCGGCCTGCGCCGGACCCGCCGGAGCGAACGCGAGGGCGAGTGCCGCCCCTGCCAGCCCCATGGACACCATGCGTCGCGACTTCCCCATGCCCCTCATGGCGGGCGAAGCTAGCCCACTCCCCCGGCCCCGTCCAGATAGCCCGCGCGCCGGAGCGACGGATACCGGTGACCGAGGTCACTCACCTTTCCTCGGCCGTTCGGTGCACGGATTCCCTCGTTCCGCCGTCTCTTCAAGTGGCGGGGAGTCCTACCCGCCGTCCCACCCGTCGTCCGACTTGCCGACCGACCCGCCGTCCGAGCCGTTGCCCGAACCGCCGTCCGTTCAGCCGTCACAAGGGAGCAGGCGTTGTCCACCGTCATCGAGCAAGCCGTAGAGGCCCGTCTCGTCGCCGCCGCGCCGCGGATGTCGACCATTCCCGCGACGTTGCGCTACGACATGCGGAACCCCTTCGCCGTGCGCATGTCGTTCCCCGCGCCGGCCACCCTCGAGGGCGTCGACGTGAGCTGGACGTTCGCCCGCGAGCTGCTCTCGGCCGGGGTGCGCGAGCCGGCCGGCGCGGGCGACGTCCGGGTACGGCCGTACGGCTACGACCGCACGGTCCTGGAGTTCCACGCCCGCGAGGGCACCGCGATCGTGCACGTCCGGACGGGCGAGGTGCGCCGCTTCCTCAGAAGTACGGCGGCGCTGGTGCCGGTGGGCGACGAGTATCTGCACATGGACCTCGACGGCGATCTCGCGGACCTCATGCGCGACGCGTTCTGACCAGCCGCTCGCCCGGGCTCAACTCCCCCCGCCGAGCAGGGCGTTGAGCTCTCCGTATTCGAGCCCGCCGGCCAGACTCTCGTACGTTCCCTCGGTGAGCAGTTCCCGGGCCGCCCTGCGGACGAGGGCGTGCGCGGCCTGCGCGATGCCCCCGCCGACGCTGATCCGGGCAACCCCGAGCGCGGCGAACTCGGCCACGGAGGGCGCCCCGGGCCACGCCATCACGCCGAGCGGCCCGTCGACGCCGGCGACGAGCGCCTTCACGGTCACGGGGTCGACGACCCCCGGGACGAAGATCCCGTCCGCTCCCGCCGCGAGGTAGGCTTCGGCCCGCTCCAGCGTCGCCGCGAGCCGCTCCTCCGGCTTCCCCACGCCCATCAGATACGTGTCGGTACGGGCATTCACGAACAGCGCCACGCCCTCCGCGTCCGCCGCCGCGCGGGCCACCGCGATCCGCTCCGCCTGCGCCTCCACGGGCCGCAGCGGGGCGCTCCCGCCGTGCCAGGCGTCCTCGATGTTGACGCCGACCGCTCCGGCGTCGAGGACGGCGCGCACGGTGACGGCGACGTCCTGGGCCTCGTCGGCATAGCCGCTCTCGATGTCCGCGGTCACCGGCACGTCCACGGCGGCGGCGATCCGCGCGACGGCGCTCAACGCTTCGTCCCTGCCGAGCCGGTCCCCGTCGGCCGCGCCGAGGTCCCAGGCCAGCCCGGCGCTGGTGGTGGCGACGGCGGCGGCTCCGGCGTCCACGACGATGCGGGCACTCGCGACGTCCCATGCATTGGGCAGGACGAGCGGGCGGCCGGCGACGTGCTGCGAACGGAAGGCCAGGGCCTGGTCATTGAGGTGCTTACGGTTCGTCATGCCGTACAGCCAACCACCCGGCTCCCGCGTACGGCTGGCAGAAATCCGACACGTACGTGTGACCCACGCTCAACCCTGCGCCCCCGTGTTCAGCCCCCGCCCGCCGAGGCCCGCGACGCCTCCGCCGCCCTGACGGCCGCGGCGAGCGCGGCGCGGATGTCGCCCAGGCTCTGCCGCAGTTCGGGGGAGACGCCGCCGGCGCGCGCGGCGAGGTGGTCGAGGCGGTCCTTGTGCGTGCGGCTGACCTTGCCGGGGATCAGCCGGCGCAGCTTGCCCGTGGCGGCGAGCACCGCGAGTACCGCGTCGTCCTCGTCCACCCGGCCGGCCGGCTCGGCGCCCTCCAGCGCGCCGAGCACCTCGGCCCGCAGCACCTCGACGTAACCGGCGCGCTCCAGGCCGTAGCGGGTCACGGGGAAGAGCCCGAAGACGCGCTTGCGCTCGGCCGACAGATAGCCCTCGGAGGCGAGTTGACGGCGCACGGTGTCGAGGGTGGCGCCGGAGCGGTAGCCGATCCAGGTACGCCATGAGCGCGGCCGCGACTCCTCTGCGAGTTCCATCAGTTCGTCGAGGACGGGGTCGCCGGTGCGCGCGTCGAAGACCGGGGTGACGACGCCGTCCACGTCGCTGATGATGCGGCGCCGGGCCAGTTCGACGAGTGCGGCCGCGCGGACCGCAAGCGCAAGGTCCGGGGCTCCGGAGATCCTGCCTTTCTCCGTGTCGAAGCCCAGCAGGCAGAGCCGGGCGGGCAGCGAGAGCGAGCCGTGGGGCACGAGGGCCTCCTCCTGGAGGGCGGGTGCGCGGAGGTTCAGGCGGGTGCGCGGGGCGCGGAGGTCCAATTTAATTCGTTGACGGCCCCCATCCGCCTTCGTACGGTGTTGAGCGTTCCCGTAGATCCTGATGTCGTCGATCGGAGCAGGACGTTGTTCCTCTGAGGTTCTGAGACACCGCGTCACGCGGCCGCACCCCACCGGTGCGCCACGTGTCCTGCGTGTGCGACCTCGGACGACCGAGCCGTCCTCCCGCCTGAATCCGGCACAGGACTGTCCCTCGCGCCCTGCGCGCTCTCGTCGCTTCCGGCTGTGGTCGTCCGCGGTGTCCCCATGCGCTGCCCACCGTTCCCACCGAGCGACCGCGAGGCCGTATGTCTACCTCTTCCACTTCCCTCACCTGCACCTCCCTCACCTTCGCCTGGCCCGACGGCACACGGGTCTTCGATGGCCTCCAGGCCGCCTTCGGCCCCGGCAGGACCGGGCTCATCGGCCTCAACGGCGCCGGGAAATCAACCCTGTTGAAGCTGATCGCCGGAGAACTCACCCCGACCGACGGAGCCGTGAAGGTGGCCGGCGAGATCGGCTATCTGCCGCAGAACGTCACTCTCGAAACCTCGCTGCGCGTCGACGAGGCCCTCGGCATCGCCGGTGCCCGCGCGGCCCTGCACGCCATCGAGGCGGGGGATGTACGCGACGAGCTGTTCGCCGCGGTCGGCGACGACTGGGACGTCGAGGAGCGGGCCGTCGCGGCTCTCGACGGGCTCGGGCTCGGCCGCATCGGTCTCGACCGCACCGTCGGCGAGCTCTCGGGAGGCGAGTCCGTGCTGATCCGCCTCGCCGCGCTGCTCCTGCGCCGCCCGGACGTGCTGCTGCTCGACGAGCCGACGAACAACCTCGACCTGCCCGCCCGCAGGCGCCTGTACGCGGCGGTGGAGGCGTGGCCGGGCGTCATGATCGTGGTCAGCCACGACCGCGAACTCCTGGAGCAGGTCGACCAGATCGCCGATCTGCGCGCGGGTGACCTCGTTCGGTACGGCGGGAACCTCTCCGCGTACGAGGAGGCGCTCGCGACCGAGCAGGAGGCGGCGGAGCGCATGCTGCGGGTCGCCGGTGCCGATCTGAAGAAGCAGCAGCGTGAACTGGTGGACGCCCAGGTCAAGTTGGCCCGGCGCAAGCGCTACGGACAGAAGATGTGGGACACCAAGCGCGAGCCGAAGGCGATCATGGCCCAGCGCAAGCGGCAGGCCCAGGTCTCGGCGGGCAAGCACCGCCAACTGCACGAGGGCCGGCTCGCCGAGGCGAAGGAGCGGCTCGACGAGGCGGTGGAGGCCGTGCGTGACGACGACGAGATCCGCGTCGATCTGCCGCACACGACGGTGCCGCCGGGCCGCCGCGTCTTCACGCTGCTCCAGCTGCGGATGGCCTACGGAGCGTGCGTGGAGGGCGAGTTCGAGGTGCGCGGGCCGGAGCGGATCGCGCTCGTGGGGCGCAACGGTTCGGGCAAGACCACGCTCCTGCGCACGATCGCCGGGGACCTCGATCCCGTTGCGGGTGAGGCATTGGCACACGTCCCGCTGCGCTTCCTGCCGCAGCGGCTGGATGTGCTCGACGAGGAGCTGACCGTCGCCGAGAACGTGGCGCGGTTCGCTCCCGGAGTCACGAACAACCGCGTCAGGGCGCGGCTCGCCCACTTCCTGTTCAAGGGGGCACGGGCCGATCAGGCGGCGGCGACCCTCTCGGGCGGCGAGCGGTTCAGGGCGACCCTCGCGGCACTGATGCTCGCCGAGCCGGCGCCCCAGCTGCTGATGCTCGACGAGCCGACGAACAACCTCGACCTGGCGAGCGTCCGGCAGCTGACCACGGCCCTGGAGTCCTACGAGGGCGCGCTGCTCGTCGCGAGCCACGACCTGCCGTTCCTGAAGTCCATCGGGGTCACGCGGACACTGCTCATGGAGGGAGGCCGGCTGCGGGACATCACGACGAAGGAGGGCGGGTACGGCGGATAGCCGCGAGTCGGGCGGGCGCAACGGCACACGAGCAGGGGATTCCGTCACCGGCGCCGGGCTGTGCATGATGTCCGCGCCGGACCGTCCAGGAGCCGGCCCCCGCCCGCCCGAGCCCGCCCCCGAGCAGTCCAGTCCCGAGGAGAGCCGCCCGTGCCCAGCCAGAAGGCCTTGATCCGCCGCCCGGGACCGCGCCTCGCCGACGGGCTCGTCACGCACGTCGAGCGCACGCCTGTCGATCCGGAACTGGCGCTCACCCAGTGGGAAGCCTACGTCGCGGCGCTCGGGGAGCACGGCTGGGAGACGGTCGAGGTCGGGGCCGCCGACGAGTGCCCCGACGCGGTCTTCGTCGAGGACGCGGTCGTCATGTACCGCAACGTCGCGCTGATCACCCGGCCCGGCGCCGCGTCCCGGCGCGCGGAGACGGCCGGCGTCGAGGAGGCCGTGGCCCGGCTCGGCTGCTCCGTGAACCGGGTGCGGGAACCCGGCACCCTCGACGGCGGCGACGTCCTCAAGGTCGGCGACACGATCTACGTGGGCCGCGGCGGGCGCACGAACGCGGACGGCGTGCGCCAGCTGCGGGCCGCCTTCGAGCCGCTCGGGGCACAGGTCGTCGCCGTACCGGTCAGCAAGGTGCTGCACCTGAAGTCGGCCGTGACGGCCCTGCCCGACGGCACGGTCGTCGGGCACGAGCCGATGGTGGACGCACCGTCCCTCTTCCCGCGCTTCCTGCCCGTCCCGGAAGAGGCCGGCGCGCATGTGGTGCTCCTGGGCGGCGGGAAGCTCCTGATGGCGGCGAGCACGCCGAGGACGGCGGAGCTGTACGCGGATCTCGGACTGGAGCCGGTTCCGGTGGACATCGGCGAGTTCGAGAAGCTCGAGGGCTGTGTGACGTGCCTCTCAGTCAGGCTCCGCGAGCTGCACTCCTGAGGCGCAATGAAGCCTTGGAGGCCACTGAGACCGGAGGGGCCGGTTCCGGGGGGCCCTTTACAGGGGGTTTAACCTACGGCAACGTAACCTACGACACCGTAGGTACAACCGCTCGTGCCTGCGATTCGACTCCTCGCACTACTCCCGTCCCCCCCTGGAGCCCTCGTGACCATCGCCTCTCCCCACCTCGGCAGCTCGTCCTCCACCTGGACGGACGCCCAGCTGCTGTACGCGCTGGAGGAAGTGGTCGAGAAGGAACTGAACCGGCACCTCAAGGTCGCCAAGGACTGGATGCCGCACGAGTACGTGCCGTGGGCCGACGCCCGTAACTTCCCCGGCTTCTTCGAGGACGGCGAGGCCTGGGCCAAGGACCAGTCCAAGGTCACCGAGATCGGTCGGGTCGCGCTCGTCGTCAACCTGCTGACCGAGGACAACCTCCCCAGCTACCACCACGAGATCGCCTCCCTCTTCGGCCGCGACGGCGCCTGGGGCACCTGGGTGCACCGCTGGACCGCCGAGGAGGGACGCCACGGCATCGTGATGCGTGACTACCTGCTGGCGTCGCGCGCCGTCGACCCGGACCAGCTCGAGCAGTTCCGCATGGCGCACATGGCCGAGGGCTTCGAGTCCGACAACCGGCACTCGATGCTGCACTCGGTCGCGTACGTCGCCTTCCAGGAGCTCGCGACCCGCGTCTCGCACCGCAACACCGGCCACCAGTCGGGCGACCCGGTCTGCGACCGCATGCTGGCGCGCATCGCCACCGACGAGAACCTGCACATGGTCTTCTACCGGAACCTGCTCGGCGCGGCCTTCGAGCTCGCCCCCGACCTCACGATGCAGGCCGTGCGCGACGTCGTCGTCAACTTCCGGATGCCCGGACACGGCATGCCCGGCTTCGAGCGCGCCGCCGCCCAGATGGCCATCGGCGAGATCTACAACATGCGCATCCACCACGACGACGTGATCCAGCCCGTCCTGCGCTTCCTGAAGGTCCTGGACATCGACGGGCTCGGCCCGGAGGGTCTCAAGGCCCAGGAGGAGCTCGGTCTGTACATGGGCGGCCTGGACAGCGAGGCCGCCAAGTTCGACGAGAAGCTCGCCGCCCGCAAGGCCCGCATGGCGGCCCGCGCCGCCGGCTGACCGCCCCCGTCACGCAAGCACGCCCCGGGCCACGCGCCCGGGGCGTGCCGCGTCATGGGCGTGCGGCCCGCTCAGCCGCGGCGCAGCCGGTGGCGTTCCTTCTCGGAGAGGCCTCCCCAGACGCCGAAGCGCTCGTCATTGGCGAGGGCGTACTCCAGGCAGGCGGAGCGCATCTCGCACCGGCCACAGATGCTCTTCGCCTCGCGTACCGAGCTGCCGGGCTCGGGAAAGAAGAAGTCGGCGCCCGTCTGGGCGCACAGCGCCTCGTCCTGCCAGGAGGGGACGGACACGGCCGCACCCTCCGGCTTCACGGCCTGCCGCGCGGAGGTGGAGGCCCCGGGAGGGCTCGTGACGGGGCGCAGCGTGTGGTTCGAGTACATGCCACTGATCGTGCCGCGCGGCGAAAAACAGACGATCAACGACTGATCAACGCGGCGCGCCGGGCGGATTCGGCCTGTGCCCTCCCGGCCCCTCCGGGACGTGCCCGGATCCGGCTCAGGTCTGGTCCGGGTCCCCCTTGATCACCGCGAAGCGGGCGCCCTGCGGGTCGGTGAGCTTGGCGATGCGGCCGACGCCCGGCAGGTTCGTGGGCGCGAAGCGCACCTTACCGCCGAGCTCCAGCGCCCGGGCGGCGATCGCGTCGACGTCCGGCACATGGAAGTACGGCGACCAGTGCGCCCCGATGTCGGACTCCGCCGGGTCGTCGCCCAGCGTGACCATGCCGCCGAACATGTCGTCCTCGCCCGTGCCCGCCGGGTTCACCGTCACATAGGTGCCGCCGGGGAACGGCACGTCGAACGTGCCCCAGCCGAGCACCGAGCCGTAGAAGTCCTTGGCCACCGCGACATCCGAGGTGTACAGCTCGATCCAGTTGAGCGAGCCGTCCTGTGTGGCGAGGCCCAGGCCCTTGTGCCGACCGGGCTGCCAGATGCCGAACGTCGCCCCGGCGGGATCGGCGATGATCGCCATGCGGCCCAGGTCCGTCACGTCCATGGGCCGGAAGGGCACGGATCCGCCGGCCTGCTCGGCGGCCTTCACCGTCGCGTCCACGTCCTGCGTCTGGAAATAGACGGTCCAGGACGGCGGCGCCTGGTCGGGCGTGACGGTCATGCCGCCGGCGACGACCTTGCCGTCCAGCAGGAACAGACCGTAACCACCGACCTCGGGGCCGCCCGACTGGAAGTGCCAGTCGAAGAGCCCGCTGTAGAAGGAAAAGGCGGAGTCGAGATGCGGGGTTCCGAGATCAAGCCAGTTCGGCGAGCCGTCGACGAAACGGGTGGTGAGCATGGTGCCCTCCTCGTTGAGGGTGCCCCCCTTGCAGGGGTCCCGTTGCCTCCTCACCGAGTCTGGCACCGCGCACTGACAATGGCCGCTCCACGCGCTGTCACCGCGCGCCGCCGCCACGCGCTGTCACCCCGCGCAGCCGCCGCTCCGGACCGGCGCCGAGTCGCCGATGAGCCGCCGACCGGCCTCGACCGTTCCACCGCGCAGCCGACGCCCGGCCTCACCGAGCCATCGCAAGCCATCACCAAGAGTTGAACGATTCACAGAAATGGGAGCGCTCCCCGTCACAAGTCTTGACCCGTCGCGCCGCACTCGCAACAGTGGGGCTCCCCCACATCTCAGGAGTCCTCCGTGATATCGCGCAGACTGTTCCTGACCGGCGCCGCCACGGCCGCCACCGCACTCACCTACCCGGCCTGGGGCAGCGCCCTCAGCCCGGACGCCACGGCAGCACCCGCCACCTGCGAACTCGCCCTGCAGAACAAGTCGTTGCCCGGCACCGTGCGTGCCTATGTCACGGGCCACGAGCAGGGCACCGACCGCTGGGTGCTGCTCAAGCCCGACGGCGGGGTCTACCACCCCGACTCGCCGTCAGCCCCACAGACCCCGCTGCCCGTCGACTGCGCCATCCCGCTGGGCGCGGCGGGTTCGGCCCCGAAGATCCTGACGCTCCCTCAGATGTACGGCGCCCGAGTCTACTTCGTGCGCGACGACACGCTCGACTTCTTCCTCAACCCGGGCCCCGCGCTCGTCGAGCCGGCCTTCGCGACCTCCACCGACGCGAACTACGGGAAGACCTGGTCGTTCTGTGAATTCACCTTCAACTCCGACCAGTTGTACGCGAACATCAGCTACGTCGACCTGGTGACGGCCCTGCCCATCGGCCTGACCCTGGAGGGCGATGCCACGCACACCGTCGCACCGCTCCCGGACGGCGCGGTGGACAGGATCGCCGCGGATCTCGCGGCCCAGACCGCCAGGGACGGGCAGCCCTGGGACAAGCTCGTCATCCGCGGTGGCGACGGCAAGGTCCTGCGCGTCATCTCGCCGCAGAACCTGATGGCCCCGTACTTCGACCGCCCCGACCAGATGCCGTTCCGGAACGTCTGGGACAGCTATGTCGACCAGGTCTGGGAGAAGTACCGCACGACGGACCTGAAGATCGACCTCCAGGGCGGCCGGGGCGTCTTCACGGGCCGGGTCAGCGGCGACACCCTCACCTTCAACGGCGGGCACACCTTCCCCAAGCCCGCCTCGAAGGACATCTTCACCTGCAACCACGGCCCGTTCACCAACAACCCCGGCGACCCCGACGACAAGAAGGGCCTCCTCGCCCGTCTCGCCGCCGGGTTCAACCGCAGCATCATGCTGACCCACCCCGAGCAGCCGAACGGCACCTCGACCGCCGACTACTACCAGGGCGACGTCACCAACCACTGGTCGCGGGTCGTGCACGCCAACTCGCCCATCGGGTACGCCTTCCCGTACGACGACGTGCGTCCCGACGGGCAGCCGGACGTGTCCGGCGCGGCGAACGACGGGAACCCGCGGCGCTTCACCGTCAGCGTCGGATCGTAGGTCCCGGACGGTTCATGCCCCGGCGTCCTCGCGGATGAGCTCTGCCGCCTTCTCCGCGAGGGCGACGGTCGGGGCATGGGTGTGGCCGCGGGTGATGCGCGGCATCACCGAGGCGTCGACGACGCGCAGGGCCTCCACGCCCCTGACCCGCAGCCGCGGGTCCGTCACCGAGCCCTCGTCGGCGCCCATCCGGCAGGTGCCGACCGGGTGGTAGAGCGTCTCGGCGCCCGCGCGGATCACCCCCGCGAGCTCCTCGTCGTCGACGGCCCCCGGGTACGGCGCGAGGGGCCCGTCGGTGTAGGCGGCGAACGGCTCGGCCGCGAAGAGCTCCTCGGCACGGCGCACTCCGGCGATCAGCGTGCGCAGGTCCTCGTCCCGGGACAGATAGCCCGGGTCGATCAGCGGCCGCGCCGAGGGGTCGGCCCCGCCCGGAGTGATGCTGCCCTTGCTCTCCGGCTGCAGAAGGACGACGCCGATCGTGATGCCGTGCTCGACGGGCGGGGTGAGCCCGTGGTTGACGAACGGCACGGGCGCGTAGATCAACTCGATGTCGGGCGAGGTCAGTTCGGGACGGGTCTTGATGAAGGCGACCGCCTCGCCGACGTTCGACGTGAGCGGTCCGCGGCCGGAGAGCAGGAAGCGGCCCACATTGGTCAGGGAGTCCGCGCCGGTGAGGGTGACGGGCCGGGGACAGCGCATCGTCACGGCGTAGGAGAGGTGGTCCTGGAGGTGACGGCCCACGTCGGGGGACGCGACGCGGACGTCGATCCCGGCCTCGGCGAGCTGCTCGGGGTCGCCCACGCCCGCCTGCTGGAGCAGTTGCGGCGAACCGATCGCGCCCGCGCTGAGGATGACCTCGCGGCGCGCCCGCAGGATGCCGGGGACGCCCTCGGCGACGACGCCGGCCACGCGGGTGCCGTCGAAGTCGAGGCGCGTGACCCGGGCGTCGGTGTGAATGTGCAGGTTGGGCCTGTTCCTGGCCGGCTTCAGATAGCCGTCGGCCGCGCTCCACCGGCGGCCGCGGTGCTGGTTGAGCGGGGTGAGCGCGAAGCCGCCGTGGTCCTCGTGGTTCAGCTCCGGCAGCTCGCGCAGCCCGTCGCCGCGGCAGGCGTCGAGGAAGGCGGACGTCGTCTCGTTCGGGTCGCGCGGCGGGGAGATCCACAAGGGGCCCTGGGTGCCGTGCGGGGAGTCGGCCCGCTGGGTGCCCGCCCAGCGTTCGGCGCGCTGGAAGTAGCGCGCGAACTGCTCGTACGACCACTCCTCGCCGGCCGCCTCGCCCCACGCGTCGTAGTCGTCGCGGTGGCCGCGCACCCACATCATGGCGTTCATCGAGGAGGAGCCGCCGAGTGTGTGGCCCCGCGGCCAATACAGCTCGCGGCCGTCGAGCCGGGACTGCTTCGACGTCGAGTAGTCCCAGTCGTACGGCGTCTTGAACAGCTTGGGGAACGCGGCCGGGATGCGGATCTCGGTCTTGCGGTCGCGCGGGCCCGACTCGACGAGCGCGACGCGCACGGCCGGATCCTCCGACAGCCGCGCGGCCAGCACGGAGCCGGCCGACCCTGCCCCGACGATGACGTAGTCGTACTCGCTGTCCTTGCTCAACTCGGCTCCCGGTGTGAGTGGTTGGGATGTCAGGCGTTGATCTCCGTCGTCCCGGGAGGTGTACACCCGTGGCGCACTCCCGGGAACGGTCTTCGCAACTTCGCCTCACGAATCCCTGCACCGGCACGAAGGCCCCGCCGTCCGGCACACCTCCTCCGGGAGCCGCTCCGCCGCGGCCGCCGGTGCTACATGGTGTGGTCCGCCGCGTGGTGCGGCTCGTAGCCCGGGATCGTGCCGTCCTCCTTCTTCACCAGGAAGAGCCCCACCATCCCCATGTCGGAGTGGCTCTGGACATGGCAGTGGTACATCCAGGCGCCCGCCCCGACCCCCTCGCCCGCGATGATCTGGAAGCCGAACGAGTCCGCGGGGCCGACGATCTTGTTGTCGACGACCCGGCTCGGGTCGTCCGGGCCGGTCAGCATGCCCGTGCGGTTGTCCGCCCAGCGATGACCGTGCATGTGGAAGGTGTGGTAGTACTCGCCGTGCGTGATCATGACGATCTCGACGCGATCGCCCACCGTGGCCTCGAAGTCGGGGCCTTCGTGCGCCGGCTTGTTGTTGATGGTCATGTCGTTGAAGACGACGGTGAACGTGGTGTCCGGGAGGACGTCGCCCTTGCGCCGGACGATCACCGGCCCGTACAGGCCCTTGCGGATGCCGCCGGTGCCGTGTTCCGTGCCGACGACGTGGTCGTGGTAGTGCCAGTACCCCGCACTGCCCGCGCGCCACGTGCCGTCCTTGCGCCGGCCCGGGGCGTGGGTGCGCCAGGTGTAGGTGCGCTTGCCGCCGGGCTCGACGTCGCTCTTGTTGAGCTTGGTGCCGTCGCTGGAGACCTCGTAGTCGAGGCCGTGGACGTGCAGGCTGGCCGCCACGTCCATCGTGTTCTCGAACTCGATGTGCAGGGTGTCGCCCTCGTTGAGCTCGATCAGAGGTCCGGGCACGGACGCCTTGCCCTTCTCGAACCCATAGCCCATCTGCCCGTCCGCGAGCTTCTCGGCGTACATCTTGATGCGCTTGACCTCACCCCCGGCCGGAGCCGTGCGCACCGGGCCGTCCGCGGGGGCGGCGTCCGTCGCCGCGATGAGCGACAACGATGTCGCGGTCGTCGCGACGGCGGCCCCGCCCATCATCACCCGCCGGTTGAAGCTGCGCCTGTCCATGCCGAACTCCCCACCCTCGTACGGGACTTGCGGACGTGCCACCAGTGCCTGCAGTGACGGCCAGAGAGACGGTAACCGGGTGATCTTCGTTTATCCACACTCAGGACAAAGTTCGCGCCAGTGCAGCCATACCTATTGGCGCGCCGCGAAAAGAGGTCTAGCTTCATCGGCGCCGTACCTGTGACCGACGAGGGGTGGGTGAACTCATGCGGTCCACGCCGCATCAAAAACCCTTGGACGTAAGAGGGTTGGACAGAGACAGACGCAGACGACGCCGTGCAGTCGCCGCGGTCCTGGCGTCCGGGGCGGTAGCCGCCGGACTCCTCACCGGACCCGCCGCCAGCGCGCGTCCGGGTCCCGAACCATCCGTGACAACGATGTCCCTGCCGTCGCCTCCCGGCGGCTCGAATGTGCGCGTCCTGGTGTACTACGGCTCCGCCGCGGGCGGCGACGAGTCACCGGTGGTGAACGCGGGAATCGCGGCCATCGAGAAGATCGGCCAGAGCGGCCCCGCGGCCCAGCGCTTCAAGATCACGGCGACGGACGACGCGTCCGTGTTCACCGACGCCACGAAGCTGGGCCGCTTCAACGCGGTCGTCTTCCTGACCGGCGGCGGCGATGTGCTCGACCCGGACCAGGAGGCCGGGCTCGAGTCGTTCATGGAGGCCGGCGGCGGGTTCGTCGGCATCCACGACGCGGCCCGTGCCGAGCCGTACTCGGACTGGTTCACCGGCCTGATCGGCGCGCGTCCGGCCGACGACAGCCCGGCGAACGTCCAGCGGGCCACCGTCGAGGTCGGTGACCGCCAGCATCCGGCCACCAAGGACCTTCCCGTGCAGTGGAAGCGGCCCGACCAGTGGCTGAACTGGGTGAAGAACCCGTCCGGCTCGGTGCACACCGTGGCCCGGGTCCGCGAGTCGACGTACCAGCCGGGCGCGAGCGCCAACGGCGCGGACCACCCGGTGTCCTGGTGCCGCGACTACGACGGCGGCCGCTCCTTCTACACGGGCATGGGCGGCACGGCCTCCAGCTACGACGAGGTGGACTTCCAGTCGCACCTGCGCGGCGCCCTGCTGTGGACGAGCCGCATCGTGCGCGCCGACTGCAAGGCCGCGATCGACTCCAACTACAAGGCCGAGCGACTCACCCAGCCCAACCAGGCGGGGCAGAACGACCAGATCGGCGAGCCGCACGGCCTGGTCACCGCGCCCGACGGCCGCGTCCTGTACATCGGCCGCGGCGGCGCCGACTCCTCGCAGCCGGTGATCACCGACTGGAACAACCCCGACGTCGGCAAGGGCAAGGGCGAGATCCACGTCTACGACCCGAAGACCAAGAAGGTCACCCAGGCCGGCGCGCTCACCGTCTTCGGCAACAAGGGCGGCGGGGACGAGCTCACCAAGGTCGAGGAAGGGCTGCTCGGCATCGAGCTCGACCCGAAGTTCGAGCAGAACGGCTGGGTGTACCTGCACTACACGCCGCACTCGGGGCTCGACCGCGACAAGCAGATGGCCGAGCGGCAGGTCTCCCGCTTCACGCTCGACCTGAACACCAACAAGCTGGACATGGGCAGCGAGAAAGTACTGCTCAAGTGGCCTGTGCAGGTGCACAGTTGCTGCCACGCGGGTGGCGGGATGGCCTGGGACTCCAAGGGCAACCTGTACATCGCGACCGGTGACAACAACTCCTCCGGCTTCAGCGACGGCTACTCGGGCAACAACCCGCAGCCGAACTACAAGGGCGTCTCCTTCGCGGACGCGCGCCGCACCGCCGGCAACACGAACAACCTCAACGGCAAGATCCTGCGCATCCACCCGGAGGCCGACGGCACGTACACGCTGCCGGAGGGCAACCTCTTCACGGGCAAGGAGACCGCGGAGGGCGGCGGCAAGACACGCGGCGAGATCTATGTGATGGGTGTCCGCAACCCGGCGCGCATCTCCGTCGACAAGAAGACCGACACGCTCTACGCGGGCTGGGTCGGCCCGGACGCCGGTGAGCCGTCGACGACCTGGGGTCCGGCGAAGTACGACACGTTCGCCGTGATCACCAAGGCGTCCAACCGCGGCTGGCCGTACTGCATGGGCAACAAGCAGCCCTACCGCGACCGCAATCTGCCGGACCCGACGAAGCCGCTCGGCTGGTACGACTGCGACCACCTGAAGAACGAGTCGCCGAACAACGACGGTCTCGTCAACCTCCCGCCGATGACCGCCAACAACATCTGGTACTCGCCGCAGGGCGGGGCGCCGGACTACCCGCGTGACGCAGGCGGCATCCCCTCGTACAAGAAGGAGGAGGCCAAGTACCTCCTGCCGTGGCTGAAGGGCGGCGGGCAGGCCGCGATGGACGGGCCCGTCTACCGCTACGACGCGTCGATCCCGAACGCGGACAAGTGGCCGAGCTACTGGGACGGCAAGTGGTTCGTCGGTGACTTCTACGACGCCACGCAGCCGCGGCACGCGGTGATCACCGACCCGAAGACGGCCGGTGACGGCGGCATCCCGGTGCACGCCGAGAACCTCAAGAAGATCGTGCCGGTCGGCAACGACGGCATCAAGAACCTCATGGACTGGAAGTTCGGCCCGGACGGCGCGCTCTACGTCCTCGACTACGGCCGCGGCTTCTTCACCTCGGATGCCAAGTCGGCCCTGTGGAAGGTGACGTACACGGGCGGCGAGGCGACCCCTGCGGCCGGTGACCTGGCCAGGAAGGCGCAGTGATGAGGATGCGCACCAAGAACCGGCGAAGACTGTGGACGGCACTGTTCGCTGCCCTGCTGATGGCGCTCGGACTCGGCTCCCCCGTCGCGTTCGGGCAGGACGCCCCGGTCGCCGCCGCCCAGCAGGTCCTGACCTGGACCGGCAGCGACGACATCACCAAGTACGCCTCGGCGCCGACGACGGCGGTGGCGGGCGCGACGACGATCGTCTTCGAGAACAGTGCGGCGACCGGCAACACCATGGGCATGCCGCACACGCTGACGTTCGACACGTCGGATCCCGAGTACAACAACGACGTGTCGGTGAACATCCTGGCCAACCCGAACGACAGTGAGGGCGGCAAGCACTCGGTCGAGGTCACCCTGACCCCGGGCCGCTACCGTTACCACTGCTCGATCCCCGGCCACGAGGGCATGCAGGGCATCCTCGTCGTGACCGAGGGCGGCGGCGAGGACACGGCAGCGCCGGAGACCTCGGCGAAGGTCGAGGGGCAGAAGAACGCCCAAGGGGAGTACGTCGGTTCGGCGTCGGTCAGTGTGACGGCGACGGACGCGGGCTCCGGTGTCGACAAGGTCGAGTACGCGACGGGTGCCGACGGCGCCTGGCAGCCGTACACGACCGCGGTGGTCGTCGACCAGGTCGGGGCGCACACGATCCGCTACCGGGCGTCCGACAAGGCGGGGAACGTGGCGGCGGAGAAGTCGGTCGACTTCACCGTGGTCGCGCCGCCCACGGACGACAAGACTCCGCCGGAGACCTCGGCGACGGTGAGCGGCGAGAAGAACGACAAGGGCGAGTACCTCTCGATGGCGACGGTCACGGTGACGGCCTCCGACACCGGCTCCGGAGTCAACTCCATCGAGTACGCGGTGGGTTCGGACGGCGCCTGGCAGCCGTACACCTCACCGGTGATGGTGCACGAGGTGGGCGCCCACACCGTGCGCTACCGCGCCGCGGACAAGGCGGGGAACGTGGCCGCCGAGAAGTCGGTCGACTTCACCGTCGTCGCACCGCCCGTGCAGGACAAGACGCCCCCCGAGGTGTCGGCGAAGGTCGACGGCGAGAAGAACTCCGACGGCGCGTACCTCAAGAGCGCCAAGGTGACCGTCTCCGCGACGGACGCCGACTCGGGTGTCGACAAGATCGAGTACTCGCTCGACGCGGGCCCCTACCTCGCCTACACGGCGCCGGTCGTGGTGGACCGGGCGGGCGCGCACACGGTCGCGTACCGGGCGAGCGACAAGGCCGGCAACATGTCGGCGGCGAAGTCGGAGGCCTTCACGGTCACCACGGGCGGCGGGGTCCCGGCGCCCGACTGCGCGGAGTACGACGAACGGTTGACGGTGATCGTCGGCACGGTCGACACGGGCATCCCGAACCGGGTCACCAACAACCGGTGCCGGATCAACGAGCTGATCGAGGACGAGCGGGAGTGGACCTCGCAGGCCCTCTTCCTCAAGCACGTCAAGACCGTCACCGACAAGCTCCTCAAGGAAGGCGTGATCGACCAGCGCGAGTACAACAAGATCAACCGCGCCGCCAAGCAGTCGGGGATCGGCAAGCCGGGACAGACCGAGGGCTACCGCAAGATCTTCGACGGCACGCAGGGCTCGCTCGACAAGTGGGAGCAGGTCGGCGGCGGCAAGTTCGGCCTGAACGCGGACGGCTCGATCACGTCGAGCACCACGGTTGAAGGCATGGGCATGCTGTGGTTCCCGCAGCGCAAGTACGGCGACTTCTCGCTGAAGCTCCAGTGGCGGGACGACGCGCCGGGCACGGGCAACGCCAACGGCGGTGTCTTCGTGCGCTTCCCGTGGGTCCACGACCACCCGGAGGAGTCGCGGCCGGAGTGGGTCGCCATCAAGTACGGGCACGAGGTGCAGGTCCTCGACCGTCCTGACGGCGACATGTACAAGACCGGTTCGATCTACGGCTTCGACCGCGTGGGTCTCGCGGGCGCGGGCGTCACGCAGAAGGGCACGTGGAACGACTACGAGATCCGTGTGGTCGGCCAGCACTTCTCGGTCCTGCGCAACGGCGTCCTGATCAACGAGTTCGACAACACGGGCGGTCAGGTCTTCGAGCCGCCGCGCGGGGACGACCCGGGCACGGACGGCCGGCGGTTCTCCTCCGGCTATGTCGGGCTCCAGGTCCACAGCACGTCGGACGTCATCTCGTACCGGGACATCCGCATCAAGGAGCTGTGACAGGTCAAGGTGCCGCAACACGGCATGGAGCCGTAACAGGCACTGTCCGCAAGGCAGTTGAGCGAGTCGAGCCGGGTCAGTCCTCGTGTCTGGCCCGGCTCGGCTGTACCCGCTTGGGCTCACCCGGCATCTTCGGGTACTCGGGCGGGTACGGCATGTCGCCGAGGCCGCGGTCCCGTTCGTCCCGGTCGGCGAGTTCGAGGAGCGCGTCGAGCCGGAAGGCGTGCTCGTCCATGTCCTCGTGAACGTCGCCGACTTCGGCGTAGCGGGCCGGCATGGAGCCGATGTCGAAGTCGGCCGGGCGCGCGTCGTCGACCTCGTCCCAGCGCAGCGGCGCGGAGACGGGGGCGTTCGGCCGTGGCCGTACCGAGTAGGCGGAGGCGATGGTGCGGTCGCGTGCGGTCTGGTTGAAGTCGACGAAGATGCGCTCGCCGCGCTCCTCCTTCCACCAGGCCGTGGTGGCGCGGTCGGGCATACGGCGCTCCAGCTCGCGGCCGCAGGCGATGGCAGCGCGGCGCACCTCGACGAACGTCCAGTGCGGGGCGATCGGCACGAAGACGTGCATGCCCCGGCCGCCGGACGTCTTGGGCCAGCCGCGCAGACCGCCGAAGTCATGGAGGACGGAGCGCAGCTCGTGGGCGGCGCGGACGGCGTCGGTGTAGTCGGTGCCGGGCTGCGGGTCGAGGTCGATGCGCAGCTCGTCGGGGTGATCGGGGTGCGCGCGGCGGACGGGCCAGGGGTGGAAGGTGAGGGTGCCGTACTGGGCCGCCCAGATGACGGCGGCGATCTCGGTGGGGCACATCTCGTCCGCGTGTCGCCCGCTGGGGAAGGTGATGGTGCCGGTGGGGATCCAGTCAGGCAGGTTCTTGGCGGCGCGCTTCTGGTAGAAGGACTCGCCGTCCAGGCCCTCGGGGTAGCGCTGGAGGGTGGTGGGGCGGTCGCGCAGGGCGCGCACGATGCCGGGGCCGACGGAGAGGAAGTAGCGGGCGAGGTCGAGCTTGGTGTAACCGGGCTCGGGGAACATGACCCGGTCGGGGCTGGACAGGCGTACCGTCCGCTCTCCCGCCTCCAGCTCCACGGCCGCACCGTTCGACTTGCCCATGCGGGCCACGCTAGGCGCATCGGCCTGCGTGCGCATACCGGGCGGGTGACGGCGTATCGCGACAGAATCGGCTCATGGTCATGGATCTGCCGGTGATGCCGCCCGTGAAGCCGATGCTCGCCAAGTCCGTCGCGAAGATCCCGCCGGGCATGAGTTACGAGGCGAAGTGGGACGGCTTCCGCGCGATCGTCTTCCGGGACGGCGCCGACCTGGAGATCGGCAGCCGCACGGGCAAGCCCCTGACCCGCTACTTCCCCGAGCTGGTCGCCGCTCTCCTCGACCGGCTGCCCGAGCGCTGTGTCCTGGACGGCGAGATCGTGATCGCCAGGGACGGCCGGCTCGACTTCGACGCGCTCACCGAACGCATCCACCCGGCCGCATCGCGGGTGAAGACGCTGGCGGAGCGGACCCCGGCGTCCTTCGTGGCGTTCGACGTACTGGCCCTCGGCGACGAGTCGCTGATGGACACGCCCATGGTGGACCGCCGGTCCCGCCTGGCCGAGGCGCTGTCCGGCGCGACGCCGCCCCTCCATCTGGCCCCGTCGACGACCGACGCGGAGCTGGCGCAGACGTGGTTCGAGCAGTACGAGGGCGCGGGCCTCGACGGGGTGATCGCCAAGCCGTTCGACCTGCGCTACCGCGAGAACGAACGCCTGATGTTCAAGATCAAGCATGAGCGGACCGCGGACTGTGTCGTGGCCGGCTACCGCTTCCACAAGAGTGGCCCGGTCGTCGGCTCCCTGCTGCTCGGCCTGTACGACGACGAGGACGTTCTCCAGCACGTGGGCGTGTGCGCGGCGTTCACGATGAAACGGCGTACGGAGCTGATCGCGGAGCTGGAGCCGCTGCGCCTGGAGTCGGCGCAGGACCATCCGTGGGCCGCGTGGACCGAGGAGTCGGCGCACGAGAAGGCCCGGCTGCCCGGGGCGACGAGCCGCTGGACCGGCAAGAAGGACCTGTCGTGGGTGCCCCTCGAGCCAAGGCTCGTCGCCGAGGTGGCGTACGAGCACATGGAGAACGGCGCGCGCTTTCGCCACACGGCCCGCTTCCGCCGCTGGCGCCCGGACCGGACGCCCGAGAGCTGCACGTACGCGCAGCTGGACGAGCCGGTCCGGTACGACCTGGCGGATGTCCTGCGCTAGGGCCTTTCGGCCGGATCAGGCCGGACCAGGGAGCGGGTCCTGGTCCCGTGCGTCGCCGGGCGGAGGAAGAAGCTCACGCGGCGGGGGTCCGCCCTACTCAGGCGAAGCCGAGAGCTTGGGGCAGTACGTGCCGGGCCCCGCGAGCCCGGCTTGATCCAGACGAGAGACCCTGGGGCCCGAGCGTCGGCGCACGCGGGATCCGTCACGATTTTCGAGCGTGGTCGGCCGGAACCGATCGGTCCCCCGCCGGGCGGGTATCACCCCTGCGTGGACATACGACCGGTGCGGGTGACGCGCGTGCGGCGGGCCGCGGTCGTCGCGGCGGTCCTGGCCGCCACGGCCGCCGGGTGCACGGTCGGCGACGGACACCCGCCGGACGGCGGCTCCGCGAGCCCCACCGCCGGGGGAAGCCGTGGACCCGTTCTCGCCGTGAAGATCGACAACGTGGGTCCCGCCCGCCCGCAGACCGGCATCGGCCGGGCCGACATCATCTACGCGGAGCAGGTCGAGAGCGGTCTGAGCCGGCTGATGGCCGTGTACGCGACCCGGCTGCCGCCCGTGGTCGGCCCGGTGCGCAGCGCCCGCGAGACCGATCTCGAACTGCTGCGGCAGTTCGACCGCCCCACGCTCGCCTTCTCCGGCGCCCAGTCGAAACTGCTGCCGCTGATCGCCGAGTCCCCGCTCGACGCGCTCCCGCCCGGCAAGGCCCCGGCGGCGGCCTACTTCCGCGGCGGCGACAGGCCCGCGCCGCACAACCTCTACCTCCGGCCCGGCAAGCTGGGCGTGACGCCGCAGGCGGGTGCGCTGGCGGCGGCCGGGGTCACGTTCGGGGCGCGCCCGGCGGGCGGGGAGGCGAAGAACGCCCTCACCGTGCGCTTCCCGGCGGCGCGCTTCACCTTCAACTGGTCTGCTGCGAGCCGCAGTTGGCAGGTGTCGATGGACGGCACCCGGGCACGCACCACGGACGGCGGGACGCTGAACGCCTCGACCGTCGTCGTCCAGTACGTCGATGTCCGCAGCTCGCGGTTCCACGACCGGTCGGGGAACACATCACCGTTCTCCGACACCGTGGGTTCGGGCAAAGCGACGGTACTGCGGGACGGGCGGGCCTATGACGTCCGGTGGGAGCGGCGCTCGGCGGCCGACGGCGCCCGGTTCACGACGGCGGACGGCGGGAAGCGCATGGCATTCGCGCCCGGTCAGGTGTGGATCCTCTTCGCCGAGCGGTGAGCGCCCCGGCTCGCACCGGGACACCGCCGTCAGGCCTTCGCGAGCGGCTCCGTCGGATGGCGAAGCCCTTCCGCCGCGTCCGAGACGCGCTGGATCAGGTCGAAGAAGACGGCCTGCTCGTCGGCGGACAGCGGAGCGAGGAAGATCTGATTCATCCGGGCGGTGCGCACGGTCAGTTTGCGGTGGACGCGCGTCCCGTCGTCGGTGAGGCGCAGCAGGGAGCGGCGGCCGTCCTGCGGGTCGCGCACCTTGTCGATCAGTCCACGGCGGCCGAGCCGGCTGATGACCTCGGCGATGGTCGAGCGGTCGAGGCCGACGCGCTCGCCCACGGTGCGCTGGTCGAGGCCGGGCTCGGCGACGAGCGCGTTCAGGACGGCGAACTGCGGTGAGGTGATCTCCTCGGAGACCATCGTGTTCCACAGCAGGTAGTGCGCCTGCTGGAGGCGCCGGGCCAGGTGCCCCGGGTGGGTGGTCAGATCCACCGCGGCCATCGCGGACCTCCGGTCTTTTTCGGATGTGTACTGACCAATACTCGACCATGGGGCAGCCCATGTCGAGTCGGCTCCCCAGCCCCGCACCGTCGTCACAGTGGGCTATTGACGGTACGGGCCCGCGGTGGCACCGTAAGCCCCAGTCACACAAATGCTCAGTGTGCTGAGCATTTCAGGTTCGCGGAGAGGCTGGCTCGGATGGACAAGGTGGTGGCGACGGCCGCGGAAGCGGTCGCCGACGTGGGGGACGGGGCGTCCCTCGCAGTCGGCGGGTTCGGCCTGGTCGGCGTCCCGAACGTGCTCATCGGCGCGCTCCACGAGCGCGGCACCACGGGCTTGAGCGTGGTCTCCAACAACTGCGGGGCGATGGACTCCGGCCTGGCCGTGCTGCTCGCGGCCGGGCGGATCGCCCGGGTCACCGGGTCGTACATCGGCGCCAACAAGGAGTTCGCCCGCCAGTACCTGTCCGGCGAGGTCGAGGTCGAGATGATCCCGCAGGGCACGCTCGCCGAGCGGCTGCGCGCGGGCGGCGCCGGCATCCCCGCGTTCTACACCCCCGCCGGCGTCGGCACCCAGATCGCCGAGGGCGGACTCCCCTGGCGCTACGACGGCCAGGGCGGCGTCGCGCTGGCGTCCCCGCCCAAGGAGGTCCGCACCTTCGACGGCACGGACTACGTCCTCGAACACGGCATCCGTACCGACTTCGCCCTCGTGCGCGCCGCCAAGGGCGACCGGCACGGGAACCTCGTGTTCAACAGGTCCACCCGCAACTTCAACCCCCTCGCCGCGATGGCCGGACGCGTCACCGTCGCCGAGGTGGAGGAACTCGTCGAACCCGGCGACATCGACCCCGACGCCGTGCACGTGCCCGGCATCTTCGTCCAGCGCGTCGTCGCGCTGACGCCCGCGCAGGCCACGGACAAGCAGATCGAACGGCGCACCGTCTCCGCGCCTCCGGCACGAGGAACGGTGAGCAGCTGATGGCCTGGACCCGCGAAGAGATGGCCGCGCGCGCCGCCCGCGAGCTGCGCGACGGCCAGTACGTCAACCTCGGCATCGGCCTGCCGACGCTCATCCCGAACCACCTGCCGCCCGGCGTCGAGGTCGTCCTCGAATCCGAGAACGGCATCCTGGGCGTCGGCCCCTACCCGGCCGACGACGAGGTCGACCCCGATCTCATCAACGCCGGCAAGGAGACCGTCACGGTCCTGCCCGGCGCCTCGTACTTCGACTCGGCGCTCTCCTTCGGCATGATCCGCGGCGGCCACATCGACGTCGCCGTCCTCGGCGCGATGCAGGTCTCCGCCCGCGGCGACCTCGCCAACTGGGCCGTCCCCGGCAAGATGATCACCGGGATCGGCGGGGCCATGGACCTCGTCCACGGCGCCCGCACCGTGCTGGTCACCATGACCCACACCGCCAAGGACGGCACACCCAAGATCGTCGAGGACTGCACTCTGCCGCTGACCGGCAAGGCGTGCGTCAACCGCGTCATCACCGACCTCTGCGTCCTCGACGTCACCGCCGACGGGCTCGAACTCGTCGAGCTGGCCCCAGGCGTCACCGCCGACGACGTCACCGCGAGGACCGCCGCCAAGGTCCGCATCCCGGAGGAAGCCCGATGAAGGACGTCTACATCGTCGACGCCGTCCGCACGCCGGTCGGCAGGTACAACGGCTCCCTCGCCGCCGTCCGCCCGGACGACCTCGGCGCGCATGTCATCCGTGAACTGCTCGTGCGCACACCGGAGTTGGATCCGGCGCTGATCGGCGACGTGTACTTCGGCAACGCCAACGGCGCGGGCGAGGAGAACCGCAACGTCGGCCGCATGGCGGGGCTGCTCGCCGGGCTGCCCACCTCCGTGCCCGGCGTCACCGTCAACCGGCTGTGCGCCTCCGGCCTCGAAGCCGTCATCCAGGCCGCGCGGGCCATCGCGCTCGGCGACGTCTCCATCGCCCTGGCCGGCGGCGTCGAGTCGATGACCCGCGCTCCCTACGTGCTCCCCAAGAGCGACCGGCCGTTCCCCGCGGGCAACGCGGAGCTGTACTCCACGACCCTGGGCTGGCGCATGGTCAACCCGCGGATGGAACCGCAGTGGACCGTGCCGCTCGGCGAGTCGGCCGAGCTGATCGCCGACAAGCACGGGATCACACGTGAGCAGCAGGACGCGTACGCGCTCGCCTCGCACGAGAAGGCGTCCGCCGCGCAGAAGAACGGCCTGTTCGACGCCGAGATCGTGCCGGTGGCCGTCCCCCAGCGCAAGGGCGACCCGCTCGTCGTCACGCGTGACGAGTGTGTGCGCGAGAGCGCGTCGCTGGAGGCCATGGCCAAGCTCAAGCCGTCGTTCCGGACCGAGAACGGGAGGGTGACGGCGGGCAACGCCTCGCCGCTCAACGACGGCGCCGCCGCGCTGCTCCTCGTCGACGACGAGGGTCTGAAGGCCACCGGCCGCGAGCCGCTCGCCCGGGTGACGGCCTCCGGGGTCGCCGCGATCGACCCGCACTACTTCGGGCTCGGCCCCGTCGAGGCGGTCCACCGCGCGCTCGCCAGGGCAGGCAAGGGGTTCGGCGACCTGACCACCCTCGAACTGAACGAGGCGTTCGCCGCTCAGGTCCTCGGCTGCGTGGCCGAATGGCCCGAGTTCGACCCCGCAATCCTCAACCCGCGCGGCGGCGCCATCGCGATCGGCCACCCGCTCGGCGCGTCCGGCGCACGGCTCGCCGGATCCGTCGCGCACCAGCTCAAGGCCGCCGGTTCCGGCACCGGCGTCGCCACCCTCTGCATCGGCGTCGGACAGGGCCTCGCCCTCGTCCTCGAACGCTGAAGGACTCAGGAACCCACCATGGCACTCACCCAGTCGGACATCGACGTCGAGGTCGCGGACCTCCAGAGCGCGTACGACAAGGCGCGCGCGGGCGGCGCGCCCGCCCAGCACCACCCGGCGCGCGGCTACGCGCCGTACCGCAGCTCGCTCCTGCGCCACCCGAAGCAGCCGCTCGTCGCCGTGAACGGCGGCGACCCGGAGACCGTCGAGCTGTCCGGGCCCGTCTTCGGCGCCACGGACATCACCGACATCGACCAGGACCTGACGCGCCGGCACGCGGGCGAGCCGCTCGGCGAGCGCATCACCGTCTCCGGACGGCTGCTCGACAGCGACGGCCGCCCCGTGCGCGGCCAGCTCGTGGAGATCTGGCAGGCCAACGCGTCGGGCCGGTACGCGCATCTGCGCGACCAGCACCCGGCTCCGCTCGACCCCAACTTCACCGGTGTGGGCCGGACCCTGACCGATGACCAGGGACGGTACTCCTTCACCACCGTCAAGCCGGGCGCGTACCCGTGGCGCAACCACACCAACGCGTGGCGCCCCGCGCACATCCACTTCTCCCTGTTCGGGGACGCCTTCACACAGCGGCTCGTGACGCAGATGTACTTCCCGAACGACCCGCTGTTCCGCTACGACCCGATCCTGCGGTCGGTCACGGACGAGTCGGCCCGCAACCGCCTGGTCGCGGCGTACAACCACGACCTGTCGCAGCCCGAGTTCTCGCTCGGCTACGAGTGGGACATCGTCCTCGACGGTCCCTCCGCCACCTGGATCGAGGAAGGCCGATGACCTCCGTGCCCGAGAAGCTGCTCCCCACGCCGTCGCACACCGTCGGCCCGTTCTACGGCTACGCCCTGCCGTTCCCCGAGGGCGAGCAGGTCGCGCCGAAGGGGCATCCCGACACGATCGCCCTGCACGGCTGCGTGTTCGACGGCCACGGCGACCCGGTGCCGGACGCCATCCTCGAGTTCTGGCAGGCAGGACCCGACGGCTCGCTCGCCGGGGCGCCGGGCTCGCTGCGCCGCGACCCCACGACCGGCGGCCATCTCGGCCGCAACGGCACCGACTTCACCGGATTCGGCCGGGTCGCCACGGACGCCGACGGGCACTACGCCCTCTTCACACTGCCGCCGGGCAACGCGGGACTGCCGTACATCAGCGTGTGCGTGTTCGCGCGCGGTCTGCTGCACCACCTGTTCACCCGCGCCTACCTCTCCGACGGCGCGGACCCGCTGCTGGACGCCCTGCCCGCCGAGCGGCGCGCGACGCTGCTCGCGCAGCCGCAGAAGGACGCGCACCGCACGTACCGTTTCGACATCCGCCTTCAGGGCGAAGGCGAAACGGTCTTCCTGGAGTTCCAGTGACACACGTCGGTCCCGACGCCGATCCCGACGCCGGGCTGCTCTCCCCCGGCCGGGCGGGCTCCCCCGCCGAGTCGGCCACCTCGGACGCGGCGGTCCTGCGCGCCCTGCTCGACGCGGAGGCGGCGCTCACCCGGGCGCAGGCCGCCCTGGGTCTGGCACCGGTGGCCGCGGCGGACGCGGTGACGCGCGCCGCCGCGGACGACGGGCGCTTCGACCCCCGCGACCTCGCGCTGCGCGCCCGCTCCGGGGGCAACCCGGTGATCCCGCTGGTCGCCGACCTGACGGCCGCGGTGGCCGGCGAGCACGCCCCGTACGTCCACCGGGGCGCCACCAGCCAGGACATCCTGGACACGGCGCTCATGCTGGTCGCGGCCCGGACGCTGGACGGGCTGCTCGGCGACCTGGCACGCACGGAGAGCGCCCTCGGGCGGCTCGCCGCCGCGCACCGGGACACCGTCATGCCGGGCCGTACGCTCACGCAGCACGCCGTGCCGACGACGTTCGGCCTGAAGGCGGCGGGCTGGCGCTCGCTCGTCCTCGACGCACGCGACCGGCTGACCGCCGTGCGGGCCTCGCTTCCGGTCCAACTGGGCGGTGCGGCCGGCACGTTGGCAGCCTTTGGCGTGTTCGGTGCCACGAACCCCGGTGACCTGACCGAGGCGTACGCGACCGAACTCGGGCTGGTCGCGCCCGTCTTGCCCTGGCACACCCTGCGCACCCCGGTCGCCGACCTCGCGGGCGCGCTCGCCTTCACGGCCGGGGCCCTCGCCAAGCCGGCGGCGGACGTGCTCACGCTGTCCCGCACGGAGATCGGCGAGCTGTCGGAGGGGGCGGGCGGCGGTTCCTCCGCGATGCCGCACAAGGCGAACCCGGTCAGGGCCACGCTCGTCGCGGCGGCCGCCCGTCGCGCACCCGCGCTCGCCGCGACGCTGTACGCGTCGATGGCGGCCGAGGACGAGCGCCCCGCCGGTGCCTGGCACGCGGAGTGGGAGCCGCTGCGCGACCTCCTGAGGCTCGTGGGCGGCGCGGCGCGCGACGCGGCCGAGCTCGCCGAGGGGCTTCAGGTCCACGCGGACGTGATGCGTGAACACCTCTTCGCCACCCATGGGTTGATCGTCTCGGAGCGCCTGGCGGCCGAGCTGGCGCCGCTGCTCGGGCGCGCCCGCGCGAAGTCCCTGCTCACCGAGGCGGCGCGGCGCACCCGCGCCGAGGACAGGCCCCTGGCCGAGATCCTCACCGACGAGCCCGATCTCAAGGGCGTCGACCTGGCCGACCTCACCGACCCCGCCCGATACACCGGCTCCGCCGGAGCCCTCACCGACCGTGCCCTGGAGCGACGTTGAGCACTGCACCCCCCGACCGCGGCACCCTCCTTCACCACCGCGCCGAAGGCCCCGCCACCGCTCCCCCGCTCCTCCTGGGCCCTTCGCTCGGCACCTCCACCGCCCTGTGGGACGCGGTCGCACCCGAACTGTCCGTCACCCACCGGGTGGTGCGCTGGGACCTGCCGGGACACGGAAAGTCCCCGGCAGGTCTGATCGGCCCGGGTGCGACCGTCGCCGATCTGGCCGGGCTCGTCCTGGACCTCGCCGACTCCCTCGGCATCGAGCGCTTCGCCTACGCGGGGGTGTCGCTCGGCGGCGCGGTGGGCCTGCACCTCGCGGTCCACCACCCGGAGCGGGTGACCAGCCTCGCGGTGATCTGCTCGTCGGCGCACTTCGGCGGCTCGAAGCCCTGGGAGGAACGGGCCGCGCTGGTCCGCAGCGAAGGGCTCGGCCCGGTGGCCGAGACCGCCGACCGGCGCTGGTTCACGCCCGGATTCACCGTGCCCGCCCTCGTCGAGGACCACCGCACCGCCGACGCAGAGGCGTACGCGGCCTGTTGCGACGCGCTCGCCGCGTTCGACATCCGCGGGGAGCTCGCCTCGATCACGGCTCCCACCCTGCTGATCGCGGGCCGCGAGGACCCGGCGACCCCGCCCGCACATCTGCGGGAGATCGCCGATGCGGTGGCGGGTTCGTCGCTCGTCGAGATCGCGGGGGCCTCGCACCTCGCCCCCGCCCAGTGCCCCGCACCCGTGATCACGGCGCTGCGCGCCCAGCTCGGCGGGGGTGCCGGACGCGGTATGGAGGTGCGCAGGCAGGTGCTCGGCGACGCGCACGTCGACCGCGCGCAGGCCCGGCAGAGCCCGTTCACGGCCCGCTTCCAGGACTTCATCTCGCGCTACGCGTGGGGCGAGATCTGGACCGACCCGACGCTGTCGCGCCGCGAACGCTCCATGATCACGATGACGGCGCTGGTGGCCCACGGCCACTACGACGAGCTGGCCATGCATGTGCGCGCCGCGCTGCGCAACGGCCTGACGCCCGACGAGATCGGCGCCGTACTGCTGCAGTCCGCCGTGTACTGCGGTGTCCCCGCGGCCAATTCGGCGTTCGCGGTGGCGCAGCGGGTCCTCGCCGAGGAGAGCGGAGAGGACCTGTCCGGCGCCTGACCCTCTACGCGCCGACTGCCCGTCACCTCCTGGACAGCGGTGACGGGCAGTCGGCGTACCGGCAGTCAGCGGCGGTCGGGGTACCGGCGCACCGCCGCCCGCGTCAGCGCAGGCCGCGTCCCGTGTCGAGTACCTCGCGGGCGCGGGCGGCCAGGCCGTCGGCGCCGCACGACTTGGCCAGGGTGAGGCCTCGGGTGAGCTCCGCCACCGAGCGGGCCGCGATGCCGTACTCGACGCGGGCCACCGCGTGTTCGTACGCGCAGGGCGACGCTTCGAGGTACGTGACCGACTTCGCGTAGAGCGTCAGGGAGCGCTGGCCGGTCTCCAGGGCGGCTTCGCAGCGCAAGGCCTCCCCGATCGCCGTGTCCGTGCCGAAGCGCTCGGCCTGGAGCCGGGCGTCGGCGGCCAGTTCCCCGGAGCGCTTCGGGTCCTCGGTGGCGAGCGCGCGGGCCAGGTCGCAGGCCCAGGGCGCCATGATCGTGTTGTGTCCGCCGCGGGCGGTGGCCGCCTTGGCCGCCGCCTCCAGCTCGCTGACGCCCTCCTCGGTGCGGCCCGCGGCGAGCAGCAGGCGGCCGCGGACGGAGTGCGCGTCGGGCAGGACGATCGTGGAGGGATAGGGCGGGCCGAAGGAGTAGCGGTCCGCGATCTCCATCGCCTCGCCGATCCGGCCGCGGGCCACGAGCGTGTCGATGAGCATGCACGCGGCGTCCCAGTGCATGGGCAGGCCGCGGCCGACGCGGTCGGCCAGGCGCAGGCTCTCGCGCAGGACGGCCTCGGCGTCGTTGAGGCGGCCGCGCCTGCGGTGGACGTAACCGACGAAGGCGTGCGCGAGCGCCAGATGGCCGCCGCTCCAGCCCGCGGTCTCGTAGGCGCGTACGGCCTCGGTGAACAGGCTCTCCGCGCGGTCGAGCCGGTCGGCGAAGAGATAGGCGCTGCCGAGCATGGCGAGGAGTTCGAAGCCCCACTCGGGGTCGGTCCAGCCGAGGCCCGGTGCGAGGCGTTCGTTGACGAGGGAGCGGTCGCAGAGTTCGACCACCTCCTCCGCGTTCTCGCCGCGCGTCATCGCGTCGAAGGCGCGCAGGACGAGCAGGACCCGCTCGGGGTTGTCCCGGCCGGTGAGGGAGCCCGCGAGCGCGGCGAGATTGCGGGAGCGGCCCGGGGAGTCCTCCTCGCCCGCGTGGATGCCCTCCCACATGTAGCGCATGGCCTGGAGGCGGAGGCGGGCCGGACCCGGGTCGAGCCGCGTGGCCTCGGCGTCGATCTCGCGCAGCGCCTCTTCCAGCTGGTTGTTGTGGACGAGCGCCTGGGACAGCCGGCACACGGCGTCCACGCGCGCGTCCCCGTCGAGGCCCGGCTCGGTGTCGAGGGCCTGGCGCAGATAGCCGATGGTGACGGCGGGTGAGGTGAGGAGGGTGGCACAGCCCAGCTCGTAGAGCAGTCCGGACCGTACGTCGGGCAGCGGCGGTTCCTGGAGGGCGCGCTCCAGACAACGGCGGGCGGCTTCCGGGGCGCCGACCGCGAGGTGTTCGCCGGCCGCCGCGCGCAGCTGCTCGACGAGTTCGGGGTCGTCGTCCGGGTGGACCTGGAGCAGATGCCGGGAGGCGGCCGCGGCGCCGTGGCCCGAGGCGGTGACGGCCCAGGCCGCCTGCCCGTGCATGGCGGTGCGGGTGGCCGCCGGGATGGAGCGGTACACGGCACTGGCGATCAGCGGGTGCACGAACTCCAGCCCTCCGCCGCCGCTTTCGTACGTCGTGTCGGTGAGGATGCGGGCGTCTTGCAGCCGCTCGGCGCAGCGGCCGGCCTCGCCCGGGGTCATCCCCGCGAGCCGCGCCGCGAGCTCGGGGGCGATCCGGGTGCCGAGGATGGCGGCGGCCCAGGCGAAGCGCGTCGCGTCGGTGCCCAGGCCTTCGAGGCGGTCGACGAGTCCGCGGCCGCGCGCCGACTTGTTCAGCGCGCGCAGCTCTCCGGCCGAGCCCTCCACGGGTTCGAGATCGCTGTCCTGGACCTTGGCCAGGAGCTCGACCGTCTCGTACGGGTTGCCGCCGGTGACGGCCCACACCTCGCGGCAGAAGGGGGCGTCGGCGTGCTCGCCGAGGGTGGCGCGGGTGAGCCCGGCGGTGGCGTCCGGGGTGAGGGCGTACAGGGTGGTGCGGGGCCGGGCGGCGTCGCCGACGGCCTCCAGGTGTCCGGTGGAGGCGGCGGTCGCCTCGCCGTCGCGATGGGCGACGACCACGAGGACGGGGAGGTCGTCGAGGCGTTCGGCGAACGCGGCGAGCCAGTGGAGGGTCTCCTCGTCGGCCCAGTGCGCGTCGTCGACGAGCAGGACGAGCGGCCAGTGCAGCCGGGCGAGCCGGGACACCGCGGCAACGAGTCCGTCGCGCACACCCTGCGGGTCGGCCTGGCGGCCGCCCGGTTCGGCTATGCCGAGGGCGGGGCCGGCGATCTCGTACCAGTCGCCGAAGTACTCGCGGGCCTCCTCCTGCGAGAGCGCGAGGAGGGCGGGCTGCAGCAACTGGCGTACGACGTTGAAGGGGACGGAGGTGACGGTCTCGCCGCCGCGGGCCGACCAGACCGTGGCCCGTCCCCCCGCGATGCGGCGCACCTCTTCGAGGAGGGCGGTCTTGCCGATGCCCGCTTCGCCTCTGAACACGACGAGGCTGCCCGACGACGCCGCGTCCCCGCAGAGTTCATCGAGCGCCCGTTCGACCTCCGCGATCTCCTTGTCCCGCTCCCACAGGGCTGCCGAGGCGGCTCCCTCAGGCCGACTCTGCGTCATCCCGCACCCTCCCGAAGTCGCTCGATCGACGTACAGATGTCGAGAGTAGCCGGAGCCGGGGGATTGTGGGTGGGGGTCCGCGCAGGTCTTCGCCGTAAGTGGGAAGGTGCCCTTCCGGAACCGGACCCGGCCCCTCTCATGCCTCTTTCACGCACGCCTCATACTGTGGCGCACATGACCCAGGTGACTCCCCCCGGCTGGTACCCCGATCCCGGCCAGAAGCCCGAAGGCCCCCGCACCGAACGCTGGTGGGACGGCAGTGTGTGGACGGAGCAGACCCGTGCCGCCGAGGCCGGCGCCGCGCCCGCCCCGCCCGCGTACGCGCCGACGGCTCCCGGCGCGCATCCGCAGGCGTACGGCTATCCGCAGACCGCCCCGCCGCAGGGGCAGTTCGGCCATCCCGGATACCCGGGCTACCCCGCGTACCCGGAGCCGAAGCCGCGACGCGGCCTCAAGATAGCCATCGCCGCCGTTGTCGCCGTGGTGGTGCTCGGCGGCATCGTCGGCGGGGTGTACGCGCTGACGTCCGGGGACGGCGACGGCAAGAGCGACCGGGCCGACTCCTCGTCAAGTCCCTCTGTTTCTCCGGGACTTCCCCAGGGACCGGGGAACGGGGCGGGGGGCAGCGGGGGCGGTGACGGGTCCGGTGGCTCCGGTGGCGAGAGTGGTGCTCCGCAGGCACCGGGTTCCGGCGACGGCTTCGCCGCCGACCTGGTCAACGGGGTGTCGATGCCCGTGCTCGACGGCTGGACCGGCGGCACGACGAAGGGCGGCAACGCGGGGGTGACGACCGGCCCGTACGCCTGCCCCGGCGACACGAAGCAGCAGTGTGTGCGCGGCGGCGCGTTCTCGGCGTCGGCCGAGGCGCTGAAGCTCAAGGCGACCGACGCGGAGGCCGCGGCCAAGGAGGACATCTCCAAGAACGCGCAGGAGTCCTACGGCGGCGCGATCTACGGAAAGATCACCTCGCACAAGGAACTGGCCTCCAAGGCCGTCACCGTGGCGGGCCGGCAGGGCTATCTGGTGCGCTGGCAGGTCGTCACGGCCAAGGGCGACGACGGCTACGTCGAGTCGCTGGTCTTCCCCGCGCCGGCCAACCCCAAGTCGCTGGTCGTCGTCCGCTTCGGCATCGACGTGAACGACAAGGCCCCGGACGTGACTGCGATGGACAAGATCACCAAGGGCATCAAGAAGTCCGCGATCGCCGAGGGCGGCGGCAACGGGCAGGACGTGTAGGACCCCGCACCACACGTGCAGGACCCCGCACCACCCGTCGGGCGCCACAGGGGGAAAGCCCAGGGGCCGGGCGGGTCCCCCTCCGCTCAAGGAGGGACCCACCCGGCCCGGGGGTGCGCGCCGCGCCCGTCCCCACGGTGCGGCGCGGGCAGACCGCCGTCCGGTCATCCCGACAGACGACGGCCTCCCGTTCAGGTGGCTTCGCCCAGGCCGAGTGCGGGCAGCACCACGGCGTCGACGAAGCGGGTGAGGTAGTCCGCGTCCGCGTACCGGCCCTCGAGGACCGGGCGGATGCGCTGCACCCCGAGCAGCTGGGCGGCCAGGAACTCGAGGGCCGGATGGTCCGCGGCGATCTCGCCGCGCGCCACGGCCCGGTCGACCATCGCCCCGAGCGCGGCCAGCTCCGGCTCGACCAGGGCCTCGCGCAGCGCCCCCTGGAGTTCCTCATCACTGAGGACCGCGTGACCGAGGGCCTGGACGAGCTGAGTGTCGCGTCCTGCCTGCTGCGCCGCCGCGCGGGCGGCCGAGCGCAGGTCCCCGGCGAACGTACCCGTGTCGACACTGGCGAACTTCACGCAGCGCCCCGCCCGCAGTGCGGCGGCCACGAGCTGCGGCTTCGTCTTCCACTGCCGGTAGAGCGTGGACTTGCTGCAGCACGCCTGGGCCGCGACGCCCTCCATGGTGAGCGCC
This sequence comes from Streptomyces sp. NPDC107517, assembly GCF_055582645.1. NCBI lineage: Bacteria > Bacillati > Actinomycetota > Actinomycetes > Kitasatosporales > Streptomycetaceae > Streptomyces > Streptomyces sp. NPDC107517. The sequence continues at coordinate 739,178 of NZ_JBVJPM010000001.1, read as the reverse complement.
TCGTAGCCGTTCTCGCGGAGCTGGTCGAGGACCGCGTCGTAGAACTCCCGCTCGCGCTCCGGAGTGATCTTGGAGCGGCGCGAAGTGGTCACTGATGTGCCTGCCTGCTCCTGGGACTCCATGGCTCTTCTCCTCGCGATCTCCGCTATCGATACGTCAGTGTACCGGTACGCCAGCGTTTCGGTACACTGGCGTATCGATGAGCGCGGTTCACGCCGTGCTCACCTCCGCATCACCGCACCACCCAGTCGTCATGAAAAGGGGCCGGGGGATGAATTCCCTTACCGAGCCTGCCGAACCGGAGCCGGACACAGCCGGCCGCGAGACGGACGCCGTCGGCCACCAGCCGGATGTCGTCGCCCGCCCGCCCCTGGTCCGGGAGCTCCTGCTGGTCGTCGGACTGTTCCTCGTCTACAAGTTCGGCAGGCAACTGGCCAATGGCCACACCGACGAGGCGTTCCGCAACGCGCACCGCGTGTGGGACCTCGAACGCGCCGTCCACCTGCCGGGCGAGGGCGCCGTGCAGCATGCCCTGCTGCACAGCGACGGCCTCGTCCACATCGCGAACACGTACTACGCGACGGTGCACTTCCCGGCGACGGCCGCCTTTCTGATCTGGCTGTATCTGCGCAGGCCCCGGCACTACATATGGACGCGCCGGGTACTGGCCGTCCTCACCGCGGCGGCCCTTGTGCTGCACCTCACCTTCCCGCTGGCCCCGCCCCGGATGCTGGCCGCCGCACACCTCGTGGACACCGGGCAGGTGTACGGGCCGACCGTCTACGGCGCGACGCCGCAGACCGACACGATGGCGAACCAGTTCGCCGCGATGCCGTCCCTGCACTTCGGCTGGGCGCTGATGGTCGCCGTCGGCCTGATCGCCGCGACCCGCTCCCGGCTGCGCTGGCTGTGGCTCCTGCACCCGGCGCTCACTCTGTTCGTCGTCGTCGGCACGGCGAACCACTACTGGCTGGACGCGATCGTGGCGACGGCTCTCCTGGGCATCGCGCTCGCGGTGATCCGGCTGCCCGGCACCACGCAGGCCACGAAGCCCGGTCAGTCCATCGGCCGGCGCCTGCTGCCCGCCCCGCGCTCCGCGGCCTCGCTCACGGCGACCGCGGAGACCATGGGCGCGGCGGTCCCCGCCCCCTGGACCCCGGCGCATCAGCGCGGCGGCTCCCTCTCCGCGTCCGAAGTGCTCGCACGCATCCCGGTGTCGGCGACGGCGGGCTCCGCCTCCGCCGTCGACGCGCCGGTCCCGTCGGCCACCTCGGGAGCGGCACGCCCTGGGCGCACAGTCCTCACGGCGTCAGGAGCACACCGGTGAACGCCACGCTCCTCGCCGTCGCACTCTCCCTCGTCTCGGCGGTCGCCTACGCCGCTGCCGCCGTCGCCCAGGAACGCCTCGCGTCACGCATCACGGGGACCGACTCGGGCGTCCTCGGCCTGCTCGGCAGGGGCGCCTGGTGGGGGTCGGTCCTGCTCAACGCGTCCGCCGCGCTGCTCCATGTGGCGGCCCTCAAGTACGGCCCCCTCACCCTCGTACAGCCCCTGGGCGCGCTGACGCTCGTCGCCGCCGTGCCGCTCGGGGCGCGCCTGGCCGGGCGGCGCGTCCTGTCCGTCGAATGGCGCGGCACCGCGCTCACGCTCGCCGGGCTCGGCGCGCTCCTGCTCACGGCCTCGGGCCCGGCCCCCGACGACACGCTCAGCCTCGGCGAGGCGCTCGCCGTCGCCGGTGCGACGGCCGCCCTGATCGGTCTCCTGTCGCGGCGCGGCGCGAAGCCGGGGCTGCGGCACGCGACGGCCTCCGGTCTCGCCTCGGGCATCGCCTCGGCTCTCGCCCAGACCGTGACCGTCGCGGTCACCGACCGGACGGGGCCGCTGCTCAGCGTCGAGGTGATCGTCGTGGCGCTGCTGATCGCGGCGTTCGCGGCGGGCGGCCTGCTCCTGTCCCAGGTCGCCTACCGCGGTGGCCTCGGCGCCCCGCTCGCGATGGTCACCCTCTCCAACCCGGTGGCCGCGGCGATCATCGGCGTCACGCTGCTCGGCGAGCGGCTCCAGGGCGGGATCACGGGGATTCTGCTCACGGCGGCGGGGGCGACGCTGGCGGCCCGCGGCGTCCTGCTCCTCACGCGCACGTCACCGGAGACAGAGGAGACCCAGCAGACCCAAGAGACTCCGCAGGCCCGACCGCAGCCGTCGCTCACGGCGGCGGAACCGCTGCCCGAGCTGCCGCCCCGCGCGACGGAGCCGGGCCCGGTCGCGGGCCTGCCCGGGCTGCCGGGCCTGCAGAACCTTCCGCCGATGCCCGTACTGCCGGGCACGGTGGTCATCCTGCCGTCGATCCCGCCCCAGCAGGAATCGGGCGCACTCCAGGCGTCCTGAGGGCGACGCCTTCACGGCCTCCGCGTCACGCCATCCGCTTCACGGCCTCCGCCCCACGCGATCCGCTGCACGGCTCCCGCGTCACGGCTTACCGGGCGCGGGACGCATCCTCATCCCGTCGAGCGTGATGCCGTAGACCCGGTCGCGCTGCTCGGTGTCCACATAGGCCGCGCCGGTGACGCCGGAGATCAGGCGGAGCAGGTCGTCGAAGGACATGTCCTCGCGGACCTCCCCGGCGGCCTGCGCGCGCTGCAGCAGCGGTTCACCGGCGCCGATCATGGCGCTGCGGCAGGAGGCGAAGATGTCCGACTCACCGCTGAGTGCGTCCCTGATGGCGCGCTTGGTGACGGTGTAGTCCACGAACCGGCGCAGCCACGTGGCGAACCCGTCCCACGGCGCGGCGTCCGCGAGTTCGTCGGCCAGCCGGCACAGGGCGTCGACCTCATCCGCGTAGACCGTCTCGAAGAGGTGTCTGCGCGTGGGGAAGTTGCGGTACAGCGTGCCGATGCCGACGCCGGCCTTGCGGGCGATGTCCTCGAGCGACGCCTCCGCACCCTTCTCGGCGAACGCGTCGCGGGCCGCGTCGAGGAGCGCGTCGAAGTTGCGGCGCGCGTCCGCGCGGCGCGGGCGCTGGGCCGCGACGATCCCGCCGACGAGTTCCCTGTCCGTCATGCGTGCCACTCCCGGGGTGAGGCAGCGCGGGCTGCCGAGGTTGTACCGGAGGCACCCCTCCGCTATCGTTATCCAAGTCGAGGGGTGCCTCCACTTTAACAGTCGGCGCACCCCGCGCCCCTGCCGCACAGTGCTGCGGTCAGACCGGCCGAGACGGCCGGATCCCACCATCCTCCCAGCTCGCGCGCGCCGACGGACCGCGGCCCTTGCCGCAGGTCACGCCGGTGTGCCCGGCCACCTTCCGTTCAGAGAGACACCGCCTTGAACCGGAATCGCACGACGTCCTCTCGCACGACCCGAAAGCCCGTGTCCCAGAATCCCGCGGCGCCGAGCCCGGCGCCCAGAAGCTCCAACCGCCTCACCTTCGCGGTCCTCGCGACGGGTGCCGGCGTGTTCTCGATGATGCAGTCGCTGGTCGCCCCGGCCCTGCCCACCGTCCAGCACGCCCTGCACACCAGCCAGGCCACCTCGACCTGGGTGATGACCGCCTATCTGCTGTCCGCCTCGATCTTCACGCCCATACTCGGCCGGGTCGGCGACCTCGTCGGCAAGAAGCGCACCATGGTCGCCGCGCTCGTCGCGCTGACCGTGGGCTGTGTACTCGCCGCCCTCGCCCCGAGCATCACCTGGCTCATCGTCGCCCGCGTCGTCCAGGGCATCGGCGGCGCGCTCTTCCCGCTGTCGTTCGGCATCATCCGCGACGAGTTCCCCCGCCACCGGGTCAGCCCCAGCATCAGCAACCTGTCCGCCGTCATCGCGGCGGGCGGCGGTGTGGGCATGGTCGCGGCCGGGCCCATCGTGGGCGCGCTCGACTACCGCTGGCTGTTCTGGCTGCCCGCGGCCGTCGTCGCGGTGACGGCGCTGATCGCGTACCGCTACGTTCCCGAGTCGCCGACGCGCGGCACGGGACGCGTGAACTGGCTCGGCTCCGTGCTGCTCTCCGGCTGGCTCGTCGCCCTGCTGCTGCCCATCAGCCAGGCCACGTCCTGGGGCTGGGCATCCATCAAGGTCGTCGGTCTGCTGGCCGCCGCCGTGGTCCTCTTCGCCGCATGGGTGCTCGCCGAGGCGCGCTCCGCGAGCCCGCTGATCGACCTGCGCGTCATGCGGCTGCCCGCCGTGTGGACGACCAACACGGCCGCGCTGCTCTTCGGCGCGGGGATGTACGCGGTGTGGTCGTTCCTGCCCGGATTCGCCCAGACACCCTCGTCCGCCGGGTACGGCTTCGGGGCGAGCGTGACGGGCGCGGGGCTGTTGATGCTCCCCATGCTCGTGGCGATGTTCCTCGCCGGGGTGCTCAGCGGCCGGCTCGAACCGGTCGTGGGGGCGAAGGCGCTGCTCACCACCGGCGCCGCGCTGGGCGCGGTCTCCTGCGCGATGCTCGCCGCCTGGCACTCCGAGCAGTGGCAAGTCGCCCTCGCGGCAGGCGTGTTCGGGCTCGGCATCGGGCTTGCGTTCGCGTCCATGGCGAACCTGATCGTGCAGAGCGTCCCGGCGGCGCAGACCGGCGCGGCCACCGGCATGAACGCCAACATCCGCACCATCGGCGGCTCGATCGGCGCCGCCGTGATGAGCAGCCTGGTCACGGGACACCTCCAGGCGTCGGGACTCCCCTACGCCTCCGGGTACACCCACGGCTTCACGCTGCTCGCGGCGCTGTGCCTCGCCGCCGCGCTCGCTGCGCTGCTGGTCCCGGCCGCGCGCCGGGCGGGCGGACCGCGCGTCCCGGCCGCGCACGGGACGACGGCCGGGGCGGACGAGCAGGCGGGCCTGGAGCAGCCCGTGTCGCGGTGAAACCGGCGCCCGCCGGGCGCCGGCCCGGTCAGCCGAAGCCGCGGGCGTCCTGCTTGAGGGCGGTGTCCACCGTGAGGGCGGTCGCCACGACGAGGCTCAGGAGCGGCTCGGGCAGCTGGTAGTGGATCTGGAGGACGTAGTTGTCCGCGGTCGTGAACATCGTCTTGGCGAGTCCCTCCCACGTCTTCGTGATGCGGGCGACCTCGTTGTCGGCGTGGTCGACGATCGAGAAGTTCCAGGCCCGCCAGTTCTCGGCCTTGATGGCGCCGATCTGCTGGCCGTTCACGTTGATCCCAAAGTTGATCTTGCCGATCATGTTCTGCTGGACGATCTCGCCGACCGGCGAGCCGTCCGGACGCTCCACCACGACACGCGACTTCATGAACTTCGCGGGCCGCGTCATGACGAGCTGCGGCTGCCCGTACGCGTCACGGATCTCCAGCTTGTGGGTCATGAACTGGTCGAGGCTGGAGACGAAGCGCGCGACCTTCTTGAGCGTGCTCTGGCCGACCTGGACGACGGAGCCGATCTGGCCGCCGTTCTGATCCATGACGGTGTACTCGTTCGTCAGCTCGATCAGCTTGGCCTTCTGGTTCACCACCAGGACCGGCTCGGTGAAGAGGCTGCCGCCGCCCTGCGCGGTGGGCGCGACACCGGCCTGGTGCTGCACCTGGCGCTGCACCTTGGCGGGGTCGACGTACTGCTGCTGCGGGGCCTGCTGCCCGTACGGGCCGGCCGCGTGCTGCTGAGGCTGCGGCGGCTGCTGCTGTTGCGCGAACTGGCCCTGGACCGGCTGCTGCTGCACATGCTGCTGTTGAGGCCGGCGCTGCGCCTGCTGCGGGACCTGCTGGCCCGCGGGCTGCTGCACGGGGCTGGTGTGCTCGGTCCACTGCGCGCCGTCCCACCACCGCAGGGTCTGGGGCGCGCCCTGGGGGTCGGGGTACCAGCCTGCCGGGGTGTTCGAATGCGTCGTCACCCGGGCACACTACCGCGCCATCCTGTGGTGGCATCCAGGCCGGACAGATGTGACGTACGCCGCCGCCCGAACGGGTACGGAACGGGCGGCGGCGCGATTTTCGAGTGTCTTCGAGCAATCGAGTGTCTTCGAGGTACCCGAGAACGAAGCCCCTACGGGATCAGACCGTGAGGATCCCGGGGTCGCTCACACCGGCCTGTCCGTTCTCGACATGGCCCGCGAGACGGCGCAGGTACGTGCTGTCGCTGTCGGCGGTCACCTTCAGGTCGTACCAGCGCTTGGTCGCGCGCAGGTCGACGGTCTGCGTGACGGTGGCCCCGGCCCGCACCGTGTACGTCTGCGGCTGTCCGCCGTAGGCGTTGGTCACGGTGAGGTGGACGTCGGCGCCGGTGGGGTTCGTCAGCGTGAGCGTGAGGTTGCCCGTGCTCGCGTCGTGGCGGGCGGTGAGCCCGGGCTCGGCGACGGTGTTGGTGCCCTTGAAGGCGCGCAGGAACCCGTTCGGGCCGTGCACCGTGAGGTCGTACTTCCCTGCGGAGTAGGCCGAGTTCCAGGCGTCCGAGATCGACTTGCCGGCCTCGGTGGAGTACGTCCAGGGGCCGTCGGTCCGGTTCTGCGACCTGACCTGGAAGGCCGCGCCCGCGGAGGGGCCGCCGCTGAACGTGAGCTGGAACTTGCCGGTCGACGGCGTGGAGACCCCGTCGGCGTAGGGCGCGTACGGCAGCGGGCGCGCGGGCCGGGAGCCCGACTCCTGCCGGGGCAGCACGGGGTTGGCCGGCGGCTTCGGCACGTAGCTGTTGTGCCGGTCGTGGTCCGGCGGCAGGTACCCGGCGGTGCTGGGCAGTTGCGCCGGAGCCGTGTTCGTGAGGGAGAAGTCGAACGCGGAGGAGAGGTCGCCGCAGATGGCACGGCGCCACGGCGAGATGTTGGTCTCCTTGACGCCGAAGCGCTTCTCCATGAACCGCAGGATCGAGGTGTGGTCGAGCGTCTCGGAACAGACGTAGCCGCCCGTGGACCACGGCGAGACGACGATCATGGGGACGCGCTGCCCGAGGCCGTAGGGGCCCGCCGAGTAACTCGCGTTGCCCTTGAAGTAGTCGAGGGTGGTGTCGGCGGTGGACAGGCCCTGGTTCGCGGAGGCGGGGGCGTACGGCGGCACGACGTGGTCGAAGTAGCCGTCGTTCTCGTCGTACGTGATGAACAGGGCCGTCTTGCTCCACACCGCCGGATTGGAGGTGAGCGCGTCGAGCACCTGCGAGATGTACCAGGCGCCGTAGTTCGCGGGCCAGTTGGGGTGTTCGGAGAACGCCTCGGGCGCCGCGATCCAGGAGATCTTGGGGAGCTTCCCGGCCTTGACGTCGGCCTTCAGGACGTCGAAGTAGCCGTCGCCCGCCTTGGCGTTCGTGCCGGTGCGGGCCTTGTCGTAGAGGGGGTCGCCCGGCTTGGCGTTGCGGTAGTTGTTGAAGTAGAGGAGCGAGTTGTCGCCGTAGTTGCCGCGGTAGGCGTCGTCGATCCAGCCCCAGCTCCCGGCGGCGTCGAGGCCGTCGCCGATGTCCTGGTAGACCTTCCAGGAGACCCCGGCCTTCTCCAGACGCTCGGCGTACGTGGTCCAGCCGTAGCCGGCCTCCTGGTTGCCGAGGACGGGCCCGCCGCCGGTGCCGTCGTTGCCGACGTGGCCCGACAGCATGTAGTAGCGGTTGGGGTCGGTGGCCCCCATGAACGAGCAGTGGTAGTCGTCGCACACCGTGAACTTGTCGGCGAGCGCGTAGTGGAACGGGATGTCCTGGCGCGTCAGATACGCCATGGTGCCGGTGCCCTTGGCGGCGATCCAGTTGTCGTACTTGCCGTTGTTGAACGCGCTGTGGCCGCCGGCCCAGTCGTGGTCGAGGCCCGCGATGAACTGCATGCCCAGGTCCGCCGCGTCGGGGTGGTAGGGCAGGACCTCCTTGGCGCCGCTCGCCTGGTTCCACACGGGCTTGCCGCTGGGGAGCGTCACCGGTCGCGGGTCGCCGAAGCCGCGGACTCCCTTCATCGTGCCGAAGTAGTGGTCGAAGGACCGGTTCTCCTGCATCAGGACGACGATGTGCTCGATGTCCTGGACGGTTCCCTTGACGCGGGCGGCCGGAATGGCGGCGGCGCGGTCGATGCTGTTCGACAGGGCGGTGAAGCCCGCGGTCGCGCCCGCTATCTGCAGGAAACGCCGTCGGTTGAGTTCAGGCATGGGTGTGGGGCCTCTTGGGTGTGTGGGGACAGAAGCGAACAGAGTGTTCCAAGAGGACCGGTCAGAGAGGAAGGGGTGATGACACTTGCATGAAAGTTCGCCGTATGCGTCAGAAACAATCACCGAGCCGCAAACGGAGGGGAGGGCCAACCGGCCCTCCCCACTGACGACTTCAGCCCCGGCCGCCCACCGCGAGCCGCAGCGTCACGATCTGGAACGGCCGCAGCGCCACCCGCACCGCGTCATCACCGTCCGCCGGCAGCACCTGCTCCGGCTGCCGCGCGAAAGGCCGCTCCAGGAGATCGGTGACCTGGACGCCGGCGAGCGGGAAGCCCGTGCGCAGCGTGCCCGCCGCCCGGCCGCCGAGGGATTCGTAGAGCCGTACGACGACATCGCCCGAGCCGTCGTCGGCGAGCTTCACCGCCTCCACCGTCAGACCGTCGCCGTCCACCGACACCACCGGCTCCGGTGCACCGCCCGAACCGGCCACCCGTAGCGGCAGGTTGAGCGCGTACCCCTCGGCGACCGCGTCGGCGACACTCGCGCCGGGCAGCAGGGAGTAGGTGAAGCGGTGCGCGCCCTGGTCGGCCTCCGGATCGGGGACGCGCGGGGCCCGCACGAGGGAGAGGCGGACGGTGGTGGTCGTGCCGCCGTCGTCGCGGGTCGTGCGCGAGACGTCATGGCCGTACGTGGAGTCGTTCAGGACCGCGACGCCGTAGCCGGGTTCGCCGATGTGGACCCAGCGGTGGCCGTACACCTCGAAGCGGGCCGCCTCCCAGCTGGTGTTGGTGTGCGTGGGGCGCTTGACGTGGCCGAACTGGATCTCGGCGCTGGAGTGGTCGGCGCGGACGTCGACGGGGAACGCGGCCTTGAGGATCTTCTCTGTCTCGTGCCAGTCGATCTCGGTCTCGACGTCGACGCGCTTGCTGCCCGCGCGCAGGGTGACGGTCTGCGTGATGCGGGAGCCCTTGCCGAAGGCGCGCTCCACCCGGACGGCGGCACGCAGCGGCCCTTCCTCGCTCACCGTCACGGACTCGGCGTCGAGGAGGTCGCGGTAGTGGTTCTTGTAGTGCTTGTCGATGTCCCACGCGTCCCAGTAGTTGGGCAGGTCGCTGTGGAGGCGGAGCAGGTTGCCGGGGCCCGCGAGGACCTCGCGTTCCGCGGTCAGGTCGTACACGGAGGCCAGCGTCCCGTCGGGGCCGATGACGACGCGGACGAGCCCGTTGTCGAGCGTGCGGCCGTCCGTGACGGTGACGGGGCGGTCGGGGTCGGCGGGGGCCACAGGCGCCGACCCGTTGGCGGGCACGTGGGTGCGGGCCAGCTCACCTGCCGGGGTGCGGATCACTTCGGTACGGGCGTACGGGCTGGTGTTGAACACGTGCGGTCCGCCCTCGCCACCCCCCAGCGCACCCACCGCCTCCGCCGTGATCGCTTCGAGTTCGACCGCCACGCGCGCGTACTCCGCCTCGGCCTCGCGGTGCACCCAGGCGATGGACGACCCGGGCAGGATGTCGTGGAACTGGTGCAGGAGCACCGTCTTCCACAGCCGGTCGAGCTTCTCGTACGGGTACGCGTACCCCGGCGCGCGCAGGGCGGCGGCCGTGGCCCACAACTCGGCCTCGCGCAGGCGGTGTTCGCTGCGCCGGTTGCCCTGCTTGGTGCGGGCCTGCGAGGTGTACGTGGCACGGTGCAGCTCCAGATAGAGTTCGCCGGACCACACCTGGTCCTTGGGGATCTCCTTGCTCGCCTCGGCGAAGAAGGCGTCCGGGTGCTCGACCCTGACCTTCGCGGAGCCCTCCAGGTCGGCCAGGCGGCGGGCGCGCTCCAGCATCTCGCGGGTGGGGCCGCCTCCGCCGTCGCCGTGCCCGAAGGGCGCCAGCGAGCGGGTGCCCCGCCCCTTGTCCTGGTAGTTGCGGACGGCGTGCGCCATCTCACGGCCGGAGAACTCGACGTTGTAGGTGTCGACCGGCGGGAAGTGGGTGAAGATCCGCGTGCCGTCGATGCCCTCCCACCAGAACGAGTGGTGGGGCAGCTTGTTGGTCTGGTTCCAGGACAGCTTCTGCGTGAGGAACCACTCGTTTCCGGCGAGCCGGGCGAGCTGCGGGTAGGCGGCGTTGTAGCCGAACGAGTCGGGCAGCCACACGCCCTTCGTCTCGACGCCGAAGTGCTCGATGAAGAAGCGCTTGCCGTGCACGAGCTGGCGGGCGATGGCCTCGCCGCCGGGCAGATTGCCGTCGGACTCGACCCACATCCCGCCGACGGGCGCCCACTGGCCCTTGGCGACGGCCTCCTTGATGCGGTCCCACACGTGCGGGTAGTTGTCCTTGACCCACTCGTACTGCTGGGCCTGCGAGCAGGCGAAGACGAACTCGTCGTACTCGTCCGCGAGCGCCGTCACGTTCGAGAAGGTGCGGGACGTCTTGCGCTTGGTCTCGCGGATCGGCCACAGCCAGGCCGAGTCGATGTGCGCGTGGCCGACGGAGGAGAGGGTGTGCGCGCCCGCGTGCGCCGGCTTCGCGAGGGCCGGGGCGAGGACGGCGCGGGCGGCGGCGGCCGTGCCGCAGATGTCGTCGAGGTCGAGGGCGTCGAGCGCCGCTTCGAGCGTGTGCGCGATCTCGTGGCGGCGCGGCTCGTGTTCGCTCAGCTCCAGCATCAGCTCGCGCAGGACCTGAAGGTCGAGCGAGAGGTGGAAGACGTCCTCGTCGAGGATCGCGAGGTCGGCGCTCCTGAAGGTGTAGAGCGGCTGGTCGCCCGCCGTGCGCGGGTCGCCGAGCGGGGTGGGGTGGGCGAAGCGGTCGGCGAGGATGTCCGGGTTGGAGGCGGCCTCGACGAGGTAGTCGACCACTTCGCCGCCCTGCGCGGGGCGGGCCACGGGCACGTACTGGTTCTGCGGGTTGACGGCCTTGAGGGGGCGGCCGTCGGGGAGGTGGACGAGGGCCTCCGCCTGGTTGCCGGGCCAGTCGTTGACGAAGCCCAGGTCGAAGACGGCCTCGACGCGGCGGCCCGCCCACTCGGCGGGGACCGTTCCGTGCGCCGTGAACCAGGTGGTGCCCCAGGGCGGCCCCCACGGGGTGCCGACACTGAACGGCTTGTACGGGGCCGACTTCGCCTCGGCGAAGGGGACGGGCTCGCCGGGCGCGTGCCAGGCCTGGAGGTCGAGCGGGACCCGGGCGCTGTGGACGGCCGGCTTGACGCGCTGGTCGTGGACGCGGGCGACGCGCTGCTCGATGCGGCGGAGTTCGTCGTGCATACGGGCTCCTCTACTCGGGGGTGTCCGGCGGATCACGGGCCGGGGTCGCGACGCCTGGCACGGCACCTCGCCGCGACCTACCCGGCCCCGATCCGCCGGACACCCCTCAGTGGGTCAGGTAGGCGAGGCCGGGGTGGGCCGCCGTGTATCCCTCCAGGAGGCGGCGGGCCACCGTCACGGAGTCGACGAGGGGGTGGAGGGCGAAGGCCTTGACGGCGGCGGCGCGCGAGCCGCCCTCGGCCGCTTCGAGCACCTCGCGCTCGACGGCCTTGACCGAGGAGACCAGGCCCGTTGCGTGACCGGGCAGCGGAGCCACGCTGACGGGGTGCGCCCCGTTGGCGTCGACGAGGCAGGGGATCTCGACCACGGCGTCGTCGTCGAGCGACGGCAGGGCGCCGCGCCCGCGCACGTTGAGGATCAGCGTCGCGCGCTCGTCGCGGGCGATGGCGCGCATCAGGGCGAGCGCCACCTTCTCGTAGCCGCCCGACTCCTCGAGGTCGGCCGCGTCCCGCTCGCCCGCGCCGGACGCCTCGCGGTTGTGCGCCATGTACGTGGCCTCGCGCTCGGCGCGGGTGCGGTCCCAACTGGCGTACGACGGGTCGGCGTAGAAGGCGGCCTGCTGGTCGAGCAGGAACGCGCCGCGGGTGCGAGCGGCCTCCTGGTAGGCGCGGACGGTCTCGCGGTTGAAGTAGTAGTAGTGCAGGTACTCGTTGGGGATCGCGCCGAGGGAGCGGAGCCACTCCGTGCCGAAGAGGCGGCCTTCCTCGAAGGAGCCGAGCAGCTTCTCGTCGGCGAGCAGGCGCGGGAGCTCGTCGCGGCCGTTCACCACGAGTCCGCGCAGCCAGCCGAGATGATTGAGGCCGACGTAATCGATCCAGGCCTCGCCCGGGTCTGCGCCGAGGACGCGCGCCACGCGGCGGCCGAGTCCGACGGGCGAGTCGCAGATGCCGATGACCCGGTCGCCGAGGTGCCGTGACATGGCCTCGGTGACCAGCCCCGCCGGGTTGGTGAAGTTGATGACCCAGGCGTCGGGCGCGAGTTGCCTGACGCGGCGCGCGATGTCGACGGCGACGGGCACGGTCCGCAGGCCGTACGCGATGCCGCCGGCGCCGACGGTCTCCTGGCCGAGCACCCCCTCGGCGAGGGCGACCCGCTCGTCCGCCGCGCGGCCGGCGAGGCCGCCGACGCGGATCGCGGAGAACACGAAGTCGGCGCCGCGCAGCGCCTCGTCGAGGTCGGTGGTGGCGTGCACGGCGGGCGCGTCGGGGACGCCGGTGGCTTGTTCCGCCAGTACGCCGGTGACGGCCCGCAGCCGGTCCGGATCGGTGTCGTGCAGCGTGACCTGGGTGACGCGGCCTTCGGCGTGGTCGCCGAGCAGCGCTCCGTACACCAGGGGCACCCGAAATCCGCCACCGCCGAGAATCGTCAGCCTCATGCGCCGATCGTAGGGCAGCCTGGTCCGCGACCCGATCTTCGACCGGCGGAGGCCGCGATGAAACCCCCCACGCAACGACGGACAAGACGCCAACTCCTCACTCTGGCCGCCACCCTGGGCGCTCTCGCGCTCGGCGCGGGCACGGCGGTGGCCGCGCCCGCCTGGACCGAGACCGGCACCGCGCGGGTGAGTTCACTCACCGGCAGCCAGGGCCTGGCGAGCCACGCCGACGGCTCCCTGGTGTACCGGGGCCTCGCTTCCGTTCCGCTCGATCTGCGCACGGCGGGCTGGTCCCACATAGGCGACCCGGACGTGGCGCAGGGCTACACGTTCGACGCGTACCAGGGCGGCGACGCCACGACGAAGAAGATGTTCGCGGTGACGGCCCCCGACGGGAAGCGCACCACGTACGAACACAGCCTGGATCAGGGCGAGTTGCTCAACAACTCGTTCGCTTCCGTGTCGCCCGACGGGCAGTGGCTGGTGGCCGGCGAGTGGGGCACCATGAACCGGCTCCAGGTCTTCCCGGCGCCCGTGCTCAACCCGTCGGCGCCCGCGCCCGGCGCGAATCTCCCGCAGGCCGGGCAGATCACTCTCGACAAGCCGGTCGACAACATCCAGGGCTGCGACTTCACCGACGCCACCCATCTGGCGTGCTCGTCCGACGGCTCGACGAAGGAGGTCCTGGAGGTCGCCCTGGACCGCCCGCTGGACGGCTCGCCGGTCACCGGGCACGTCACGGCGGCGTTCGCGATCCCTCAACGCAGCATCTGTTCGGGCACGTTCGAGGCCGAGGGCGTCGACTACGACACCGCGAGCGGCACGCTGCGGGTGGAGATGGTGCCGCCCTCACCGTGTCTGGTGACGACGACAGTGATCTCGTACCGCAAGGGCTGACCGTGACCTCGGGCCGTAAGACCTGAGGTGTGGGACGGCGGGGTTCGGGGGATGGTCGCGATCATGACAGATCGCGCGTCCCCCTCCCCGTCGGCCCCGTCCGGCCCCTCGGACCCGTCGGATCCGGCGGCCGGATCCCTGAAAACCGCTCCCCCTCGCCGCCCCCTGCGCCAGCTCCTCGCAGCCTCCGTCGGCAACGCGGTCGAATGGTACGACTGGTATGCCTACACCTTCCTGGCCACGTACATCGCGGGCCAGGTGTTCCCCAAGGGCTCGGGCAACTCCCTCGTACCGCTGCTCTCCACGTTCGCGGTGTTCGCCGTCGGGTTCTTCATGCGGCCGGTCGGCGGGCTCCTCATGGGAGCGGTCGCCGACCGGCACGGCCGCCGGGCCGCGCTGACCGTGACCATCCTGCTGATGGGCGGCAGCAGCCTGCTCGTCGGCCTCACCCCGACGTACGGGGCCGCGGGCGTTCTCGCGCCCGTGGTGCTCGTTCTCGCGCGCCTGCTCCAAGGACTGTCCGTCGGAGGCGAGTTCGCGGCCTCGACCACCTTCCTCGTGGAGTCGGCGGGCCCGGGACGGCGCGGGCTGTTCTCGTCCTTCCAGTACGTGTCGACGTCCGCCGGACAGCTCGCGGCGTCCGGTGTCGCGGCGGCGCTGGTGAGCACGCTCGGCGACGGACAGATGGACGGCTGGGGCTGGCGCGTGCCGTTCGTCCTCGGCGCGCTCCTGAGCCTGGTCGGCTTCTGGATCCGGCGCGGCGCGTACGAGACGCGCAGCGCCGAGCAGCGTGCGGCCGAGCGTCCGGGCCTCTTCGACGCGCTGCGCCACCACCCGCGCGAGTCCCTCCTGATCTGCGGCATCACCGCGGGCGGCACGCTCGCCTACTACACATGGACGTCCTATCTGCCCACGTACGCCGAGCTGAACGCGGGCATCGACAAGGCGGACGCCCTCGTCGCGGGGACCATCGCGCTGGCCTTCTTCGCCCTCCTCCAGCCGGTCGGCGGCATGCTCTCGGACCGGTTCGGGCGCAAGCCGCTGCTCCTCTTCTTCGGCCTGGGCTTCGCTCTGCTCAGCGTGCCGCTGCTGCGCTCGCTCGGCAGCTCGTTCACCTCGCTGCTCCTGGTGCAGTGCGCGGGGATGGTGCTGCTCACCGGCTTCACGTCGATCTCGGCCGCGGTCAACGCCGAGGTGTTCCCCGCGCGGGTGCGCGCGGCGGGCATCGGGTTCCCGTACTCGCTCACCGTCGCCGTCTTCGGCGGGACGGCTCCCTATGTCGGCACGCTGTTCAAGGAGACCGGGCACGCGGGTCTCTTCCCCTGGTACGTCGCCGTGCTCTGCCTGGTGTCGTCCGTGGTGTATCTGCGGCTGCCGGAGAGCGCGCACAAGGAGCTCGACCGCTGAGGCGTGTTGCGCGGAGTGCAACCACGGTTGCGTCTCTTGCCAGTTGAAGGGGCACACACCAAGGTAGGGGCCACGTCACTCTGACCCCGGAGGTACCAGGAATGAGCAGCAGCACCGGCCGCCGCCGCTTCCTCGGCGGGATCGCGGCAGCCGCGGCCGGCGGTGTCGTCACGGCGGCGGCGGGTCCCGCGCAGGCACGCCCGCCGCGCGCGGCACAGCCCTTGTACCTCGGCACGTACACCTCCCAGGACGGCGGTGGCAGCGGCATCGGGCTCGCCGCGTACGACGCGAGCACGGGCCGCATCACCGGGACCGGGACGATCGACGGGGTGGCCGACCCCTCGTATCTGGCGGTGCATCCGCGCGGCCACACTCTGTACGCGGTCGACGAGAGGCAGGACGGCGGTGTGACGGCGGTCCGGCTCGCGGACCGGCGCGTGCTCGGCCGGCGGAGCACGGGCGGCGCGGGCCCCTGCCATCTGTCGGTGCATCCGAGCGGCCGGTGGCTGCTGAGCGCCAACTACCTTTCGGGCAGCGTCGCCGTGCACCCCGTCGCCGACTCCGGCGCACTCGGTGAACGCACCGCTCTCGTCACCCACTCCAGGCCCGCGCCCGGCCCCGGCCAGCAGGGCCCGCACGCGCACCAGATCATCACGTCCCCGGACGGGCGGCACGTGCTCGCCGTCGACCTGGGCAACGACACCGTCTACACGTACCGCCTGGACACGACGGCCGGGACGCTCACGCAGGTGTCGTACGCGTCCCTGCGCCCGGGCGCGGGCCCCCGGCACCTCACGTTCCACCCGGGTGGCCGCTTCGCGTACCTCGCCAACGAGGTGAACAACACCGTGGTCGTCTGCGCGTACGACCCGGGGACGGGACGCCTCACGCCCGGCGAACCTCAGTCCACCGGCACCGGTTCGGGCACCAGTTACCCGGCGCAGATCCTGGTCACGGCCGAGGGCGGCTTCGCCTACCTCGCCAACCGCGGGCACAACAGCCTGACCCGGTACGCGATCGAGGCGGACGGCGCGCGGCTGCGCCTGCTCGACACGGTGCCCGTCGGCGGCGACTTCCCGCGCCAGATCGCCTTCTCGCCGAACGAGCGGCTCCTGTTCGCCGCGAACCAGAAGTCCGGGTCCGTGACCGTCTTCCACGTCGACCACTGCGGCGGCGGGCTCACCCCGGTGGAGGGTCCCGCCTTCGCCGCACCGATCGCCGTCTGCGCGCTGCCGCTGTAGGGCTCGGAGTCCCGGGGCCGCGCGGACGGGCGCGGGGCCCTGAGGGCTCCAGGGGGCGGCGCTCAGGTCATCGCATGATCCCGGTGAGCGCGTCCCCTTCTTTCGCGCACTCCCACGCGCCGTCACAACACGCCTGCCAGGACCGGGCGTCGGGCCCGAGCAGCGCAACCCGCTGACCGGCGGACGGAGGCGTCAGCAGCGACAGGCGCAGTCCCGCGGTCTCGACGACCAGGTCGGTCGCGGTCCGGCCCCCTCCCGCCGGCGGGCCGTCCGGCAGCCGCGTGGCCTCGGACAGGGCCTCGGCGACCTCGGCCGCCGGGTACCCGAAGAGGTCTATGTCGTCCCAGGCGACCGGCGTCGCCGGGGCGGGGACCGTGGTGGTGACGTCGAGCCGGGACAGCCGGTCCGCGGCGCCCGGGCCGCCGCCGCTGAAGCGGAGCGTGACTCCGTCGAACTCCGCCTCGAAGGCCCAGTCCGGTTCGTGGAGGAGCCCACTGAGCCAGGCGTCGTGCGCATGCCGCAGCTCCGGGTACTGCTCGCGCGTCAGTGTCATGCACTGCCGCCTGCGTGTGATCACGCCCTCGGTGAGCCGGGAGAGCACCTCGTCGGGCGTCATCCCGAACCGCACCGCCCTCGCACCGCCGGGCAGCGTCACGCCTGTGTCCTGCGACAACTCCAGCATTGCCCCATTCTTCACGGCACGGCCCCGGAGACAACCCCCCTGCGCCCCCGCGCGTCCCTCCAGAAAACCTGCACACCGAATGCGCAGTCCGGTCACCGTGTGCTGTGAATGCGCACAACCCTCAAATGCGACCCCGGCCAAAAATGCGGGAGTGTCCATTTTGCAGAAATTCATGGAGCCCGCTCGAGAATTCGGACCTGTGGATCCTGTGAAGGGTCTGCCCCCACGGCGTGAACACTCCTGCACGCGGCGGTAATTACGTGCCCGCACAGCCTCTGACCGGGGACCTTCCGATTGGATGTGCGAGGTGTCATCGTGCTTTGATCCTCCGCACTGCGGGAGTTACGCAAGTGATTCGCGCATTCTGAGAATTACCAATGAGAAGGGCAGCTCACATCATGAACTCCACCCCCCAGGTTGAGACCCTCGAGATCTCCGACGCCGACCTCGACAACGTGTCGGGCGGCCTCGTCGGCGGTCTCGCCGCCAACCTGACCAACACGGCCGACTCGATCGCCCCCGTCTCCGGCGTCGTCGGTGGCCTGACCGGCACCCTCGAGGGCGTGACCGGCGTCAACACCGCCGCCGTCACCGGCCTGGCCACCGGCCTGACCGCTGGTCTCTGAGCCACGGCTCCGCAAGGGCCCCGGAACCTCCCCCCGGTTCCGGGGCCCTTGGGCACTCCCGGCACCCCGCCGGACCGGAAGACAGGTAAGGGAAGTACGTCGTGCAGTTCCGTCAACAGGCCCTGTCCAAGCTGCAGTCGCCCGAGGAACTCGACCTTCCCGTGCGGCTCGCGAGGCCCCAGGGCGTACTCGCGCTGGCCGTGACCCTCGTCGTGATGGCGGCGGCGTCCGTGTGGGCCGTGACCGGGTCGCTCTCCTCGACGCTGCGGGTCCCCGGCGTCCTCACCCACGCGCAGGGCAGCTACGTCCTCCAGAGCCCCGTCACCGGTCAGGTCACGGGCGTGCTCGCCAAGGAGGGGCAGCGCCTCGCCGCGAACTCCCCGCTCCTCAAGGTCAGCACGCCGCAGGGCGACCGCTATGTGCGGACCGTCGACGCGGGCCGCGTCACCACACTCGTCGCCCGGATCGGCGCGGTCGTCACCACCGGTTCCGACGTGGCGACCGTCGAGAAGACCGGCGCCGACGACCCCCTCCTCGCGATGCTGTACGTCCCCGCGGACCGCGCGGGCACCGTGCCCGTCGGAGCGGACGTCGACCTCACTGTCCAGTCGGCGCCGTCCCAGCAGTACGGCATGCTGCGCGGCCGGGTGCAGGCGGTCGGGCGCGGCGCGCAGAGCGGTCAGCGGGTCGAGGCGTTCCTCGGCGACAAGGAACTGGCCACGCAGTTCACGAAGGGCGGCCCGGCGGTCGCGGTCCTCGTGAAGCTCGTCGCGTCGCCCTCCACCAAGTCGGGTTACGCGTGGTCGTCCAAGGACGGACCCCCGTACGCGCTCGACTCGATGACCCCCGCCTCCGGCGCCGTGCACCTCGCCGAGCAGCGCCCGATCGATTGGCTGCTCCCGTGAGCCCCTCCCCCGCAGTCCAGCAGCAGCTGCCCCCGGCCGGACACGGCCGCCGCCGCGCGCGTCCCGCGCCGAAGCCGCCGCGCCGCCGCCACCGCACCGTCCGCACGCCCACCGTCCTGCAGATGGAGGCCGTCGAGTGCGGCGCCGCGTCGCTCTCGATGGTCCTGGCGCACCACGGCCGGCACGTCCCGCTGGAGGAGCTGCGCATCGCGTGCGGCGTCTCGCGCGACGGTTCACGGGCCAGCAACCTCCTCAAGGCGGCCCGCAGTTACGGAATGACCGCGCGCGGCATGCAGATGGAGCCGGCCGCGCTCGCGGAGGTCGAGGCGCCCGCGATCCTGTTCTGGGAGTTCAACCACTACGTCGTCTACGACGGCATGGGCCGGCGCTTCGGGCGGCGCGGCGTGCACATCAACGACCCTGACAAGGGCCGCAGGTTCGTGCCCTCCGAGGACTTCGACACCAGTTTCACGGGCGTCGTCCTCGTCCTCGAACCCGGCGACGGCTTCCGCCCGGGCGGGCGCAGGCCCGGTGTCCTGCGGGCGCTGCCCGCGCGCCTTCGCGGCACGACGGGCACGATGCTCGCGGCGCTGCTCGCGAGCCTCCTGCTGGTCGCGGTCGGCGCGGCGCTGCCCGCGCTCAGCCGCACGTACATCGACATGTTCCTCATCGGTGACCAGACCTCCCTGCTCGGCGCGCTGTTCGCGTCGATGGGCGCGATGGTGGCGCTCACGGCGGTGCTCACCTGGCTCCAGCAGGCCAATCTGCTGCGCGGACGTGTCATCGCGTCGACGCTGAGCAGCGCCCGGTTCTTCGGCCATCTCCTACGGCTGCCGGTGACGTTCTTCGCACAGCGCAGTCCCGCCGATCTGGTGCAGCGCCTGCAGTCGAACGACGCGGTCTCCGAGACGCTCGCGCGCGACCTGACCGCGGCGGGCGTCGACGGCGTCGTGGTCCTCCTGTACGCGGCGCTGCTGTGGACGTACGACCCGCAGCTCACGCTCGTCGGGGTGGGCATCGCGCTCGGGAACGTCGTCGCGATGCGGATCGTGATCCGGCTGCGGGCCACCCGTACGCAGAAGCTGCGCGCGGACACGGCGCGGCTCACCAACACCTCGTACACCGGCCTGCAGCTCATCGAGACGATGAAGGCGACGGGCGGCGAGAACGGGTACTTCCGGCGCTGGGCGGGGCAGCACGCGACCACGCTGGAGGAGCAGCAGCGGCTCGGGGTGCCGAGCGCGTGGCTCGGCATCGTGGCGCCGACCCTGGCGACGCTCAACAGCGCCCTGATCCTGTGGATCGGTGGCCTGCGCGCGGTCGAGGGTCATCTGTCGGTGGGTCTGCTCGTGGCTTTCCAGGCGCTCGTCACGCGTTTCACCGCGCCGATCACCCGCCTCAACGGTGTCGCCGGACGCATCCAGGACTTCGCCGCCGACGTGGCGCGCCTCAAGGATGTGGAGAGCTTCCCGGCGGACGCGCTGTACACGCGGCCCGACGCGGCGGCGAGCACGCGCCGCCTGAAGGGGCACGTCACGCTCGACGACATCACGTTCGGCTACAGCCCGCTGGACAAGCCGCTCCTCACGGGCTTCTCCCTGGCGGTCGGACCCGGTCAGCAGGTGGCGCTCGTCGGCGGCTCGGGCAGCGGCAAGTCGACGGTGTCGCGGCTGATCTCCGGGCTCTACAGCCCGTGGGAGGGCACGATCCGCATCGACGGACAGCGTCTGGAGGACATCCCGCGGGGCGCCCTGTCGGCGTCGGTGTCCTTCGTCGACCAGGACGTGTTCCTCTTCGAGGGCACGGTCCGCGACAACGTCGCGCTGTGGGACCCGTCGATCCCGGACGAGGCCGTCGTCGACGCCCTCAAGGACGCGGCGCTCTACGACGTCATCGCGCGCAGGCCCGGCGGCATCCAGGGGCGGGTCGAGCAGGACGGGCGGAACTTCTCCGGCGGTCAGCGCCAGCGCCTGGAGATCGCGCGGGCCCTGGTGCGCCGGCCGAGCATCCTCGTGCTCGACGAGGTGACCAGCGCGCTCGACGCCGAGACGGAGCAGCTCATCATCGACAATCTGCGGCGTCGCGGCTGCGCCTGCGTCGTGATCGCGCACCGCCTCAGCACGGTGCGCGACAGCGACGAGATCGTCGTCCTCGACCACGGCCAGATCGTCGAGCGGGGCCGGCACGAGGCGCTCGTCGCCGCCGGCGGGCCGTACGCCGAGCTGGTCAAGGAGCACTGACGTGACGTACACACACCAGGAGCACGCGGCCGGCGACCAGGTCACCGCCGCGTTCGGCTCTCTGGGCATGCCCGTCGACTGCGCCGGCATGCGCAGCCTTAACCTCGAAGGACCGCAGGTCCTGTGGCTGGTCGTCCAGGGCGCGCTCGACCTGTTCGCGGTCGACGCGGCCGCCCAGGGCCACTGGCACTTCCTGGGCCGGCTCGAAGCGGGGACCCTGCTGCTCGGACCGGTCGAGGGACCCCAGCACACGCTGGTGGGCCGCCCGCTTCAGGGCTGCCTGCTGCGCCGCATCGGACTGCGCGAACTCCAGCGCCCCGACTACGGCGACGCTTCGTGGTCGCACGACCAGCAGTACCTCAGCCAGTACGACACCCAGGACGCCGCCCTCAGCCTCCTCGAGCACGCCTTCGCCCTGGGTGTGGGCCGCAGCCAGCGCGTCCTGTTCGAGGCACCCCTCGACGGCCGGACGGCCGGCGACGACTCCGTGGGCGACGACGACATCCTGTGGCTGCCGATCCTGCCGGGCAGCGTGCAGTACGGCGCCTCGTACAGCGCGGACACCGTGGGCGAACTGCTCGTCGACGGCTCGATGTGGCAGCGCATGGTCAATCAGCAGTTCCGGCTCCTGTCCGCGCTCGACCGGTGGATCGAACGCCTGGAGAGCGCGCACGAGACCCGGGCTGCGGCGGGCATCAAGGCGGGCGAGACCGTCCGCGAGGAGGCCGACCGGACGCTCCTCGCGTCCATCGGCCGCCAGGGCAAGGGCGGTTCACGTCGCGGCTCGTCCTCCGGGAACAGCGACGACGCGACGTACGCGGCGTGCAAGCTGGTCGCGGGCGCGGCCGGGATCACGCTCTCGGCGCCCGAGCGCAGCGGCGCCGTCAGCGACCGCGTCGACCCGGTCGAGCAGGTCGCCGTCGCCTCACGGATCCGTACCCGCGCGGTCCGCCTCGACGGGCGCTGGTGGCGCGAGAACGCGGGTCCCCTGGTGGGGCACCGGGCGTCCGGCACCCCGGTCGCGCTGCTGTGGCGGCGCGGCGGGTACGAGGCCGTGCATCCGTCGAGCGGGCGGCGGACCCGGATCGACGAGGACAACGCGGAGGAGTTCGAGCAGCGGGCGGTCATGCTGTACCGGCCGCTGCCCGACCGGCCGCTGAGCCCGCTGCGGCTGCTGCGGTTCAGCGCGCGCGGCACGCGGGCCGACGTGCGCAATCTGCTGCTCGCCGGGCTCGTGACGGTCGCGATCGGGGCCCTGGTGCCGGTCGCCACCGGGCGGGTGCTCGGTGTGTACGTGCCGAACGCCGAGACGGACCTCATCGTGCAGGTCTCCCTCGCGGTCATGGTGACGAGCATCGTGTCGGCCGCGTTCATGCTGCTGCAGAATCTGACGATCCTGCGCATGGAGGGCCGGATCGAGAGCGCGCTCCAACCCGCCGTGTGGGACCGCCTGCTGAGGCTCCCCACGCGGTTCTTCGCGTCGCGTTCCACGGGTGAGCTGGCGAGCGCCGCCATGGGCATCAGCTCGATCCGCCGCCTCATGTCCGGTGTGGGCCCGGTGGTGGTGCAGTCCGGCACGGTCGGCGCGATGAACCTGGTCCTGCTCCTCCTCTACAGCGTCCCCCTGGCGCTGACCGCGCTCGCCATGCTCGCGGTGATCGCGGGCGTCTTCCTCACCCTCGGGCTGTGGGAACTGCGTTGGCAGCGCCGTCTCGTCGTGCTCGGCAACAAGCTCAACAACCAGGCGTTCCAGACGCTGCGCGGCCTGCCGAAGCTGCGGGTCGCGGGCGCGGAGAGCTTCGCGTACGCCTCGTGGGCCGGGGAGTTCGCGCGCAGCCGCGAGCTCCAGCGGCGCGCGGGCCGCATCAAGAACCTGACGACGGTCCTCAACGCGGTCTATCTGCCCCTGTGTTCGCTCGTGATGTTCATGCTGCTCGCCGGACCCGCGCGGGGCACCCTCTCCGCGGGCGACTTCCTCACGTTCAGCACCGCGGTGACGATGCTGCTGTCGTCGGTCACGCAGCTCACGGGCGCCCTGATCTCCGCGGCCGCCGTCCTGCCGATGTTCGAGCAGATCAAGCCCGTTCTCGACGAGGCGCCCGAGGTGCGGGCCGCCAGCACCCAGCCGGGCGAGCTGACCGGCGAGATCGAGGCGCGTGGCGTGTCCTTCCGCTACACGGACGACGGGCCGCTCGTCCTCGACGACGTGAACCTGTCGATCAGGCCGGGCGAGTTCGTCGCGGTCGTCGGCCCGAGCGGCTGCGGCAAGTCCACGCTCCTGCGCCTCCTCATCGGCTTCGACAAGCCGGTCTCGGGCGGTGTCCTGTACGACGGTCAGGACCTCGGCGCGCTGGACCAGGCCGCCGTGCGCCGGCAGTGCGGCGTCGTGCTCCAGAACGCGCAGCCGCTGACCGGTTCGATCCTGGACTGCATCTGCGGCGCCGAGGTGTTCACGCAGGAGGAGGCGTGGGAGGCGGCGGCGATGGCGGGGCTCGCCGAGGACATCAAGCGGATGCCGATGGGCCTGCACACGATGATCGCCGGCGGCGGCGCCATCTCCGGCGGCCAGCGCCAGCGCCTGATGATCGCGCAGGCGCTGATCCGCCGGCCGCGCATCCTGTTCTTCGACGAGGCCACGAGCGCGCTGGACAACGAGACCCAGCGCACCGTCATCGACAGCACCCGCGCCCTGAACGCCACGCGCGTCGTCATCGCGCACCGCCTGTCCACGGTGATGGACGCGGACCGGGTGATCGTCATGGCGGACGGCCGGGTCGTCCAGCAGGGACCGCCGGCCCAGCTGCTCGCGGACACGAACGGGCGGCTGCACGAGCTGGTGCGGCGTCAGATGGCGTAGCCCGGGGCACAGTCAGAGCCACAACCCCAGCCGCGGTCCGAGCCGCAGATCGCGCGACGGAACGCAGTCGGCCCGTGCGAGGACATTGACAGAACCCCTCAACCCTGTGAACCTTCGTGCTCGAAGTTGCTCGAAACAGCGAGAGTTCAAGCACTGGTACACATCGACCGGCCGGGCTCCATGGGTCACTCGGGTTGAGCGGAGATGCACCTTGCACGGATTGCGAAGACTGCGGCAACGGCGGCTGAGACGGCAACGACCGTCTCGCGGGGGCACCTTGGCGGTGATCGGCACCGCGGCACTCCTCGGCGCGACCCTCCTCGGGACCCCCGCCCAGCAGGCGAGGGCGGCGACTCCGGGCAGCGGCATCCTCGACGACGCCCACAAGAGCGTGACGTGGCAGAGCCCCGTGTACCCCGCGGGGACCGTGGGCGATCCCGGCAAGTGCCCGGCCGCCGCGGACGACCCCGACAACAAGGTGTGCGACCGCTTCGACCTCACGGTGTCGGTCCCTGACGGCTACTGGGACGACAACCCCGAGGGCGGCGTCCCCGTCTCGATCGAGTGGGCGAAGCAGCCCACCGACGACTTCGACATGTACGTCTTCGACGACGCGGGCAAGCAGGTCGCCGCCAGCGCGGGCACGGCGGATCCCGAGGCCACGGTGATCCCGAAGGCCGACGGCACGTACCACGTCGTGGTCGTCCCCTACGACGTGCACGACAACTCCTTCGTCGGCAAGGCGTATCTGCCCGAGACGACCGACGCGGGCGACCTGACCTCCTTCACGGGCAAGGACGGCAGCTACACCATCGGCGCCGGTGCCCTCAAGGCGAAGGCCGACTTCCTGACCGGCGGTCGGCTGCGGCTCCAGGCCGACCCGTCCGGCACGTTCAGCGACCCGGCAGGATCGCAGATCGTGCGCAAGCAGCCCGCGCTCGACCAGCACACCTCGTCGTTCGACGCGGGCGCGTACTACGGCATCCGCTCCCCCGGCGCCGTCCTGCGCGTCTACAAGAAGCCCCTGCGCTTCGGCCTCTACAAGGCCGACAACAGGACGCGGGTCTGGCAGGAGGACAAGCCCCTGCGCTGGTCCACCGGCGGCATGCGGCAGAGCCTGGAACGCGGCAAGGACGAGCAGTTCTTCGGCGGCGGCGAGCAGAACGGCTCGTTCTCGCACCGCGACAGGACGGTCTACGTCGCGAACAACACCAACTGGAACGAGGGCGGCTACAACAACTCGCAGCCGTTCTACCTCTCTTCGGCGGGCTACGGCGTCTACCGCAACACCTTCGCCCCGGGCGTCTACGACTTCGGCCCCTCCGTCCACGCGGGCCAGCAGGAGCGCCGCCTCGACGCGTACTACTTCCTCGGTGACGCGAAGAAGGTGATCGGCGGCTACACGTCGCTGGTCGGCAAGCCGTTCATGCCGCCGGTGTACGGCCTCGAACCCGGCGACGCCGACTGCTACCTCCACAACGCCAACCAGGGCGAGCGCCACACGCTCGACTCCCTGAAGGTCGCCGACGGGTACGTCGAGAACCAGATGCCGCTCGGCTGGATGCTGGTCAACGACGGCTACGGCTGCGGCTACGAGAACCTCGCCGAGACCGCGAAGGGCCTCCAGGACCGCGGCACCGAGATGGGCCTGTGGACCCAGGACGGCATCGACAAGCTCGCCGACCAGGTGAAGGCCGGACAGCGCGTCGCGAAGCTCGACGTCGCCTGGGTCGGCAACGGCTACGGCATGTCCCTGGACGCCTGCGACAAGGCGAAGGCCGGCATCGAGGACAACAGCGACGCGCGCGGCTTCGTCTGGATGCCCGTCTCGTGGGCGGGCGCGCAGCGCTGCGGCGTGCTGTGGAGCGGCGACCAGAAGCTGTCGTGGGACTTCGTGCGCTGGCAGATCCCGACGTACGCGGGCGCCACGATGTCGGGCATCGCCTACAACACCGGTGACGTGGGCAGCATTTACAGCCACGACGCCAAGATGTACGCGCGTGACCTCCAGGCCAAGACGTTCCTGCCGGCCATCATGACGATGGACGGCTGGGCCAGGGACATCACCACCGGCAAGAAGATCAACCAGCAGCCGTGGGTGGACGGCGAGCCCTACACGTCGATCAACCGCAAGTACCTCCAGCTGCGCGAGCGCCTGCTGCCGTACCTGTACACGCTGTCCGCCGAGGCGGCGAAGACCGGCGTCGGCGGCGTGCGCCCGCTCTACCTGGAGTACCCGGACGACCCCGCGACGCTGGGCGCGAACGCCAAGTACGAGTACCTGGCGGGCGACGACTTCCTGGTCGCCCCGGTCTACAAGGACTCGGACACCCGTGACGGCATCTACCTGCCCAAGGGCACATGGACGGACTACTGGACGGGCAAGACGTACCACGGTCCGACGACGATCGACGGTTACCACGCACCCATCGACACGCTCCCCCTCTTCGTCAAGTCCGGTGCGGTCGTGCCGATGTGGCCGAAGGGGACGACGTCGTACAAGTCGCGTGACGTCCACGAGCTGGACTGGGACGTGTATCCGCAGGGCCGCTCCTCCTACACGCTGTACGAGGACGACGGCGTGACCCGCGACTTCGCCAAGGGCGCGTCGGCGAGGCAGCGCGTCACGGTCGACCAGGGCGAGCACGCGACCGACCTCAACGTCGGTGCGAGCAAGGGCAGTTACAAGAACAAGCCCGACGCCCGCGCGTACCGGTTCACCGTCCACGGCGAGGGCGCGCCGCGCCGGGTGTCGGCGGAGGGGCGCGCGCTGCCCCGTGCCGACTCTGCGGACGCGCTCGCGGCGGCCGGGTCGGGCTGGTACTACGACGCGGACACGGGGGTGACGACGGTGAAGACCGCGCGCCAGTCCCTGGACCGCGGCTTCACGGTGACGCTGCGGCGCTGATCCGCAGGGCGGAGTGAGACGGGGGCGGGTCCGGTGGTGCGGGCCCGCCCCCTCTCCGTTGCGGCGGACTGCCGTATCGCGGGCGCGGGCCTCCGGACACCGGCCCCGACCCCGCGCCGCACCAGGCGGTTTGCTCGTGCGACGCGGGCTGCTCGTACGATGTCCGCGAGTACGTCCGGGATGCGCACGGAGGGAGGGCAAGGGTGTCGGCTACAGCCGATTCGCGACGTCGTGTCGGCGTTCCGCCCGGCCGGTCCCTCCCCGCCGAAACCCCGTCCACCACGCCGACCAGCACGTCTTCGGCCCGATGATAGGTTCAAACGCGTGATATCGACGGGGCCACTGAACCGTACGGCGCTGAGCGGAGTCACCTTGGCGGGTGAGCGCGGACGCGTCGAACTCGTGCTGCCGTCCCGCGAGCCGCTCGGCGTCTTCGGTGTGTACGGGCTTGCGTTCGACACCTTCGCGTATGGGCTCGGGACATGACGCAGAGCGACTGGCAGGACAACGTACTGCGGGACCTGCTCAGGCAGACCCAGGCACAACTGGGCGGGGAGGGCGGCGAGATGACGGCGTCGGATGTGTCCGGTTCCGAGGTAGCGGGGCCAGGCGCCGGGGCCGAGGGAGCGGCGGAGCCCTCGGTGGCGCCTCCGCCCGCCCCCGGGCGCGCACCGCTTCCGCGCAGGCGCCCCAATACGTCTCCGTCACCGGACGCGGGCCCCGGCCCGTCGCCCTCACCTCCTCTCGACCCGGACGACGACGCTGCAGGTGAACCGATGTCCCCTACGGCCACCCCGGCTCCACGCCGGACGGCGTCACTGGCGGCACGCCTCGCGGCGGGCCGTGCGGACCGACCGGCTCCGCCGACGGACGCGGACGCGGTACCGGTCCCGGCGGCATCGACCGACGCCCCCGCCGACGCCCCGCCGGCCCCGAACCTCCCGGCGCCAAAGCCCGGACCCGGCAGCACGCGCACGTCATCCCTGCCGAACGTGTCCATAGAGATCGACAAGAAGGCCACCCCCACACCCGCGCCCCCGCCCGGCATCACGGACGCCGTGCCCGTCCCGGTGGCAGCCACGCACCCCCCGGCCCCGGACACCCCCACTCCCGTCCCCCAAGCCGGCATCAGGGACGCCGCACCCGTCCTCGTCGCAGCCACCCACCCCCCGGCCCCGGACGCCCCGACACCTGTCCCCCAAGCCGGCATCAGGGACGCCGCACCCACCCCCGACGCGCCCGCCCCGCCCCCGAACCCCCCGGCCTCCCACCTCCCCTCCGCCCCGCCTCCCTCAGGACTCCCCGCCCCCTACACCCCCGCGCCCGCGCCGACCGCTCAGCCGTACGCGCCCGCACCCCACCCCCCGGTCGCCCCCACCCCCCGCTCGCGGAACCCCCGGCTCCCCGCCTTCACCCCCGAGTCCGTCCCCACCGTCGACCCGCGGCTGGCCGGGGCGCTCGGGCGGGCTCACCACGGGGACACCGTGGCCAGGCGCACGGGGCATTCGCTGCGCAGGATCGCCTCGTCCGCCGCGCCGGGAGCGTCCGAAGAGACGCGTCTGGCGCGGGAGGTGCAGCAGCCGGTCGCCAACGGCCGGGTGGTCGCCGTGACTTCCATCCGCGGCGGCGTGGGCAAGACCACCGTGTCCGCCCTCCTCGCCCGCACCCTCAACCACTACCGGCACGACCCGGTGCTCGCGCTGGAGGCGGATGCCGCACTCGGCACGCTGCCCGTGCGGCTGGGCGCCGAGTCGGTGCGCTGGTCGTGCCCCGACCTCGCGCAGATCCTCAAACCGTCCATGCGACTCACCGACGTCACCGGCTATCTCGTGCCGGTCACCGACGGCGGCTGGCTGCTGCCGGCGAGCCAGGGCCGCGTCGGTGCCCCGCTGGACATACGCACGTACCGGACGGTGTCGCTCGCGCTGCGGCGCTACTTCGCGGTGACGGTCGTGGACTGCGAGACGCTGCCGGGCGAGGTGGCGCGTACGGCGATGGACACGGCGCACGCGCGCGTGGTGGTCGCCCCGATGACGGTGGAAGGTGTGGGCGGCACGCGCGTGGTGCTCGACTGGCTGGCGCAGCTCCCGAAGGCGGCCCTGGCCAGTACCGTCGTCGCGCTCACGTCGAGCGCGCCCGACATGACGCTCGACCTGAAGGCGGCGACCGCGCATCTGCGCGAGACGGGAGTCGCGGTGGTGCATCTGCCGTACGACCGTCATCTGGCGGCGGGAGGCCCGATCCGGACGGCGCTCCTGTCGGAGGCGACACGCCGCGCGGCCACGGGGCTTGCGGCCGAGGCGGTGCAGCGGGCGGCGAGGTAACGGGGCGCGCCGGCGGACGCACCGCCCGGCCCCGGAACGAAAGGCCCTAGGCACTCGCCCTCGCAGGGGGTAGCTTGCGCTGCCAACGGTTCGGTCCTGACCGCCGCCACGGAAGGGGACCCATGCAGCAGTTCACCGTCCCGCGCCTCGTCGAGCCACCGCGTTCGGGCGGGCTCGCCGACTCCGTGTTCGCGACGGCCGAACGCGAGCCGGGACGCGTCCAGTTCTCACGCCCGGGCGACAGCCGTGGCGGGGGCACGTGGATTCCTGTCACCGCCGCCGCGTTCTGCGACGACGTGCTCGCCGTCGCCCGCGGCCTCCTCGCGAACGGGGTCCGTCTCGGTGACCGCGTGGCCCTCATGTCCCGTACCCGCTACGAGTGGACGCTCCTCGCGTACGCGCTGTGGACCGTCGGCGCCGAGGTCGTCCCCGTGTACCCCACGTCGTCCGTGGAGCAGGTCCGGTGGATCCTCCAGGACACGGGCGCGACCGGCATCGTCGTGGAGAACGAGAACCACGCGATGACCGTGGCCGCCGCGTACGGCTCACAGAACGCGCTCACGCGGATCTGGCAGCTCGACAGCGGCTGCGTGGCGGCGCTCGCCGACGACGGCGTGGGCGTGGCCGACGAGGACGTGCACCGGCGGCGCGCGGCCGTCGCCCCGAAGAACCCGGCGGCCATCTGCTACACCTCCGGCACCACGGGCCGCCCCAAGGGCTGTGTCATCACGCACGCGAACCTCGCGTCCGAGTGCGACAACCTGCTGGCCGGCTGGAGCAGCCTCCTCGATGCTCCCGGCGAACCCCCCTCGCTGCTCGCGTTCCTGCCGCTGTCGCACTGCTACGGCCTGATGGTCGTCGTCGGCTCGGTACGGGGCGGTGTGCATGTGGCGCACCAGCCCGATCTCTCCCCCGAGAGCCTCCTGCCGGCGCTCGCGTCGTTCCGGCCCACGTTCCTGTTCGGGGTCCCGTACATCTTCGAGACGGTCCTCGCCAGGTCCCGTGCGGCCGCGCAGCACGCGGGTCACGGCACGCTGTTCCGCAGGGCGGCGCAGGTCGCGGTGCGGTACGCGGAGGCGGCGGAGCGGCAGTCGCTCGGGCGCGGGCAGGGGCCGGGGCCGCGGCTCAGACTGCGGCACGCGGTGTACGAGCGGCTGGTGTACGCGAAGCTGCGCGCGGTCCTCGGCGGGCGGGTGCGGCACGCGGTGTCGGGCGGTTCGCCGCTGTCCCGCGAGACGGGTCTGTTCTTCGCCGGTGCCGGCATCACGGTCCACGACGGTTACGGCCTCACCGAGACGACGGCGGCGGTGACCGCTCAGCCGGTCGGCGCGGTCCGCTTCGGCACGGTGGGCCGGCCGCTTCCCGGGTGCTCCGTGCACATCGCGGGCGACGGCGAGATCTGGGTCAGCGGCGACGTCGTGTTCTCGGGATATCTCAACGACCCGAAGGCGACGCGAACGGCGCTGCACGGCGACTGGTTCGCGACCGGGGACCTCGGGCATCTCGACGACGGCTATCTCGTCATCACCGGCCGCAAGAAGGACGTCATCATCACGAGCGGCGGAAAGACCATGTCGCCGCTGGTCCTGGAGGAGGAGCTGCGGAGCCACCCGCTGATCTCGCAGTGCGTCGTCGTCGGCGACAACAGGCCGTACGTGGCCGCGCTCATCACCCTCGACCCGCAGGCCCTGCACCACTGGCAGCGCCTCAAGGGCCGCGCCCCGGCCGAACCGGGCACGCTGACCGAGGACGAGGAACTGCGCGCGCAGATCCAGCGTGCCGTCTCGCGGGCGAACACCCGGGTCTCGCGGGCGGAGTCGATCCGTGAATTCCGCATCCTGGCGGCCGAGTTCACACCGGACACGGGCCTGCTCACACCGTCGCTGAAGCTGCGCCGGAGCGCGGTCCTGGCCGCGTACGCGCAGGACGTGGAGCGGCTGTACACGCCCCGCGCGGCGGCGTCGTTCGCGCGGGAGCCGTTCGGCCGGCGCTGACGTTCCCCGTGTCACGCGTCAACCACGACCCGATTGCCTCACCCTCACCGGGGTATGGCCTGGCTAGCATGGAAGCACGGAGCGACCAGTGGTCGCAGCGCTGTCACCATCGGGCAGAATCCGCCCGCATCCGTCGGGAACGGTCGGATTCGGGCAGGCGGGGGATCGGGGGACGCACGGGTGGCGCACACGGGGGTTGCGGCGGTGCCGCGGGGGGCGGCGGACACCTGGCGGGTACGGATACGCGGCGCCGGAGGCACGCCCGTAGGCGCGGGCGTCCTGATATCCGGCGAACGCGTTCTGACCTGTGCCCATGTCGCACGGACCGCGCTCAGGCTCGCCGAGGACGAGAGCCCGGCCGGCGCTGAACTCGCCCTGGACTTCCCCGGGTCCACGACGCGCGAGCCGGTCGCGGCGTCGGTCGCTCCGCAGGGCTGGGCCCCGCCTGTCGACGGGCGCGGCGACGTGGCCGTACTGACACTGCACGGCTCGGCGCCCGACGACTGCGCGCCCGCGCCCCTGCGCGCCTGCGGCCCGGCCGGGGACCGCATCGTGCGGGTCTTCGGACAGCCGCAGGCCGCGGGGCCCGGACGGTGGGTACGGGTCCAGCTCGTCGGCTCGGGCGGACTGAGCCCCGACTGGGTGCAGTTCGAGGGCGTGACCCAGCTCGGCGACCGTGTGCAGCAGGGCTTCAGCGGGGCGGGCGCCGTCGACGCGGCCGGGGACGTGCTCGGCATCGTCGTCGCCGAGGACCTGCGGGCGGCGCAGCGCACGGGGTGGCTGATCCCCGTCGAGGCGGCGGCACGCTACTGCCCGTTGATTTCCGGTGCCGTGACCTCCCTCGGACACACGCCGAGTTGGCCGCCGCAGACGGAGCGGGAGCTCACTTCGGCCCTGGTCCGCATCGCCAGCATGTACGACCCGCAGCGCCGTGAGCGGATCCTGCGCGACACCGGCGACGACGTGGCGCTGCTCGCCGTCCGCTCGCAGGTGCTCCTGGAGGACGTACGCGCCGTGGTCGCCGTCTGCCTCCAGTACGCGGACGGCATCGACCGGCTGGCCGCGGCCCTGCGCTGGTACGAGCACGGCTCCCTGGCCATGCGGGAGTTCGAGCGCGTACTGGCACGGCTGCGGGGCGACGGCGGCATGACGCAGGAACCGGCGTCATGACGGCGGCGGCACCGACGCGCGCGGATCTCTACTGGGAACTGGCCCGCCGGCTCACCGAGGTGCACGGCGTCAGCGACGCGGCCCCCCGGGCCCGCGCCCTGCGCGCGGTCGAGGAGCGCTTCGGGCCGGTCGAGGCGGCCAGGTCGAACATGCTGATCGAGGACCTCACCGAGGTGCTGCGGGCGTGCGACCAGCGCCAGGGCGGGCTGCGCGCCTACCTGGAGGAGATCGGCCGCCACCGCACCAACACCGTGGCGTGGGGCGCCGTCGAGGAGGTCTACCGGCGGCTGCACCCGGTCCGGCTCCTTGCACCGGCCGACTACGACGCACTGGCCGGCCTGCTCAAACAGTGCTCGACAGCCGATGGCTTGCGGGCGCTCGCCCTGCGGTTCCTGCCCTTCGTCCCCGACCCGGACACGTACGGGGACGACCGCGCCGACCCCGTCGACGCCCTGCTCACCGCCTTCGAGGACGCGGCGCACATGGAGGACGAGCCGCACCCCCTGCTCGCGTTCGTCGAGGCGGTCGCGGTGCGCGAAGAGGGCGCGGCGGCACAGCAGTTGACGGTCTGGAACCGCCGCGTGGCACGGCGGCTGGGCTGCGCGGACGGCCAGCTGCAGAGGGTCCGTGCCGTCGAAGCCGCATACGCGGGGCGCCCGTTCGAGCCGAGTCGGCTGCTCATGGAGATCGTGTCGCACCCCGCGGCCCCCGACGAGTTCCACATACGCGGCTGGCTCCTCGCGCCCGGCGAGGGGCCTCGCGCCCTGCTCGGGGACCGCAAGGTCACCTCGCTGCGGCGCTTGGAGGAGATGGTCGCCGCGCTGCACCAGCTCACTCTGGACGAACTCGGCGAACTGAGCGCTGGACTGCGGGTCGAGTTCATGCTCCCGCGCCCGCTGCTGTGGCTCGCGGTCGACCAGATCATGGTGCGCCCTTCGGGGTCCGTGGCCCGCCCCCTCGGCGCCGACCACACCGTCCTGGTCCGCAGCCGCGACCGGCTCCGCAACCGCCACTGGTGGCCCGCCCTCCGTCGCCGCCTGAACTGGCTTGAGCTGCACCCCGAGGAACGTTTCGACGACGCGGCCGTCCAGTACGTGCCGCACGGCGGGAAACTGTCCCCCGCGGCGCTCGTCGCCCAACTCCGTCACGCCGAGACGCCGGTGTGCTTTGTCCTGTTCGAACCCCCGCAGTACACGGGCGACATGGCCGATGATCCGGTCACGGCGCTCCTGGAGGCGGGCATCCCGGCGATCGTCGCGGTCCGGGGCAACGGGGACCACGAGAACGCGCGTCTCGAACTGTGGAAAGTTCTCGACGGGAGGCTGGACGCGCTCCCGGAGCGGGTACGTGTCCTGAGGGGCGGCGTCGGCCCGGCGGGCGGCGCGTTGTCAACCCTGGACCTGCATCGCCACGTCACCCTAGTGTGGGACAGCCGTGACGGACTGGAGGGGGCGGAGGCCGTACTGGGGCATCCGCGGACCGGGGGTGGCATTCCATGAACGGGGACTCGACCGGCCGACAGGGCACTCCGCCACCGGCGGACCCCTCCTGGTGGGTCTTCCACGACAGCGGGGCACATCACTCCCCCGGCGACCCCCTGCCGCCGCTCCCTGCCGCACCGCCCTGGCGGCGCTTCAAGCCGGGCACCCCGGGCACCGCGATGACGGTCCCGGTGCCCCACGAGAGCACGGAGGCGGACCGCCGGCTCGGCAAGCGGCGCGGCGGCACCCTCGACCGCAAGGTCCTCGAACTCGTCAACGCCGCCATCCACTTGCGCCGCCCGCTGCTCGTGAGCGGCCGTCCCGGCACCGGCAAGTCCAGCCTCGCGTACCAGATCGCCTCCGAGCTCGGCCTCGGGCGCGTGCTGTGGTGGCCCGTCGTGAGCCGTACGTCGCTGCGGGACGGGCTCTACGACTACGACGCCATCGGCCGGGTGCAGGACGCGCCTCCCCCGTCCTCCGCCGCACGCCAACCGGTGCCCGCCAAAGGCGAGTTGGGCAGCAGCCGGCCTCTTCCGGACATCGGCAGGTATCTCACGCTCGGGCCGCTCGGCACGGCGCTGCTGCCGTGGGCGCGGCCCCGGGTCCTGCTGATCGACGAGCTCGACAAGGCCGACATCGACCTTCCGAACGATCTGCTCCACACCTTCGAGGAGGGCGAGTTCCGGATCAGGGAGCTGGAGCGGCTCGCCCAGTCGCGCCGTGAGGTCTCCGTCGCCACGGCCGACCATGCCGCGCCGGTCACCGTCCGGGACGGGCAGGTCCGCTGCCGGGAGTTCCCCGTTGTCGTGATCACGAGCAACGGCGAGCGTGAGTTCTCACCGGCCTTCCGGCGCAGGTGCCTCGAAGTGGAGATGACCGACCCCGACGAGCGGCGTCTTGCCGCCATGGTCGAGTCCCACTTCGGGGAGTCGGTCGACCCCCGCGCGGCGGAGCTCGTCCGCGGGTTCCTTGAGCACCGCGGCGACAGCGGACAGCTCGCCGCCGACCAGCTGCTCAACACGGTGCACCTGCTGACCAACGGCGCCGCCGACGCCGACGACGGATCCTGGGAGCAGCTCCGCGACGCGCTGTGGCGCAGCCTGGCAACGGACTCCTCGCCATGACGGGCACCGGCCGGGTCCCCACGGCCCGCGAGTGGGCGGAGGCGCTCTGGCTCGCGGAGCGGATCGGTACCGACGCGCCGCCGGGCGAGGCGCCGCGGGACGCCTCTCGGGTGCCACCAGCCATCGAAGCGCTCACGCCGCCGGGAGGGGACAGCGAGCTGTTACCCGAAGCACCGGCACCGCGCCCGCACCGCGAGGAGCCGTACGAGAGCGAATACGGGAGCGGATACGGGCCGGACGCTGAGACAGCCCCGCCCGGTCCTGCGTACAGCTTCGGCTTCGCCCCCGGCCCCACCCCCGATGTGTTCGACGCCGACACCCGCCCCGGTGTCCTGCGCTCGCCCCAGAGACTCGCCCGCGCCCTGCGCCCCTTCAATCGCCGTGTCCGCGACCGCCACCGGCAGGCCCTCGACGAGGAGGCGACGGCCGAGCGCGCCGCCGAACTCGGGCAGTGGAGCCCGGTGCTGAACGGTGTGCCGGACCGCTGGTTCGAGGTAGCGCTCGTCGTCGAACAGAGCGTGTCGATGTCGGTCTGGCAGGGCGTCGCCCGTGAACTGTTCACGCTCCTGCAGCGCCAGGGCGCCTTCGCCGACCTGCGGATCTGGCGCCTCGACACCGGCGACGGAAAATCGGCCGTGCTGCGGCCCGAAGGCGGCGGCGCGCGGCGCGGGCCCGCCGAGCTGTTCCACCCCGAGGGCCGGCGCCTGGTCCTCGTACTGAGCGACTGCGTCGGCGACGCGTGGGCGGGCGGCGCCGTGCCGCGGCTCCTGCACACCTGGGCGCGGCGCGCCCCGGTCGCCGTGCTCCAGCCGCTGCCGGCCCGGCTGTGGGACCTGTGCGAGGGCGTCCCGCTCGACCTGCGGCTGCGCGGCGCGGCACCGGGACTGCCGAATGCGCGGCTCCAACTGCGCCGCCGCGGCCGCTGGGCGCGCCCCTGCGACACGGGCGGACCCGTGCCCGTACCGGTCCTCGAACTGGAGCCGTCGTGGCTCGCCGGCTGGGTTCGGCTCGTCACGGGTGAGGCCACGCCGTGGTGCGAGGCCGCCGTGCTCCTCCTCGACGAGCAGGGCCTCGACCCCGAGTGCCTGCCCCCGTTCCCGTGGGAGGAGCGACGTCGGCCCGTCCCGCCCGACCAGGCCGTACGGCGCTTCCTGCACTTCGCGTCGCCCGCCGCGCGCCGCCTCGCCGCGCGGCTGGCGATGGTGCCGCTCCAGCCCAGCGTCGTGGACGCTGTCCGCCGCCAGGTCACCCGGGTCGCGGGGCCGCTGCCCTTCGCGGAGATCCTCCTCGGCGGCCTGCTGTCCCTGCGTCCCGAGCGGGCGGGCACGGGCGTCGCGGAACCGGCGTACGAGTTCCTCGACGGCGTGCGCGGGCGGCTGCTGCGCGGGCTCGGGCGCGCCGAAATCCTTCGAATGCTCCAGGAGGTGACGGCGGTCGCCGCGCGCGCGACGGGGGCGAGGCCGGGGCTCCTGGGCACGCTGGTCGCGACGCCCGCGGGCCTGGACGGGGCGGAACTGAGCGGCCCGGAACGCGAGTTGCTCGAAGCGGCGCGGGGCGCGCTCACCGCGCTCGGGCCGTCGTACCGGGAGGCGTTGGACCGCGTGGTCCCGCCTCGCTCGTTCGTCGCGTGGCCGGGTGGGGAAGAGACGCAGGGGAGCGGCGCTCCCCGCCCGGATCCGCCCGGTGGGGACGCGGCGCCCCCCGGGGCTCAGCAGCCCGGGACAGCGGACTCGAACTCGGAGGAAGAGCCTGTGGACCGCACCGCATCGCCCCTGGGACAGGCCCCGCCGGAGACCGAGCGGCCGGGCGAGCAGGCCCCGGACGGCGCCGATGCCAACGGGGCGGCGGACT
This sequence comes from Streptomyces sp. NPDC107517, assembly GCF_055582645.1. NCBI lineage: Bacteria > Bacillati > Actinomycetota > Actinomycetes > Kitasatosporales > Streptomycetaceae > Streptomyces > Streptomyces sp. NPDC107517. The sequence continues at coordinate 702,744 of NZ_JBVJPM010000001.1, read as the reverse complement.
CCGGCGACGGCGGCGGAGGGAGCGGACCGGGCGGCGGTTCCGCGGGCGTGGTGCCCCCACACGGACCGCGCCCGCCGGGCGGACCCGCCCGCCTGCCCCGCTCGATGCCCCTGCCCAACGCGCACTTCGCGGGCCGCGAGGACGAACTGCACGCACTGCGCAGGCTGCTCGGCGGCGGCGGTCAGGCCGCGGTCCTGCCGCAGGCGCTCTACGGACTGGGCGGCGTCGGCAAGACCCGCCTCGCCATCGAGTACATCCACCGCCACCACCAGGAGTACGAGCGGGTGTGGTGGATCGACGCCGAGCAGCCGTCCGTCATCCGCGAGCAGCTCGCCTCGATCGCGCCGGAGCTGGGCGCTGCCGCGGAAGGGCCCGGCGACGTGGTCGACCGAGTCCTGGCGGCACTGTCGGCGGGGACCCCGTACAAGCGGTGGCTCCTGGTCATGGACAACGCGGGTTCCCCGGAAGAGGTGACCCCGTACATCCCCTCGCTCCTCGGCGTGCCGGACGGGGTGGGGCACGTCCTCGTGACCTCGCGGCGTTCGGGGTGGGCGGACCGGGTGCGCGCGCTGCGCGTGGACGTGTTCAGCCGGGAGGAGAGCATCGGGTTCCTGCGTGCGCGCACGCCGTGGACGAGTCAGGACGAAGCGGAGCGCCTCGCCGAGTCGCTGGGTGACCTGCCGCTCGCCCTCGAGCAGTGCGCGGCGCTCCAGACGCAGACGGGCATCGCGGCGCAGGACTACCTGGAGATGATCGAGAACCGGATGCCGGAGCTGCTCGCGGAGCCCACGGTCTCCGGAGCACAGCCGGTGGCGGCCGTGTTCCGCACGACCATGGAGGCGCTGCGCGAGCAGCACCCGGGCGCGCTCGAACTGCTGCGCCTGTTCGCGTTTTTCGGGCCCGAGCCGATCGCCCAGTCCTTCCTGCACGACGCCCGGCTCCTTCAGCTGCCGGGGCCGCTCGCGGCGGTCGCGAGGGATCCCCTGGAGCGGGGCCGCACCATCCGTGCCATCAACCAGTTCTCTCTGCTGACCGTCAACAGCGCCGCGGGCACGGTGCAGTTGCACCGCCTGCTGCGCGGCGTCCTCCAGGACGAGCTGTCCGAGGACGAGCGCACCGCGATGCGGCACCTGGCGCACCGGGTGATCGCCGCGCACGACCCGGGCGACTCGCAGCGCCCCGAACACTGGCGCAACTACGCGGAGATCCTGCCCCACATCGAGCCCTCGGGTCTCCTCGACAGTGAGGACCGCGACACCCGCGCCACCGTGCTCGCCATCCTCGGCTATCTCATCGCGCGCGGCGACTTCCGCGGCTCGTCGACCCTCGCCCGCCGCGTCGCCGACACCTGGCGCGTGACGCTCGGCCCCGACGACCTCCAGACTCTGTGGACGCTCCGTCAACAGGCCAGCGCGCATTGGCAGTTGTCGGAGTTCGTCGAGTCCCGGCAGATCAACGAGGACATTCTGGCGCGGCTGCGGGCGACGGTCGGCGACGACCACGAGTACACCCTGACCGTGGCGGGCGCGGCCGCGGCCGACCTGCGCGCCGCGGGACGCTTCACCGAGGCGCTCGCCCTGGACGAGGACGCGTACGAGCGCAGTGTGCGGCTGTACGGCGCCGGGGAGCCGTACACGCTGCGCGTCGGGCACAACTACGGCGTGAGCCTGCGCGTCAACGGCCTGTACGCGGAGGCCCTCGCCCTCGACGAGCAGGTGTACGGCGACCGTGTGACGGCGCTCGGCGCCACCGCGCGCTCCACCCTGTTCTCCGTCAACAACGTGGCCCGCGACATGCGGGAGTGCGGTCGGTACGCGGAGGCGCTCGCCCTTCAGGAACGGACCCTTCAGCAGTACCGCGAGCAGTACGGGGACGACCATCCGCACACCCTGCGCGCCATCAAGAACATGTCGGTGACCTGCCGAAAGGCCGGCGAGTTCGAGCGGGGCCTCGCGCTGGCGCAGCAGGTGCTCGGCCTGTACCGGACCCATTTCGGACCGCGGCACATCGACACTCTCGCCGCGCTGACCAACCTCTCCAACGACCTGCGGCTCACCGGCGATCCGCAGGCAGCCCGCCAGGCCGCAGTGAGCGCCCTCGTGGACTACCGCGCGATTCTCGGCGAAGCGCATCCGCTGACCTCGACGGCGGCCGTCAACCACGGGGCGGCGCTGCGGGCGGCGGGCGAGCCCGCGGAGGCGCTGCGCCTGGACCGCTCGACGGTGGCCGTGCTCGCGCGTGCGGTGCCGGACAACCATCCGTGGCTGCTGCTGGCCCGGGTCAATCTCGCCACGGACCTGACGAGGGCGGGCGACCACGACCAGGCCCGCACGCTCGGGGCCGACACGGCGGCGAAGCTGGAGGCCCGCTACGGCGACCGCCATCCGTCGGTCCTGGCCGCGCTGCGCAACCTCGCCCTGGACATGACCGCTTCCGGCGACACGCAGGAGGGAGCCGACCTGCTCGCCTCCGTGCGCCGCCGCTATCTCGACACGCTCGGCTCCGAGCACCCGGAGAGCCGGGACGCGGCGGCCGGAATCCGCGCGGAGTGCGACATCGAGCCGCCCCCGCTGTAGTCACCGACCACCAGTCACCGCTCGGCGGACCCCCCTACTGACCGCTCGCCGGGCGCCGCCCACGGCGCGAGCCGGCGGGCGGTGGCCAGCAGGCCCGCCGGTACCCCGGGTCCGGCGACCCGCGCGTGCACCGCCCGTACGAGTTCCGGCACGGCCACCAGCGCGCGGGCACCGCGGTCCGCCGCCTCGACGACCTTCCCGGCGAGCCGGGCGACGGCATCGTCCGCGTCCCCGGCCCCGTCGGCGTCAAGCCACTCTTCCGCCGCGTCGCCGAGGCGCGCCCCGGCTCCCGGCGGGAACTCCACGGAGTCCGCGGCGAACCGGCACGCGCCCGCCGCCGGTGGCGCGGCCATGTCCCTGCCGTGGCGGACGGCGTCGGCCAGCTCCTCGACCACCCGCGGATCCGCCCACGAGTGCCGCAGCCTCCAACGCACTCGATGCTGAGCCGCTGCCCCCAACTCCCTCGCCAGTACGGCAGGTTCTACCCGCGTGGTCTCCCAGGAGGTAAGGGCGCGTGCCAGGCTGCCGAGGAGCCGCCGGCCGTGTTCGGTGGGCCAGGGCTCCCGGGCGAGGGAGGTCACGGCGGTGCCTGCCGTGAGACGCCAGCGCACAAACCGGGCCTGCGCGTTGGGATTGCCGAGCAGTAGCTCCCGGTGCCAGAAGCTCGCCGTGGCGTGGAAGGCGCAGGCTCCCTGGAGGAGCGCGGACGGCGGTCGCGGACGGTCGCTCCACGGGGCGTAGCGCAGCTCCCCCGGCGCGGGGGTGAGGAGTTCGGTGAGGTCGAGAAGGGCGTAGAGGGCGGAGTGCCGCGCCTCGTGGACCAGTGCGGCCGCGAGTTCGGCCGGGTCGTCGAGGGGGGCCAGGGCAGCGAGGCCCACCGCGTCGCCGAAGGAGGCGCTGAGCCAGGGTCCTGCGGCGCCGGGCAGGGCGTCGAGGGGGACGACGGCCGTGATGGTGCCGCTCACCGCGGTGGCCTGAGCGGGATGGCGTTCGACCAGATGGCGCCAGGCGGCATCGAGCCGTGCCTCCCATGCCTGCCGCTCCGGTGGCTCCAAGGGGTGCGGCGGCCGGGTGGGTCCGCCGAGGCGCAGCGGGTCGAGGGCGTCGATCCGCACCGGCCAGCGGTGACCACGGTGATCGAGCGTGAGGTGCCGCACCGGTTCCCAGCCCGGCTCGCGCCCCTGCGGACCGTCCGGAACGCGCACCACGGCGCCTGCCGCGCACACCCGCGTGCCCCACGCGCCCCGCTCCACCAGCGCCGTCGAAGCGCCAGGCGCAACAGCGACGACACCGAGCCCTGGAAGCGTCAGCACTCCGTGCTGCACCGGCACTTCGAGCCGGAAACCCGCCCGGCTGCGGTGCCCCGCGACCGCGGCGAGCGCACAGACGTCGGCCCGGCCGCCTTCGCGCACGGCCCGGGCGAGGCGCGCGCCGGTTGCGGGGTCCTCGATCAGGGACGTGAACACGTCGGGCGCGTGGGTCCTCACGGCCGAGAGCACCGCGACCGCCGCGCCCCATGCGCCGTCGGCTCCCCCACGCTCGTGGAGCGCCCTGAGGAGCAGGAGGTTGCGGCTGCCCCTCGCGGCGCGCAGCAGGCGCGGCGTCGCCGTGTCGGGCCGCTCCGACACGAGGCTGTCCCAGATGTCGTCGGGCAGGGCGAGCGACGGCACACCGTGCACGACCACGGCGCTCAAGGCCGCGCCTTCGCGTGGCACTCGCGGGCGCGACGGAGGTCGTCCCCGACCACCCCCGCGACATGGCTGATCAGCGCCATGAGGTCCGGGCAGTAGACGGACCGGTCGAGATAGCCGGAGCCGGCGCGGTAGCGGTGCGGGTAGTGGCCCCCTCCGCAGACCGATACGACGGGGCACTCGCGGCAGCGCCCGCACAGCCCGTCCGGGCCCAGCTGCCGCGCCACGACACCGGGATGGTCGAGCAGCGCGTCGAAGGTGTCGTTCTCGACGTCGTACCCGCTCCGGTCTGCGCGGTCGTACGCCGTCTTGAGCTGGTCGGACAGGGTGAGCGTGCCGTCGGTGTCGACGACGGCGAGCTGCGAGGGCGCCCCGCCGATGGTCTCGGTCCTCGTGGGCCCGCCGAGGAGCAGGTCGAGCAGCGACTCGAACAGAGAGATCCGTACGGGTGGCCCGGGTGTCGCCCCGTACCAGCGGTCGAAGACGGCGATGAGCCATTCGGCGTACGGCACGTTCGTCTCTTCGGGTCCCCTGCCGGGCGGGCGGTGCGTCCAGTTGCCCAGAGGGAGCAGCAGCCGGATCGCGGGCGGCTGGTAAGTGAGGAGGTGCTCGTACGTGGCGACGGGGTCGGCGCTGACGTCGACGGTGCACAGGATTCCGCCCCAGACGGCGCGGTTCTCGGGCAGGCCGAGGAGGCGCAGGGCGCCGGCGACGCGGGCGTGGCTGCCGTGGCCCGCCGCGTCACGCCGGAACCGGTCGTGGACGTCGCGCGCCCCGTCGAGGCTCACGCCGAGCTGGACGCGTTCCTCGTGGCACAGGCGCAGACAGTCGGCGTCCACGCGGGTGCCGTTGGTCTGGATCACGACGTCGCAGTGCGTGGATCGCGGGAGCAGCTCCCGCAGACGGCGAACGAAGCGGCGCAGGAACTCCGGTCCCGCCAGGAGGGGTTCGCCGCCATGGAGGATGACGCGCAGGGAAGGCAGGGCGTGGGTGGCGGCGTGTTCGGCGATGCGGCGACAGGCGCGTTCTGCGGTGCCGGCGCTCATGGTGACGGGCTGGGTACGCCAGGCCTGGTCCTGGGCCTCGTACACGTAGCAGTAGCGGCAGGCGAGGTTGCAGCGACTGTGGACCTTGACCACGAACTCCCGGAAGGGCAGCGGCTGTTGGCCTGATGCGCGCAGGGCCGATACGTCCAGGACGCCGTCGGGCCACTCAAGTGCGGCCTCGCGCGTGCCCTGGAGGGGGACGCTTGTCACGCGCCCGGACCGTCCGGCCCGAGGCGGTCCGGCAGTGAGTCCCCGCCCGAGTCGTACGCGGCGACCGGCGCCTCCTCACCCTCCAGCTGCCGCAGCACTCTCCCGAGCGCCTGGGACAGTGCGGAGTCGGTCCCCTCCAGGATCTCCTCCAGCGACAGGTCCGCGAGATCCGGAACGTCCGCCGCGCACCGACCCGGCCTTCCCCGCATGTGCTCCCCCTGTGACAGCGCCCTGGTTACCCGATGACCATTCGTTCAGAATAGCGAATAGATAAGCCCGGGCAGAGTCCTCAACAGGGCATGTCCGCGCGGCAGTTAAGCTGACGGCCGCGGTTCGCGACGCGGATCCGCATGTTCACCGCCCGGGTGGTTCCGCGCCACCGGGGACTCGCACGGGCGGCCGGTGGGCAGCCATGCAAGCGTGATCGTCGGGTGACGGGGAGAATGCCGGTGGAGTGGGCTCAGCGCGACAGGGGCGGGACCCCGGCGAACCCGGACGCCGGGCCGGTGAGCGGGCCGTGGTGGCGCCATCCCCTCACGCCGCCGCCCGACGACTCCCTGCCGCGGTGGATCGTCCCGTCCGCCCTCATCGGCGTCGTCGCGGGACTCGGCGCGGCGGCTCTCTTCGGCCTCCTGCACCTGTGCACGCGGTGGATCCTGGAGTACGTCGGCGGCTATCACCCCTATCTGACCTCGGCGGAGGGCGGGTTCCGCACGCTGACCGGTTCGAGCCATCCGTGGGCGGTCCCGCTGGTCGCCGCCGGTGGCGCGCTCCTGGCCACGCTCCTCGTGGTGTGGCTGGCCCCCGAGGCGCGTGGCCACGGCACCGACGCGGCGATCGCCGCCGCGCACCACGACCCGTCGGGCATGCGGGGCCGGGTGACGGTGGTGAAGCTCATGGCTTCGGCCCTGACCATCGGTTCGGGCGGTTCGGGCGGCACGGAGGGGCCCGCGGCGCAGATCTCGGCGGCGTTCGGCTCGGTGATCGCGCGCCGTACGGGCATGACGCGGCAGCAGGCGCGCACCGCGCTGGTCATCGGTCTCGCGTCCGGCGTCGGCGCGATCTTCCAGGCGCCGCTCGGCGGAGCCCTCCTCGGCGCGGAGCTGCTCTACCGCAAGGACATGGACCCGAAGGTGCTGCCCCAGGCGCTCATCGCGGCGTGCACGGGCTGGCTGGCGTTCGGCGCGGTCTTCGGCTTCGCCCCGATCCTGGGCACGCAGGGCGTCCACGGGTACGGATTCGCGGACTTCGCACTCGTCGCCGTGGTCGGCGTCGCGGCGGGGCTGGCGGGCCGTCTGTACGCGGGCACCTTCTACGCCGTGCACAATCGCGTCGAGTCCCGGGCCCGTACCGTCGTCTCCCGCCTCGCCGCCCCCACCTGTGCGGCACTCCTCGTCGGCGCGCTCGGCCTCGCCGTCCCGGGTGTGCTCGGCACCGGCTACGGCCTGATGGAGGCGTTGACGCACCGCCAGATCCTGCTGGACATGCCGCTGTACCTGGTCCTGCTGCTTCCGTTCGCGAAGATCGTGGGCACGTCCCTGACGGTCGGATCGGGCGGGTCGGGCGGCATCTTCGGCCCGTGCATGGTCGTCGGCGCCGGTGTGGGGGCGGCGGTGTGGCGCCTCGCGGAGCCGTCGGGACTGGCCCCGCACAGCCCGATGCTTCTGGTCGTCGCGGGCATGGCCGCCTGCCTGGGGCCGGTGGCCCACGCCCCGCTCGGTGTCCTCCTCATGGCGGTGGAGATGGTGGGCGACGCATCGCTGCTCGGGCCGGGCATCCTGGCGGTCCTGTGCGCGAGCGCGGTCATCGGCCGTACGACGCTGTACCGCAGCCAGCTGGAACACCGTACGGACGAACCCTCCACCGGGACCCGGCTCCCCCGACCGGGGCACGACCGGGCCGAACCATCGGCACCAGCCGTACCATCGGCAGCGCCGGCGGCACCGGCACCGAAGCCGAGCCCGACGCCCGCAGCCGCTCCCGAACCCGCCCCCACCCCCGAACCCGTCGCCAGGTCCGTGTCACCGGAGAGCGCCAGGGACTGAGCCGCAGTCCGGCCGTACTGCTCCCTCTCACCCGCGGGCCATCACGCCGTCCCACCCACGGACTGCACCCCGAGCAGCCGTCGTGCCCGCTCCTGCACCGGCCGGTCGACCATCACGCCGTCGACGGCCGACACCGCGTCGCCCGCGGCGAGCACTTTCCTGGCCCAGGCCAGTTCCTCGTCCGTCGGTGAGAATCCCGCGGTCACCGCCGGGAGTTGCTTCGGGTGGACGCACAGTTTGCCTCCGAAGCCGAGCCGTCGGGCGTGCCGCAGGTCCTGCGCGAGCGCGTCGGCGTCGTCGAGCGCGGTGGTGACGCCGTCCAGCGGGGGCGCGACACCGGCGGCGGCGCACGCCATGACCAGCCGGGACCGCGCGTACGCCAGCGCCAGGGTGTCGTCGTGGCGCACGCCGAGCTCGGTGGCGAGGTCGACGCTGCCGAACGCCGCGCGGACGACGCCGGGCGCGCAGCACACGTCGAGGGCGCGCTCGATCCCGGCCGCCGTCTCCACGAGCGGGATCACGGCACAGACCTCCGCGATCCGTGCGATCACGTCGGGGTCCTCGGCCTTGGGCAGCATCACCGGACAGCCGAACGCGGTGACGAGGTCCAGGTCGGCGTCCCACCAGGGAGTGCCGGGCGCGTTGATCCGCACCACCGCGTCCCCGCCCCGCGCGAGCCAGTCGGCGGCGTGCCGGCGGGCCGCGTCCTTGCCGTCCGGCGCGACGGCGTCCTCCAGGTCGATGATCACGGCGTCGGCCCCGGCCGCGGCCGCCTTCTCGAACCGGTCGGGGCGGTGCCCCGGGACGAAGAGCAGGGTGCGGGCGGCGGCGATGCGGGCGCGGTCCCGGCCGAGGCGTCCGGGGTCGGCGAGTTCGGGACGCGTGGGGTCGCCGTTCGCAGGTTCGACGGTGGTGTGCTCGGCGCTCACGCGAACGTCACCTCCGCCGTCGCATGCCGCTCGTCGCGGCGTGTGGCGATCCGCAGTCCGGCCGATCCTCCGTCGTCCGCCACCTCGCCCAGCGCGCACACCTGCTCGCCCGCGAACACGGGCTTGCGCAGCCGGTACGAGAGCGTGCGGATCTCGCGCTCCGGGGCCTCACGGCGGGCGAGTTCCAGCATCAGCTGGACGAGGAGCGGCCCGTGGACGACGAGCCCCGGGTAACCCTCGACGTCGCGGACGTACGGCTCGTCGTAGTGAATGCGGTGGGCGTTCGCGGTCAGGGCGCTGTAGCGGAACAGCAGGGTCGGCGAGGGGCGCAGGATCAACTGCCAGTCGGCAGCGGACGGTTCGGCCTCGCCGAGGTCCAGGCCGAAGCCCCCGCTCCGCCGCTCGTCCTCGCCGACTCGGTACACGAGGTCCTGCTCCTCCGTGACCCTGATCTTCCCTTCCTGTGCGATTTCATGACGGACTGTCACGAACGCCATCTCGCCGGTGCGGCCGCGCTTGATCTCGACCTTGGCGAGGGAACTCGTACGCCGGGCAGGCACGCCCACCCGCAGCGGCGCGGTGAACTCCGCGCGGCCGCCGGCGAACATGCGCCTGCGGTCCGGCAGGGGCGGCAGGAAGTGGCCGTGCGCGGGGTGTCCGTCGGCCCCCAGGTCCCGCTGTGCGGGCCATTCGAGGAAGTGCAGCCAGTGCCACAGCGGCGGCAGCGCCTCCCCCTCGCCGGCCACGGTCGTCTCCTGGTCGAGGACCTGACTCAGGGCTGCGACGGGCGCGGCGGCGACGGGATCATCGAGGCTCACGGGCGCCGGGGACCAGGCGTCCAGATACCGGGCAAGCCCGAACTCGCCCTGCGTTGCGTCTGGTTGAGACATGTGCGCTCATTCTCCGATGCGTTGCGTAACAGGTGCGGCGGGCGCCACCGGGGCAGCCGCCGCGTCGTGCAGGGTCTCCAGCGACCGGCCGCGGGTGTCGACTCCGAAGAAGAACACGGTGGCCGTGGCGACCAGCCAGCATCCCGCGATGAACACGAACACGGCGACGTAGCCGAGTCCCGGCGTGGTGTAGATCGCCGCGACGACGAGCGGCGCGATGACATTGCCGATGCGGCCCACGCCGTTGCCGAGCCCGGCGCCCGCCGTCCGCAGGCGGGTCGGGAACACCTCGGGGGTGTACGAGTAGAGCACCGCGATGAATGTCTGGCTGAGCGCGGCGACGAGCGTGCCGAACACGACGACGGCCACGACGGACGAGCTGAGCCCGTACCCGATGCCGAGCACCGCGACCACGAGACCGAGCACCACGGCGAGGTGCTTGCGCGGGTAGCGGTCGATGAACGGCCAGGCGAGGAACGCGCCGGGCACCGCCCCGATGGTGGTGACCGCGGACATCGTCATGCTCTTGGCGAAGTCCTGGCCGTGGTCGGCGAGCAGTGTCGGCACCCAGGACTGGAACCCGTAGAAGCCGACGAGCCCGAAGAGCCACAGGACCATCAGGGCCACGGTGTTGCGCCGCTGGCCCGGGGCGAAGAGTTCGGTGAAGCGGGGCCGGTCGGCCGGGGCGGGCGGCGCCGCGAGCGCGTCGGCGGACGGCTCCCAGTCGGGCACGAAGGCGCGCGTGACCTGCACGGCTTCGGTGGTCCGGCCGCGCGCGAGGAGCCAGCGCGGCGACTCGGGCAGGCGTATCAGGAGCGGTACGAGCAGGATGCCGAGGGCTCCGATGACGAAGAGGGCACGCCAGCCGCCGGGGTCGTCGGCGGTCAGGCCGCGGGCCGTGAACGCCACGACGGGGATGCCGATGAGGCCGGTGCCGAGCGCCGTCGCCTGGGCGCGGCCGCGGCGTGCGGCGGGGGTGACCTCGGAGAGGTAGGTGATCGCGACGGAGGTCATGGCGCCGAGTCCGAACCCGGTCGCGAAGCGGGCGGCGGCCATCGCGCCGACCCCGGTGACCAGTGCGTTGACCACGGAGGCCGCGGAGAAGAGCACCACGGACCCCGCCATGACCCGCCGCCGGCCCGCGAGGTCGGCGAACCGGCCGCCGAGGATCGCGCCGGCCGCCATGCCGGCGAAGGCCAGGGCGGTGACGAACGCGATGTCGTCGACGGTGAAGAGGTGCGCCCGGCGGATGGCGGGCGCGGCGAACGCGAACGTGTTCAGGTCGGCGAGGTCGAAGAAGAACATGGCGCTGACAGTGAGCAGCACCCGCCGGTGCAGGGCACCGTGGCGGGCACCGCTGAGCGCGGCGAGCAGGGGATGCGCATCGCCCATGCGAGACCTCCGGGGGACGGGCGGCCGGTCAGCCGGTGGACAGGTGGATGGCCAGGTACCTGGACGGGTGGCTGGACAGACCGGTTGATGTGGCCGCCTCAATGGTGGATTGTGCCGTACAAAACGCGGCCCAGCGTCCGCCCCGCCGGGCGTCCAGTCAACCCCCCTGGGGTGAAGTTGCATGTGAAAGCTTTAAGTTGCCCTGCGGTGGCGGCATTGACGGGCCCATCATTTGGCCGTACAAAGTAACCACGCAGTGCAGGACCTGTACGAAGGGAAGCCATGCCGGCCATCGCGGAATCGCTCGCCGAGTGGGCGTACGGATACGAACCCGACGCCGAGGACCTGGCGCTCGCCCGCCGCTCCCTCCTGGACACGGTCGCGGTCACGCTCGCCGCGCGCGACCACCCGGTGAGTGCGCTGGCGGCCGAGCTGCCGGACGCGGCTCGCTGGGCCGCGGTCGGGCACGTCCTCGACTTCGACGACCTGCACATCGAGTCCACGACACACATCAGTGTGGTGATCGTCCCCGCGGTCCTCGCGGCGGGCGGCGACGCGCGCGCCTATCTGGCCGGGGCCGGCGTGATGGCCCGGCTCGGCACGCTGCTCGGCTGGTCGCACTACGCGGCAGGCTGGCACGCCACCTGCACGGCGGGCGCCCCCGCGGCGGCCGTCGCGGCGGGCGTCGCCTGGGGCCTCACGCCCGAGCGGCTCGCGACGGCCATGGCGCTCGCGGTGCCCGGCGCGAGCGGGGTCCAGGCCGCGTTCGGCACCCATAGCAAGTCCCTCCAGGTCGGCTTCGCGGCCGAGGCGGGGGTGCGGGCGGCGCGCCTCGCCCGCGCCGGCGCCACGGCCGACCCGCGGGCGGTCGACGCGTGGCTGGAGCTGGTGGGCGCTCAGGGCGCGGCGCCGCAGACCGGCGGCCCCGCCGTGCCCGGCGGCCTCGCCATCAAGATGTTCCCCTGCTGCTACGCGATGCAGCGCCCGATCGCGGCGCTGCGCGACCTGCGCGCCGAGTGCGGCCCCGACGACGTCACGGCCGTGCGCGTCACCACCCCGGGGGCCACGGTCCACCCCCTCATCCACGACGACCCGGACACCGGCCTCGAAGGCAAGTTCAGCCTCCCGTACGCGGTGGCGACGGCCCTGCTCGACGGGTTCCCCGGCTTCGGCGCCTTCACGGACGACGCGGTGGGCCGGCCCGAGGCGCGGCGCCTGATGGCCACCGTCGGGACGGAGCGCACCGAGGGCGGTGCCGGGCTCCTCGACGGCGAGGTCGACCTCGCGGTGACGCTCACCGACGGCCGGGTCCTGCGGTCCTCCCTCGCCCATCCCCCCGGCTCGCCCCGGCGTCCGCCCACGGACGAGGAGCTGGCGGAGAAGTTCGCCGCGTGCGGAAGCGACGTACCCGCTCTGATCGAGGACACGACCTGGGAGTCGGCCCGTGCCCTGCTCCTCACCGAACTTCCCGGGAAGGACCCCGCATGACCGAGCCGCTCCCCCTCGAAGGCATCACGGTCGTCAGCCTGGAACAGGCCGTCGCCGCGCCCTTCGCCACCCGCCAGCTCGCCGACCTCGGCGCCCGCGTCATCAAGGTCGAGCGCCCCGGCGGCGGCGACTTCGCCCGCCGCTACGACACCACGGTGCACGGCCAGGCCAGCTATTTCGTGTGGCTCAACCGCTCCAAGGAGTCCCTCACCCTGGACCTCAAGTCGCAGGAGGGCCGGGACATCCTGGAGGAACTCCTCGCGGACGCGGACGTGTTCGTCCAGAACCTCGCCCCGGGCGCCGCCGACCGCATGGACCTCGGCCCGGCCGCGCTCCAGGCCCGCCACCCGCGTCTCATCCCGTGCACGATCAGCGGGTACGGCACCAGCGGATCCTGGTCGCAGCGCAAGGCGTACGACCTGCTCGTGCAGTGCCAGACGGGGCTGCTCTCCATCACGGGCTCGCCCGACGAACCCGCCCGCGTCGGCATCTCCGTCGCCGACATCTCGGCGGGCATGTACGCCTACAGCGGCGTCCTCTCCGCCCTCTACACGCGGGCCACCACCGGACGCGCGCCCGCCGTCGAGGTCTCCCTCTTCGAGGCGCTCGCCGAGTGGATGAGCCAGCCCGCCTACTACACGCGCTACGGCGGTACGCAGCCGCCGCGCATCGGCGCCCAGCACGCCACGATCGCGCCCTACGGCCCGTTCACCGCCTCCGACGGGAAGGAGGTGCTGCTCTCCATCCAGAACGAGCGCGAGTGGCAGGCCCTGTGCACCACGGTCCTCGGCCGTCCCGAACTCACCGACGACCCCCGCATGGCCACCGGCGCCGACCGCGTCGCCCACCGCGACGAGGTCAACGCGGCCGTCTCCGCGCGCTTCGCCGAGCTCGGCAGCGAGGACGCCATGGCACTGCTCGACAAGGCCGGCATCGCCAACGCGGGTGTGAACTCCATCGCCGAGTTCCTCGCCCACCCGGCCCTCGCCGAGCGCGACCGGTGGCGCGACATCGCGGTGCCGGGCGCACAGGGACCCGTACAAGCACTGCTTCCCCCGGCCGACCTCTCCGGCGTCACCCCTCGGATGGACCCCGTGCCCGCCGCGGGAGAGCACACCGAACAGATCCTCAGCGCCCTCGGCCGCAGCGCCGCCGACATCGAGCGGCTGCGCGCGCAGGGCGTCATCGACACCACGCACGACCACGAGCAAGGAGCGTCCGCGAAGTGAGCACCCTCGACACCCTCTCCTCCGACGAACAGCTGATCGTCGAGACCGTGCGCGACTTCGTGGACCGCGAGGTCAAGCCGGTCGTAAGGGAGTTGGAGCACGCCAACACCTATCCCGAGGCGCTCATCGAGCAGATGAAGGACCTCGGCATCTTCGGCCTCGCCATCCCCGAGGAGTACGGCGGCACGCCCGTCTCCACGCCCTGCTACGTGCTGATCACGGAGGAACTGGCGCGCGGCTGGATGAGCCTCGCCGGTGCCATGGGCGGCCACACCGTCGTCTCCAAGCTGCTGCTCCACTTCGGCACCGACGAGCAGAAGAACCGCTACCTGCCGAAGATGGCGACCGGCGAGATCCGCTCGACGATGGCCCTCACCGAGCCGGGCGGCGGCTCCGACCTCCAGGCGATGCGCACGGTCGCGCGGCGCGACGGGGACTCGTACGTCGTCAACGGCGGCAAGACCTGGATCACCAACTCCCGCCGCTCGCAGCTGATCGCACTGCTGTGCAAGACGGACCCGGCGGCCGAGCCGAAGCACCGCGGCATCTCCATTCTGCTCGCCGAGCACGGCCCGGGGCTCACCGTCTCGCGCGACCTGCCGAAGCTCGGCTACAAGGGCGTCGAGAGCTGTGAGCTGACCTTCGACGACTACCGCGTCCCGGCCGGCGCGCTGCTCGGCGGCGTCGAGGGCAAGGGCTTCGGGCAGATGATGAAGGGCCTGGAGACGGGCCGCCTCCAGGTCGCCTCGCGCGCGCTCGGTGTCGGCAGGGCCGCGTTCGAGGACGCGCTGCGCTACGCGCAGGAGCGCGAGACGTTCGGCGAGCCCATCTACAAGCACCAGTCGATCGGCAACTACCTGGCCGACATGGCGACTTCGCTCACCGCGGCGCGCCAGCTGACCCTGTACGCCGCCCGCGAGGCGGACGCGGGCCGCCGCGTCGACATGGAGGCGGGCATGGCCAAGCTCTTCGCGTCGGAGACGGCCATGGAGATCGCCCTGAACGCGGTCCGTATCCACGGCGGCTACGGCTACTCGACCGAGTTCGACGTCGAGCGCTACTTCCGCGACGCGCCCCTGATGATCGTCGGCGAGGGCACCAACGAGATCCAGCGCAACGTCATCGTGCGCCAGCTGGTCTCCCGGGGCGGTCTGGACGCCTGACCTGCGCACCGTCTTGTACGGCCATTAGACTCACGGCACAGGCAGGGCGGTGAACGGCAGACATGACGCGTACGACACGCACAGAGCGGACGAGGGGGACACCGATGGCGGCCCCCGGGCGTGACAGTGCCTATGTACGCCTCGCGCGCGAGCTGCGCGAGGCGATCCTGCGGCACGACTACCCCGAGGGGGTGCGGCTGCCCACCGAGGCGGAGCTCGCCGCCTCCCACGGGCTCAGCCGGCAGACCGTGCGGCGCGCCTTCCAGGACCTGGTCACGGAGGGTCTGGTGCACCGGGTCCCGGGGCGCGGCACGTTCGCGGCGCCCCGCGAGGAGCAGTATCTGCGGCAGTTCGGCTCGGTCGAGGACCTCATGGCGCTGTCCCTCGACACGACGATGCGCCTCGTGTCGCCGCTGCGCCGCCGGGTCGACGTCGACGCGGCGGGCCGGCTGCGGGTCGGCTCCGACCGCGTGGACCACCTCTCGTTCCTGCGGCTGCACGAGGACACCCCGTTCTGCCTGACGACGGTGCATCTGCCGCCGGACGTGGGCGCGCTCGTCGCGGACCGCCCGGAGCTGACGGAGGCGGGCACCGACAGTCGCGTCACCGTCATCGGCCTCCTCGACGGCCGCCTGCCCGAGCCGATCGCGGAGGCGGAGCAGTCCGTGACGGTCGCCCTCGCCTCGGCCGAGGTGGCGGCGCACCTGGACTGCCCGCCGCAGCATCCGCTGCTCCGCATCGACCGCCTCTACCTGTCGGCGTCGGGCCGCCCGGTCGAGCTGGCCGTCAGCCACTTCCTTCCGGAGCACTACTCGTACCGGGTGCGGCTGCGCCGCAATCCGCGCTGAGGCACGCACGGCGGCCGACGGCCAGGGGTGTCTGGGGTCTCTTCGGTGTCTGGGATGTCTGGCGTGTCTGAGGTGTCTCAGAGCGACGACGCCGCCGTCAGCCCCTCCAGCACCGCTTCCTCCACGGTCCGCGGCGACACGCAGTCCCCCGCCATCAGGACCTCGCCGACCTGTCCGCGCGCCAGACCGGCGAGCTCACCCACGGGATCGTGCCCCTGGGCGAGGACGAGAGCCGCGACCCCTTCGATGATCACCGGCTCCTCGGTGAGGGTGTGCTGGAAGTACGCCGTGTCGGCGTCGGCGCCGTAGGGGCGCACCGTCGGCACGGTCTCGACCCCGGCCCGCGCCGCCTCCGCGAGCATGGACGCGCGTACGTACTGCTGAAGATGCTCACCCGCACCGAATCCGGTCGTGCACAGCGTCACTTTCCGTCCCTGCCCCGCGAGTTGGACGGCCACGCCGATCCCGATCCAGTCGCCGCGCCAGTCCGCGACGACGATCCGGCCCCTGGGGACGTCGGCGGTGCCGCGGACGACGTCCCAGGCGTCCAGGACGACGGGGTCGTCGAGGAGTTCGAGCGCGGGCCGGCGCGGGACCGCTCCGGTCGCGACGATGAGCGTGTCCGCCTGTTCACGGTCGAGGAGTTCGGCGTCGACGCGGGACCCGGTGACGATCCGCGCCCCGGCACGCCGCGCCTCGCCCTCCAGGTTCGTGATCGCACCGCCGAACTCGGCTCGCCCCGGCAGGAGTTGGGCGAGCAGCACCTGTCCGCCGACGCGCCGCCCCGCCTCGTGCAGGGTGACGTCGTGCCCACGGGACGCGGCCACGGCGGCGGCCTTGAGCCCGGCCGGTCCGCCGCCGGCGACGAGGACCTTCCGGCGCCTGGTGGGCAGGGGCAGCCGTGTGAACCGGCGCTCCCTGCCGGTCTCGGGGTGCTGGATGCAGGAGATCGGGTAGCCGCGCTGGAAGTGGCCGATGCAGGCCTGGTTGCAGCCGATGCACGCCCGGATCTCCTCCGTGCGGCCGTCGCTCGCCTTGCCCGGCATGTCGGGGTCGCAGATCAGGGCGCGGGTCATGGCACACGCGTCGGCCTGGCCCTCCTTGATGATCTGCTCCGCCTCCTGGGGCTGGTTGACGCGTCCGGCGACCATGACCGGAACGTCGACCGCCGCCCGCACACGCGCCGCGAGCGGGGCGGTGTACCCCGCGGGCTGCGTCATCGGGGGCGCGATGTGCACGGCGCCGGAGACCGTCGCCGACGACCCGGCGCAGACGCTCACATAGTCGACGAGACCCTCGCGGTCCAGCCGGGCGGCTGCCTCGACGGCGAGCCCGGCGGTGAGGCCGTCATGGCTCAACTCGTCGCCGGAGATGCGCAGTCCGGCCACGAAGCCGGACCCGGTGTGCTCCCGCACCGACACGAGGGCCTCGCGCAGGAACCGCAGCCGGCCCTCCGCGTCACCCCCGTACCCGTCCGTGCGCACGTTGACCTGCGGGTTGAGGAACTGGGCCGGCAGGTAGCCGTGGCTGGCGACCACCTCCACGCCGTCGAGCCCGGCGGCGCGCAACCGGCGCGCGGCCTGTCCGTACCCGTCGACGACTTCACGTATCTCGGCCTCGGTCATGGCCCGCGGCATCACGTGGAAGCGCTCGCTGGGCGTCGCCGACGCCGACCAGGCGACCGGTGCGGAGCCGTCGCGCGACTCGAGGATCTCGCGCCCGGGGTGGAAGAGCTGCCCGAAGGCCTTGGCGCCGTGCCGGTGCGCGGCCTCGGCGAGCCGCCGGTACCCCTCGACACACGAGTCGTCCGTGGCCATCAGCACATGCGTCGTGTACCGCGCCGTCTCGTGAACTCCCGCCACCTGCACGACGATGAGCCCGACGCCGCCCTCGGCGCGCGCCTCGTGGTAGGCGACCAGATCGTCGGTGACCTGCCCGCCCTCGACGAGGACCGTGTCATGGCCGGAGGACAGGACGCGGTTCTTCAGGGTCACGCCGCCGATGGCGAGCGGGCTGAACAGGTGCGGGAATGCGGTCGACGTCATGGCGCGGTGCCTCCTGTGAACTGCGGCTCGGATCAGTCGGGTCGAGAGGGAGAGGAACAGCTCAGTCGCGTACGCCGAGGACCGAGCGGGCGGTGGCGAGGATGACGGCGGCGTAGCCCTCCGCCCCCATGCCGCTGCCCGACGCCACGGCCATGTCGCAGCCGTCGACGGCGGCGAGCACGGACCGCACCGCGACATCGGTGGGCACGACGGGCGCGAACTTCCCTGCCGCGACGCCGGATTCGGCGATGCCCACGACGAGCTCGCGCCAGTCCTCGTGGGCGCGGCGCACCCCGTCGCGCAGCTCGGGCCTGCGGGCGGCGCTCGCGCAGAACTCGGTCCAGGTCGCGCACCGCCTCTGGAGGTCGGGGTCGTCGGCCAGTTCGCGGACGAGGAGTTCGAAGCGGCGCCACGGGTCGGGCTCGGCGGACGCGCCCTTGCGCCAGCGGGCGATGAGTTCGCCGATCGACCACTCGAAGGCCTCGCGGAACAGCAGGTCGCGGGTGTCGAAGTAGTGCTGGAGCAGGCCGATGGACACGCCGGCGCCGCGCGCCACGTCCCTCATGCGCGCCGCGTCGAAGCCGCGTTCGGCCATGACCAGGGCGGCCGCCCGCAGGATCCGCTCGCGCTGCACCTCGCCCGCGTCGCCACCGTTCTCCTTCTCCCCCATGCCCGCCCCTCGTCTCCCCGTCGGTCTCTCCGGAATTGGCCATTGCCTGACCCCTATCCGGGCCAACAATAACGAATTATTGTGACCGCCGACACACCCCGGCGGCACCCACTTTCCGCCGCGCGGAACCTTCTCCCGTCAGTCCCCCGACCGAGACAGGTGGCCCTCTTGAGCCAACAGCTGCACAAGTCCCTGACCTGGCGCGACGGCCTCGCCATCGCCATGGTGATCCCGAACGGCCTGCTCCTGACGGTGGGTTACACCGTGGGCGCGATCGGAGGCTGGACGGCGATCACCATCTGGTGCGTCGGGGCGCTCGTCGCGTTCGCGCAGAACATGCTGTTCGCCGAGACCGCCGCGATGTTCCCCGGCATGTCCGGCGGCATCAGCAGATACGCCACCGAGGGCTGGAAGCGCTACTTCGCCCCGCTGGGCGCCGTGGCGTCGTACGGGTACTGGATCGGCTGGTCGTTCAGCATCGCGGTCAACGGCGCGGCGATCGGCCACCTCATCACCGCCCAGTGGTTCCCGCACGCCCCGTCGCTCCCGTTCCCCGGCCACCGCATCGGCCTCCCGGAAGCGCTCGCGGTCCTGGCGATCGCCGGCGGCTGGGCCTGCAACTACTTCGGCGCACGGCTGGCCGCGAGCGTCTCCAAGGCCGTCGCGGCCCTGGTGATGTGCGGCCTCGCGGTGGTCGTCATCGCCCCGTTCCTGCGTCCGGGCAGCTGGGACGCGTCACGTCTGACCTGGTACCACGGCGGCAGCTGGATGACGCTGATCGTGTGGTTCTACGTCACGGCCTGGACGACGTACGGCACGGAGATCTGCGCGTCGTTCGCCCCCGAGTACCGCGACACGGCGCGCGACACGGCGAAGGCCCTGCGGCTGACGTCCCTCATCTCGCTCGGCGTCTTCTTCGTCGTCCCGCTCGCGACGGTCGGCAGCGTCGGCGAGGCGACGCTGCGCTCGGACCCGGTGGGCGCGTTCGCCACCGCGTTCACCCAGGCGCTCGGCGGCTTCTCCGACGTCGGCGTCCTCATCCTGATCGTCTCGATGTTCTTCGGCATGGTGTCGTGCACGGCCGACGGGGGCCGGGCGCTGTACGGCCTGGCGCGCGAGGGCATGACCGTGAAGCAGCTCGACAAGGTGAACCGCTGGGGTGTGCCGGGCCGCGCCCTCACCCTGGACGCGCTCGTCAACGCGGCGATCGTCGTCCTGCTCGGCGAGCCCCTGAGCATCCTCATCGCCAGCAACTTCGGCTATCTGGTGGCCATGACCCTCGCCGTCGCAGGCTTCCTGCTCCTGCGCAAGGACCGCCCCGACTGGCCCCGCCCGATCCGCCGCGCCCGCGCCTGGATCCCGGTGGCCTGGGTCCTCGTGGTGTTCAACGTCGTGATCGTCTCGGTGGGCGTCACGCATCCGTCCCTCGCGGGCTACGGCGGCGCCACGGAGTCCTTCCTCGCCGTCGGCATCCTGCTGATCTCGGTGGTGCTGTACGTGTACCGAAGGGTGGTCCAGGACGGGCAGCGCATCGCCTGGCGCATCGAACCGCCCCTGATGCCGGAGGACGAAGCGGCCCCTCAGCCCCCGAACTCGGCGACGGCCCGCCCCACGATCCGCTCCAGCCGGTCGTGATGGGCGCCCCGCCAGTACACCCGCTCGCACGCGCCGCACTGCGCGAACACGTCGTACGTGCCGCGCGTCCCGCCTTGAAGCAGGTCGGCGACGTCCTCTTTACGGGCTTCCTTCAGCAGTCCGTTGCACGCGGTGCACCGGGTCCAGGGGTGCAGCTCGGGCGTGAACCGGCCGAGCACGTCACGTAGTTGCTCGTCGGGCCGGTCGCTGTAGACGTACGCGCCGGCCCACAGCTCACGCCGCCGCAGCAGCCCCCGGTCCCGGCTGAGCATGACGCGCCGCTCGGCGGCGGAGCGGGCCGCGAGGGCGGCGTCGCCGATGTCCGTGGACTCGTAAGCGGCGTCGACCCCGAGCAGCCTCAACCGCCGCGCCAGCGTGCCGAGATGGACATCGAGCAGGAACCGCAGGGGCGCTCCGCCGACGCGCTGCGGCCGGACCACGGCCCGCACCTCGACCCGCTCCCCGCCCACGGGAATGTGCCCGACGGCCACCTCGCGCCCGTCGACGACGAGCCCCCCGACCTCCGTCAGGGGCACGCCCAGCGACTCGATCACGTGCCCCAGCGTGGACACGCCGTCGGTGACGAGCGGGACGGCCGCGCCTCCGCGCCGCACATGCGGAACGAACAGCTCCAACTCGGGCACGACGCTGACGAGGATCTCCGGTCCGTTCACCGGATCAGGATGCCATGGGCGCCGGGGCGGGGACCTGGGGTTTTCCCCTCGCACACGGCGGGGTCCGCCGCACGCCGAACCTGAGCCGACCGCGTCAGCAGCCGCGCGCCCTCGGCTCGAACTTCACGCGCGCGTGCTCGTCCTTCTTCCGGACCTCGCTGTACGTGGCGGGGCCGACCCGGAACCAGAGGTCGTCCTTGGCGGCCTTCCCGTTCACGTCGTCGAGCCGCACGCACCACCGCTCGGTCCGCAGGACGCGGGTGTACGTCTCGCTGCCCTTGCGGACCTTGTGGCACTGCTTGTAGTGCTCGGTGGTGTACCAGGTACGCGTCTTCTTACGCTTACCGCTGCCGCTGCGCGAGGTGTGCTTGACCTTCCGGGTGGCCGGATCGCACTCCTTGACCATGTGGGCGCGGGTGCCCTTGACGGTCTTGCGCGGGAGATGCCGGACGGCGTCGTAGAGACCGCGCACCTGATCGGAATGCGGCTTCGAGTACCCACCACCCTTGCCACCCCCCTTGCCACCACCGTGGCCCGCCCCCTTGTCCGCACCACCGCCGCACGCACTCAGAACGGCCACGAGCATCACGGTCAGGCCGACGAGCACCGGGCGCTGTTTCACGGACTTTTCCCCTCATTGATCACTGAAAGCCATGCTCACGCCAATGGCAGCGGCCAGCGTAGCCGACCGTCACACACGACTTCCGGGCGCGGTGCCCGCGCCACACTCCGCCTGGACGGGCCGACTTACGCCACGTTCACCCCGCACGAACCAGCAGCGAGACGAATGCCGTTGCCGCAACGTGACCAGGACGACCACGTCCCCTGGCCGGAGGGCTCGGCGGGATGCCCAAATGTGTCCAGAAACGCAAAAGACCCCAGATGAACTGGGGTCTTAGCTGATTTAGCTGGTGTCCGAGGGGGGACTTGAACCCCCACGCCCGATAAAGGGCACTAGCACCTCAAGCTAGCGCGTCTGCCATTCCGCCACCCGGACTAGGTGTCTGTCGCCCGGCCGGGGTGTTCCCCGCGGCGACATGGATAACAATACCAAGGTTTCGGAGTGCCTTTCACCTGCGTATCCGTCCCCTCGGCGGCACCTCCGAGGGGTCGGGAGCGGGGCCGCCTACAGTCTCACCATGAGTAGCGAGTCGGTTACCGGAATGCGTGCGCGGCCGCGGCGGCCGCGCGCTCTGTCGCCGTTTCGGGAGCACCTTCGGGACACCTTCTGGTTCGCGCCGACCGGGGCCATGGTCGGGATCGTCGTCGTGTGGTTCCTGGCCAGTGAGCTCGACACCGCCATCGTCGACGCCCTCCGCAATGCCGGCGAGTACGACGCCATCTCCCAGCTGCAGAACATCGCCGACGACGCCCAGACGGTCGTGAGCACCGTCAGCTCCGCGATGATGACTTTCATCGGTGTCGTCTTCAGCATCTCGCTCGTGGCGCTCCAGATGGCGAGCGGACAGCTCAGCCCACGGGTGGTGCGGATCTTCATCCGGAGCCGGATCACGAAGGCGACGTTCGCCGTCTTTCTCGCGACCTTCCTCCTGTCGCTGCTGGTGCTGACCTCGTACGAGAGCGAGCCGGACCCGAAGCTCGTCACGTCCGTGCCCGTCGTGCAGTCCGTGGTCACCCTCTTCATGGTCGGGCTCAGCCTGCTGCTTTTCGTGATGTACGTGAACGCGACGCTGCGGATGATGCGCGTGGGCTACGTGATCGACCGGGTGACGACGGAGGCTTTCAAGGTCGTGGCCCGGATGCCGGTGGACGTCAGGGGTGCCGGCGCTGTGGACGAGCTGGGGCCCGAGACCGGGCGCGTCGTTCACCAGGGGCGGGCCGGTGTGCTGCGTGACGTCAATATCGCCCGGCTCGTCCGCGCCGCCCGGCACCGGCCCGGCGTCACCCTGCGGCTCCTCTCCCGCACCGGCGACTTCGTGGTGCCCGGTACGCCCGTCCTCGCCGTGCACGGCGGGCCTCCGCCGGCCCTGCGGGCGCTGCGTTACACCGTCCACGTCGGCGTCGAGCGCGCCTTCCACCAGGATCTCGGGTTCGGGCTGCGGCAGCTCGCCGACATCGCGCTGCGCGCACTCTCCCCCGCCGTGAACGATCCGACGACCGCCGTGCAGGCCCTCGACCGGATCGTTCAGTTCCTCGCCGCCGTGGCGGACCGGCCGCTCGACTCGTTGCGGTACCCGGACCGGCGCGGCACGGTGCGGCTGGTTCAGCCGCTTCCCGGATGGGAGGAGCTTGTCGATCTCGGGTTCTCGGAGATCCGGGGGTGTGCGGTCGGCAGTCCTCAGGTGTCGCGGCGCATGCTGGCCGGGCTCGACGATCTGCTGCTGCTCGCGCCCGAGGAGCGGCGCGAGCCTCTGCTGCGGCACCGGGAGCTGCTGACCGCGGCCGTGGAGCGGGCCGTGCCCGAGTCCGCCGACCGCGCTTTCGCGCTCCGGCCCGACCGGGCGGGAATCGGATAGGCATCGGGCAGGGACCGGGGCAGTGGCACCGCGCCGGCAGCGCCGCCCACCCCCGTCGCCCGGCCCCACCCGATGCCACTCACCTCGGCCCCGGCCCCGGCCCCGGCCCCCGAAGGGCTACGGCATCAAGTGGTAATCCGGGAAGTTGCCCGGCAGCCGTTCCCCCTCCGGGCCCCTCGTCACCGCCCGCACCAGCAGTTCGCCGCCCACGAACGCGCCCCGCCACGATGCTCCGAAGCCGCCGAACAGTTCGTCCCTGTCACCGCGCGAGCGCGGCTTGCCACAGCCTGTCTTGAAGGCGCGGATCTGGGGGGCGAGGCGGTCGTACGTCGTGTCGTCGTCCGTGGAGAGGGTGGCGACCAGCGCGCCGTTGGAGGCGTTCATCGCGGCGAGCAGCTCCGCCTCCGTGTCGACCAGGACGATCGTGTCGACAGGGCCGAACGGTTCGGCGTGATGGAGGGGTGAGGAGGGGGGTGGGCTCAGGAGCGTGACGGGGTGGACGTACGCGCTCGTGTCCTGACCGGGCAGGAAACGGGCGGGGTCCGGGGCGCCGCGGTGCAGCGGCACGGCGCCGCGGTCGATGGCCTCCGTGACCTGGTCGGTGAGCTCCTTCGCCTTGGCCGCGTTGACCAGCGGGCCGAAGTCGAGCTGGGGGTAGGGGTCTTGTGGGTTCGCCACTGCCAGGGGGTGGCCGATGCGCAGGGTGCGTACGGCCGGGAGGTACGCGGTGAGGAAGTCGTCGAACAGGCTGCGCTGGACGACGAAGCGCGGGTACGCGGTGCAGCGCTGCTTGCCGTAGTCGAAGAGCTTGGGGATCACCGCGGAGAGCTTGTCCCAGTCGGAGTAGTTCCAGATGCCCCAGGTGTTGAGGCCCTCCTGTTCGAGGATGTGGCGCTTGCCGAGGTCGGCGACGGCCGTGGCGACGGCGGCGCCGGTGTCGCGGCCGCCGACGAACGAGACGCAGCCGATCTCGGGCGCTCGCACCAGCGCTTCGGAGAGTTCGCCTCCGCTGCCGCTGACGAGGGTGACGGGAATGCCCTCGCGGGCGGCGAGTGCGCAGGCCAGGGTGAGGCAGGCGACGCCGCCGTCGGTGGGGGTCTTGGCGATGACCGCGTTGCCGGCGAGTGCCTGGATCAGGACGGCGTGCACGAGGACGCTCATCGGGTAGTTCCAGCTGGCGATGTTCGAGACGGGGCCGTCGAGCGGGGCGCGGCCCTCGACCATGGGCTCGATGCCGTCGACGTACCAGCGCACCCCGTCGATGGCGCGGTCGACGTCGGCCTGGGCGAGGCGCCAGGGCTTGCCGATCTCCCAGACGAGGAGGAGCGCGAGGAGTTCGCGGTGCTGGGTGAGGGCGTCGAGGGTGGCGCCGACACGGGCGCGGCGCTCGTCGAGCGGGATGTGCCGCCAGGCGCGGTGCTGGTCGAGGGAGGCACGCACCGCCTGGTGGGCGGTGGCGGCGTCGAGGCGGGGCGGTCCGGCGATGGGGCTGCCGTCGACGGGGGTACTGGCGGGCAGCGCGCGGCCGTCGGCCTGCCAGGTGCCGTTCCACAGGTTGAGTACGCGGTCGTCGCGGAACGCCTCGGGGGCGACGGCGAGGCAGCGCTGCCAGGCGTCGTGCCAGGAGGTGCCGGCCTTGAGGGTGGTCGCGACGGGGGCGTCCGGGCCGGAGGTGCGGTCAGTGGGATTGCCTGGGTTGTTTGCCATTTCGGGTTCTCCGCTCACGGTGCACAGTCGGGGCGGGGGGTGCATGGCTGGTGCGGTGGGGAGTGGGGAGGTTGCCCGGTGGGCTCGCTCCCCACTCCCGGTGCAGGCGTCAGTCCGTCAGGCGGTCGAGTACCAGGCGGGCCGTCTCCGTCGGGGTGGAGCCGACGCGGACCCCGGCCGCTTCCAGAGCCTCCTTCTTGGCCTGCGCCGTGCCGGAGGAGCCCGAGACGATCGCGCCCGCGTGCCCCATGGTCTTGCCCTCGGGGGCGGTGAACCCGGCGATGTAGGCGACGACGGGCTTGGTGACGTGGTCGCGGACGTAGGCCGCGGCGCGCTCCTCCGCGTCGCCGCCGATCTCCCCGATGAGGACGATCAGGTCGGTGTCCGGGTCGGCCTGGAACGCGGCGAGACAGTCGATGTGCGTCGTGCCGATGACGGGGTCGCCGCCGATGCCGACGCAGGTGGAGAAGCCGATGTCGCGCAGTTCGTACATGAGCTGGTAGGTGAGGGTGCCCGACTTGGAGACGAGGCCGATGCGGCCCGCCTTGGTGATGTCGGCGGGGATGATGCCGGCGTTGGACTGGCCGGGGGTGATCAGGCCGGGGCAGTTGGGGCCGATGATGCGGGTGCCCTTCGCGGCGGCGTACGCGTGGAAGGTCACGGCGTCGTGTACGGGGATGCCCTCCGTGATGACGACCGCCAGCGGAATGCCCGCGTCGGCGGCCTCCGTGACGGCCGCCTTGGCGAAGACGGGCGGCACGAAGACCACGGTGACGTCGGCGCCGGTCGCCGCGATGCCCTCGGCGACGGAGCCGAAGACCGGGACGGCGCGGTCGTCGAAGTCGACGCTCCGGCCCGCCTTGCGCGGATTGACACCGCCCACGACGTTCGTGCCGGCGGCGAGCATGCGCCGGGTGTGCTTCATGCCCTCGGCGCCGGTCATGCCCTGGACGAGGACCTTGCTCTCCTTGGTCAGGTAGATCGCCATGTCCCGCTCTCCTTGGTGAGGTGGATCGCCATGTCCCGGCTCCTTAGCCCGCGTTGGCGAGTTCGGCGGCCCGGCGCGCGGCGCCGTCCATGGTGGTGGCCTGTTCGACGAGGGGGTGGGCGCGGCCGTCGAGGATGGCGCGGCCCTGTACGGCGCTGTTCCCGTCGAGCCGGACGACGAGCGGTTTGGTCAGCCGTACGGACTCCAGGGCCTGGACGATGCCGTCGGCGACGGCGTCACAGGCGGTGATGCCGCCGAAGACGTTCACGAAGACGGACTTCACCGCCGGGTCGGAGAGGATGACGGAGAGGCCGTCGGCCATGATCTGCGCGGAGGCGCCGCCGCCGATGTCGAGGAAGTTGGCGGGCCGGGCACCGCAGCCCGCGACCACGTCGAGTGTCGACATGACGAGCCCCGCGCCGTTGCCGATGATGCCGACCTCGCCGTCGAGCCGCACATAGTTGAGGCCCTTGGCCGCGGCGGCCGCTTCGAGGGCGTCGTCGTGGGCGGACTCCTGGGTGCCCCAACGCTCCTGGCGGAAGCGGGCGTTGTCGTCGAGGGTGACCTTGCCGTCGAGGGCGAGGATCTGGCCCCCGCTCGTACGCACGAGGGGGTTCACCTCGACGAGTACGGCGTCCTCGCGGGTCAGGACGTCCCAGAGGCGGACCAGTACGTCGACGGTCCGGTCGGGGAGGCCGGCGGCCTCGGCGATCTGTGCCGCCTTCGCCGTGGTGACGCCCTCGGCCGGGTCGATCGGGATGCGGGCCACGGCCTCGGGCCGGGTCGCCGCGACCTCCTCGATGTCCATGCCGCCCTCCGCGGAGGCGATGGCGAGGAAGCGTCCGGCCGCGCGGTCGAGGACGTAGGAGACGTAGAACTCGCTCTCTATGTCGACCGGTTGGGCCAGCATCACCTTGCCGACGGTGTGGCCCTTGATGTCCATGCCGAGGATCTGGCGTGCCGTCAGTTCGGCGGCGGGCGGGTCGGCGGCGAGTTTGACGCCGCCCGCCTTGCCGCGGCCCCCGGTCTTCACCTGTGCCTTGACGACGACGCGGCCGCCCAGCCTGCGCGCGATCTCGCGGGCCTCCTTGGGCGAGTGCGTGACCTCGGCCTTCGGCACCAAGATGCCGTGTTCTTCGAAGAGTTCCCTTGCCTGGTGCTCGTACAGGTCCATCTCGGCTCCTGCCGTAAAAGTGCCGCACGCCCCCTGGACACCACCCACCGGATGCGGGATAACAAGCTTCATACAGTATTCGTCGACTGTATGCAATGTACTGCGACAGCGCACGACTCCCCTACGAAGGGACAGGACTTCGCCATGCCCGACGACAGCCAGGAACTCATCTCCGGTGGTCATCTGGTCGCCAAGGCGCTCAAGGCAGAAGGTGTGGAGGTCATCTACACCCTGTGCGGCGGCCACATCATCGACATCTACGACGGCTGCGTCGACGAAGGCATTGAAGTCGTCGACGTCCGTCACGAGCAGGTCGCCGCCCACGCGGCGGACGGGTACGCGCGCATCACCGGCAAGCCCGGCTGCGCCGTCGTCACCGCGGGCCCGGGCACCACCGACGCCGTCACCGGTGTCGCGAACGCGTTCCGCGCGGAGTCACCCATGCTCCTCATCGGCGGCCAGGGCGCGCACACCCAGCACAAGATGGGCTCGCTCCAGGACCTGCCGCACGTCGACATGATGACGCCCATCACCAAGTTCGCCGCGACCGTGCCGGACACCGCGCGCGCCGCCGACATGGTGTCGATGGCGTTCCGCGAGTGCTACCACGGCGCCCCCGGCCCGTCGTTCCTGGAGATCCCGCGCGATGTCCTCGACGCCAAGGTGCCGGTGGACAAGGCCCGCGTACCCCGGGCCGGCCAGTACCGGGCCTCGACCCGCTCGGCCGGTGACCCCGAGGCGATCGAGAAGCTCGCCGACCTCCTCGTGCACGCCGAGAAGCCGGCGATCCTGCTCGGCAGCCAGGTGTGGACGACCCGCGCGACCGAGGACGCCATCGAACTCGTCCGCGCCCTCAACGTGCCCGCGTACATGAACGGCGCGGGCCGCGGCACCCTGCCGCCCGGCGACCCGCACCACTTCCAGCTCTCGCGCCGCTACGCCTTCTCGAACGCCGACCTCATCATCATCGTCGGCACACCCTTCGACTTCCGCATGGGCTACGGCAAGCGCCTCTCCCCCGACGCGACCGTCGTGCAGATCGACCTCGACTACCGCACGGTCGGCAAGAACCGCGACATCGACCTCGGCATCGTCGGCGACGCGGGCCTCGTCCTGAAGTCGGTCACCGAGGCCGCCTCCGGACGGCTCAACGGCGGGGGCGCCAGGCGCAAGGAGTGGCTCGACGAGCTGCGGGCCGCCGAGCAGACCGCCATCGAGAAGCGGCTGCCGAGCCTTCGCTCCGACGCCTCTCCCATCCACCCGTACCGTCTGGTCAGCGAGATCAACGACTTCCTCACCGAGGACTCGATCTACATCGGGGACGGCGGCGACATCGTCACCTTCTCCGGGCAGGTCGTGCAGCCCAAGTCGCCCGGCCACTGGATGGACCCGGGGCCGCTGGGCACCCTCGGCGTCGGCATCCCCTTCGTCCTCGCCGCCAAGCAGGCGCGGCCCGACAAGGAGGTCGTCGCGCTCTTCGGCGACGGGGCGTTCTCGCTGACGGGCTGGGACTTCGAGACCCTCGTCCGCTACAACCTGCCCTTCGTCGGGATCGTCGGCAACAACTCGTCGATGAACCAGATCCGTTACGGCCAGAAGGCCAAGTACGGCGACGAGCGCGAGCGCGTCGGCAACACGCTCGGCGACGTCCACTACGACAAGTTCGCCCAGATGCTGGGCGGTTACGGCGAAGAGGTCCGCGACCCCGCCGACATCGCGCCCGCCCTGCAGCGGGCCCGCGAGTCCGGGAAGCCCTCGCTGATCAACGTGTGGGTCGACCCGGACGCGTACGCCCCCGGAACCATGAACCAGACCATGTACAAGTGAGGAGCCCTGCCATGACCACCAAGGCTCTTGAGGGCGTCCGTGTCCTCGACATGACCCATGTGCAGTCCGGGCCCTCCGCGACCCAGCTCCTCGCCTGGCTCGGCGCGGACGTGGTGAAGCTGGAGGCGCCGACCGGGGACATCACGCGCAAGCAGCTGCGCGACCTGCCGGACGTCGACTCGCTCTACTTCACGATGCTCAACTGCAACAAGCGGAGCATCACCCTCAACACGAAGACGGAACGCGGCAAGGAGCTCCTCACCGAGCTGATCCGGCGCTCCGACGTCATGGTCGAGAACTTCGGCCCGGGCGCCGTCGACCGGATGGGCTTCACGTGGGAGCGCATCCAGGAGATCAACCCGCGCATCGTCTACGCCTCCATCAAGGGCTTCGGCGACGGCCCGTACACCAACTTCAAGGCGTACGAGGTCGTGGCGCAGGCCATGGGCGGCTCGATGGCGACGACCGGATTCGAGGACGGGCCGCCGCTGGCCACCGGCGCGCAGATCGGCGACTCCGGCACCGGCATCCACGCCGTCGCCGGCATCCTCGCGGCGCTGTTCCAGCGCGAGAACACCGGGCGCGGCCAGCGCGTGAACGTCGCCATGCAGCACGCGGTGCTCAACCTGTGCCGGGTCAAGCTGCGTGACCAACAGCGGCTGACACACGGTCCGTTGGCCGAGTACCCGAACGAGGACTTCGGGAGCGAGGTGCCGCGCTCGGGCAACGCGTCCGGCGGCGGACAGCCCGGGTGGGCGGTCAAGTGCGCCCCCGGCGGCCCGAACGACTACGTGTACGTCATCGTGCAGCCCGTCGGCTGGCAGCCGCTGAGCGAGCTGATCGGGCGGCCCGAGCTGGCCGGCGACCCCGAGTGGGCGACGCCCGAGGCGCGTCTGCCCAAGCTCAACAAGATGTTCCAGCTCATCGAGGAGTGGTCCTCGACCCTGCCCAAGTGGGAGGTGCTCGAGCGGCTCAACGCGCACAACATCCCGTGCGGGCCGATCCTCTCCACCAAGGAGATCATCGAGGACGAGTCGCTCGTCGCGAACGAGATGGTCGTCGAGGTGGCCCACCCGGAGCGCGGCACGTTCACCACGGTCGGCTCCCCCCTCAAGCTCTCCGACTCCCCCGTGGAAGTGGTCAGTTCACCCCTGCTCGGCGAGCACAACGCCGAGGTGTTCGTCGGGGAACTGGGGCTCGGGGACGAGGAACTGCGCCTGCTCAAGTCGAACGGAGTGATCTGATTGATGGCCGAGGACCGTGAGCTCACGGTACGGGCGCTGCTCGCATCCGTGCGCGCGGAGGGCCGCAGCGCTCTCACCGCCCCCGAGGGCAAGGTGATCGCCGACGCGTACGGGATCTCCGTGCCCGGCGAGGAGCTGGCGACGGACGTGGACGAGGCGGTCGCGTACGCGGCGCGCTTCGGCGGACCCGTCGTGATGAAGATCGTCTCCCCCGACATCCTGCACAAGACGGACGCGGGCGGCGTGATCGTCGGGGTGGAGGGCGCGGCCGACGTACGGGCCGCCTTCTGCAAGATCGTGGAGAACGCGCGGGCCTACGCGCCGGACGCCCGGATCGAGGGCGTGCAGGTGCAGGAGCTGCTGCCGACCGGGCCCTCCTCCCAGGAGGTGATCGTCGGGGCCGTCACCGATCCGACGTTCGGGAAGGTCGTCGCGTTCGGGCTCGGCGGTGTGCTGGTCGAGGTGCTCAAGGACGTGACGTTCCGGCTCGCGCCGGTCGGCGCGGACGAGGCCGTGTCCATGCTGGACTCGATCCGGGCGGCCGAGGTGCTGCGCGGAGTGCGCGGCGCGCAGCCGGTCGACCGGTGGGCGCTGGCCGAGCAGATCCGCCGGGTGTCCCAACTGGTCACCGACTTCCCGGAGATCGCCGAGGTCGACCTCAACCCGGTGATCGCGACGCCGGAGGGCGCGGTCGCCGCCGACATCCGGGTGATCCTCGCCGACGGGGCGCCCAAGCAGCGGCCTACGTACGCGCGCGAGGAGATCCTCCGGTCGATGCGCCGGCTGATGCAGCCGCGCTCGGTCGCGGTGATCGGCGCGTCCAACGAGCAGGGCAAGATCGGCAATTCGGTCATGCGCAACCTGATCGACGGGGGTTTCTCCGGGGAGATCCATCCGGTGAACCCCAAGGCCGATGACATCCTGGGCCGCAAGGCGTACAAGAGTGTCACGGACGTCCCGGGTGAGGTGGATGTGGCGGTCTTCGCGATCCCCGCCAAGTTCGTGGCCTCGGCCCTCGAAGAGGTGGGACGCAAGGGGATCCCGAACGCGGTCCTGATCCCCTCCGGGTTCGCCGAGACCGGTGAACAGGCCCTCCAGGACGAGATCGTGACGATCGGCGAGCGGCACGGGGTACGCCTGCTCGGGCCGAACATCTACGGCTACTACTCGACGTGGCAGGACCTGTGCGCCACGTTCTGCACACCGTACGACGTGAAGGGCGGGGTGGCGCTGACCTCGCAGTCCGGGGGCATCGGCATGGCGATCCTCGGCTTCGCGCGCACGACGAAGACCGGTGTCTCCGCGATCGTCGGGCTCGGCAACAAGTCGGACCTCGACGAGGACGACCTGCTCACCTGGTTCGGCGAGGACCCCAACACCCAGTGCATCGCGATGCACCTGGAGGACCTGAAGGACGGGCGGGCCTTCGTGGAGGCCGCGCGGGCGACGGTGCCGAAGAAGCCCGTCGTGGTCCTCAAGGCGGGGCGCACCAGCGCGGGCGCGAAAGCGGCCGGTTCGCACACGGGAGCCCTCGCGGGCGACGACGCGGTGTACGACGACATCCTCAGGCAGGCCGGCGTCATCAGGGCGCCGGGCCTCAACGAGATGCTCGAGTACGCGCGGGCGCTGCCCGTGCTTCCGACGCCCAAGGGCGACAACGTCGTCATCATCACCGGCGCGGGCGGCTCGGGTGTGCTGCTCTCGGACGCCATCGTCGACAACGGCCTGTCCCTGATGGAGATCCCGGAGGATCTGGACGCCGCGTTCAAGGCCTTCATCCCGCCCTTCGGCGCCGCGGGCAACCCGATCGACATCACGGGCGGTGAGCCGCCGTCGACGTACGAGGCGACCATCAGGCTCGGCCTGGAGGACCCGCGGATCCACTCCCTCGTCCTCGGCTACTGGCACACGATCGTCACCCCGCCGATGGTCTTCGCGGAGCTGACGGCACGGGTGGTCGAGGAATTCCGCGCGCGGGGCATCGAGAAGCCCGTAGTGGCGTCGCTCGCGGGCGACGTCGAGGTCGAGGAGGCCTGCCAGTACCTCTACGAGCGCGGGGTCGTGGCGTACCCGTACACGACCGAGAAGCCGGTGGCGGCACTCGGTGCGAAGTACCGGTGGGCCCGTGCGGCGGGGCTGTTGGGGGGCGGTTCATGAGGTGACCGGACTGGGGGCCGGCCGGCGGTGCGCGCAGGCCGGCCCCGGGACCCATGCGCACGCGAAAGGAATTTGGACAGGGGGCGCTGGCCAGATCTTTCGACGCAAGGGGATCGACCGTCATGACCGCAACCGAGCTATCAACCTCCGTCCCCTACAGGGAGGTGACGGACGCCAACGGCCGGGTATTCCGGGTTGGCGAGACCGATATCGACATCATGGGCCGCAAGCGCAAGTGGATGGTGATCCTGCCCTGGGTGGGCATGATGGGGATCTCCTCCGCCGAGTACGCGTTCGCGTCCGCCGAGGACACTCTTCACACCGCGCACGATTGGAACAGCGCGCACATCTTCTGGATGATGACGGTCTGGGTGTTCTTCCAGGCCGCTGTGGCCTTCCCCGCGGGCAGGCTGCGTGAGAGCGGCAGACTGCCGGCCCGCTGGGCGATGATGATCGGCGCGTCGGGCACGCTGCTTGGCTACCTCTCACTGGCCTTCGCGCCGCACGTCGTCTTCGCCTACATCGGCTTCAGCGTGTTCAGCGGCATGGGCGCGGGCATGGTGTACGCCACCTGCGTCAACATGGTGGGCAAGTGGTACCCGGAGCGAAGGGGCGGCAAGACCGGCTTCGTCAACGGCGGCTTCGCGTACGGTTCGGTGCCGTTCGTCTTCCTCTTCACCGGCTTCATGGACCTGACCAACTTCCGCTGGGTGCTGGTCTCGGTGGGTGTCCTCCTGGCCACGATGGTCGCGGTCGCCGGTTCCTTCTTCAAGGACCCGCCGAAGAACTGGTGGCCCGCGAACATCGACCCGCTCAATCCGCCGAAGGACCCGCGCGCCCGCCGTTCCCTGCAGAAGAACCCGCCGGCCGTCAAGCAGTACACGCCTCTGGAGGCGTGGAGGACCGGCCGGGTGGCGCTGATGTGGTTCTGTCTGGCCTGCACCTCGGGCGTGAACATCTTCGGCATCGCCTTCCAGGTGGACATCGGCAACGAGGCGGGCTTCGCCGGCGGAATCGTGGCCACGGCGATGTCGCTCAAGGCGATCGTCAACGGCACCGGGCGCGGTGTCATCGGCTGGCTCTCCGACCGGTACGGCCGCAAGCAGTGCCTGTTGGCCGTCTGCCTCATCCTGGGCCTGGCCCAGTTCGGCATCATCTGGTCGGCCGAGACCAAGGTTCTGCCGCTGTTCCTCATCTTCTCCGCGATCTCCGGCTTCGGCGGCGGCGCCATCTTCCCGATGTTCGCGGCACTCACCGCCGACTACTTCGGCGAGAACAACAACGCGTCCAACTACGGCATGGTCTACAGCTCCAAACTCGTCTCCGGCCTCGGCGCCGGCATGGGATCCGTGGTCGTCGGCGCCTGGGGGCACTCCGGTGCATTCATCCTGGCGGGCTGCATCTCGATCTTCGCCGGCTTCGTCGCGCTCTTCCTGTCGCCACCCGGCAGGCGCACATCCCGTGGCATCCGACCCAACCCGCAACCGCTCGGTGAGGAGATGGCTTGATATGACGGCGGAGCCCATCGCCGCAGGCAACTCAGCGACGACCACTGGTAGCAAGTACCGAGAAATCACCGACGAGAACGGCCGCGTCTATCGCCTCGGCGAGACGGACCGCGACATCCTCGGCCATTCCCGTAAGTTCATGGTGTATCTGCCATGGGTCGCGATGATGGCCATCAGCGTCTCCGAGTACGCGTACGGTTCGGCGGAGGACACCCTGTCCAGCGCACATGGCTGGACGCAGTCGAACACCTTCTGGATCCTGAGCGTCTGGGTGTTCTTCCAGGCGGGCATCGCCTTCCCCGCGGGATGGATGCGGGAGAAGGGCATCCTGTCCGCGAAGCGAGCCATGATGACCGGCTCGTTCCTGTGCATGCTGGGCTTTCTCGCCCTGTCCCATCTGAGCAACGTGTGGCTGGCGATCCTCGGATTCGGCGTCATCGGCGGGCTGGGCTCCGGCCTCGTCTACTCGACCTGCATCAACATGGTCGGCAAATGGTTCCCGGAGCGAAAAGGCGGCAGGACAGGCTTCGTCAACGGCGGCTTCGCCTACGGCTCCCTGCCGTTCATCTTCATCTTCAACTACGCGTTCGACACGTCCAACTACCACCGGGTCCTCGACATGATCGGCGCCTACGTCCTGGTCGTGGTGCTGGTCTGCGCCTTCTACTTCAGGGACCCGCCGAAGAACTGGTGGCCGCACGACATCGACCCGCTCGCCACCTCCGGCACGGGCAAGAGCGCGAGGTCTCTCGCCAAGAACCCGCCCGCGGTGCGCCAGTACACGCCCAAGGAGGCCATCAGGACCGGCATGCTGCCGATCATGTGGTTCAGCCTGGTCCTGACGGCCGGCGTGTCGATCTTCGGCATCTCGTTCCAGGTGGACTTCGCCAAGCAGGTCGGCTTCGGTCCGCTGGTCGCGGCGTCCTCGATGGGCGTCATGGCCGTCATCAACGGAGTCGGCCGTGCCGTCGTGGGCTGGATGTCGGACCTCTGGGGCCGAAAGCTCAGCCTCGTGCTCGTGATCGTCGTGCTCGGGCTCGCCCAGTTCGGCGTGATCTGGGCGGGCGACATCAAGAGTGAGTGGCTGTTCCTCGTCTTCGCTTTCCTGTCCGGCTTCGGCGGCGGCGCGTTCTACCCGATGTTCGCGGCGCTGACCCCGGACTACTTCGGGGAGAACTACAACGCCACCAACTACGGGCTCGTCTACAGCGGCAAACTCATCAGCGGCCTGTTCGGCGGCGGCCTCGGCTCGATGGTGGTCGCCGCGTGGGGCTACAACGGGGCGTACGCGCTGGCCGGCGGGATATCGATGGTGGCCGCGGCCTTCGCGCTGCTGCTGCGGCAGCCCGGCCGGGAGAAGGCGGCTCCGACCCTGAAGGGAGTCATCGGCGCATAGAGGGAGTTCACCCGCAGAGGGAGTTCACCCGCTGAGTGGGGCCCGGCCGGACGGCCGGGCCCCACTCATTTCTGCCGTGCCGGCGTCAGCGCTTCCTGCGCAGCCCCGCCAGGTTGTCGTAGCCGATCTTCGCGTACTTCAGGGACTGGCCGAGGTCGGTGTCGCTGGGCGCGTTGTCCTGCTCGACCATCGGGTTGTGGTAGTTCATCGCCCCGACGCGGGTGAAGAACCTCTCGTAGTCGATGACTCCGGTGCCGAACGGCACCATGTCGTAGCCCATGCCGTTCGTCGTGTTGACCGTGCCGTCCTTGGCGTGGAACAGCGGGTAGCGCTTGTTGTTGCGGCGTACGAGCGCCGCCGGGTCGAAGACGTTCTCCTGCTGGGAGCCGTCGTGGGCGGTGTAGGTGTGGAACTTGTACTGGGCCACGTGTGCCCAGAAGATGTCCATCTCCAGCCAGACCGTCTTCGGGTCGGTCACCGTGAGGAAGTACTCCAGCTTGCGGATGCCGGAGCTGCGGGTCGGCTTGCCCTGCGCGTCGAGGGGCCCGCCGTCGAGCAGGAAGCCGTACGCCGCGTCGTGGTTGTGCGTGTACAGCTTGAGTCCCGCACTGTGGGCGATCTTGCCGAGCGCGTTCCACTTGTCGGCGGCGACGTCCCAGTCGGACCGGTAGGCGCTGCCGGTGGGGTCGCCACCGGTGCCCATGTGGTCCATGCCGAGGATGTTGGCTATCTCCAGGTGCTTCTTGAACGTGTCGAGGTCGGGCTGGCTGAGCGGCCACGACCCCGGGATGAAGCCGTGGTTGCCCTGGGCGCGCAGGCCGTACTCGTCGAGCCAGGAGCGCATCAGCTTGGCGCCCTCGACGGTTTCGAGGTTGGCGCCGCCGGGCGCGTTGGCGTGCTGGCCGTAGCCGGCGAACTCGACCTGCTTGTAGCCGTATCGGGCCAGCTCCTTGAAGACCTCGCGGAACCCGGACGGCAGGTTGGAGGCGAGCGGGTCCCTGCCCGTGGCGTCGCGCACGGTGTAGAGGATGATGCCGCGCCTGGACGCCGGGACGAGGGCGTGGCCGCCGCCCCCGCCGCCGTTGTGCGCGCTCTGGGCGAGGGCGGGCGAAGCGCCGAAGACGGGTGCGGCGACGGCGGCGGCCCCCGCGGCGGTGCAGGTGCTCAGAAAGCGGCGGCGGCTGACGCCGAGAGCGCGGCGCAGGGCGTCGCCGGGTCCGGATTCATCGTTGAACGCGGTCACGGTCTCTCTCTTTCTCGGGTGGGTGCGGGGCGTGTGCGGATGCGCACCGGGCTCATGCGAGACCGGCCAGGTCGAGCAACAGCGATTTCACGTCGGTGGCCGCGACACGGCCGGTGACGGCGCGGGGGGTGGAACACAGGATGAGCGGACCGTCGGGGCTGTCGTCGCTCAAGGGGAGGCGGCCGTGGCTGCCGCGGATGGGTGAGGGATCGAGGGGCACGACCGCCATGCGGTAGCGCATGCCGAGCTTCTTGCGGGCCAGGGCGCCGGCGGCCTTCACCTTGACGTAGGGGTCCTGGGGGTCCATGAACAGCTCGACGGGGTCGTAGCCGGGCTTGCGGTGGATCTCGACGAGCTGCGCGAAGTCGGGCGCACGGTCGTCGTCGAGCCAGTAGTAGTACGTGAACCAGGCGTCGGGTTCGGCGATGGCGACGAGTTCCCCGGAGCGGGGGTGGTCGAGGTGGTGGGCCTTCTTGCCCTCGTCGTCGAGGAGTTGCTCGATCCCGGGCACGTCCTTCAGCGCCTCGCGGACCATGTCGAGGTCCTCCGGGCGGCGCACGTAGATGTGCGCGAGCTGGTGGTCGGCGACCGCGAACGCCCGGGACGTCATCGGGTCGAGGTACTCCATGCCGTCCTGCGTGTGCACTTCGAGGAGTCCGGCGCGGCGCAGGACGCGGTTGATGTCGACGGGCCGCTCGACACGGGTGATGCCGTACTCGGAGAGGGCCACGACGGTGCGGCCCTCGGCCTTCGCGTCGTCGAGGAGCGGCGCGAGGGTGGCGTCGAGTTCGGCGGCGGCCCGGTGCGAGCGCGGGTCGTCGGGGCCGAAGCGCTGGAGGTCGTAGTCGAGATGGGGGACGTAGGCCAGCGCCAGGTCGGGACGGCGGGTGGCCATGATGTGGCGGGTCGCGTCGACGATCCACCGGCTGGAGACGAGGTCGGCCCCCGGGCCCCAGAAGTGGAAGAGAGGGAACGTGCCGAGTTTCTCGGTGAGTTCGTCGTGCAGGGCCGGCGGCCGGGTGTAGCAGTCGGGTTCCTTGCGGCCGTCGGCGTAGTACACGGGCCGGGGGGTGACGGTGATGTCGGTGTCGGCACCCATGGCGTACCACCAGCAGATGTTGGCGACCGTGTACCCGGGGTGGCTGCGGCGGGCCGCGTCCCAGAGCTTGTCGCCGGCGACGAGTCCGTTGTGCTGGCGCCACAGGAGTACGTCGCCCAGCTCGCGGAAGTACCAGCCGTTGGCGACGATGCCGTGCTCGGACGGCATGGTGCCGGTGAGGAACGTCGACTGGGCGGCGCAGGTGACGGCGGGCAGGACCGTGCCGAGGTGGGCCTGCGACCCCGTCCGGCCGAGGGCCTTGAGGTGAGGCATGTGGTCGAGGAGGCGCGGGGTGAGACCCACGACGTCCAGGACGAGCAGCGGGTTCGGGCTCACGTCCGGACGCTCGACTGCGGTGTCCTTAGGGGCAGTTGTCATGGGAGTTCCTTCAGGCCGAGGTCCGTCAGGAGGTCGCGGGCCAGTGTGAGCTCGGCGGCGATACCGTCCGCGAGCTGGGTGCGGGCGCGGGGGCGCAGCTCGGGCGGGAGCGCCTGCCAGGTGTACGTCTCGACCTCCAGGTGACGGGTGAGCGGATGCGCGCCGCCGACCAGACGCGTGAGCGTGTCCTTGAGCACCGGGAGCGTGGAGGTGAGGGGGGCGGCGGGTGCGGCGTGCAGCGGTACGTGGAAGTGGGCGCGCCAGGGCGCGGTGTCGGGGAGCGCGCCGCCGGCGAGCGCCTCGCCGAGGTCGTCGGTGCCGCGCAGCCCCGCGGGGGTGAGGGTGCGGGTCTGGTGGAGGAAGCGGGGTTCGTCGAACGCGGCGAGCGCCTCGCGGACCTCGGCCCTTTCGGGGTGCTCGGCGTGCAGGGCCGCGGAGAGCTGGGACTTGACGACGGGAATCCCGGCGGCGGCGAGGGCGTGGAGCGCGGTGGCCGGGTCCTCGAAGGACGTGGCGAGGTGGCAGGTGTCGACGCAGACGCCGATGCGGTCGCGGGCCACGGCCGTGAGCGGGGCGATGGCGTCGCCGGTCGTCTCGACGGTGCAGCCCGGCTCGGGTTCGAGGCCGACGCGGATGGAGCGGCCGGTCAGCTCCTCCAGGGCGTCGAGCCGCTCGGCGAGGGTGGTGAGCGACGCGTACGCGATGTCCCTGCGCGCCGGGTCGTAGCCGGTGCGCCAGGCGAGGGGCAGCGTGGAGATGGTGCCCTCGGTGATGTCGGAGGGGAGCAGCGCGGCGAGGAGCCGGGCCAGGTCGGCGGTGTGCGCGAGCCGCTCCGGATCGGCCCAGTCCGGCTTGTACACGCGGTACTTGACCTCTTCGGCGCCGAACCCCTCGTACGGGAAGCCGTTGAGGGTGACGACCTCGAGGCCGCGCCGGTCGAGTTCGGTGCGCAGGCCGCGCAGGGCGACGGGGTCGGTGGTGAGGGCGCGCGCGGCGTCCTTGGCCAGCCACAGGCCGATGCCGAGCCGGTCGCGGCCGAGGCGCTTGCGGACGGGTTCGCAGTGGTCGCGCAGCTGGGTCAGCACGCCGTCGAGGGTCTCGGCGGGGTGGACGTTGGTGCAGTACGCGAGGTGGACCGTGGACCCGTCGGGGTGGCGGAAGCGCATCGCTCACGCCCCGCCGCGCAGGATGGAGTTCCCCTCGTGGGTGGCGTCGGTCCCGGCGACGTCGAGGTCGAGCCGGCCGCTGAGGCCGTAGAACGCGACGGGGTTGCGCCACAGGACGCGGTCCACGTCGTCCTCGGTGAAGCCGGCCTTCAGCATCGCGTCGGCGACCTTGCGGGTCTTGAGGGGGTCGCTCTTGCCCCAGTCCGCGGCCGAGTTGACCAGAACCTGCTCGGGTCCGTACTCGGTGAGGATCGCGACCATCCGCTCCTCGTCCATCTTGGTGTCGGGATAGACGGAGAACCCGAGCCAGCAGCCCGCGTCCTTGGCCTCCTTCACCGTGGTCTCGTTGAGGTGGTCGATCAGCACCCGGTCGAGGGGCAGGTCCGACTCGCGTACGACGTCCAGGGTGCGGCGCAGTCCGGCGAGCTTGTCGCGGTGCGGGGTGTGCACGAGCGCGGGGAGTTCGTGGTCGGCGGCGAGCTGGAGCTGCGCGGTGAGCGCGGTGTCCTCGGCGGGGGTCATGGAGTCGTAGCCGATCTCGCCCACGGCGACGACGTTGTCCTTGACGAGGTAGCGCGGCAGCGCGTCGAGGACGGGTGCGCAACGCGGGTCGTTCGCCTCCTTGGGGTTGAGGGCGAGTGTGCAGTGGTGGGCGATCCCGTACTGCGCGGCGCGGAAGGGCTCCCAGCCGAGGAGCGCGTCGAAGTAGTCGAAGAACGAGGCGGGCGAGGTGCGGGGCTGGCCGAGCCAGAAGGACGGCTCGACGATCGCCCGTACGCCGGCCGCGTACATGGCCTCGTAGTCGTCGGTGGTACGCGACGTCATGTGGATGTGCGGGTCGAAGATGCGCATCAGGACTCCTCGGCCTTGTGGGGAGGGGGCACGACCAGGGGGGTCAGGGCCAGCACGCGGTGCAGGTCGTCGGGGACGGGGCGGCCCGCGGCGGTGCGCTCGTTCGCGTAGTCGCCGAGCATGCGGGCGAGTTCGGCGTCTCCGCGCGCCCGTTCGGCGAGCTCGGCGACGGCGGACACCGGCACGCCGGTGAACAGACACTTCAGGACGGCGTGCCGCCAGTGGTGCGCGGTGAGGTGCTCGGCGGCGTAGGGGCCGACGGCGGCGGCGACGAGCCGGGTGTCGTTCGTGCGCAGCGCGTCCTCGACGAGGGGCAGCGCCTCGGGCCCTGGCACGAGGTGGGGCAGGGCCGCGAGGACGGCACGGCGTTCGGCGGCGGCGCCCTGTTCGTAGAGGCGGGTGAGGGTGGCGGTGTCGGCGCGGGCCGCGTGCAGGAGGACGATGCGGGCACTGTCGGCGTGCTCGGCGCCACAGCGGCGTCCCGCTTCGGCGAACCTCAACTCCCATGCGGCCGACGCTTGTTGATCGCCCCCGTCGTCAGCGGCGGCCACCGCCGCGGCCTTGTCGAGCCAGCTGCGGGCGGCTTCGCCGAGGGAGGCGTCGGTGCGGGCACGGAGGGCCGCGATGCCCGGAGACGCGTCGGTCATCGGGTGCCTCCTCTGGCGGCGGCGCGCAGGAACCGCAGGGAGTCCGCGGCGAGTTGGGGCCCCGCGTGCGAGTGGCGGGGCAGTTCCACGACCGTCAGTCCCTGGTAGCCGGTGGCCTCGAGGGCTTCGAGCACCGGCGGGAAGTCGATCTCGCCCTCGCCGAACGGAAGGTGTTCGTGGACACCGCGCCGCATGTCCTCGATCTGTACGTGCTTCAGCCAGGGGGCGGCCTCACGCACGCAGTCGGCGGGCGGCAGCGGCTCGAGGCACTGGCAGTGCCCGATGTCCAGGGTCAGGCCGAGGGCTTCCGGGCCGCCGAACTCCTCACGGAGGTAGTGGAAGTCGGCGAGTGAGCCCAGGAGGTGGCCGGGCTCGGGCTCGATGGCGAGCGGGACTCCGGCGGCGCCGGCCGCGTCGAGGACGGGGGCGAGCGCGTCGGCGAGCCGCTTCCACGCCGTGCCGTCGTCCGTGCCGTCCGGGGTGATGCCGCTGAAGCAGTGCACGGCGTGGGCGCCGAGGTCGGCGGCGACCTGCACGGCCCTGATGAGGAGCCGGGTGCGGGCGGCCCTCGCGTCCGGGTCGGGATCGAGGAGCGAGGGGCCGTGCTTGCGGCGCGGGTCGAGGACGTAGCGGGCGCCGGTCTCGACGGTGACGGTCAGGCCGTGCCGGTCGAGGGCGCGGGCCACCTGCCGGGTGCGGGTGGGCAGGTCCGGGACCAGGGGGTCCAGGTGCATGTGGTCGAGGGTGAGGCCGACGCCGTCGTATCCCAGGTCGGCGAGGACGGCGAGGGCGTCCTCCAGGCGCAGGTCGGTGAGGCCGTTCGTGCCGTATCCCCAGCGGATGGTCATGTGACGCTCACCTTCGGTGCGATGCGCCGCGCGAGCGGCGCGAGGGCGGCGGTGATCAGAGCGGTCCTGGGGGCGCCGGCCCTGGCCGCGAGGACGGCCTGGAGGGGGATCATGGCGCGGATGCCACCGCCCACCGCACGCTGGGTCAGGGGCGGCGAGGGGTTGAGGGCGGCGTGGAAATAAGGGCGGGCCGCGGTGGCCGCGTAGGCGGCGGCCAGGGCGACGGTGGTGGTCCCCGACAGGCCGGGGGCGGCTGCTACCCGCCGGCCTGCCGGGAGTCGTGGGGCGCGCCCGGTGATCCGGGTCAGCGCGAGGGTCGCGGCGAGCGCGCCCAGGGGGGCTTTGATGTCGCCGCCCTGGGTTTCGTTGCGGGACACCGCGGTGACGGCGAGCGTGTGGGCGGCCAGCGTCGTGGCCGCGGGCAGTGCCGTGCGAGGGAGTCGGCCCGAGGTCGCCGCCGCGCCCAGCAGCACGTCGAGCCCTCTCGCCGCGGCCATCGCCACGGGTCCCGCCGGAGTCTTCTTCAGGCCCAGGTCGTACGCCCACACCGTCGCCGCGAGCGTGCCCGCGGCCAGGGCGGCGGGACGGCCCGCCCGGGTCGCGAGGGCCAGGCCCGCGGCGGTGAGGCCGCCCGCTGCCGCGAGGGCCGCTGCGGGGCGGATTCGCCCTGACGGCAGCGGGCGGTGCGGGCGGTCCACGGCGTCCTCGGCGCGGTCCGCCCAGTCGTTGAGGGCCATGCCCGCCTCGTAGAGGCACAGGGACGACCCGATGGCGAGGAAGGCGCCCCGGCCGGGGCGCAGGCCCACCGCCGACGCGCCCGCGAGGGCATCGCCGGGGACGGTGAACAGAGCGGGCAGACGCAGGAGCTCGACCCAGGCACGCAGGTGCTGTGCGCGGCCGGTCACCGCAGGCGTCCGGCGAGGCCGACCAGCGTCGCGTACTGCTCGGCGAGCGCCGGGGACGCGTCGCCGTCGGGGTCCTTGAAGTAGAAGCCGAGCTCCGGCAGGGGCCCCTCGACGCCCTGCTCGTGGGCGCGCAGGAGAAGGCGGGCCAGGTCGAGGACGAGGGGGGCGGCGAGCGCCGAGTCGCAGCCCTGCCAGATCGTCTGGAGGATCATGCGGGAGCCGAGGAACCCGTCGAAGGCGATGTGGTCCCAGGCGGTCTTCCAGTCCCCGAGCGCGGGCACGTCGTCGATGTGGACCTCGCCCTCGGGCGCGGCCCCGAGCGTGTCGGCGAGGACGCGCTCCTTGCCCGCGTTCTTCGCCGCCGCGGCGCCGGGGTCGGCGAGCGCGGCACCGTCGCCGCCGCCGAGGAGGTTGGTGCCGGACCAGGCCCGCACGGACAGGGAGCGCTGGAGGAACATCGGCGCGAGCACGGACCGCAGGAGGGTCTGCCCGGTCTTGCCGTCACGGCCCGCGTAAGGAAGGCCGCAGGTGGCGGCGAGTTCGGCGAGCGCGGGGTGGTGCAGGCCGGTGGAGGGGGTGAAGTTGACGTACGGGCAGCCCGCGCGCAGGGCGGCCGCCGCGTAGAGGGAGCTGGCGGGCAGCCTGCTGCTGTCGGGGGCGGGTTCCGTGGACGCCACGTTCACGACGACGGTGCCGGCGAGTGAGCCGCGGTCGGCGAAGTCACGGATGTCGGCGGCGAAGTCGGCGATGAGTTCGTCGTCGGATCGGGAGTCCCCCGGCTGGGGGCCGCCGGGGCGTATCTCGCGGTCGGCGGCGGCGAGTTCGGCGCCGACCGCGGCCGGCAGGCCGTGCGGCAGGACGCCTCCGGCGGCGAGGTGCTCGGCGCGCTTGGGCAGCGGGCAGTCGACGGTGTCGTGTCCGCCGAAGACGAGCGACGACAACGTTGGCAGTCCGGCGCCCGCGAAGGGTTCGGTC
Source organism: Streptomyces sp. NPDC107517 (assembly GCF_055582645.1). Classification (NCBI taxonomy): domain Bacteria; kingdom Bacillati; phylum Actinomycetota; class Actinomycetes; order Kitasatosporales; family Streptomycetaceae; genus Streptomyces; species Streptomyces sp. NPDC107517. Next base: position 659,622 of record NZ_JBVJPM010000001.1, on the reverse strand, counting down.
TCGGTGACCATGCCGGTCGGGGGGTGCAGGCCCGCGCCGACGGCGGCGCAGCCCGCGACCGCGGTGGTGGCGACGGAGCCACGGGCCCCGATGAGCCAGACTCCGAAGCGGGCGGTGGGGGAAGTGGGTTCGGCGGACATGGGCAGCCTCCTTGTCGTACGCGAACCAGGAGCCGGAGTTGCGGTGGTGGTGCCGGGACGGCGGGCGGGGGTCCGGCGTCCCCCGCCCGCCGTCGTCTAGTGGCCGGACCCGGCGCCCGGCTTCGCGGGCAGGTCCTTGACGCGGATGTCACGGAAGGACACCTGGTCGTCGTTGCCGTGGTTCTGGATCCCGACGTACCCGTCGCGCAGGCTCCGGGCGGGGTCGGTGTTGGTGAAGTCGTTGACCTTCACGCCGTTGAGCCAGATCCGCAGGTGCTCGCCCTCGACCCGGATCTCGTACGTGTTCCACTCCCCCGGCGGGTTCAGCGCACGGTCGCGCTTCTTCACGTCGGCGGACTGGAAGCTGTAGACGGACCCGGTGGTGCGGTCGGGTGCGTCGGTCGCGTCGATCTGGACCTCGTAGCCGTTGTTCACGGCCGACCAGGGGTCGTCGGACTCCGGGAAGCCCACGAAGACACCGGAGTTGTCGTCCCCGGCCATCTTCCAGTCGAGCTTCAGGGAGTACGAGCCGAGCGGGCGGCCCGCGTACCAGAGCATTCCCATGCCGCCGGCCGAGGTGAGCGTGCCGTCGTCCGAGAGCTCGAAGGAGCCGGGTCCGGCCTGCTTCCAGTCGTTGAGCGACTCGGCGGTCCCGTCGAACAGGGACGTGTAGCCGCTCTCGGGCCGGCAGTCGGCCTGCGCGGCACCGCTCGCCCAGCGGATCCCGCCGAGCAGATGCTGCCGGAAGGCCGGGTCGGCGTACGACTCCTTGGTGTGGCCGCCGCCGGTGTAGAAGGAGCGGCCGCCCCGGTAGTTCTGGCACCAGGAGATGGGGTGGTCGCCCGCCATGGTGCCGCCGGTGTACGAGGACTCGTCGAGCGAGGCGAGGACGTGGGCGTGCTCACGCGGGTTGGTGCGGTAGTTGTACCACTCGTCGGTGCGGTTCCACGTCGGGGCGAGGTGGGCGGTGGCCGGGTTGCCCCGGTCCTCGACCTTGACCGTGGCGGGCTGGATCGCCGGGTGGTTCTGGAAGTAGGCGCCGGCGAGCCCGCCGTAGAACGGCCAGTCGTACTCGGTGTCGGCGGCCGCGTGGACGCCGACGTAGCCGCCGCCCTTCGCGATGTAGTGCTCGAAGGCCTTCTGCTGGTCGGCGCCGAGCACGTCGCCGGTGGTGGAGAGGAAGACGACGGCGTCGTAGCGGCGCAGGTTGGCGTCGGTGAACGCGCCGGCGTCCTCGGTGGCGTCGACGGCGAAGCCGTTGGCGGCGCCCAGGTCCTGCACGGCGGCGATCCCCTCGGGGATCGAGTCGTGGCGGAAGCCCGCGGTCTTGGAGAAGACCAGGACCCGGCCCCCCGCCCCCGCGTCCCCCGGTGAGGAGGACGCGGGAGCGGAGACACCGCCGATGAGCAGGGCGGCGGCGGAGGCCGCGAGCGCGATACGGGTGGAGGTGCGCACAGTCCTGCTCCTTCCTCAGCCGGTGGTGAAGGTGAAGTCGTCCACGTCGAAGAGGGCGTCGGTGCCTGCACCCTTGAAGACCAGGAAGAGCGTCGTGGTCTTGTCGGGCGCCCGGCTGATGGTGCCGGTGACGTCCTTGTACGTCTCCCAGGACCCGGTGGGTTCGACCTTGGCGCTGCCGAGGAGGCGTCCGGTGGCGGAGCCGCTGCGGATCTCCAGCGTGCCGCCGCTGCCGGCGGACGCGACGCTCGCGGTGAACGACTTGACGTTGCTCAGGACGTACGGCTTGAAGGAGATCCAGTCGCCGTTGTTGATGTCGCCGACGGTCTTGCCGCCCTCCGCCGGGGTGTGGGCGGTGATGCTGACGCCCTTGGAGTCGCCGTAGTGCTCGGCCTGGCGGTGCTTCTGCTGCGTGACGTTCTGGTCGTGAGTGGTCAGCGCGGGCTGGCCGTTCGCGCCCTTGTCGGTGTACTCGGCGTCGAAGACCCCGAAGATGTTGGCGTTCGGGTCGTGCTCGCTGTCCGCGGAGGTCTTGATGGTGCCCGAGCAGCCGTTGGCCGAGGTGATCGGGTGGCCGTGACTGTCGTGGCCGAGGATGTGCGTGACCTTGACCTTGGAGCAGTCGATGGTCCCGTCCTCGGGGTCGGTGACCTTCACCTTGAAGGGCACCTCGTCACCGAAGGTGAACAGCTGGCCGTCCGCCGGGAGTTCGAGGGTCACCTTGGGCGCGGTGTTGCCGACGACGACGTGGGCGTCGGCGCTGCCGGTGCGGCCCGTCGCGTCCTTGGCGGTGACGGTCGCGGTGTAGGTGCCGTTCTTCTTGTACGTGTGGCTGGGCGCTGCGCCCGTGCCGGTGGTGCCGTCGCCGAAGTTCCAGGAGTACGTCAGCGCGTCGCTGTCGGCGTCGGTCGCGGTCGAGGAGAAGCGGGCCTTGAGCGGGGCCTGGCCCGAGGTCTTGTCGACCTTGGCGTCGACGACGGGCGAGTGGCCGTCGGTCGCGTTCTCGATGCGGTAGAGGCCGGAGTGCTCGTCGCCGCCGAACCAGGACAGGCCGTAGTCCAGGACGTACAGGGCGCCGTCCGGTCCGAAGGCCATGTCCATCACCTGCGTGCCGGTCCACGGGAAGGGGTTGATCGAGGTGACCTTGCCGTCCCCGTCCTGCTCGATCCGCTTGATCCACTGGCGGCCGAACTCACCGGCGAAGAAGTCGCCGTCGTAGGCCTCGGGGAACTTCACGGGCGAGGTGTTCGCCGCGTCGTAGCGGTAGACCGGGCCGCCCATCGGGGACTCCGAGCCGGTGCCGAACTCGGGCACGGAGCCGCCGTCGTAGGGGATCCAGGCCGGCTGGGCGGGCGGCAGGTCGACGAGGCCCGTGTTGTGCGGCGAGGTGTTCTTCGGCGCGGCGCAGTCGAAGGCGGCGCCGGACGTCTTGGTGGCGAAGTCGTAGTCGATGTACGCGTCGTTGTTGCCCGTGCAGTACGGCCAGCCGAAGTTGCCGGCCTTGGTGATGCGGTTGAACTCGACCTGGCCCGCGGGGCCGCGCTTCGGGTCGGCGGTGCCGGCGTCGGGGCCGTAGTCACCGACGTAGACGATGCCGGTCGGCTTGTCGACGCTGATCCGGAACGGGTTGCGGAAGCCCATCGCGTAGATCTCGGGGCGGGTCTTGTCCGTGCCCGGGGCGAAGAGGTTGCCGTCGGGTATGGAGTACGTGCCGTCTTCGTTGACCTTGATGCGCAGGACCTTGCCGCGCAGGTCGTTGCTGTTGCCGGCCGAACGCCGGGCGTCGTAGGCCGGGTTGCGGGTGGGCTGCTCGTCGATCGGCGTGTAGCCGTCGGAGGAGAAGGGGTTGGAGTCGTCGCCCGTCGACAGGTAGAGGTTGCCGTCCTTGTCGAAGTCGATGTCGCCGCCCACGTGGCAGCAGATGCCGCGCGAGGTGGGGATCTCCAGGATCTTCTTCTCGCTGGCGTTGTCGAGCGTGCCGTCCGCGTTGAGCACGAAGCGCGAGAGCTGGTTGTGGCCGTCGAAGGGCTTGAAGTCCGCGGCCGTGCCGTCGTTCGGGGCGTCGCCCGCGGGGGTGTCGAGCGGCGGCGCGTAGTAGAGGTAGATGAAGTGGTTGTCGCTGAACTTCGGGTCCACGCCGACGCCTTGGAGGCCCTCTTCGTCGTGGGAGTAGACGTCGAGCTTGCCGGCGACCTTGGTGGTGCCGTTCTCGTCGGTCAGGCGCAGGACGCCGTCGGGCGAGGTGTGCAGGACCTTGCGGTCCGGCAGGACGGCGAGCGACATGGGCTCGCCGACCTCTTCGGCGCCCTTGGCGAGGGTCACCTGCTGGAAGTCCTCCGCGGCGGCCGCGGCGTCGGGGGCGGGCGCCGCGCCGGCGTGCGGGGCGCCGATCGCGAATGAGGCTCCGGCGAGAAGTGAGCCGGTGAGGAGTGCGAGTGCCTTGCGGAATCTCGGGCGTTTCCTGTGCACGGAGTTCCTCCGGAAAAGGGCGTGCGTACGGACGGGAGCGTGTCGCGCATGCGCTTGGGGCGGGTGCGATCGGTACGCCGGGATGCGCCGTCACCCCGGAACTGTGCGTGTCCTGTACAACATTGGACCGTAGCCACGTTTGTCCGGGACGGAAAGCCCTTGCACAGCAAAGGCGTTGACTTTCTCTCCGCGCAGGACAAACGTGGCCGGCCGGCCGCTAGTCGGAGCCGCCGAAGGCCGCGTCGAAGGACGCCGTGGGCGGCTCGAAGTCGAACGCCTTGAGGTGCTTGAGCGCCTCCGGGGCACCCTGGAGCCGGTCCATGCCGGCGTCCTCCCACTCGACCGAGACGGGCCCCTCGTAGTCGATGGACCGCAGCATCCGGAAGACGTCCTCCCAGGGCACGTCGCCGTGGCCCGCGGAGACGAAGTCCCAGCCGCGGCGCGGGTCGCCCCAGGGCAGGTGCGAGCCGAGGCGGCCGTTGCGGCCGTCCAGTCGGCGCCTGGCCTCCTTGCAGTCGACGTGGTAGATCCGGTCACGGAAGTCCCACAGGAAGCCGACCGGGTCGAGGTCCTGCCACACGAAGTGGCTGGGGTCGAAGTTCAGGCCGAAGGCGGCCCGGTGGTCGACGGCGTCGAGGGCGCGCTGCGTGGTCCAGTAGTCGTACGCGATCTCCGACGGGTGGACCTCGTGCGCGAACAGGACGCCGTTCTCGTCGAAGACGTCGAGGATGGGGTTCCAGCGGTCGGCGAAGTCCTGGTAGCCGCGCTCGATCATCGACTCGGGCGCGGGCGGGAACATGGCGACCAGATGCCAGATGGACGAGCCGGTGAAGCCGATGACGGTGTCGACGCCGAACGCCGCCGCGGCCCGCGCGGTGTCCTGCATCTCGGTCGCGGCCCGCCGCCGTACGCCCTCGGCCTCGCCGTCGCCCCAGATGCGGGCCGGCAGGATCGCCCGGTGGCGCTCGTCGATGATCGCGTCGCACACCGCCTGCCCCACCAGGTGGTTGGAGATGGCCCAGCATTTGAGGCCGTACTTGTCGAGCAGGGCGCGGCGCGAGTCGAGGTAGCCGGGGTCCGCGAGGGCCTTGTCGACCTCGAAGTGGTCGCCCCAGCAGGCGAGTTCGAGGCCGTCGTACCCGAAGTCGCGGGCCAGCCTGCACACCTCTTCGAGCGGCAGGTCGGCCCACTGTCCGGTGAACAGGGTGAACTGGCGTGGCATGAGCCGTGCCTCCTCAGACCGGGATGGGGGTGTAGACGGAGTTCTTGAGCGCGCTCTCCTCCACCGCGGCGAGCACGCGCTGCACGCGCAGGCCCTCGGCGAAGGAGGGTTCGGGCTGGTGGCCGGACGCGATGGCGTGGACCAGATCGCGGGCCTGGTGCACGAAGGTGTGCTCGTAGCCGAGGCCGTGGCCCGGCGGCCACCAGGCCTCCAGGTAGGGGTGGCCGGGCTCGGTGACGAGGATGCGGCGGAAGCCCGCGCTGACCCCGGGTTCGGTGTGGTCGTGGAACGACAGCTCGTTGAGGCGCTCCAGGTCGAAGGCCAGCGAGCCCTTCTCTCCGTTGAGCTCGATGCGCAGGGCGTTCTTGCGGCCGGAGGCGAAGCGCGTCGCCTCGAAGGAGCCGAGCGCGCCGGAGGCGAAGCGGGCCGTGAAGAGCGCCGCGTCGTCGACCGTCACCGGGCCGCGCCCGGTCCCGGCGTCGCCCGCCGCGAGCCCGGCCGACGCCCCCACGGTGTCCCTGAGGACCGGTCGTTCCCGTACGAACGTCTCGGTGAGCGCGGAGACGCCGACGAGGGACTCACCCGCCAGGTACTGCGCGAGGTCGACGGCGTGCGCGCCCAGGTCGCCCAGGGCGCCCGAGCCCGCGTACTCCTTCTTCAGCCGCCAGGTGAGCGGGAAGTCGGGGTCGACGAGCCAGTCCTGGAGGTAGGAGACGCGCACGTGGCGCAGGGCGCCGATGCGGCCCTCCTCGACCATGCGACGGGCGAGCGCGGTGGCGGGCAGGCGCCGGTAGTTGAAGCCGGCCATAGCCAACTGGCCGCGTGCGCGGGCCCGTTCGGCCGCCTCGACCATCACCTCGGCCTCCTCGACCGTGTTGGCGAGCGGCTTCTCGCACAGGACGTGCTTGCCCGCCTCCAGGGCGGCGACGGCGATCTCCGCATGGCTGTCGCCCGGGGTGCAGATGTCGACCACGTCGACGTCCTCGCGGGCGATCAGCGCCCGCCAGTCCGTCTCGGCCGCGCCCCAGCCGAGCCGGTCGGCCGCGGCGCGCACGGCCTGCCCGTCCCGGCCGCAGACGGCCGCGAGGACCGGCCGCAGCGGCAGGTCGAAGACCCGGCCCACGGTGCGCCAGCCCTGGGAGTGGGCGGCGCCCATGAAGGCGTAGCCGACCATGCCGACACCCAGGGGACGCGGTCCGGCCCCGGGCTCCTCAGTCGTGCCCATGCAGTAGTCCTCCTCGTCGACTCCGGTCCCGCGAGATGCGCTGTGGGGCATCCATCACTTGAAGCCGGTCGGCATGTACTGCGCGACGTTGTCCTTGTCGACGACCGCCGAGAAGAGCGTCACGTGGGCCGGGATCTCGAACTCGGCCATGCCGCTGACGCCCTTGCCCTGGCCGAGGGCGCGCGCGAGGTCGATCGCGGAGGCGGCCATGGTCGGCGGGTAGAGGACGGTCGCCTTGAGGACGCTGTTGCCCGCCTCGATGGCCTGCATGGCGGAGAGCGCTCCGGCGCCGCCGACCATCAGGAAGTCGTCGCGGCCGGCCTGCTTGATGGCGCGCAGGGCGCCGACGCCCTGGTCGTCGTCGTGGTTCCACAGGGCGTCGAAGTTCTTCTGCGCCTGGAGGAGCTGCGACATCTTCGACTGGCCCGACTCGACGGTGAACTCGGCGGCCTGGCGGGCGACCTTCTTGATGTTCGGGAAGTTCTTCAGGGCGTCGTCGAAGCCCTGGGTGCGCTGCTTGGTGAGCTCCAGGTTGTCGAGGCCCGCGAGCTCGACGACCTTGGCGTTCTTCTTGTCCTTGAGCTGCTCGCCGATGTAGTTGCCGGCACTCAGGCCCATGCCGTAGTTGTCGCCGCCGATCCAGCAGCGGTACGCCTGCGGGGTGTTGAAGATCCGGTCGAGGTTGACGACGGGGATGCCGGCGCGCATCGCCTTCAGGCCGACCTGGGTGAGGGCCTTGCCGTCGGCCGGCAGGATCACCAGGACGTCGACCTTCTTGTTGATGAGCGTCTCGACCTGCCCGATCTGCGCGGCGGTGTCGTTGGAGCCCTCCGTCGCCTCCAGGGTGACGTCGGAGTACTTCTTGGCGCGCTCGGTGGCGTTGTCGTTGATCGCGTTCAGCCAGCCGTGGTCGGCCTGCGGGCCCGCGAACCCGATGGTGACGTGCTTGCCCGGCTTGTCGTCCGCGGCGGGCTTGTCGTTCGCCGCGGGCTTCGCGTCCTTGGGCTCGTTGCTCGTGCAGGCGGTGAGCAGTCCGCCCGTGGTGACGGCGGCTGCCGCCCCGAAGAGCAGTCCTCTGCGGCTCGTGGTCTCTGGCATGTCGGTGGGCCCTTCCCGAGTCAAGAAGTGGTGGTGGAGGTGCGTCGCTGGACCAGGACCGCGGCGACGATGATCGCCCCCTTGGCGATCTCCTGGACGTCACTCTGCAGGTTGTTGAGCGCGAAGATATTGGTGATCGTGGTGAAGATCAGTACGCCGAGCACGGAGCCGGTGATGGTGCCCCGGCCGCCGGTGAGCAGGGTGCCGCCGATGATCGCGGCGGCGATGGCGTCGAGTTCGTAGAGGTTGCCGTTCGTGTTCTGTCCGGAACCGGCCAGGACGATCAGGAGGAAGGCCGCGATGCCGCAGCACAGGCCCGACAGGAGGTAGAGGTAGAGGCGCTGACGGCGTACGTCGATGCCGGCGAGCCGCGCGGCCTCGGCGTTGCCGCCGACGGCGACGGAGCGGCGGCCGAACGTCGTACGGTTCAGGATCAGCCAGCCGACGACGGTGACGGCGGCGAAGACGAGGACGAGCGGCGGGATGCCGAGGATGTAGGCGTCGCGCTCGCCGAGCTTGAGGACGCTGTTCACGGACACGGTCTGGGTCTTGCCGTCCGTGATCTGGAGGGCGAGGCCGCGGCCCGAGGCGAGCATCGCGAGGGTGGCGATGAACGGGACCATGCCTCCGTACGCGATGAGCAGTCCGTTGACCAGTCCGCAGGCGACGCCCACGACGACGGCGGTGAACAGGATTCCCGCGAAGCCGTACTCCTGCGTCGCGACCGTGGTGGCCCAGACGCTCGCGAGGGCGACGATCGCGCCGACCGACAGGTCGATGCCGCCGGAGATGATCACGAAGGTCATGCCGACGGTGACGACACCGATGACGGACGCCTGCGTGAGGATCAGCTGCACGTTGTTCGTGTCGAGGAACGAGTCGGGCTGGGTGATGCCGCCGATCAGGACGAGGGCGGCGAGCACGCCCACCAGGGACAGGGTCCGCATGTCCGGGCGGAACCCTCTCGGGCGGGGGCCGGCGGGCGCGGTCTTCGGGGTGGCGGGCCGGGCGGGGGATGCGGGCTGGGTCATGGTGCCGGGCTCCCTTCGGGTGCGGGTTCTTGGGCGTGAAGCCGGACAGGGGCGGGGTGGTGCGCAAGGGCCTCCGGGCTGCGGGCCGGTGGGGGTTTCTCGCGCCGTTCCCCGCGCCCCTTCAGGGGCGCTGCTGGGCTCCGGCGAGGACCAGGTCCAGGACCCTGTGTTCGTCCAGGTCCGCCGCCGGCGACTCGTGGATCACCGCGCCCTCCCTCAGCACCAGGACCCGGTCCGCGAGTCCGAGGACCTCGGGGACCTCGCTGGAGACCATGAGGACCGCGAGGCCGTCGTCGGCGAGGCGGCGGATGACGGCGTAGAGCTCGGCGCGGGCGCCGACGTCCACGCCGCGGGTCGGCTCGTCGAGGAGGAGGACGCGGCAGCCCCGCAGCAGCCAGCGGGCCAGGACGGCCTTCTGCTGGTTGCCCCCGGAGAGGGTGCGCACCGGCGCGGACGGGTTGTCGGGGCGCAGGGACAGCTCGCGGGTCGCGGCCCGCGCGGCGTCGAGCTCCTTGCCCCGGTCCAGCCAGCCCCCGTACGAGAAGCGGGACATGGAGGAGACGGAGACGTTGTTGGTGACGGACTCCAGCATGAGGAGTGCCTGTGCCTTGCGCTCCTCGGGAGCGAGGCCGAGACCGGCGCGGACGGCGGCGCGGACGCTGCCGGGCCGCAACACCCGTCCGTCGACGACGACTTGTCCGGTAGTGGCCTTGCGTGCGCCGTAGATCGTCTCCAGGATCTCGGAGCGTCCCGAGCCGACGAGGCCCGCGAGGCCGACGATCTCGCCGGGCCGCAGTTCGAGGTCCAGTGGCGCGAACTCCCCATGCCGGGAGAGGCCCTTGACGGTCAGGACGGGTTCGGCGCGAGGCGGTCCCGAGGGGCGCTCGGGAAACACGTACTCGACGTTCCGGCCGGTCATGAGGGCCACCACGTCGCGGGTCGGCGTCTCCTTGGCGGGCAGTCCGCCCGCGACCGCCCGGCCGTCCTTGAGGACGGTGACGCGGTCGCCGATCCGGCGGATCTCCTCCAGGCGGTGCGAGATGTAGACGACGGCGACGCCGTCCGCGGTGAGGGAGTCGACGATGCGGAAGAGGTTGTCGACCTCGTCCGGGTCGAGGGCGGCCGAGGGTTCGTCCATGACGATGAGGCGGACGTCGTGGGAGAGCGCGCGGGCCATGGAGACGATCTGCTGCTGGGCCGCCGAGAGGTCGCCGACGAGCGTGCCGGGGTCGACCTCTTCGTGCCCGAGCCGCTTGAGCAGTGCGGCGGTCGTGGTGCGCGCGTCACGTCCGCGGACCACGAATCCGGCGGTGGTCGGCTCGTGTCCGAGGTAGACGTTCTCGGCGACGGACAGCCCCTCCACCAGGTCGAGTTCCTGGTAGATGGTGGCGATGCCGAGGCGCATCGCGGCGATGGGCGACTTGAGCACCGTGCGCTCGCCGCGCCAGGTGATCGTGCCGTCGTCGGGCTGGTGGGCGCCGGCGAGGACCTTGATGAGGGTGGACTTCCCCGCGCCGTTCTGGCCGAGGAGGCAGTGCACCTCACCGGCCAGGACCTCCAGGTCCACGCCGTCGAGGGCGCGGACGCCGGGGAACGACTTGGTGATGCCGGACATGGTGAGCAGGGGTGGTTCCGGTGCCATGAGTGATCCCCTCGGCGGGTGCGGGCCGGTGCCAGGGCAGGGCGGAGCTGAGCGCCGTACTGGTGTGGTGATCTCGTGCGGTGTTACGCCGGGCGGTGTTACGCCGGTGAGAACAGGTGGTCGCTGATCAGGCGGGCCGCGCCGATGACTCCGGCGGTGGGGCCGAGCTCGCCGAGGACGATGGGGAGGTTGCCGGTCGCCAGGGGCAGTGACTGGCGGTAGACCTGGGTGCGCAGGGCGGCGAGAAGCGTGTGGCCGAGGCCGGTCACGCCGCCCCCGATCACCACGAGGCCCGGATTGAAGAAGCTGACGAGTGAGGCGATGACCTGCCCGGTGCGGTTGCCGCCCTCGCGGATGAGATCGAGTGAGGTGGCGTCGCCGGCGGCGGCCGCGACGGCCACGTCGGCGGCGCTGAGCTTCCCGGCCGCCTCCAGCAGGGCGGCGAGTTCGTCGGAACGGCCCTCGCGGGCGGCCTCCTCGGCGTCGCGGGCGAGTGCCGCGCCGCTGAAGTAGGCCTCCAGGCAGCCCTTGTTGCCGCAGGCGCACTGGCGTCCGTCGGGCTCGACCTGGATGTGTCCGATGTCGCCGGCGCTGCCCGTCGTGCCGCGGTAGACCTCTCCGCCGACGACGATGCCGCAGCCGATGCCCGTGCCGATCTTGACGCAGAGGAAGTCGCGCGCGGAGCGGGCGACGCCCGCGTGCTGCTCCCCCATCGCCATCAGGTTCACGTCGTTGTCGACCATGACCGGGCAGCCGAGTTCCTGGCTGAGGGCCTCGCGGACGGGGAAACCGTCCCAGCCCGGCATGATCGGCGGCGCGACCGGCACGCCCTCGGGGAACCGGACGGGTCCAGGGACGCCGATCCCGGCTCCGTCGAACCCCTCGGCCAGCCCGGAGGCCCTCAACTTGGCCGCCATCGCGAGCACTTGCTCGAAGACGGCGACCGGACCCTCGCGGACGTCCATGGGCTGGTTGATGTGCCCGAGGACTTCCAGTTCGGCGTTGGTGACGGCGACGTCGACCGAGGTCGCGCCGATGTCGACGCCGAGGAAGCGCAGTTCGGGGGCGAGCCGGATGTTGTGGGAGCGGCGCCCGCCGCGCGAGGCGGCGAGTCCGTCGGCCACGACGAGGCCCGTCTCCAGGAGCCGGTCCACCTCGACGGCCAGCTTCGACCGCGAGAGGTCGATCTGGTCGCCCAGCTGGGCCCGGGAGTTGGGTCCGCCGTCGCGCAGCAGACGCAGCAGACGCGCCTGGTGCGCGTTCGCGGGTCGAGCCGTCATGCGTCTCACGTGCCCCTCCCCGCCTCACCGGGCCGCCTGTCGTCCCGTCTTCGGGCTTTCGAGGGGAACGTAGCAGTGCTTGCCGGGAGTGGGAAGAAGTTGCGCAGCAATTACCCATGACTTTCTCCAGTGAGAGGACAAAGAGCCGGGAGGGCAGATCCGCGTACCCTGTCGCTCGCACAACTGACGTGCTTCACAAGGGGGTTGGCATGACGGAGAGCACGCGCGTACCGGAGGAGAGGACACAGGAGCGACGGCCCGTCCCCGAACTGCGGGTCAGCACGCTGGAGCTCTTCTTCGACCTCGTCTTCGTCTTCACCCTGACGCAGATCACCGTGCTGCTCGCGCACGACCTGTCGTTCGCCACGGCGGGCCGGGTCGTCCTCGTCTTCGTCGTGCTGTTCTGGATGTACGGCGCCTACGCCTACCTCACCAACCAGGTGCCGCCCGACCGGCCCTCACGCCGGCTGCTGCTCATCGTCGGGATGGGCGCGTTCCTGGTGTGCGCGCTCGCCATCCCGCGCGCCTTCACCGACGGGGGCGTGATCTTCGGGCTCGGGTTCCTGCTCGTCGTCGTGGTGCACAGCGCGCTGTACACGCGCAGCCACGGCCGTGACGTGATCTGGTACGCGGTGCCGAACGCGCTGGCCGCGCTCGCCGTGACGACGGCCGGCCTCTTCCACGGGCTCGCCGCCGACGCGTGGTGGGTGCTCGCGATCCTGCTGCAGATCGTCACGCCGTTCCTGGCCCAGGCCGGTCCCCGCAGCCACGGCGGGCGCACGACGGACGACCTCAGGGGTCAGCTCGGCGGCCTGGAGCCGGGGCACTTCGTGGAGCGCCACGGCCTGCTCCTGATCATCGCGTTCGGCGAGTCCGTCATCGCGATCGGCATCGGCATCGGCGACCAGCCGCTGACGGTGGGCCTGTTCGGGGGCGCGTTCCTGGCGCTCGCGGTCGCGGTCGCACTGTGGTGGACATACTTCGTACGGGACGAGGGGGCGGCCGAGGAGACGTTCCGGGCCACGGAACCCGCGCGCCGCTTCCGCCTCGCGATGAACGCGTACTACTACGCCTTCCTGCCGATGCTGCTCGGGGTCGCGTTCCTCGCGGCGGGCGTGAAGAAGTCGCTCGGGCATCTCGGTGAACATCTGCACACCGGGCCCGCGCTCGCGCTCGCGGGCGGTGTCGCGCTGTTCCTGGCCGGCGATGTCGCGTTCCGCACGGCCATGCGGCTCTCCCCGCTCGTCTTCCGGGCAGCGGCCGTGCCGGTGGTGCTCGGCGCGGCGCTGCTCGGGATGCATGTGGCCGCCGTGGCGGAACTCACCGCGCTCGTCGTGATCCTGGTGGTGATGCTGGCGGCGGAGGCACGGGCCCTGTCGGGGCGCCGCGCCGGGTGACGGGCCGGCCGCGGCCCGCCGTGCGGTTCCGCGCGCCCCGGCCGTGCTGTTCCCCCGCGCCCCTTCCAGGGGCGCGTCCCCTACCCCTGGTCGCGCCGGTGGTACGTCTCTCGTGTGTGCTCGGTGTGGGCCCGCATGACCGCCGTCGCCCGCGCCTCGTCCCGCTGCGCGATCGCCGCGATCAGCTCGCGGTGCTCGATCCAGGACTGCTTGCCGCGCTGGCGGGCGACCGGCTGGTAGTACCAGCGCACCCGGCGGTCCACCTGTCCGGCGAGCTCGCCGAGCACGACGTTCCCCGCGAGTTCCATGACCTTGGCGTGGAAGGCCGCGTTCGTCGCCACGACGAGTTCGACGTCCCCGTCGGCGACGGCCTGCTCGCCTGTGGCGCAGAGCTCTTCGAGGGCGGTGATCCCGGCCTTGCCGGCGTTCGCTGCGGCAAGGCGGGCCGCCTCGGCCTCCAGGAGCGTGCGGACCGTGAGGAGCTGGTCGGCCTCGTCCTCGGTCGGTTCGTGCACGAAGGCGCCCTGCGCCGGACGGAGATCGACCCAGCCCTCGGTGTTCAGCCGCTGGAGCGCCTCACGCACGGGCTGCCTCGACACCCCCAGGTGACCGGCGAGTTCGCTCTCGACCAGGTGCTGACCCGGCTGAAGTGCACGCGTCGTGATCAGTTCGAGCAGCGCCTCGTAGACCCGCTCGCGCAGCGGTCCGGGGCGCTCGAGCTTGGGCACCGCCCCCTGCGGCAGTCCTGTGGACAACATCGCGGTCCCCCTCCTGGGCAACGGAGAAGCCAGTATGAATTGGCTTTCGTCTACAGTCTACCGAGCACAATGGCCAGTAGGGGCGGGAGTTGGGCTCGTCACACGCGTGAACGCCGCGAAATCACGCCTGCTCAGGGGCAGCGGACGACCTGGCCCGCGTAGGACAGGTTCCCGCCGAATCCGAAGAGCAGCACCGGCTGGCCGCTGCGGACCTCACCGCGCTCGACGAGCTTGGAGAAGGCGAGCGGCACACTCGCGGCCGAGGTGTTGCCCGAATCGACGACGTCACGCGCGACGACGGCGTTCACCGCGCCGATCTTCTCGGCGAGCGGCTCGATGATCCGCAGGTTCGCCTGGTGCAGGACGACGGCGGCCAGATCGGCGGGGGTGTACCCGGCGCGCTCGCACGCCGCGCGGGCCAGCGGCGGCAGCTGCCGTGTCGCCCAGCGGTAGACGCTCTGGCCCTCCTGCGCGAAGCGTGCCGGCTCGCCCTCGATGCGGACGGCGTTGCCCATCTCGGGCACGGAACCCCACAGGACGGGCCCGATGCCCGGCTCGTCGCCGGGCGGGCAGGCCTCGACCACGACGGCGCCCGCGCCGTCGCCGACCAGGACGCAGGTCGTGCGGTCGGTCCAGTCGGTGACGGCGGACATCTTGTCGGCGCCGATCACCAGGGCACGCGTCGCGGCGCCCGCCCGCACGGCGTGGTCGGCCGTGGCGAGCGCGTGCGTGAAGCCGGCGCACACCACGTTGACGTCGAGCGCCGCGGGCGAAGGCACGCCGAGGCGGTGCGCGACGCGCGCGGCCATGTTCGGCGAGCGGTCGACGGCGGTGGAGGTGGCGACGACGACGAGGTCGATGTCGGCCGCCGTCAGCCCGGCCGACGCGAGCGCCTTTGCCGCGGCGTGCGCGGCCAGATCGTCGACCGGTTCGTCGGCACCCGCGATATGACGGGTGCGGATGCCCACGCGGCTGCGGATCCACGCGTCGTCGGTGTCCACCATGGCCGCCAGGTCGTCATTGGTGAGGACCCTGGCAGGCTGGTAGTGGCCAATGGCGGCGATGCGCGAACCGGTCATGGGTGGGGCCCCTCGGTGCTCGGGATGCGGGTCCACCAGTCTGGTGAGCGACTCACCGGTACGAGGGCACGTAAAGCGACAGGATTGGGGCGCCCTGGTTGGAGGGTGCCCCACATCGCCCTGCGGCGTCCGGGTTCTCTTCCTTTCTACCCCGTGAAGAGCTGCCTCGCCTTCTGTACGAGTTCGTACAGGCCGTACGCGAGCGGCACCCCGACCCACAGCCAGGCGAACAGGGTGAGCGCGCGGCGGCTAGGCGGACTGCCGGCGCTCTGCGGCTGCGTCATCGGTGGCCTCCCTCGGGGCGGGGATGTGGTGGCGGGCGTGGACGGGACGGATCAGCTCGTTCGCGACGAAGCCCACGACGAGCAGGCCGATCATGATCGTGAAGGACAGGCCGTAGAGGTCCTGGCCGTGCTTGCCGGCCTCTTCCTGGCTGTCGGCGACCCGGTTGACGATCAGCGGGCCGAGCACTCCGGCGGTGGACCAGGCCGTGAGCAGCCGGCCGTGGATCGCGCCGACCTGGTAGGTGCCGAAGAGGTCCTTGAGGTACGCGGGGACGGTGGCGAAGCCGCCGCCGTAGAAGGAGAGGATCACCAGCGCGCAGCCGATGAACAGGGGCTTGGAGGAGTCGCCGAAGCGGGCGATCAGCAGGTACATGACGGCGCCCACGCCCAGGTAGAGGCGGTAGACGTTCTTGCGGCCGACCAGGTCGGAGGCGGAGGACCAGCCGATGCGGCCCGCCATGTTCGCCGCCGACAGGAGCGCGACGAAACCGGCCGCGGCGGAGACGCTGACGGGGGTGCCGCTGTCCTTGAAGAAGTCCGTGATCATCGGGGCGGCCTTCTCCAGGATGCCGATGCCCGCCGTCACGTTCATGCAGAGCACGAGCCACAGGCACCAGAACTGGGGGGTGCGCACGGCGCTGCGGGCCGAGACCTGCACCCCGTCGAGCGGCGCCGGCACCCCGGCCTTGCGCACCCCTTCCGTACGCGGCACCCGCACGAGCAGCACCCCGAGCGACATGAACACGGCATACGCGAGTCCGTGCACGAGGAACGCGAGGGCGATGCCCCGGGAGTCGGCGCCGAAGGACTCCAGCATCTGAGCGGACCACGGGGAGGCGATCAGCGCGCCGCCGCCGAAGCCCATGATCGCGATGCCGGTGGCCATGCCGGGCCGGTCGGGGAACCACTTGATCAGGGTCGACACGGGCGAGATGTAGCCGATGCCGAGGCCGATCCCGCCGACGAAGCCGTAACCGAAGACGATCAGCCAGAACTGTCCGGTGGCGGCGCCGAGGGCGGAGAGCAGGAACCCGGAGGAGAAACAGACGAGGGCGACGGTCATCGCCCAGCGCGGTCCGTTGCGCTCGACGAGCGTGCCGCCGAAGGCCGCGGAGAGGCCGAGCATCACGATGCCGAGCTGGAAGGGGAGGGCGCTCTGGGTGCCGCTGAGGTGCATGGCGGACTCGAGCGGGGGCTTGAAGACGCTCCAGGCGTAGGCCTGGCCGATGGAGAGATGGACGGACAGAGCGGCGGGCGGAACGAGCCAGCGGCTCCAGCCGGTTGGCGCGACGGGGGGCCTCATGATCCCGAACGTTAGGGAGCCGTACGGGAGTTGGGAAGAGGATGCGCCGGAATCCGTACACGGTATGCGATGCGCCACCTCTTGTCGGCCCATCTTCCATACTGTAGACAATATTCCATCGACAGTCCGACGGTCCTCCGCACTCTCCTCCCGTGAGAGCAGGAGCCCTCGACCGAACGGAGCTCGCCATCGTGAAAGTCGCAGTCCTCGGCGCCGGTGCGATCGGCGCCTACGTCGGAGCCGCGCTGCATCGCGCCGGCGCCGACGTGCATCTCGTCGCCCGTGGACCGCACCTCGCGGCCATGAGGCAGCACGGCGTCCAGGTACGCAGCCCCCGCGGTGACTTCACCGCCCGGGCCCACGCGACCGACGACCCCTCGGGGATCGGCCCGGTCGACTATGTCTTCCTCGGTCTCAAGGCGAACTCGTACGCGGCGTGCGGGCCGCTCATCGAGCCGCTGCTGCACAGCTCGACGGCCGTGATCGCGGCCCAGAACGGCATCCCCTGGTGGTACTTCCACCGGCACGGCGGCCCGCACGACGGGCAGCGCATCGAGAGCGTGGACCCCGGCGGCGCGGTCAGTGCGGTGCTCGCGCCCCAGCGGGCCATCGGCTGTGTCGTCTACGCGGCGACGGAGCTCGAAGGCCCGGGCGTGGTACGCCATCTCGAAGGAACCAGGTTCTCCGTCGGGGAGCCCGACCGCTCGGTGTCGGACCGCTGCCTCGCCTTCAGTGAGGCGATGCAGGCCGGGGGCCTCAAGTGCCCGGTCGAGCGCGAACTGCGCGGCGACATCTGGATCAAGCTGCTCGGCAACATCTCGTTCAACCCGATCAGCGCGCTGTCCCGGGCGACCATGCGGCAGATGTGTCTGCACGGCGGCACGCGCCGGGTCATCGAGATCATGATGACCGAGACGCTCGCCGTCGCCGGGGCGCTGGGCTGCCGCCCGGACATCTCCGTCGAGCGGCGCCTGGCCGGCGCCGAGCGCGTCGGCGACCACCGCACCTCGACACTCCAGGACCTGGAGCGCGGCAAACCGCTCGAACTCGACGTGCTGCTCGCGGCCGTCGTGGAACTGGCGGAGATCACCGGCGTCCCGGTCCCGACGCTCCGCACCGTCCACGCCATCTCGGATCTGCTCGCCGACCGCATGAGGAGCGCGGCATGAAGAAGCGGGACCGCACCCCGAAGACGTACACCCGCCTCACCCATCCCCTCGTCCGGGACTCCCGTGACGAGCCGTTCCGCCGCGCCACCTGGGACGAGGCACTCGCCAGGGCGGCGGACGGCTTCCGGCGCACCAAGGAGGCGCACGGCCCCGACGCGTTCGCGATGCTCTCCTGTGCCCGCGCCACGAACGAGATGAACTACGTGGCGCAGAAGTTCACACGCGTCGTGATGGGCACCAACAACGTCGACTCGTGCAACCGCACGTGCCACGCCCCCAGCGTCGCGGGCCTGTCCGCGGCGTTCGGCTCGGGCGGCGGCACCTCCTCGTACGAGGAGGTCGAGCACACCGACCTCATCGTGATGTGGGGCTCCAACGCCCGCTTCGCGCACCCGATCTTCTTCCAGCACGTCCTGAAGGGGATCAGGAACGGGGCACGGATGTACGCGGTCGATCCGCGCCGCACCTCGACCGCCGAGTGGGCGGAGAGCTGGCTCGGCCTGAACGTCGGCACGGACATCCCGCTCGCCCACGCCGTGGGCCGCGAGATCATCCACGCGGGACTGCACAACAAGGCGTTCATCGAGCGGGCCACGACCGGCTTCGACGAGTACGCCGAGCTGGTCGAGCCGTGGACCCTCTCCCTCGCCGAGAAGGTCACGGGCGTCCCCGCCGCCGCCATTCGCGACCTCGCGCACGCCTACGCCACCGCCGAACGCGCCCAGCTGTGCTGGACCCTCGGCATCACGGAACACCACAACGGCACCGACAACGTAAGGGCGTTGATCAATCTGTCGCTGCTCACCGGGCACGTCGGCCGCTACGGCTCCGGCGTCCAGCCCCTGCGCGGGCAGAACAACGTCCAGGGCGGCGGCGACATGGGCGCCATCCCCAACCGCCTGCCCGGCTTTCAGGACATCCTCGACAGCGCGCACCGCATCAAGTTCGAGCGCGCCTGGGGCGCGGCCATCCAGCCGCGGTACGGGATGACGCTCACCGACATGTTCGAGGCGATGGAGCACGGCGAACTGCACGCCGTGTACTGCATCGGCGAGAACCCCGCCCAGTCCGAGGCCGACAGCGAGCAGGCGATACGCCGTCTCGCGGCCCTCGACCACCTGGTGGTCCAGGACATCTTCCTGACGAAGACGGCGGAGATGGCCGACGTGATCCTGCCGGCGACCGCCGCCTGGGCGGAGTCCGACGGCACAACGACCAACAGCGAAAGGCGAGTTCAGCGAGTACGCGCCGCGCTCACCCCGCCCGGCGAGGCCCGCGAGGACATCGACATCATCTGCGAGGTCGCCGCGCGGCTCGGCCACGACTGGAAGTTCGCCGACTCCGAAGCCGTCTGGAACGAGCTGCGTGACCTGTCGCCGGACCACTTCGGCATGACGTACGACCGCCTGGAGGAGCACCAGGGCCTTCAGTGGCCGTGCCCGGACCTGGAGGCCCTGCCGTCGAGCTTCCTGCACGGAAGGCTCTGGGAGCAGGATCCGGCGCTGCGCGGCCGTGCGGCGCCCTTCGGGCTCGTCGCGCACGACCCGCCCGTGGACCTGACGGACGAGTCGTTCCCGATCCGCCTGACGACGGGCCGGCGTCTCGACTCGTACAACACCGGTGTGCAGAGCGGGAGTTTCGCCTCTCCGATGCGCCGCGGCGAGTACGTCGAGCTGTGCCCGGAGGACGCGGAGCGGTACGGCGTCGTGGTGGGCGAGGAGGTACGGGTGTCGTCGCGGCGCGGCGTGGTGGTGGCGCCCGTGTGGGTCGACCCGGCGCTGCGGCCCGGGCTCGCGTTCATGACCATGCACTTTCCCGACGAGGTGGACACCAACCAGCTGACGATCGAGGCGAACTGCCCGATCGCGGGGACGGCGGAGTTCAAGGCGTCGGCGATCCGTATCGAGAAGCTGCCCGTCGCGGCCGTGAGGAGCTGAGGCAGGACATGGATCTGCACTTCGGTGACAGCAAGCCCACCGACGAGGAACGCGAGGCGGTCGACGCGCTGCTCGGGCCGCCCGGCTCCGCGTGGGAAGCCCCTCTCGGTGACTCGGCGGTCCGATCGGACGCGGATCTGCGCTGGGCGCGCGGCGGCCGTGCGGCGCGGGAGCGGCGGGACCTGCTGTTGCCGGGGCTGCACGCGGTCAACGACCGGATCGGCTGGATCAGCGACGGCGCCCTCGACTACCTGTGCCGGCGGCTGACGGTGCCGCCCGCGGAGGCGTACGGGGTGGCGACGTTCTACTCGATGTTCTCCGTGAAGCCGCGCCCGGCGACCGTGCTGCACGTGTGCACGGACGTGGTCTGCGCGGCGGCCGGCTCCGCCGAGCTCTGCGCGGGGGTGGAGGGTCGGCTGCAGCTCGGCAGTGGGGTTGCCGTTGAGCGGAGTCCTTGTCTGGGGCTGTGTGAGCGGGCTCCGGCCGCGCTTGTGGTGCGGGCGGGTTCGCCTGCGGCGAGCCTCGGGGGCCAGCCCCCGGACCCCCGCTCCTCAAACGCCGGAGGGGCTGAAAAGACGCAGATGACAGCCGTCGTGGCCCCCGCCACCCCCGAGGCCGCCGTCCTCGCCGCGTCCGCCCCCGAGGCCGCCGAGCCCGAACCGCCCGCCTCGCTCGCCGTCCCGCAGGCCGGGCAGCCCGGGCTGACCCTGTTGCGCCGCATCGGCGTCGTGGACCCGGCCTCGCTCGACGACTACCGGTCCCACGGCGGATACACCGCCCTGCGACGGGCGTTCACGCTCGGGCCCGCGGGGGTGATCCGGGAGGTGACCGACGCGGGGCTCGTCGGGCGCGGCGGGGCGGCCTTCCCCACCGGCGTGAAGTGGAAGGCCACCGCATCCCAGCCCGACCATCCGCACTACCTGGTGTGCAACGCCGACGAGTCCGAGCCCGGCACCTTCAAGGACCGTGTCCTGATGGAAGGGGACCCGTACTCCCTGATCGAGGCCATGACGATCGCCGGGTACGCGGTCGGCGCCCACAAGGGGTACCTGTATCTGCGTGGTGAGTACCCGCGCGCGCTGAGGCTGCTGAGCAACGCGATCGAGCAGGCGCGCGCCCGCGGGCTCCTCGGGGACGACGTGCTCGGCCAGGGCTACGCCTTCGACATCGAGATCCGGCGGGGCGCGGGCGCGTACATCTGCGGCGAGGAGACCGCTCTCTTCAACTCCATCGAGGGCTACCGCGGCGAGCCGCGCTCCAAGCCGCCCTTCCCCGTGGAGAAGGGCCTGTTCGGGAAGCCGACGGCCGAGAACAACGTCGAGACGCTCGTGAACGTGCTGCCGGTCCTGACGATGGGCGCCGAGGCGTACGCGGCGATCGGCACGGAGAAGTCGACCGGGCCGAAGCTGTTCTGCGTGTCGGGGAGCGTCGAGCGGCCGGGGATCTACGAGCTGCCGTTCGGCGCGACGCTCGGCGAACTGCTCGCCCTCGCGGGGAAGCCGGACAACCTGCGGGCCGTGCTGCTCGGCGGCGCCGCGGGCGGCTTCGTGCGCGCCGACGAGATGGACATCCCGCTCACCTTCGAGGGGACGCGCGCGGCCGGCACGACGCTCGGCTCGGGCGTGGTCCTCGCCATCGACGACACCGTTCCGCTGCCGCGCGTCCTGCTGCGGATCGCCGAGTTCTTCCGCGACGAGTCGTGCGGACAGTGCGTGCCGTGCCGGGTGGGCACGGTCCGGCAGGAGGAGGCGCTGCACCGGATCGCCGAGCGGACGGGTGCGGCGGCCGCGGGTGACATCGCGCTGCTCAGGGAGGTGGGGCGGGCCATGCGGGACGCCTCGATCTGCGGTCTGGGGCAGACCGCGTGGAACGCCGTGGAATCCGCCATCGACCGCCTGGGGGCGTACGAATGACCGCCATACCGCTGGGAGTGCCGCGCCGCCTCGTCGAGTTCACGCTGGACGGGCAGGAGGCGCGGGTGCCCGAGGGGTCGACGATCCTGGACGCCTGCCGGGCCGCGGGCAAGGACATCCCGACGCTGTGCGAGGGCGACACCCTCACCCCGAAGAACGCGTGCCGGGTCTGCGTCGTCGAGGTCGAGGGCGCCCGCACCCTCGCCCCGGCGTGCTCGCGCAGGGCCGAGGCGGGGATGGAGGTCCGCACCGACACGGAGCGGACCCGGCACAGCCGCAAGGTCGTCCTCGAACTGCTCGCCTCGTCCGTGAACCTGTCGACGACACCGCGCGCCGCCGAGTGGATCAAGGAGTACGAGGCGAAGCCCGACCGGTTCGGCCCGGACGCGGCGCGTGTGGACGAGGAGCCGCGCGTCGACAACGACCTGTACGTCCGGGACTACGACAAGTGCATCCTCTGCTACAAGTGCGTCGACGCGTGCGGTGACCAGTGGCAGAACACGTTCGCCATCTCGGTCGCCGGGCGCGGCTTCGACGCGAGGATCGCCGTGGAGCACGACGCGCCGCTGACGGACTCGGCGTGCGTGTACTGCGGCAACTGCATCGAGGTGTGCCCGACGGGCGCGCTGTCCTTCAAGTCGGAGTTCGACATGCGGGCGGCGGGCACCTGGAACGAGGCGGAGCAGACGGAGACGACGACGGTGTGCGCGTACTGCGGTGTGGGCTGCAACCTCACGCTCCATGTGCAGGACAACGAGATCGTCAAGGTCACCTCGCCGCACGACAACCCGGTGACGCACGGAAACCTCTGCATCAAGGGCCGCTTCGGCTATCAGCACGTACAGAACCGGGACTGATCGAGCCATGGGACGAGTCAC
Organism: Streptomyces sp. NPDC107517; assembly: GCF_055582645.1. Lineage (NCBI taxonomy): Bacteria > Bacillati > Actinomycetota > Actinomycetes > Kitasatosporales > Streptomycetaceae > Streptomyces > Streptomyces sp. NPDC107517. The sequence goes on along the minus strand of NZ_JBVJPM010000001.1, from coordinate 637,342 downwards.
GGAACGACGCAAGGTGCTCCGCATCCGCGACGAGCAGGTTTCGAGGAGGCCGGACACGCTCGTCGCCGAGGAGCCACTGGAGATCCGGCTGGGCGGCAAGCCCCTCGCCATCACGATGCGCACCCCGGGCGACGACTTCGCGCTCGCGGCGGGGTTCCTGGTCAGCGAGGGCGTCCTCGGCGCGACGGAGGACCTGCAGAGCATCGTGTACTGCGCCGGGGCCACCCAGGACGGAACGAACACCTACAACGTCGTCGACGTGCGCACCGCTCCCGGTGTGGTGCTCCCCGACATCACGCTCGAACGCAATGTGTACACGACGTCGTCGTGCGGCCTGTGCGGGAAGGCGAGCCTGGACGCGGTCCGTACGACGACCCGGTTCGCCATCGACGACACTCCCCCGGTCCGGATCGAGCCCTCGCTCCTGGCGAGCCTCCCCGACCGGCTGCGCGAGGCCCAGCGGGTCTTCGACCGGACCGGGGGTCTGCACGCCGCCGCGCTGTTCTCGGAGGCCGGGGAACTGCTCGACATCCGCGAGGACGTGGGCCGGCACAACGCGGTGGACAAGCTCGTCGGGCGCGCCCTCCAGAACGGCGCGCTTCCGCTGTCCCGCGCGATCCTGCTCGTCTCGGGCCGCGCTTCCTTCGAGCTCGCGCAGAAGGCGGTGATGGCGGGCATCCCGGTCCTCGCGGCCGTGTCCGCGCCGTCGTCGCTCGCGGTCGACCTGGCCGCCGAGACCGGCCTCACCCTGGTCGGCTTCCTGCGCGGGCCCGACATGAACGTGTACGCGGGAGAACACCGCATCGCCCTGCGGGCCGCGGCCGCCCAGGGCTGACCGGTTTCCCCGCGTCACGGCGACGGGGCCCGGATCCGGCGGGGAGCGCCCCCTGCGCCGGCCGGGCCCCACGCGCCGACGCCTCGGTCTCCTTTTCCGGCGCCCCGTTCCCTCTCCTTCTCATGAGCCGTGCTCGCCGGGCATCCGCTTCTCATGAGCCGTGCTCGCCGGGCATCCGCTTCTCATGAGCCGTGCTCGCCGGATATCCGCTCCAGCATGTCCATGAACGCGACGCGCTCCTTGGCCGAAAGCGGCGCCAGGAGCGCGTCGTTGGCGTCCTGGGCGGCCGCGGCGCACCGCCGTATCGTCGCGCTGCCTTCGTCGGTGGCCGTGACCGCGTTCTTGCGGCGGTCCTTCGGGTCGGGGGTGCGCACGACGAGGCCCGCGTCCTGCAGGTCGTTCAGGACGCCGACCATGTCCTTGGGGTCGAGCGAGACGCTGCGCACCAGGTCGGCCTGGGCCACGGGCTGCAGGTCCGTCACCGCGCACAGGACCACGTGGTGCCACATCTTCAGGCCCTCGCGGGCGAGCGCGTCGGCGACGAGGCCCCGCCCGCGCTCCGCGGCGCGGCCCAGGCGCCAGCTGGGGAGGGTACGGATGACGCCCAGGGCGGGCTGGTTCTCGGACATGGGAGCAGTTTAGCCAAGAACCGTTGGACTTCCCAATGAATCTCGGTATCGTTGGCGCTCCCAACGACCCCCACCCCGGGAAGGCGGTGTGCCGATGCGGCGCGTCCGTTACGAACACAGTGGTGGCCCCGGCGTCCTGTTCCTGGAAGAGGCGCCCGTCCCCGAGCCGGGACCGGGTGAACTCCTCGTCCGCACCGAGGCGATCGGCGTCACGCTGCCCGTCGTCCGCAAGGTCCGGGAACCGCGCGAACCCATCCCGCTCGGCGGCGAGGTCGCCGGCGCAGTGACGGCCGTCGGTCCCGACGTGACGGAGTACGCCGTCGGTGACCGGGTCACCGGCCTCGTCTTCGGGCACGGCTACGCCGACCACGCGCTCCTGCACGTCGCCATGGCGTCACCGGTGCCGGAGGGCGCGAGCGCCACCGACGCGGTGGCACTGGTCCGCAGCGGGCTCGTGGCGTACGGCGCGCTGCAGGCCGCGCGCCCCGAGCCGGGTGAGGCGGCGCTCGTGACGGCGGCGGCCGGCGGGGTCGGCCATCTCGCCCTGCAACTCGCGACGCTGAGCGGCGCCTCCCGGGTCATAGGCGCGGTGTCGGAGCCCGGCAAGGCGGAGTTCGTACGCGGACTCGGCGCCGACGACGTGGTGACGTACGACGACGAGAACTGGGGCGCGCCCGTCGACTACGTCCTGGACGCGGTGGGCGGCGAACTGCTGACGCCGGGCCTGAAGGCGCTCGCGCCGCACGGGCGGCTCGTGGCGTACAGCTCGGGCGGCGGCACCGTCGAGGCGTACGACCTGCTCGTCGGGGCCAAGTCCGTGATCGGTTTCCAGATGGCACTCATCGCGCGCGGGACGCCCGAGACGTACGAGCGGTGGCGCACAGAGCTGTGGCGCATGTTCTTCGAGGGGACTCTGCGGCCCGCGGTGCACGCGGAGTTCGCCCTGGAGGACGCGGCGCGGGCCCACGAGGCAATCGAGGGGCGCGCCAATCTGGGCAAGGTCGTCCTGATCCCCTGATGCACGGTGCTTGTGGCGTGCCGAGCGTCCCAAGTAGCGTCTGTGGCCCGGACATTGGACGTGGGATGTCTGAATGTCCAGACGCATGAGCCGTGACATCAGCCTTGACACGAGCCGTTGAAGGGTGGCAGCACCATGCCGTCAAGCCTCCGTGTACGTCTGAGATCCCTGGGCACATCCGTCGTCGCGCTGTTCGCGGTCGCCGCGGGGGCCGCGCTGCCCGCGCGGGCCGCCGAACCGGCTGACGCGACACGAGCGACCCAGGCCACCGCGGCCCGGGCGGCCTCGGCCCAACCGCCGTTCGAGCAGCAGGTCCTCTTCAAGGCTTCCCAGGATCCCGGGTATGCCTGCTACCGAATTCCGGCCGTGGTGAAGACGAAACAGGGGACGCTGCTCGCCTTCGCCGAGGGGCGCACGAACGACTGTTCCGACGCGGGCGACATAGACATCGTCGTCAAGCGGTCCGAGGACGGCGGCCGCACCTGGAGCCCGCTCCAGGTCGTCAACGAGGGCGCCGGTGACACGCACGGCAACCCCGCCCCCGTGGTCGACCTCAGGACGGGCCGCATCGTGCTCGCGGAGACGTACAACACCGGCCGCACGGACGGAAAGAACTGCGACGTCCCGTGCGACCGCACCCCGCACCTCCAGTACAGCGACGACGACGGCCGCACCTGGTCGGCGCCGCGCGACCTGAGCGACGAGATCATGCCGAAGGACTGGAACTCCTGGTACGCGACGGGGCCGGTGCACGGCCTCCAGCTCACCCAGGGGCGCCACCGCGGGCGGCTCGTCTTCACCGTCAACGCCGAGACCTGGAACGGCAGTCGCGTCACCGCGAACCACGCCGCGCTCATGGTCAGCGACGACGGCGGCAGGCACTGGCGGGTCGGCGCGAAGGACTCGTGGCCGATCGCGGACGACGGCACGTTCCGGCAGAAGCCGTCCGAGATGACCGTCGCCGAACTGCCCGGCGGCACTCTGTACGTGTCGGGGCGCGAGCAGGACGGCACCGACCTCGGTCACCGCACGCACACCTGGAGCCGGGACGGCGGCGACTCGTTCACGCGGCGCTTCACGACGCTCCCCGACCTCTACACCCCCCAGGTGCAGGGTTCGGTCCTGCGCACCGGCAACCGGCTGCTGCTGGCCTGCCCCGGCGACCCCGACCGGCGCCGGACCATGACCATCCGTTCCTCGTACGACGGCGGGCGGACCTGGGACAGCTTCGACCGCTCGACCGTGGTGACGACCGACTGGTCCGGCTACTCGGACCTCGTGCAGGCGACCCGCGACCACGTGGGCCTCATGTACGAGGGCGGCGCGGTCGACGCCCGCGACGAGATCCGCTTCGCCCGCTTCACCGAGGACTGGCTGACGCCGCGCCGCGGCGCGGACCCGACGACGGAGGACCGGGCCCACGACGCGCGGGACGCGGCCGTGCTCGGCGGTGCCTCCCCGACCGCCGGCCGCTTCGGCGGGGCGCTGTCCTTCGACGGGACGGACGACGCCGTACGGCTCCCGTACAGCGACCGGCTGCCGCTCGGCACGAAGGACTTCACCGCGTCGCTGTGGTTCCGCTACTCCGCCACGACCGGTGAGCAGCCGCTGCTGTGGATGGGCGGCATCGGCACCACGCAGCCGCAGGTGTGGCTGCGCGCCGAGCCGGCGAGCAACCGCATCACGGGCCTGATCACCACGCGGGACGGCGCCGCGGCCCCGCGAACGGCCTCGGTGCGCACCACCGCCGCCTACAACGACGGCCAGTGGCACCGTGCCGTACTGCGGCGCGGCGCGGGACAGCTGACGCTCACCGTCGACGGGACGTCGGTCAGCACGCCCGACGTCCCGGGCTCCGTCAGCCGTAACTCGCCGTTCGGCGTGCACGTGGGCGAGCGGATGGACAGCCGGGCGCACTTCACCGGCGCGATCGACGAAGTCCGGCTCCAGGACCGGGCGTTGAGCGACGAGGAGCTCGACACCCCGGTCACCACTGTGACCCCGGACACCGTCCTGTGGCTGCCCATGGACCGGGTGCGCGGGGGCCACTAACGTCCCAGCGTGCCCGCGGACACGCAGGCGGCGCGCCGCAGGAGCCTGGGAGCGGGTCTCGGCCTGCTGCTCGCCCTGGTGTGCGCCGCCGCTCTGCTGACCGCCCTCCCGGACCACGACCGGGAGGGCGGTCGCCCGTGCGCGGCGCGCACCGTCGCCTCGTGGTCCGCCGACACCGGCCTCACGGGCGCGTTCGCCCGCTACGGCGACGACGCGTCGCGGGGCGACGACTGGACGGGCGGCGACGGCACACACTCGGCGAGGCTCCCGGACGGGCGGGTCCTGTGGCTGTTCTCCGACACCTATCTGGGACAGGTGCACGCGCCGCCCAACCCGGCGGGCCAGCCCCACTCCTGGCGCGACATCTCGGCGCCGTTCGTGCGCAACTCGGCCGTGGTGATGGGTCGTTCGGGCGCCCTGGAGCGCACGCTCCCCGCGCCCCTGTTCCCCGATCCGGCGCCGCAGCAGTGGCGCTGGCCGGTCGCGGCCCGCGTCGAGCCCCGCTCCCCCGGCTCCGCCGAGCGGGTCCTCCGCGTCCTGCTGTGGACCCGTACGACGGGGACGGGACCCTGGATCTACGGCCTGCCCGCCGCCACCGAGGTCGCCACGCTGTCCCTGCCCGGCCTGCGCGTCGAGAGCGTCGCGACGGTCCTCGACCAGCGGGGCGTGCCGGACCCGGCGCGGCGCGTCCTGTTCGGCACGACGGCCGTCGACCGGGGCGGATGGACGTACGTGTTCGGCGGTGACGACGGTCAGCGGGCCACGCGCCGCGCCTATGTCGCGCGCGTACCGCGCGGCCGGCTCGCCGAGCCGGGGTCGTGGCGCTACTGGGACGGCTCGCGCTGGACGCGCACTGCACGGCCGCGGGCGGTCCTCGGCGACGGTGAACGCCGCGGGGTCGGCAGCGCGTTCACCGTCGTGCGCGACGGCGGTACGTACGTCCTGTTCACGATGGCCGCCGGGACCGCGGGCCTGACCCGCGTCACCTCGTACTGGGCGTGTGCGCCGACCGGGCCCTGGCACGGTCCCGCGAAGGGCTTCGAGGCGCCGCTGCCGCCGGACGGGGCGCTCCGGCAGGACACGGCCGCGTACAACCCGCAGGCGCACCCCGCGCTCGGCGCCGGTGACGGGCGCCTGCTGCTCAGCTACGACGTCAACTGGCTGGACGCGGCGCCCGCCACCGCGCAGGCGCAGGTCAGCCGGAACGTGTCGCTGTACCGGCCGCGGTTCGTGGCGCTGCGACTCGCTCGACCGCGCTGACCTGCTCCAGGGGATCGCGCGCCCGGCGCTTGGCGATCACCGCGCACACCATGAGCTGCATCTGGTGGAACAGCATCAGCGGCAGCACGGCGAGGGACGCGTGCGCCCCGAACAGGACGCTCGCCATGGGCAGTCCGGCCGCCAGGGACTTCTTCGACCCGGCGAACTGGATCGCGATGCTGTCCGCGCGCCCGAAGCCGAGCGCCTTGCCGCCGTACCAGGTGACCGCCAGCATCACGGCGAGCAGCACCGCCTCGACGACGAGGAGACCGCCCAGACGCACGGCGCTGACCTGGTGCCAGATGCCCTGCACCATGCCCTCGCTGAACGCCGTGTAGACGACGAGCAGGATCGAGCCGCGGTCGACGTAGCTCAGGACCTTCTTGTGCCGCGTGATGAAGGAGCCGACCCAGCGGCGCAGGAACTGCCCGGCGAGGAACGGTACGAGCAGCTGCAGCACGATCTTGACGAGGGAGTCCGCGGAGAACCCGCCGCCGCTGTTGCCGAGCAGCCCCGCCGCGAGCAGCGGCGTGATGACGATGCCGGCCAGCGAGGAGAAGGACCCCGCACAGATCGCCGCGGGCACGTTGCCGCGGGCCATCGAGGTGAAGGCGATCGACGACTGGATCGTCGAGGGGACGAGGGTGAGGAAGAGCAGTCCGTCGTAGAGGGACGGCGTGAGCATCACGGGGACGAGGCCGCGGGCCGCCAGGCCGAGGAGCGGGAAGACGACGAAGGTGGCGGCGAGGACGGTCACATGGAGCCGCCAGTGCTTGAGCCCGTCGAGCGCCTCGCGGGTCGACAGGCGCGCCCCGTAGAGGAAGAAGAGGAACGCGACGGCGGCGGTCGAGGCGCCGGACGCGACATCGGCCGCACCACCGCGCGCGGGCAGGAGCGCCGCGAGGCCCACCGTCCCTATGAGCGCCAGGATGTAGGGGTCGACCGGCATCCAGGACGGCCAAGTCAGGCGTTTCACGGGTTCCATGTTCCTTGCTGTCGGTTCAGGTCGTGCCCTCTCCATCGTCCTCCTGATCACCGCGATCGGGAATCCTGCATACCGCACTGACTGTCATCACGTTTCGCGATGGGCGCGGTAGGGTCTCAGACATGTACGACCCCTCGCAGCTGCGTACGTTCCTCGCGGTGGCCCAGACCCTGAGCTTCACGCAGGCCGCCCGCCGCCTCGGCCTGCGCCAGTCCACGGTCAGCCAGCATGTGCGGCGCCTGGAGGACGCGACGGGGCGGACCCTGTTCACACGGGACACGCACACGGTGGAACTCACGGAGGACGGCGAGGCGATGCTCGGCTTCGCGCGCCGCATCCTGGAGGTGCACGAGCAGGCGTCGGCGTTCTTCACGGGCACGCGGCTGCGCGGGCGGCTGCGCTTCGGGGCGTCGGAGGACTTCGTCCTGACCCGGCTCACCGAGATCCTGGAGGCGTTCCGGCACGACCACCCCGAGGTGGACCTGGAGCTGACGGTCGAGCTGTCCGGGACGCTGCACGAGCGGCTCGACGCGGGCAAGCTCGACCTGGTCCTCGCCAAGAGGCGGCCGGAGGACCCCCGCGGCGAGTCCGTGTGGCACGACCGGCTGGTGTGGATCGGCGCGGAGCGGCTGCGCCTGGACCCGGACCGTCCGGTGCCGCTCATCGTGTACCCGCCGCCCGGCATCTCGCGGGCCCTGGCCCTCGAAGCCCTGGAGCGGCACGGCCGCGCCTGGCGCGTGGCCTGCACCAGCGGCAGCCTCAACGGCCTGATCGCGGCGGCCAGGGCGGGCCTCGGCGTGATGGCGCACTCGCGCGGTCTGATCCCGCCAGGCCTGGTACGCGTACCGGAGCGGGCGGGGCTGCCGGAGCTGGGCGAGGTGGACTTCGTTCTGCTGCACGGGCCTCGGCGCGGCAGCGGGTCACAGGGAGACGCGGCGCAGGCGCTGGCCCAGGCGATCCTCGACGGGGGCGACCGTCTGCACCGCAGCCACTAGGGCCTCTCGTCCGGCACGCTGGGCTCGCGGGGGCCGGCGCGCACCCGCCAAGCTCCCGGCTTCGCTCAAGCGGAGGGACCCCCATGGCGTCACTTCCCTCCCCCGCTTGGCGGCTGCACGCACCGGCCCCCCGGAGCGTGCGGGCACTGGCGGGCGGCGCGGTGGGTGCACACGGCGTCGGTGGTCGCGGGCCGTGCGGCGCTCGTCGTGGGGGTGCTGGTCCTTGCGCTGGTGAGGGCGCCGCGAGCGTCCCACCGCCCGCCGGGAGCGATCACCGCCGCGGCCGCCGGAATCGCTCGTGGACCGTCCGTGGAGAAATCGGAAGCGACCAGTCCGCCCAAAAACCCCGCAGCGGACCCCCGGTAATCACCCCGTACAGATTCCGTGGAGATTGCGCCACCGAAACTTACTGAACCGTAAGAATTCTGTCCCGCGCTTCCCCTTGTGGCCGTATTTCACCGGCTGACCAGTGCATATTCCGCGCGCTCCGGCGCATTTGGACCCCTCCCGCCGGGGCGCGCGGTGGGGTACCGTCACCGGCGCTGTGCGGAGCGCCACAAGGAGCAACATTGCGCGAGTTCACCAATCCTCCTCTGGCGTCGGCGCCGCCGGTGGGCGGCCTGGCCGACGCCGTGTTCGACCATGCCCTCGAGAATCCGCTGCGCGTCGCGCTCGGCCGGAAGGACGACGCGGGCCGCTGGTTCGACGTGACCGCCGCCGAGTTCCGTGACGAGGTCCTCGGGCTCGCCAAGGGGCTGCTCGCCCAGGGCGTCCGCTTCGGCGACCGCGTCGCGATCATGTCGAGGACCCGCTACGAGTGGACCCTCTTCGACTTCGCGCTGTGGACGATCGGCGCCCAGGTCGTGCCGATCTACCCGACGGCCTCGGCCGAGCAGGTCTTCTGGACCCTGCACGACGCGCAGGTGTCCGCCGCGATGGTGGAGCACGAGGACCACGCGATGACGATCGCCACCGTCATCGACCGCCTGCCCACGCTCAGCCGGATGTGGCAGCTGGACTCCGATCCCGTGCCCCGCCTCATCGAGGCCGGAGCCCACATCGAGGACGAGGTGGTGCACCGCCACCGGCGCGCCGTCACCCCCGACTCCATCGCCACCATCATCTACACCTCGGGCACCACGGGCCGCCCCAAGGGCTGCGTCATCAGCCACGCGAACTTCATGTTCGAGGCGGACACGATGATCACCCGCTGGGAACCCGTGTTCCACTCCAAGCGCGGCGACGAGGCCTCGACCCTGCTGTTCCTGCCGCTCGCGCACGTCTTCGGGCGCATGGTGCAGATCGCCACGATCCGCGGCGGCGTGAAGCTCGGCCACCAGCCGCAGCTCAACGCGGCGGCCCTGCTGCCCGACCTGCAGTCGTTCCGCCCGACGTTCATCCTCGCCGTGCCGTACATCTTCGAGAAGGTCTTCAACGCGGCCCGCCGCAAGGCCGAGAAGGACGGCAAGTCGGGTCCGTTCGACAAGGCCGTCGAGTGCGCCGTCAAGTACGCGGACGCCCAGGAGGCCAAGGCGTTCGGCACCGGCCCCGGGCCGTCCGCGTCGCTGCGCATGCAGCACTCGATCTTCGACAAGCTCGTCTACTCCAAGGTCCGCGAGGCGATGGGCGGCCGGGTGCGGCACGCCATGTCGGGCGGCTCGGGCATGGACCGCCGCCTCGGCCTGTTCTTCGCGGGCGCCGGCGTCACGATCTACGAGGGTTACGGACTCACCGAGTCCACGGCCGCCGCGACCGCGAACCCGCCGGAGCAGACCCGCTACGGCACGGTCGGCCAGGCCATCCCCGGCACGACCGTCCACATCGCCGACGACGGCGAGGTGTGGCTCTACGGCGGCAATGTGTTCCAGGGGTATCTGAACGACCCGAAGGCCACCGACGCCACCCTGCACGACGGCTGGCTGGCCACCGGCGACCTCGGCATGCTCGACGACGACGGCTACCTGACGATCACCGGCCGCAAGAAGGAGATCCTCGTGACCTCCGGCGGCAAGAGCGTCTCGCCGCAGCAACTGGAGGAGCGCGTCCGTGACCATCCGCTGGTCGCACAGTGCATCGTCGTCGGCAACGACCGGCCGTACATCGCCGCGCTCGTCACCCTTGAGGCCGAGGCCGTCGAGCACTGGCTCAACATGCGGGGCAAGCCCTCGCTGAAGCCCGCCCAGCTGGTCCACGACCCGGATCTGGAGACCGAGGTGCGCAGGGCCGTCGTGGCGGCCAACACCCTGGTCTCGCAGGCCGAGTCGATCCGTACGTTCCGGATACTGGCCTACCAGTTCACCGAGGAGCACGGGCTGCTCACGCCGTCCCTGAAGCTCAAGCGGAAGGCGATCGAGACGGCGTACGCGGAGGAGGTCGAGGCGCTGTACCGGGGCTGATCGCGCACCGGTACGTTCCCGACGGTAACCCCGCCGCAACGCCCTGACCCGGCCGCGAGCCGTTTCTGACGGTTCATCAATTACCGATGCGTCAGTTATTGACGGTTCATCAGGTCGCACACAGAATCACCCTCACCCGACGGAGGGGGCCCATCGTGTCGCGATCTGTCCGCGCCATCACCGCCACTGTGGCGGCACTGCTGCTCGCCACCGCATGCAACTCAGCCGCAACCGGCAACTCCCCTGACAGCAAAGGGAGTCCGGTGCGCGGAGTGACGGATGACACCATCAAGGTCGGCGGCATCGTCTCCATGACGACCGCGAGCGGCTACAGCAAGAAGGACACCGACCTCGGCGCGAAGGCCCGCTTCGCCCGCGCCAACGCGGAGGGCGGGATCAACGGCAGGAAGATCGACTACCTGGGTGCGGAGGACGACGGCCAGGACCCGGCCAAGAACCTCGCCGCGGCCCGCAAACTCGTCCAGCAGGACAAGGTGTTCGCGATCTCCCCGATGAGCTCGGTCACCTTCTCCGGCGCCGACTTCCTCCAGAAGCAGCAGGTCCCCACCTTCGGCTGGGGCACGATCCCGTCCTTCTGCGGACCCACCTACATCTACGGCTTCGGCGGCTGCATGGTCCCGATGCCCGGCGGCACCATCTCGCAGACCTGGCCCGAGGGCCTCAAGCAGGTCACGCACGGCGCCGAGGGCAAGACCGTCGCCATCCTCGCCAACGACAACGACGCGGGCACCTTCGCCATCCGCACCTACAAGCAGAGCTTCGCGTCCGCCGGCTACAAGGTCACCTACGCCAAGTCGTCCGTGCCCGCGACCTCGGTGCCGAGCGACTGGTCGGCGTACACCAAGGAGATCCTGCGCAGCGACGGCGGCAAGGCGCCCGACATCGTCGTCTCCGTCATGCAGACCCCGTACAACATCGGCCTGTTCACCGCCGTCAAGCGCTCCGGGTACCGCGGCGTCCTCACCGACCCGACCGACTACGACCCGGGGCTGCTCGCCAAGAGCGCGACGAAGGAGGCGCTCGACGGGGTGCACATCCTGCTCACCTTCGAGCCGTTCGAGACGCGATCGGCCGCGATGAAGCAGTTCAAGGCCGACATCAAGAAGGCGTCGGGCGGCAAGGACGTGCCCCTCAACATGCACATGATGACCGGCTACATGTCCGCCGACCTCTTCCTCTCCATCGCGCGGAAGGCCGGCCGGGACCTCACCGTCGCCTCCTTCCAGAAGGCCGCGGACGGGTTCTCCGACACCGGCACCATGGTCGGCGACCGCGCTCTGCCCAAGGGGCAGAAGGAGTCGTTCGGCTGCGGCGCCCTGGTCCAGCTCAAGGGCGGGGCGTACCACGTCTCGTCACCCTTCAAGTGCTACGAGCCCATCCCGTTCAAGTAGGGGGCGCCCCGCATGTCCGACCTGCTGGCCTTCGTGCTGAGCGGGCTCGTGTCGGGTGCGCTGTACGCGCTCCTCGCCACCGGCCTCGTCCTGTCCTACTCGGCCTCGGGCCTCTTCAACTTCGCCCATGGCGCCACCGCTTACCTGTGCGCGCTCACCTTCTACGAGCTCCACTCCGGCCTCGGCTGGCCCGCCGTGCCGACCGCGCTCCTCCTCGTCTGCGTCGCATCTCCCCTGCTGGGATGGGGACTTGACCGGCTGATGTTCCGTAAGCTGGCGCGCGTCGGCGAGACCGCGCAGATCGTGGCGACCATCGGCCTGCTCGTGGCACTGCCCGCGCTCGGCCTGTGGGTCGTGGAACTGCTCGACGGCGCCGGGGTGTCCGTGAAGCCCGCCGAGAACCAGTTCGGGCTGCCGGGCGTCGGCCCCAGCCCCGCGAAGAACTGGCAGCTGATGGACGGCGTCGGCATCGACTCCGACCAGCTGATCACCTGGGTGGCGACCGCCGCCGTCGCGCTCGGCCTGTGGATCCTGATGCGCCACACCACCCTCGGCCTGCGCCTGCGGGCCGCCGTCGACAACCGCTCACTCGTCGAACTGCGCGGCATGAGCGCCGACCGGCTCTCCACCGTGGCGTGGATGCTGTCGTCCGGCCTCGCGGGCCTCGCCGGCGTCCTCGCGACACCACTGCTCGGCCTGTCCGCCCACGACTTCACGCTGTTCCTGTTCGTGTCGGCGACCGCGGCGGTCCTCGGGCGCTTCGCGTCCGTGCCCCTCGCGTTCGCCGGCGGACTCGGCCTCGGCGTCCTGCAGAACCTCGTCGCCGGCTACTCGTCCTTCGCCGAACGCATCACGGGGTTCCGTACCGCGGTCCCGTTCCTCATCCTCTTCGCCGGACTGCTGCTGCTCACCCGGCGACAGCGCACGGCGGGGACGGCCGCCGCCGACGCTCCGCCAGTCGACTACCTCGCGGGCCGCTCCTGGACACGGAAATGGGGGCCATGGGCGGTGGCCGCCGTGCTGCTCGCCGCCTCCTTCTACACGGTGACGACCCCGTTCTGGAGCGGCATCCTCGCCCAGGGCCTCGCCCTCTCCCTGGTCTTCGTCTCCTTCACCGTCGTGACAGGGCTCGGCGCCATGGTGTCCCTCGCGCAGGCCACGTTCGTCACCGGCGCGGCGCTCGTGGCGGGTCTCCTGATGAGCCACGGCTGGCCGTTCGTCGCGGCGGCGCTCGTCGGCACCTGCGTCGCGGCCGTCCTCGGGGCGCTCGTGGCGCTGCCCGCGCTGCGTCTCGGCGGCCGCACCCTCGCCCTCGCCACGCTCGCCCTCGCCTTCCTCGCCGACCAAGTCCTCTTCCAGATGGGCTGGCTGAGGAACGGTGACACCGGCTGGGAGATCCCGCGCCCGATCTTCGGACCCGTCGACCTGAACGACGACCGCGCGATGGGCGTCGCGATGGTCGTCCTGTGCGCGGCCGCCGTGGCCGCCCTCGCCGCGCTGCGGAACTCCCCCTCGGGCCGCGCCATGCTCGCCGTACGCTCGGCGCCCGCCGCCGCGATGGCCTCCGGCGTCTCCGTCATCCGCACCAAACTCCTCCTCTTCACCCTCTCGGCCGGGCTCGCGGGCTTCGGGGGCGTGATGTACGCGTCGTACAACACCCGCATCACCGCGACCGACTTCACCGCGATGACGGGCCTGATCTGGCTCGCGGTCGTCGTCGCGGCAGGGGTGCGGCGCCCGCAGTTCGCGGTCGTCGCGGGCCTCGTCTACGCGATCGTGCCGCACCTCGTCGCGGACTACGGCACGGACTCCGTCCATCTCCCGGTCGTCCTGTTCGGCCTGGCGGGCCTCGCACTCGCCAACGACCCGGACGGGTACTGCGCGGCGATCTCCGTACGACGCCACAGGCGCAGGAGTACGAAGCCCGCGGCGGCCGGCATCGAACTGTCCGAAGCGACGGCTCAGGCGCCCGCTCCCACTCAGGACGGCGGCGCCCCACCGGTCCTCGAACTGCGCGGCCTGCACGCCGGATACGACGGCGCACCCGTTCTGCACGGCGTCGGCATCGCCGTCCACCCCGGCGAGATCGTCGCCCTCCTCGGTCCCAACGGCGCGGGGAAGTCCACGACGTGCCGTACCGCGGCCGGGCTTCTCACACCCCTGCGGGGACAGGTGTACGTCGCCGGGCGGGACCTCACGCGCGAGGGCCCGGTCCGCCGGGCGCGGGCCGGCATACTCCTCGCCCCCGAAGGGCGCGGCATCTTCCCCGCCCTCACCATCGAGGAGAACCTCACCCTGCACCTCCCCGACAAGCACGCGCGCGAGGACGTGTACGAGCGCTTCGCCGGACTCGCCGCCCGCCGCAACGTCACCGCGGGCGCGCTCTCCGGCGGCGAACAGCAGCTGCTCGCCCTCGCCCCGCTGCTCCAGGAGCCGCCCCGTGTCCTCATCGCCGACGAGCCGTCCCTCGGTCTCGCGCCGCGCATCGTCGAGGACGTGTTCCGGCTGCTCACCGAACTCCGCGACGCGGGAACGGGGTTGCTCCTCGTCGAGGAGAAGGCCACCGAGATCCTCGGCGTCGCGGACACCGTCGCGTATCTCGACCGGGGCCGCGTCTCGTGGTGCGGCCCGCGCTCCGAGGTGCGGGCAGACCGGCTCACCGAGGCCTACCTGGGTCTCGCCGCGAGCGGACCGGGCACGGTCCGGGCCACCGAAGAGGGAGGGGCGGTACGGCCATGAGCGGGACCACAGGCAGACCCGTACTCGAAGCGGCCGGGGTCGGTGTCCGGTTCGGCGGGATCCGCGCGCTCGACGGGGTCGGCCTGACGCTGCGCCCCGGCGAGGTGTGCGGGCTCATCGGCCCGAACGGCGCGGGCAAGACCACCTTCTTCGACGTCGCCTCCGGGATCCGGCGCCCCGACGAGGGCCGCGTCCTGCTGGACGGCGAGGACATCACGCGCCGGTCACCCGTGTGGCGGGCCCGGCAGGGGATGCGCCGGACGTTCCAGCGCCAGCAGCTCTTCGGCCAGCTCACGGTCGCGGACAACCTGCTGGTGGCGCAGGAGTGGCGGGGCGGCGGGGGCGGGCTCGCCGCCGACCTCCTGGCGGCGCCGACCAGGCGGACGTACGAGCGCCGGCGCCGCGAGCAGGCGGCGTCGATGCTGCGCGCATGCGGCCTCGACGCACTGGCCGGGGAGTACGCGGGGGCGCTCCCCGTGGGCCAGGCACGCATGGTGGAACTGGCCAGGGCGGGGGTGGAGGGGGCGCGGGTGGTGCTGCTCGACGAGCCCGCATCCGGGATGACAGATGATGAAATCTGTCAGCTGAAAGCTGTCATCCGTCATCTGTCGGACCAACAGGGCTGCGCCGTGCTCCTCGTCGAGCACAACGTCGCCTTCGTCATGGACCTCTGCTCGCGCATAGTGGTCCTCGACCTCGGAACCGTGCTGGCCGAGGGGACCCCGGCGGCCGTCCGTGCCGATCCCGCCGTGCGAGACGCCTATCTCGGTTCGGCCGGGTGAGTGGGGCCGGGGGCACCCCTGTGAACACGGCGTGAACGGGAATGCGCCCCGGGCCCTGATCGTTGACGATGGGGGTACCACCCGACAACGCGAAGGATCGAGAGCTCGTGAGCAAGGTCCCCCCGATCATCCTGAACAACGGCGTCGAGATGCCCCAGCTCGGTTTCGGCGTCTGGCAGGTGCCGGACGCCGAGGCCGAGAAGGCTGTCGCGACGGCCCTGGAGGCCGGGTACCGCAGCATCGACACCGCCGCGATCTACGGCAACGAGGAGGGCACCGGCAAGGCCGTCGCCGCCTCCGGCATCGCCCGCAAGAAGCTCTTCGTCACCACGAAGCTGTGGAACGCCGACCAGGGCTACGACGCGACGCTGCGCGCCTTCGACGCCTCCCTCGACAAGCTGGGCCTCGACTACCTCGATCTGTTTCTGATCCACTGGCCGCTGCCCTCGAAGGACAACTACGTCGACACGTACAAGGCCCTCGAGAAGATCTACGCGGACGGCCGCGCCAAGGCCATCGGTGTCTCCAACTTCCTTCCGGAGCACCTGGAGCGCCTTCTCGGCGAGACGTCGATCATCCCGGCGGTCAACCAGATCGAGCTGCACCCGCACCTCCAGCAGCGCGCCGCACGTGAGTTCCACGCGGAGCAGGGCATCACCACCGAGGCGTGGTCGCCGCTGGGTCAGGGCAAGGGCCTGCTGGAGGTCCCCGCGATCGTCGCGATCGCCCAGAAGCACGGGCGTACCCCGGCTCAGATCGTGCTGCGCTGGCACGTCCAGCTCGGCAATGTCGTGATCCCCAAGTCCGTGACGCCGTCGCGGATCGTGGAGAACATCGACGTCTTCGACTTCGAGCTGGACGTCGAGGACATCGCCGCGATCAGCGCGCTGAACGAGGACCGTCGCCTGGGGCCGGACCCGGCGACGTTCGACATGGCCTGATCGCTCCACGCGTACGGCTTCGTGTGCCCCGCCTCCGTCCGGAGGCGGGGCACACGTGTGTGAGGCCGTGGTTCAGGTGTAGAGGAGGGCCAGCGCCTCGACCGTGGCCCGGATGCGGTGGCGCAGTTCGGCCGGTTCCAGGACCTCGATGCCGGCGCCGAGGCGCAGGAACGCGTCGTGGGCGTGGTCGACGGACTCGATGGGGACGACCGCCCTGGTCCAGCCGTCGGGTTCCGGGCGGGCGGTGGCGCGCGCCGCCTCGCGCAGCGCGGGACCCGGCAGCAGGTCGGCGGCGCCCGGGGCCAGGCGTACTACGGCGTCGCCGCTGTGCAGGCGTCCGTGGAAGTCGTCCTGGTAGGCCCGCCAGTAGGCGGCGAGGTCGAAGTCCGCCGGCTGCTCGAACTGCTCGTCGCTCACGTGGAGTTGGAGGATCTGGTCGACGCGGTAGGTGCGGGGGTCTCCCGTTCCGGCGGAGGCGATCACGTACCAGCGGCCCGCCTTGAGGACGAGTCCGTGCGGTTCGAGGCGACGTTCGACGTCCGTGGGTGCGCGCCAGCGCCGGTAGCGGACGTGCAGGACACGGCTGTTCCAGACAGCGGCGGCGACGGCGGGGAGGTGGGGGACGTCGTCCTCGTCGGCGTACCAGCCGGGGGCGTCGAGGTGGAAGCGCGCGCTGATGCGTTCGGAGTGGGCGCGCAGTTCGGCGGGGAGCGCGGCGCGGACCTTGAGCTGGGCGGCGGCGAGCACGGGGCCGAGGCCGAGTTCGGCGGCGGGTCCGGGGGCTCCCGCGAGGAAGAGGGCTTCGGCCTCGTCGGCGGTGAGGCCGGTGAGGCGGGTGCGGTAGCCGTCGATGAGCCGGTATCCGCCGGCGTGCCCGGCGTCGCCGTAGAGCGGTACGCCCGCCGCGTGCAGGGAGTCGATGTCTCGGTACACGGTGCGTACGGAGACTTCGAGGGCGGCGGCGAGCTGGGCGGCGGTCATTCTGCCGCGGGTCTGGAGCAGCAGCAGGATGGACACCAGTCGGCTGGACTTCACTGACACAGGATGTCAGTGAAGCGGTCGTAGCTTCCAGCCATGGCTTTCGAAGAGAAACGGTTGTGGGCGCTGCCGCCCGTCGAGGTGGCGGGCCGGCGCGTCAAGCGCTATCACGTGAGCGCGGATCCGGCGGGGATCGCGCCGGAGGTGGAGAAGGCGGCGTACGCGATGCTGCCGGAGCTGCTTCCGGAGTCGGACGGTACGCCCGCGGCGACGTTCGTCGTGCTGCACCGCGGCGGTGACGACGGTGCCTATGTCAACGCGTACAGCTGGGTGTGGGACAACGTCCTGCACTTCCGGGGCGCGGCGGCGGGGCAGCCGGTGATCGGCTGTCCCGACAGCGATCCGACGCGGTTCGTGATCCTCGACCGGCCGTGGATCGGCTGTGTGTGGGAGCTGCCGCCGGTGCTGCACGAACGCGACGCGTGGGTGCGGCACATGCTGGCCCCGGACGCCCCGGACCTCGACGGATATCTGGCCGATTCACTCGCCGACGGCACTACGGGAGACCGCTGATGAGCACCGCGCGCGACTTCGACTTCTTCATCGGTGACTGGGACGTCGCCCACCGCAGGCGTACGGACTTTCTCGACGCGGACAGCGGGTGGGAGGAGTTCGCCGCGACGAACCGCTGCTGGAGCCTGTTCGACGGGGCGGCCGACATCGACGAGATGGACTGCCCCACGGAAAGCTTCAAGGGACTGACGCTGCGGCTCTTCGACCACGCGGCCGGTACGTGGTCGCTGAACTGGTCGTCCAGCCGTACGGGCATCCTGTTCCCGCCGGTCGTCGGCCGCTTCGACGAGGGCGGGCGGGGCGTCTTCGAGGGCGACGACACGCATGACGGCAAGGACGTGCGGGTGCGGTTCGTGTGGTCGGGGATCTCGGCGACGACGGCGCACTGGGAGCAGTTCTTCTCGGTGGACGGCGGGGACACCTGGCTGTCGAACTGGACGATGGCCTTCACCCGTCGCGCCTGATCCGGTGCTGCGTCGCGCCTTGACTTCGTGTGCGCTTCAACGCCGAGACTCCCTCCCGTGGCCCGGCATCCGCGCCGGGCACGGGAGGGACCCGTCATGAAGTTCCGCACGATCGGCGCCGATCCGGCCACCCGCCGTGAGGTGAGCGTGCTGAGTCTCGGCGCGATGCTGTTCGGCACACGGACCGACGAGGAGACGTCGTACGCGATCCTCGACCGGTACGTGGCGGCGGGCGGCACGTTCGTCGACACATCGGACAACTACGCGTTCTGGCACACCGGCAGCCGGGGCGGGGAGAGCGAGGGCGTGCTCGGCCGGTGGCGGCGCAGCCGGGGCATCGGCGGCGAGATCGTCGTCGCGACGAAGCTGGGCGCGAGCCCGCTGGCCGCCGGCACGGGGTACGTCGACAACCCCGAGGGCCTGTCCGCCGCGGCGATCCGGCGGGCCGTGGAGGGCAGTAAGGAACGGCTCGGCACGGAGCGGCTCGATCTGCTGTACGCGCACATCGAGGACCCGAAGGTCGAACTCCGGGAAACCGTGGAGGCGTTCGCGGGTCTCGTCGCCGAGGGCAGCGTCGGACTGCTCGGGGTCAGCAACCACTGGGCGTGGAAGGTGGAACGGGCGCGGGAGATCGCCGAGCGGGCGGGGCTGCCGGGGTACGAGGTGCTGCAGTACCGGCACAGTTATCTGCGGCCGCGCACGGATCTGCCGGCGGATCTGTCGCCGGACGGCAGCCAGGGTCTGGTCGACGGCCAGCTCCTGAGCTACGTGAGGGCCGAGGGCGAGAAGCTCGCGCTCGTGGCGTACTCTCCGCTGCTCGCGGGCGCGTATGTGCGAGGCGACAAGCCGCTGGGCGCCGAGTACGACCATCCGGGTACGCCCACTCGGCTGGCCGCGCTGCGCGACGTGGCGAAGGAGGCCGACGCCACGGTGAACCAGGTGGTTCTCGCCTGGCTCATCGGCGGCGAAGTCCCGGTGATCCCTCTGGTGGGCGCGTCGTCGGTGGCCCAGCTCGACGAGAGCCTGGCGGCGGTCGACCTGGAGCTGACGGTGGATCAGCGGGCGCGTCTCGACGCGGCGCGCTGATCTCGCGTCAGGCGTGCCGGGTGAAGGCGTGCAGGGTGAACTGAGGGTCTGCGCGGGGACGTTCGGGGTCGGGGAGCGCGGAGATCAGGTCGGCGAGCGCGGTGCCCCCGGCCGCGTAGATCCTGCCGC
This sequence comes from Streptomyces sp. NPDC107517, assembly GCF_055582645.1. Lineage (NCBI taxonomy): Bacteria > Bacillati > Actinomycetota > Actinomycetes > Kitasatosporales > Streptomycetaceae > Streptomyces > Streptomyces sp. NPDC107517. The sequence goes on along the minus strand of NZ_JBVJPM010000001.1, from coordinate 618,068 downwards.
GCCGCACGTCGTCGGCCAGGCGGCTCGGGGTGCGGCCCTGGCCGTGTCCGGGGAAGCGGGCCTCGCCGCTCGGCCGCAGTCCGTGGGCGGCGACGCGTGCGGCCGCGTCGGAGGGGAGGCGGCCGCGGTAGGGGGCCACGAGGGCGTCGATGTCACTGCCCACGTCGTGGGCGGCGGCCTTGTCGACGGTGGTCACCAGGACGCCGCCGGGCCGCAGGACGCGGGCGGCCTCGGCTATGACGGGGCCCGCGTCGGGCAGCAGATGCAGCAGCCAGATCACGGTCACGACGTCCGCACAGGCGCTGCGGAACGGGAGTCGGCGGCTGTCGCCGCGGACGGCGGCGCCGTCGAGGCGGGGGGCCGCGGCGCGCAGCATCCCGGGCGCGATGTCGATGCCGACGCAGCGCAGGCCCGGCCGGGTGAGGCGCATGGTGACGAGGCCGGTGCCGCAGGCCAGGTCGAGGAGGGTCCGGGCGGTGGGCGGCACGAGGCGCAGCACGGCCTCGGCCGCGGACCGGGCGCGGGGTTCGCCGCCGCGGGTCTCGTCGTAGACCGCTGCTTCCTTGTCGTAGTCCAGCACCGGCGGTCAGCGCACGCCGTGGGTGGGGGCGATCTCCTGGACTCGGTGGGCGAGGCCGAAGTCGAGCGCGGTGATGGCGCCGCCCGCGCTGTGGGTGTTCACGGACAGGTTGACGGTGTTGTAGCCGAGGGTCAGGTCGGAGTGGTGGTCGATCTCGTCCTGGATCTGCGCGATGTGCACGACGAGGCCCGTGGCCGCGAAGTGGTTGGCCAGGCGGAAGCTGCAGGTGAGTCCGTCGTCGGACACGCTCCATCCCGGCAGCTCGGCGAGACGGTCCTCGATCTCCTTCTGGGACAGCGGCTCCACGGGCATGACCAGGTCCTTTCCCTGTGATGTGCGAGGAGTTCCAGCGTCCCACAGGGGCGGTGCCGCGCGCCCCTCGGCTACGGTCGTGGCATGACGACTGCCACGCGTGCTCGCCGGTCCGGAATCGGTCCTCTGCTGCGCGAGTGGCGGGAGCGACGGAGGGTGAGCCAGCTGGAGCTCGCCCTGCGCGCGGACTCGTCCGCCCGGCATCTCAGCTTCGTGGAGACGGGCAGGTCACGCCCGAGCGAGGAGCTCGTCCTGCGGCTCGCGGAGCATCTGGACGTGCCGGTGCGGGAGCGCAACGCGCTGCTGCTCGCGGCGGGTTACGCGCCGCGGTTCGCGGAGACCCCGCTCGACGACCCCTCCATGGGGGCGCTGCGGGAGGGCCTGGACCGGCTCCTGCACGGCTACGAGCCGTATCCGGCGCTGGTCGTCGACGCGACGTACACGGTGGTCGCCGCCAATCGGGGGATCGCGATGCTGCTGGAGGGGATTCCCGAGTCGCTGCTGGCCCCGCCGCTCAACGCGATGCGGCTCACCCTGCACCCGGAGGGCCTCGCGCCGCGGATCCGGAATCTGCGCGAGTGGCGGGGGCATCTCCTGGCGCAGATGGAGCGGCAGATCGCGCTGGACCGCTCGGAGGCGCTGCGCGCGGTGTACGACGAGGTCAAGGCGTACCCGGTGGCTGACAAGGACGCCGGTGACGACGACGGGGAGGGCGGCGAGGCGGTGCCGTATTTCGCGCTGCCGATGGTGATCGAGCATGCCGGGCAGGTCCTGTCGTTCGTGTCGTCGGTCTCGACGTTCAACACCCCGATGGACGTGACGGTGGCCGAGCTCGCGATCGAGACGTTCCTGCCGGCCGACCCGGCGACGGCGAAGTATCTGCGGTCGCTGGAACCGTAGTCGGGGCCTCGTGATCGGACCCACGCGGTAGTGGGCAGGCCGCTCGTCCCACTGGTACCGTTCACGCGGCTCGCGCACATGTTCTGTGCGCGCAGCGCCGCGGCTGGGAGCGCACCGGCTCCCGAATCCGCTCGCCGCCCGGCACGTGGGGAGACGTGACGTGAGTGAACGGCGGCCCGCACCGACCGTGGGCCAGGTGGTCCTGGGCAGACGCCTGAGGGAACTGCGGGAGTCGGCCGGGCTCAACCGCGACGAGGCCGCCCGCGCGCTGCGCGTCACCGGCGCGACGATCCGCCGTATGGAGACCGCCGAGGTCGCCCTCAAGATCCCGTACGTACAGATGCTCCTGGAGCTGTACGGGGTGCCGGAGCAGGAGACCGAGGCGTTCGTCGGGCTCGCCGAGGAGGCGAATCTGCCGGGCTGGTGGCAGCGGTTCCACGACATCCTGCCCGACTGGTTCAGTCTGTACGTGAGCCTGGAGAGCGCTGCCGGGCTCATCAGGTCGTACGAGCCGCACTTCGTGCCGGGGCTGCTGCAGACGGAGGAGTACGCGCGGGCCGTCCTGGACGCGGGCACCGTCGGCCGCACGCAGCCCGGTGACCTGGAACGCCATGTGACGCTGCGGATGGCCCGGCAGGCACTGCTGACCCGTGAGGACGCGCCTCATCTGTGGGTCGTGATGGACGAGACGGTGCTGCGCCGGCCGCCGGGCGGCCCCAAGGTGCTGCGCCATCAGCTCGACCGGCTCATCGAGGCGGCCGAGCTGCCTCAAGTGACGCTCCAGATAGCCGAGTTCGCGGCGGGCCCGCACCCGGGGACGTTCGGCCCGTTCACGCTGTTCCGGTTCCCGGTGCGTGAGCTGCCGGACATGGTCTTCAGCGAGTACGTCACGGGCGCGCTCTATCTGGACGGCCGGGAAGAGGTGGGCACTCATCTGGAGGTGCTCGACCACATCGCGGCGCAGGCGGCGTCCGCGGAGCGCACGGTGGAGCTGCTGCGCAAGAAGCGCGACGCGCTCTGACACGCGGCGCGTGATGACCGGCGGCGCACGGTGACAGCAGTGCCGCGGGCCCGTCGCTGCGGGTCCGCGGCACGTGAAGGCTGGGCGTGCGTCGTCAGGCGAGCTTCGCCGTGAGGGTGATCGTGGTGCCGGTGAGCGCCTGGCTGACCGGGCAGTTCTTCTTGGCGTCCTCGGCCGCGGCGGCGAATCCGGCCTCGTCGAGCCCTGGCACCGTGCCCTCGACCGTGAGGTGAATGCCGGTGATGCCCTCGCCCGGCTGGAACGTGACGTCCGCGGATGTGATGAGCTTGGCGGGCGGGTTGCCGCCGGTCGTCAGGCCGTGGGAGAGGGCCATCGAGAAGCAGCTGGAGTGCGCGGCGGCGATCAGCTCCTCCGGGCTGGTCTTGCCGTTGGCCTGCTCGGCGCGGGAGGGCCAGGACACGGCCTGCTGGCCGATGCCGGACGAGTCGAAGGTGACGACGCCGCTCCCCTTGAGCAGATCGCCTTCCCACACGGTGTGCGCGGAGCGCGTGGTAGCCACGGTGATTCCCTTCAGTCGGGTGCCGGTTGGGGCGTTGGGCACCATCCGACCACACCCGGACCGCTTATGGCCGGAATGCGCACGGGGCAGGGATCAGCCGGTGGTGTCCGCGGCGGTGCGCTTCTTGCGGGCGGCCATCCACGCGTAGACGAGGACTCCGGCGAAGAGGAACAGGACGCCCTGGTAGACGGCCGCGTATCCGGCGCCGCCGACCAGCCACAGCGAGAAGCCGAACGCGGCCAGCGCGAGCACCATGTCGCGGGCCAGGCGCGGGCCGCTGACGCGGTGGCCCTGTCCGGACAGCAGGAAGTAGATCTGGGCGGCGGTCGCGAGGAGGTAGGGGACGGTCGCGGTGAACGTGGTGACGAGGACGAGCGTCTCGAAGACCCCGGCCGAGCCCGCCGTGTAGTTGTACACGGTCAGGAGCGAGGCGAGGGTGACGGCGACGAGGACGCCGGCGGTCGGGGTGCCGCGCTTCTTCTTGGTGAACACCGCGGGGAACAGGCCGTCCTTCGCGGCGGCGTACGGGGTCTGGGCGCTCAGGAGCGTCCAGCCGTTCAGGGCGCCGAGCATGGAGACGAGCGCGGCGACGGCCACGGCGGTGCCGCCCCAGGTGCCGCCGAACATGGCGTTGACGGCGTCGGAGAAGGGCGCGCTGGAGTCGACGAGCCGGTCGTGGGCGACGGTCCCGAAGACGGCGAGGGTGCACAGCAGGTACAGGAGGGCGGCGAGGCCGGTGCCGAGGACGGTGGCACGGCCCACGTTGCGGCCGGGGTCGCGGACCTCGCCGGCGCTGACCGAGGCGGACTCGACGCCGAGGTAGCTGAAGAGCAGGATCGCGGCGGACGCGGAGACGGCGCCGAGCGGGGAGTCGCCGCTCGCCCGGAACGGTCCGAGGTTGTCGGCGTGGAAGAAGAACAGGCCGCCGACGGCGACGAGGAGCAGCGGCGCGAACTTCAGGACGGTCGACACGAGCTGCACCGCGCCGACGTAGCGGGTGCCCGCGAGGTTGGCGAGAGCGGGCAGCCACTGGACGGTGAGCGCGGCGACGATGGTCCAGAACGTGGAGCCGTGGATGGGCAGGAGCACGTCGAGGTAGCCGACAGCGGCCACGGCGAGCGCCGCGTTCGACACCCAGGTGGTGATCCAGTACGACCAGGAGGCCAGGAACCCGGCGAAGTCGCCGAACGCCTCGCGCGCGTAGACGTAGGGCCCGCCGGTCTGCGGATGGCGGTGGGCGAGGCGGCCGAAGACGAGCGCGAGCGCGATGGCTCCGACGGTCAGGACACCGAACGCGACGAGGCTGATGGTGCCGAAGGGGGCGACGGAGGCCGGGAGCAGGAAGATGCCGCCGCCGATGATGTTGCCCATCACGAGTGCGGTGGCGACAGGGAGCCCGAAGCGGCGGGCGTGCTTGCTGGGGAGTTCTTCGTGCTGTGGGGCCGGAGCCGGCTTCGTCACGGTTCCGGTGTGGGGCATGGGGTGGTGCGCCTCTCTCGTGCGGGCGCCGACCGGGATCGCCGGGCGACGCTCCCATGGTCGGCCCCCGGCACACATCGTTCAAAATCAGGCGGATTTGTCCTGCGGAGTGACCGTCGCGACCGTAAATGATGCGTCGGTGGCGGGCTCGTGCCGGGATTTGTCCAGCGGGACCTGGGGGCCGCAGCCCTCGCGCAGCCAGCGGCGGAGCACGTGGTGGACCTGCTGGGCGCCCACCAGTTCGGCGCCCTCAGCGGCCGGCGGCGAGAAGGCCTCCGGGGCGAGCAGGAACGGGTGCCCCTGGGCGCCGCCGAGGCCTCCGTGGGAACCGATCTGCTCCTCGAAGGCGAGCACTTCGCCCTCGGCCGGGTCGTACCAGGAGTTCACCATGATGTCGGCGGTGTGCGGGAAGGAGTCGGTACGGCGGACGGCGTCGGCGGCGTGCGCGCCGAAGTCGGCCAGGGGCCCGGGGCGGTCGTCGAGGTCGGCCAGGGGGATCTCGGCGCCGCGCGCGCCGAGGACGACGGCGCCGTACTCCTCGCTGCGCACCAGCAGGAAGCCGATGCCGGGGTGGTTGGCGAGGGTCGTCAGGAGCGCCGGGTGGCGGGCGTCGATCTCCTCCTTGCTCATGCGGTGCGGCACGTCGGGGAAGGAGACCAGGCCGAGGTTGCCGGAGGCGAGGACGATCGGCTCGGAGCGGCGCGACGCGGGGCGGTCCCTCTCGCCGCCCTCCTCGACGGGCCGGCGCAGCGCGGCCCTGACGGCGGAGCGGGCCTCGGCGCCGGTTGGGGTCTCCCCTGCTCGAGCGAAGCCGAGAGCTTGGGGAAGGGTGCGCCGGGCACGGCGCGGCACGGGCAGGCCGCAGCCCGCCCGGACGAGGTCCTGGAGGCCGAGCCCGTAGCGGGCGCGGAACGTCTCGCCGGGGCTCTGCCCGTGGTCGGACAGGACGACGATCCGGTACGGGCGCGGGGCGTGCTCGGCGACCTTCGCGATCAGCGCGAGGGAGCGGTCGAGGCGTGCGAGGACCTTCTCGGCGTCGCGGCTGACGGGCCCGGAGTGGTGGGCGACCTCGTCGTAGGCGACGAGGTCCGCGTAGACCGCGCTGCGGCCCGCGAGCATGTCGCCGATGACCGCGGCGACGACCACGTCCCGCTCCACGACGGTCGCGAAGGCGCGGATGAACGGGTAGAGCCCGCCGCGGCCGACGCGGGGGCGCTGCCGGGCCAGCCGGGCCCGGGTGGACTGGCCGATCTCGCGGCCGACCTCGGCGACGAAGGACAGGGCGGTGCGCACGGCGTTCGCCGGGTCGCTGAAGTACGCGAAGTAGCCGGCGCGCGAGCGGTTCTCCTTGCCGCGGCGGGCCGCGACGGACAGCACGAGGGCGACCTGTTCGGCGCCTCCGCTGAAGAGATTGCCGCGGCTGGCGCCGTCCAGGGTGAGCAGGCCGCCGTCGCCGGTGTGCTCGATGGCGCGGCGCTGGAGTTCGGCGGCGCTGGTGGGCCGGTTGGAGACCTGGATCTCGCGGGTGTCCTTCTCGTACCAGCGGAACGCGGGCACGTCGTAGTTGCTGCCGTGCAGGATGCCGAGCTGGCTGGCGCCCGTCTGGCTGGACCAGTCGGTGCGCCAGGGCGTGAGGCGGTGGGTGCCGGCGCCGAGCCAGGCGCCGACGGTGGGCATCACGTCCTGGTGCGCGGCGTCGCGCAGGACGTCGTGGCCGACGCCGTCGAGCTGGAGGAAGACGGTCCCGGGGGTGGACGGCCCCGCTCCGGCGCTCGCTCTGCGGCGGCGCCGGGCGGCGAGGCGGTACAGGCGGCGGCGGTAGGCGTCGTCGTCGCGTACGGCGAGGGCTCCCCCGGTGGCGGACGCGACCGCGGACATCACGGCGGCGACCACGACGGCGGTCTCGGGGTTCGCCTCGCCCCGGCCGTCGGGGACGAGGGCCAGGGCGAAGAGCAGCAGGCCGCCGTTGAGGAAGAAGACGACGAGGCCGAGGACGAGCGCGGGCACCAGGAGCAGGGCGCGCACGAGGAGCGGCCACACCAGCACGGACAGGACGGCGAAGGCCCCCGCGCCGAGCGCGGCGGTGACGCCGATGCGGGTGGCACTGTCGCCGTTGTCCGACTGGAGCTTGAAGTCCGGCAGGATCCCGGCGAGCACGAGCATCGTGACGGTGCCGACCGCCCACACCGCGATCGACCGCCAGCACATGCTGGCGAACCGCCGCCAACGCCCCTCGCCCACGCCTCGCTCACCCTCTCGCCGTCACGTCGTCGTCCCCGCGCCAAGCGTGTCATATGGGCGCGATACGTCCGGGTTCTCCCCTGACTGCGCACACAGGTGCCCGGCGCGGGGCGGCGCGGGACGACCGTGGGGCGGGCTCAGCAGCCGTCGTAACCCGCTGTCGGCATCGACATCCGGCGGTGGACGCGCTTCTTCATCTCCGCGTCGTACGACGGCTCGGCGAGGCCCGCGGTCTCCAGGCGGACGCCGCGGCGCTCGCACTCGGCCGTGAACTCGTCGACCGAGCGCAGCGCGGCCCGCAGGACCCGGTCGCTCGGGGCGACGAACAGGTCGACGAGGCCCGCGTCGACGTCCGCCCACAGCACGTCGTGGTCGGAGCGCAGTGAGTGGACGAGGAGTTCTCTGGTCACGACGTAGCCCCGGTCGGCGGCCCAGCGGGCGCACATCGCGTGCTGGCTGCGCGAGTCCACGAGGAAGGGGTCGGCGTCCAGCTCCTCCAGCGGCGTGAGGCTGGCGATCGCCGTGACGCGGACCGCGCCGGCCGCGGTCTCTCCCGCCGTTTCACCCATGGTGTCCCCCTCACCTCCGGTTTCCCCGACGACCCTACTCCTGCCCGTAGGCTCGGGGGAGTCGCACGGAGGAGGTCCTGGAGGTGCCGGTGGAGATCACCTGGTGGGGTCACGCCACCTGCACGGTCGAGGACTCGGGAATCCGCGTGCTGACCGACCCGCTCTTCGCGCGCCGCCTCGCCCATCTGCGCCGGCGCCGCGGGGCGCCCCCACCGCCCGAGGCCGCCGTCGCCGACGTCGTGCTCGTCTCTCATCTGCACGCCGACCATCTGCACGTCCCGTCCCTGGCCCGGCTCGCGCCGGGCACCCGGGTCCTGCTCCCGCGAGGGGCCCGGCGCGCGGTGCCCGGCCTGCGCAGGCTCACGCAACTGCGGCTCACGGAGGTCGAGCCGGGCACCTGCGTGGAGGTGGGCGACCTCGTCATACGCGCCGTGCCCGCGTCGCACGACGGGCGGCGCATCCCGGTGGGGCCGCACCGCTCCCCCGCGCTCGGGTTCGTGGTGAGCGGCGAGGCCCGTACCTACTTCGCGGGCGACACCGGGCTCTTCGACTCCATGGCGGAGGCGGTCGGCGAGGTGGATGTGGCGCTCCTGCCGGTCGGGGGGTGGGGACCCTGGCTCGGGCCGCACCATCTGGACGCGGGCCGCGCCGCCGAGGCGCTCGCCCGGATCGCGCCGCGCAGCGCCGTGCCGGTGCACTACGGGACGTACTGGCCGATCGGCATGGACGCGGTGCGACCGCATGAATTCCACGCGCCGGGCGAGGAGTTCGTGCGGCGCTCCGCACAGCTGGCGCCCGAGGTGGCGGTGCATCTGCTCGGTCACGGTGAGAGTGTGCGGCCGGAGGTCGCCAAGTGAGTCCGGTCAGTGGCGCGGGCCACGAACTGCTCGCCGCCGCGGTGACGCACACGCCGCCGGAGTCCACCCAACAGGCCGTCGGATACCCGTCGTTGTTCCTGCTGATCGTGATCGGGGCGCTGGTGCCGGTCGTCCCCACGGGGGCGCTCGTCAGCTCGGCGGCCGTGGTCGCCTTTCATCAGACGGCGCCGTTCTCGCTGCTCCTGGTGTTCGGTGTCTCCGCGTGCGCGGCGTTCCTCGGCGATGTGGCGCTGTACTGGCTGGGGCAGCGCGGGATGGGTTCCAGGAACGGTTCCAGATGGCTGGCCGCGATCCGCGAACGGGCGCCCGAGGAGCGGCTCGCGCAGGCGCAGGACAAACTCGCCGATCACGGGGTGATGGTGCTCGTCCTGTCCCGGCTCGTGCCCGCCGGGCGCATCCCCGTGATGCTGGCGTGCCTGATGGCGAGGATGCCGCTGCGGCAGTTCGCGCGCGGGGACGTCCCGGCGTGCCTGGCCTGGGCCGTGACGTATCAGCTCATCGGCATCCTCGGCGGCTCCCTGTTCAGTGAGCCGTGGGAGGGCGTCGTGGCGGCGGTCGGACTGACGCTGGTGATCAGCGCGGCGCCCGCCGTGTGGCGGCGGGCGCGCGGAGGCCGCTCAGACGGTCAGCACGCGTGAGGCGCCCACCGGCAGGTCCCACAGGTTCTTGCGCGCAAGTCCCGCCTTCTGCCAGGCGGCCCGTACGCGCGTGAGGGGTTCGAGGACCGGCTCGGCCGAGAGCAGGAACGTGGCCCAGTGCATGGGCGCCATACGGCGCGCGCCCACGTCCTGCGCGGCCTGCACCGCATCCTCCGGGTCGCAGTGGACGTCCTTCAGCCACCAGCGCGGCTCGTAGGCGCCGATGGGCAGGAGCGCCAGGTCGATGCCGGGGTAGCGGCTGCCGATCTCCGAGAACCAGTGGCCGTATCCGGTGTCCCCCGCGAAGTAGACCCGCTGTCCCTCCAGGTCGGTGAGGACCCAACCGCCCCACAGGGTGCGGCAGGTGTCGACGAGGCTGCGCTTGGACCAGTGGTGCGCCGGGACGAAGTCGAAGCGCACGCCGTCCAGTTCCGCCGCCTCCCACCAGTCGAGCTCCGTGACGCGGGTGAAGCGGCGGCGGGTGAACCAGCGGCCGAGTCCGGCGGGGACGAACACGGGTGTGTCCCTCGGGAGCCTTTTGAGGGTGGGGGCGTCCAGGTGGTCGTAGTGGTTGTGGCTGATGACGACGGCGTCGACGGTCGGCAGGGCGCTCCAGGCGACGCCGGCCGGGGTGACGCGGGCCGGGGTGCCGAGGATCTTGCGGGACCAGACGGGGTCGGTGAGCACGGTGAGGCCGCCTATGCGCAGCACCCAACTGGCGTGCCCCGCCCAGCTGACGGCGACGGTACGGGCGTCCACGGCCGGCAGCGGTCCCGGCTCGAACGGCAGGGCCGCGATCTCGTTCAGCGCTTCGGGCGGCGGACGCAGCGCGCCCTCCCTGGCGAACCGGGCGAAGGCGCGCAGTCCGGGCAGCGGCGCCGTCAGGCGGTCGGCGAACGACTTGGGCCAAGTACGCCCCTCGCCGAGCGGCTTCGGCTCGGCGAGGGGTACGAAGGACGCGGGGGCATCAGCTCGCCGTGCCGTCGACTCGGACTGCTGCGTCATCGAGGACTCTCCCATCCCTTGACGTCGGCCCTGAGATCGTCGAGAGCCGACTCCAACATGCTCAACGCCCGCTGTACGTGCGGCAATTCCAGAGGTTCCGGCGCGGTGAGAGACGCCATGCGCTCCTGCGGGGTTGAGCCGAGGAAGGGGCCGGTGGACAGGCGTACCCGCAGCGCGGCGAGGTCGTCGCCGAAGCGGTGGCCGCCGGGGGTGGGCATGCCGAGCCGCCCGGAGAGGCGGTCCTCCAGGTCCTGGGCGTCGCCGACGCCGCGGGCGGCGAGCGCGGGGCGCAGCCGGTCCAGGTCCGCGTACAGCTGGCGGCCGGCTTCGGGCGGCCGGGCGAGTCCGCCGGAGAGGAGCACCACGCGGTGCACGGCGGCGGCCACGCGCGCGTCGAGCGCGGTCGTGGCGCGCAGGCGCGCGGTGATCCCGGCGGGCTCGCCGAGCGCGTATGCCGCCCCCGCCGCGGCGGGAGCCGAGAGGACCGCGCCCAGCGCGGTGAGGATGTCCAGGACGCGGGCGCGCAGCGCGGCCCCGCGCGCGGTGGCGGGGAAACGGGCGACGGCCGCGGGCAGCCCGGGCGGCAGGTAGGCGCCGGTGAGGTCGGTGACCACGGTGACGTGCTCGGGCAGCATCTCGGCGGGGCCGATCAGGACGGTGGCGCGGGCCGGGTCGTGGTGCAGGGTGTCGCGCCAGGTCTCGTCGCTGACGATGTGCAGGCCCTCCTCCGCGGCGGCCTCGACCGTCTCGTGCAGGATCTCGGGCGGCGGCACGGTCCCGGTCGGGTCGTCGGCGACGGACAGGACGAGGAGCCGCGGGTCGCCACCCTCGGCGCGGACGCGGCGCACGGTTTCGAGGAGGGCGTACGGATCGGGGACACCGCCGCACTCGGCGGGCGTCGCCACGTGGAAGACGGACCGGCCGAGGAGCCGTGCCTGGGGCTCCCACCAGGCCGGACAGGGCCGGGGCAGCAGCACGTCGCCGCCGATCGCGGCGGTCAGCGCGAGGAGCAGGGGTACGCCGCCGGGCGCGGCCGCGGTGCCGTCCGGTTCGGTGGTGAGTCCGCGGCGCTGCCAGTAGCCGCAGGCGGCGTCGAGGAGGGAGGGGGAGCCGCCGGGCGGTTCCGGGGCCGCCGGGTCCGCGGCGGCGGCCGCGGCGGCCAGCTCGGGCAGGACGGGAAGGCCGTCGTCCGGCAGCGGCGGCCCGTACCGGACGGGCCCGCGCCCCTCCAGGATCCCGTGGTCGTTCCCCCGCATGTGCCACCTCCACGCGCTGCCAGTCCGCACTGCCGGGACCTCATGGGCACCTCATACCCTCCCCAGCCTCTCCCGAGCCGCACACTCGCGCGCGGCCTGCACGGGAGGGCCGGCGGCCGCGTCCCGGGAGCGGGAGCACGTGGGAATGCGGCGAGGGGCGGGTCGCGCGGAGCTGGGCCGAGTGGGTGACGGGGCGCCGGCGGGGCGGCGCCGGTCACCGCGCGCGTCCGTTACCCCCGCGCCCGTTCCACCCTGCGCTCGTCCCAGACGGGTTCGTCGGACTCACGCAGCCGGCCGTCGCTGCCGAAGACGAGGTAGCGGTCGAAGGAGCGCGCGAACCAGCGGTCGTGCGTGACGGCGAGGACCGTGCCCTCGAACGCCTCCAGGCCCTCCTGGAGCGCCTCGGCGGACTCCAGGTCGAGGTTGTCCGTCGGCTCGTCGAGGAGGAGCGCCGTCACTCCGGCCAGTTCGAGCAGCAGGATCTGGAAGCGGGCCTGCTGGCCGCCCGAGAGCCGCTCGAACTTCTGCTCGGCCTGAGCCGTCAGCTCGTAGCGCCGCAGCCGCCCCATCGCCGCGCCGCGGTCCTTGGCGTGGTCGAGCCAGAGGATGTCGAGCAGGGTGCGGCCCCGCAGCTCGGGGTGGGCGTGGGTCTGCGCGAAGTGGCCGGGCACGACCCGCGCGCCGAGCTTCCACTCCCCCGTGTGCGCGACCGTGTCGTCGGGGTTCCCGGCGAGCAGGCGCAGGAAGTGCGACTTGCCCGAACCGTTCGAGCCGAGGACCGCGACCCGCTCGCCGTAGAAGACCTCCAGGTCGAACGGTTGCATGAGGCCGGTCAGCTCGAGGCCCTTGCAGGTGATGGCCCGCACGCCGGTCCGGCCGCCGTGCAGGCGCATGGTGATGTCCTGCTCGCGCGGCGGCTCGGGCGGGGGTCCCGCCTCCTCGAACTTGCGCAGCCGGGTCTGCGCCGCCGCGTAGCGGGACGCCATCTCGTGGCTGACCGCGGCCGCCTGCCGCAGGTTGAGGACGAGCTTCTTCAGCTGGGCGTGCTTCTCGTCCCAGCGCCTGCGCAGCTCCTCGAAGCGCGCGAACCGCTCCCGCCGCGCCTCGTGGTACGTCGCGAAGCCGGCGCCGTGCACCCAGGCGTCGGCGCCGGCGGGGCCCGGCTCGACGCTGACGATCTTCTCGGCGGAGCGGGCGAGCAGCTCCCGGTCGTGGGAGACGAACAGGACCGTCTTACGGGTCTCGCGCAGCTTCTCCTCCAGCCAGCGCTTGCCGGGCACGTCGAGATAGTTGTCCGGCTCGTCGAGGAGGAGGACCTCGTCGGTGCCGCGCAGCAGCGCTTCGAGGACGAGTCGTTTCTGCTCGCCGCCGGAGAGCGTGCGGACCTCGCGGAACTGGGCCGTGTCGTACGGAATGCCGAGGGCGGCCGTGGTGCACATGTCCCAGACCGTCTCGGCCTCGTAGCCGCGCGCCTCGGCCCAGTCGGACAGGGCCTGCGCGTACTCGAGCTGCGCCGCCTCGTCGTCGACGGTCATGATCAGGTGCTCGGCCTTGTCGACGGCCTTCGCCGCCTCCCTGATCCGCGGGGTCGCAACCGATACGAGCAGGTCGCGCACGGTCGTCTCGTCGCGCACCGAGCCGACGAACTGCGACATGACGCCGAGCCCGCCGCCGACGGTGACGGTGCCGCCGTGCGGCTTCAGCTCGCCGGAGATCAGCTTGAGGAGTGTCGTCTTTCCTGCGCCGTTCGGCCCGACCAGGGCCACCACGGAGCCCTCCCCGACCCGGAAGGAGACATCACCGAGCAGCGCCCGCCCGTCCGGCAAGTAGTACTCGAGGTGCGCGGCTTCCAGATGTCCCATGGTCCGCATTGTGGGCGCCCGGCCGGGTGAGGAGCAAAACGATTTCGTCACACCCCCGTGGTGCGGGGGCCCGCGGTGGGTACACGTGCGCAATGTGCGCTGACCTCGACCACCTGACGACCTGGCGGACCCCGACCTCTCCGGGCCCTGGCCTGCGCGGCCGGCTCGCCGCCCTTGACCTGCGTGTTTTCGAGTACGCGGCGCGCCGGCACTGGCCCGGCGGCGACCGCGTCCTGCCCCGGCTCAGCCGCAGCGCGAACCATGGGGTGCTGTGGTTCGCGGTGGCGGGCGCGCTGGCCGTGGGCGGTTCGCCGAAGGCCCGCCGCGCGGCCGTGCGCGGGGTCGCCTCGCTCGCCGTGGCGTCCGCGACGATCAACACGCTCGGCAAGCGTTCGGTGCGCAGGCCGCGGCCCGTGCTCGACCCGGTGCCGCTTGTGCGCCGTCTGAAGCGGCAGCCGGTGACGACGTCGTTCCCGTCCGGGCACGCGGCGTCGGCGGCCGCGTTCGCCACGGGCGTCGCGCTGGAGTCCCGCCTGCTGGGCGCGCTGGTGGCGCCCCTCGCGTTCTCCGTCGCCGCGTCCCGCGTCTATACGGGCGCGCACTTCCCGGGCGATGTCCTCGCGGGCGCCGCGCTCGGGGCGGGCGCGGCCTACGCGGTACGGGGCCTCGTGCCTACCCGCGACCAGATGCCGTCGCCGGGCCGGCCGCTGGTGGACGACGTGCCGAAGCTGCCCGGCGGCGAGGGCCTGGTGATGGTGGTCAACACCGGTGCGGGCAGTCCGGACCAGGCGCGGACGCTGCGCGGCCTGCTGCCGCACGCCGAGATCGTCGAGGCCGGGGGGTCCGATCTGCCCGCCGCGCTGGAGAAGGCGGCGACCCGGGCACGGGCGCTCGGGGTGTGCGGCGGGGACGGCACGGTGAACACCGCGGCGGGCGTCGCCCTGCGCCACGGTCTGCCGCTCGCCGTCCTTCCCGGCGGCACGCTCAACCACTTCGCGTACGACCTGGGGATCGAGGACCCGGGCGATCTGTCGCGGGCCGTCGAGGCGGGTGACGCCGTGGCGGTCGACGTCGGCCGCTTCCGGTCGTCGGCCACCTCCGGGATCTTCCTCAACACCTTCAGCCTGGGCGTGTACCCGGAGCTGGTGAAGGAGCGCGAGCGCTGGTCGCGGCGGATCGGCGGACGGCTCGCCGACGTGGTGGCCGCCACCCACGTGCTGCGCCGCGACCATCCGTTGCAGGCCGAACTGGACGGCACGCGGCGGCCGTTGTGGATGGTGTTCGCCGGGAACTGCACGTACCGCCGGATGGGGCTCACCGCGGGCCGGCGCGCGGATCTCGCGGACGGCCTGCTCGACGTGCGTGTGGTGCACGGCGGCCGGCTGCCGGGCGTGCGACTGCTGGCGGCGGCGTTCGCGGGGCCGCTGTCCCGCTCCCCGTTCCACGCCGCGGTCCGGCGCACGCGGCTGCGCATGGACCGCATCAGCCCCGGCACTCCACTGGCCTTCGACGGTGAGATCGCGCCGTGCGGGCGGGAGTTGATCATCGACAAGCAGCACGAGGCACTACGGGTCTACCGGCCGCTGACCATACTGTGACAGCACGAGTGGGTCCGTATCATGAGATGGCCATCTCAATATTCGGCATGGCGGCGTACGGTGATCTCACTTGGTCCGCCGCTCACTGATCTTGCGAAGGGGTCCGCCATGCCGAAGGAGAACGCCGTCTACACGCACGGCCACCACGAGTCCGTACTGCGCTCCCACACCTGGCGCACCGCCGCCAACTCGGCCGCGTATCTGCTCGGTTCGCTGAAGCCGCACATGAAGATCCTGGACATCGGGTGCGGACCGGGGACCATCACCGCCGACCTGGCGGCGCTGGTCCCCGAGGGGCATGTCACCGGCGTGGACCAGGCTGCGGGAATCCTCGACCAGGCCAGGGCGACGGCGGCCGAACGCGGCCTGACCAATGTCGACTTCGCGACGGCGGGCGTCCACGCGCTGGACTACCCGGACGACACGTTCTGCGTCGTGCACGCCCACCAGGTGCTGCAGCACGTCGGCGACCCGGTGCAGGCCCTGCGCGAGATGCGCCGGGTCACCAAGCCCACCGGTTTCATCGCCGTCCGCGATTCGGACTACGCGTCCATGGCCTGGTACCCGAACGCGCCCGCCATGGACGACTGGCTGGACCTGTACCGGCGGGTCGCGCGCGCCAACGGCGGCGAGCCGGACGCGGGCCGGCGCCTCAAGTCCTGGGCGCTGGAGGCAGGTTTCGACGCGGCCGACATCAACTCATCGTCCTCCACCTGGTGTTACGCGGCACCGGACGAGGTCGAGTGGTGGAGCGGCCTGTGGGCGGACCGCACCCTCGCCTCCGCGTACGCCGACCGCGCCACGGAGAGCGGCCACGCGACGACCGCCCAGCTGGAGGAGATCTCCGAGGCGTGGCGGACATGGGGCAAGCAGCCCGACGCCTGGTTCTCGGTGCCGCACGGCGAAATCCTGTGCCGCAAGACGGATCGCGCGGGCCAGTAGAGGATCGCGGGGGCCAGGAGAGCTGAGCGGCGCGCCCGCCTCACCGTCCTCACGGGGACGCGGGTGCGCCGCCTCACGACCGATGCCCGTCGTTCCCCGGAAACGATCACGCGTCCGCACACGGCCAACTACGCTCACCGCTATGGAGATCCTGGGAACCACGCTGCGTATCTGCGTCGAGGACCTGGAGTCCTCGGTCGCGTTCTACGAACGGCTCGCGGGCAGCCGGGCCCTGCGCTTCGAGCGCGGCGGGGTCTCCGTCGCGGCGGTCGGCTGCTTCCTCCTGATGAGCGGTCCGAAGGAGGAGATCGACGTCCTGCGCAAGGTCGCGGCGACGATCGCCGTCCCGGACGTCGACGAGGCGCACGCCGTCCTCAGCGCGTCCGGCGCGCACGTCCTCGCGGGGCCGGTCCCGACGCCCGCGGGCCGCAACCTGATCGCGATGCACCCGGACGGCTCGGTCTTCGAGTACGCCGACCGCCAGGGCCAGGCCCAGGCTTAGCACGCGGTCGCGGGCCCGTCCCCGTATCCTCGCCCGGGCAGCTGGGAGCGAGGACGGTGGACATGGCGGGCAGCGACGGCGGCGGCGAGACCCGGGAGGCCGGGGAATCCGTGAAGAGCGGCGGCGCCCGGCCGCCGCTCGGCTCGCGCGCGCGGGACGCGATCCGGCAGCGCATCGTCGACCGGCGCTACCCGCAGGGCTCCCGGCTCGTCGAGCGCGAGGTCGCCGAAGAGCTGCAGATGTCGCGCGTCCCCGTACGGGAGGCGCTGCGCTCGCTCGTCACCGAGGGCCTGCTCGAACTTCTGCCGCACAGCGGGGTACGCGTACGGCGGCTGGCGCGGGCGGACGTGGAGCATCTCTACGAGGTGTGGGAGCCGCTGGCCGTACAGGCGTCCCGGCTCGCGGCCCGGCGGGTGGCGCGGGCCGCGCCGCAGGAGCCGGAGGGGCTCGGCGCGCTGCGCGGGACGCTGGACGTGGCGGAGCGCGCGGCCGCGGCGGACGAGGGGGCGCGCGAGGTGGCCGCGCACACCGCGTTCCACGAGGGCATCGTGACCCTGTCCGGGAACCCCCTCCTGGCGCGCACCATGGAACAGCTCGGCTGGCAGCTCCAGCTGCTGTTCGGCCTGCGCGAGGAACCCGCCCATATGCGGGCGCAGCATGCGGTGATCTTCCGGCACATCGCCGCGGGCGACGAGGAGACCGCCGCGGCGAGCACCCTGCTGCACGTGCGCGACAGCCGGTCGGTGGCCCTGCGCTCGCTCTTCGGCGACGAGGGCGATGACGGCCGGGGGGACGGCCACGAAGGCGGCGCCGCTTTGTATACCAACCTCCATTAGAGCCTCTCCGGCTGACCAGAATCCGGGCAGAACCTGCAGGTCAGACCTGGCGGAACCATCTCCTCCCTTGCCCGCTCCCTCATCTTGGTATACAAAATGTCGGACCACCCGATCCCTCCCGCCGTCCGCCGAGGAGCCCCCGCATGTGCGTCGAGAACTGCCCCCCGCCGTCGAACCGGCTGACCCGCCGAGGCGTACTCGCGGGTGCCGCCGCACTGGCGGGCACGACCGCCGCCCTCGCCGCCGCGCCCGGCGCGTCCGCCGCCCCGATGACCCGCACGGCCGCCACCCGCTCCGGCAGCGCCCCCCGCGGCGGTGACCTCGTCATCGACGGCGGCACGCTCCTCGACCCCGCGACGGGCGAGGTCACCGAGGACGCGGTCGTCGTCATCCGTGACGGCGTCGTCCGCGCGGCCGGCAAGCGCAAGAACGTCGACGTACCCGCCGGCGTCACCGTCCTCGACGCGCACGGCCGGTGGGTCCTGCCGGGTCTCGTCGACTCGCACATCCACCTGAACACCGCCGCCGAGGCCGCCAGGACCCTCGCGCTCGGCGCCACCACCGCGCGCAGCGGTTCGACGAACTTCTACCAGGACATCGCCGTCCGCGAGCTCTCCCGGCAGGCCCCAGGCCTGGCCCCCAGGCTGCGCGCGGCCGGCATCTTCGTCACGCCCGACCTCGGTGACACGATCCTCGCGGACCCCGACCTCACCCCGCTCGCCCGCCTCAAGGGCGGCGTCACCTCGCCCGAGGCGCTGCGCCGCGTCGTCGAGGTCAACCTGGCCCGTGGCGTCGACACCATCAAGACGCGCGTGAACCCGCGCGCCGGCCTGGCCGAGCAGGACCCTCTGGAGCAGGTCTACAGCCGCGAGCAGCTCTCCACGATCGTCGCCACCGCCCGCCGCGGCGGCAAGGACGTGCTGTGCCACAGCTACAGCGAGAAGGGCTGCCACGACGCCGTCATGGCCGGCGTCAAGTCCGTCGAGCACGGTGCGTTCATCAGTGAGCAGACCCTGCACGAGATGCGCCGCCGTGGTACCTGCTTCACGCCCACGATGGTCGCGATCGGCGGCATGATCGGCGACCCCGACCCGGTTCTCGACGAGCGCGGCCGCACCTACCTGCCGAAGCTCAAGGCCGCCGCGAAGCTCGCCCACGAGCTGGGCGTGGGCCTGGTGTCCGGCACGGACTCGTCGGGCGGCTCGGTCGAGCCGATCGGCGCCGAGATCGAGATGATGCACTCGGCCGGTCTGTCCGCGCTCGACGCGATCCGCACCGCCACCACCAACGCGGCCCGTCTTCTCGGCTTCGAGGGCAGGGTGGGTCGTCTCGCGCGCGGTTTCGCAGGCGACGCGATCCTGCTGTCCGGCGACCCGCTCGCCGACGTGTCGGTGCTGAAGAAGCCGGTGCGCGTCGTGCGTACGGGAGTCGCCGTATGACGGCCACCGTCTTCCGGAACGTACGTCCGCTCGGTGCGACGGAGGCCGTGGACCTCACGGTCGTCGACGGGGTGATCGCCGACGCTCCCGTGCCCGAGGGTGCCGAGGTCGTCGACTGCGGCGGCCGGATCGTGCTGCCGACCCTGGTGGATGCGCACATCCACCCGGACAAGACCGCGTGGGGCGAGCCCTGGGTGTCGCGCAAGCCCGCGTCGGGGATCGCCGAATTCGCCGCCGCGGACGCCGAGTTGTACCGCTCGCAGACCACTCCCCTCAAGGACCGCGCCCGGCGCCTCATGGCGCACGCGGTCACCCGGGGCACCCGCGCGATGCGGGCCCATGTCGATGTCGCGCCCGCTTTCGGCCTTGCCGGTGTCGAGGGCGTCGGCGCCGCGCGTGAGGCGCTGCGGGACGCGGTCGACGTACAGATCGTCGCCTTCCCGCAGCACGGCGTCCTGCGGGCGCCCGGCACCGCGGAGCTCCTGGAGGAGGCGGCCCGCACCGGTGGCATCGACATCGTGGGCGGGATCGACCCGATCGGCTTCGACGAGGCGCTCGACGCCCAGCTCGACCTGGTCTTCGGGATCGCCGACCGGCACGGGGTGGGCGTCGACATCCACCTCCACGACCAGTCCGTCCCCGGCCTGACCGCGGTGCACGCGATCATCGACCGGACCAGGGCGCTGTCCCTCCAGGGCAAGGTCAGCATCAGTCACGCGTTCTGCGTGCCCGGCCTCGAAGGGCTCGAACTCGACCGCATGGGCGAGGAGCTGGCGGACGCGGGGATCTCCCTGACGACCGTGGCGCCGTCGCGGCCGCTGGTCCTGCCCACGCGCCGGCTCCGCGAGCTCGGGGTGCGGGTCGGGCTCGGTTCGGACGGGGTGCGCGACTCGTGGAGTCCGTTCGGCAACGCCGACATGCTGCACCGGGCGCATCTGCTCGCGCGGGCCCAAGGGGCCCGCACGGACGAGGAGCTGGCCGACGCCTTCCGTGTCGCCGCCGATGACGGCGCCCGCGTCGTCGGCCTCCCCCACCTGGATCTGTCTCCCGGCTCGCCGGCCGACTTCTTCCTGGTGCGCGGCGAGTGTCTGCCGCAGGTCGTGGTGGACCTGCCCGCGCGTGACCTGGTGGTCAGGGCGGGCCGGGTCGTGGCCAGGGACGGCGAGCTGCTGCTCCCCTGACCACGCGCCGGGTCAGGCCTCCCCGGGCCGCATGCTGAAGTCGTACTGGGCGGGCAGCCGTTCGCCCGGTGCGGCGAGGTGTGCCCACAGCTCGGCCATGACCTCCGAGCCCTCGCGCAGGTCGGCGACCTCGAAGCCCTCGTCGAACACGGCCCGTGCCGCCTCCCTGTCGCCCTCGGCGAGCAGGAGCCGGGCCTCCACGAGCCGGAAGCGGCCGCGGGCGCGGGTCGTGGCGTGCAGCCGGTCCCAGACGGCGCGGGCCGCCCCGGGACGACGGGCCGCGAGCAGCACGTCGATGGCCTCGCGGCCCAGAGCCGCGGTGGCCACCGTCCAGGCCTCTCCGTCGTCGCGCCGCTCCTGGCACAGGTCGTCGAAGGCATCGGCGTAGCGGTCGGCCGCGCGTTCGCGATGGCCCGCCTCCTGGTCGGCGACGGCCAGACAGCGCAGCAACGGCCAGAGGGACGGGGCGAGTTCGAGGCCGCGCTCCCAGCTGCGTACGGCCTGGGCCAGGTCGCCCGCATGCCATTGGGCGACGCCGAGGTGGTACTCGGTGAGCGGCTGTGCGGGCGCCGTTTCCAGCATGTCCCGCCAGTGCGGCGCGACGAGGGTGGGTCCGGGCGGTCCGACGCGCCGCGGCTCGGGGATGGAACCGGTGCGCAGGAGATCGAGCCAGGGTGCCTGCGCCGGGCCGAGGGTCGACTCGGCGAAGGGGGTGCCCGGCAGCTTGAAGCCGCCGCGCAGCACTTCGAGGGCGCCCCACCCGGAGCCCTCCGCGAGCGGCTCCTCCGGTTCCGCGTCGGCGTGCGGGCGCCAGGCCGCGTAGGCGGCATCGACATCCGCCCTCGGCAGCGCGGCTTCGAGGCAGTCCTCGACCTCGCCGCGCGCGACCGCCCAGTCCTCGGTGGAGTGCACGGCGTCGGGCGCCGCGGACAGCGGCCCGTACGACTCCAGCCACGCGAACTCGCCCTCGGCGTCCAGGCGTACGTGCTCCAGCTGGGTGCGGGCGAGGCCCGCCTGTATCTCGGCGTAGCCGCCCGTGCCCGGCTCGGTCAGCCACTCCTGCCAGCGCCGCCCGCCCTCGCCGTGGCCCCACAGGAACAGCTTGCGGCCGCGCAGCGTGTCGGTCGAGGTCTGTACGAGCCCGTGCCCGTCGTCGTCGAGTGCGGCGATCCAGCGGCGCTGCCCGTCGGGGATCTCGTAGAAGTAGTCGGCCGGGTACTCGCCGCTGAGGGGGTACGTGCGGTCCACGCCGTCGTGCTCGGGGACGGGGACGCGGCGCAGGCTGCGCTCGTAGCCGAAGTGCCAGGCCTCGTCGGCGGGGGCGAGGACGCGGTGTTCCTCGGGGACGGCGATGTTCGACCACCAGTAGACGGGCGCGGGCCGTTCGTGGGGGTTGCGGATCCGCACGCCCACGTGGAGGAAGTCGGATCCGGCCGGCAGCCACAGGTCCACCTGGAACGGCAGGTCGCGCAGGCGCTCCCACTCCCAAAGCCGCAGCATGTCGCCGCCGTCGGGCGCGGTGACGCGGGCGGCGTGCAGGGGCGCGCAGGACAGGGTGGTGTGCCCGGTCGCGCCGATGTTCCACTCGATGCCGCCGGAGAACCAGGCGCCGTTGAGCGCGAAGTCGGCGGGCTGGAACACCGGGTTGCGGTACAGGAGTTCGCGTCCGGTGGGCTTGTGGAACATCGAGTGGACACGCCCACCGAGGCCCGGCAGGACCGTGACGCGCAGCCGGTCGTTCTCGATCACGAGCGTGTCGAGGGTGAACGGGGCGCGCTCGCGCCCGTAGCCGTTCTTGATCCGCTCCGGCAGGACGCTGCGCAGTTTCTCGTAGCCGATCTGGCGGGCCATGTCGCGGGGCATGCCCTGCTTGGAGCGCTCGTCGAGTTCGTGGAGTTCGTCGAGGTGCCGCAGCGGCGGCAGCGGGTCGGGGGCGCCCACCGCCACGCCGGGCAGGGTCAGTACGTCGCGCCGAAGGGTCGTCCGCTCGGCCTGCGAGTCCGTCAAGTCCGCCTCCTGGTTCATGGGCCCGCCGTCCGCACGCGGTGTGCCCCGACGACCATGGAACAGGCTCGCCCCCGAGCTGACCAGGGGTTCTCCGGGTCAGAATTAAGCAAAGGCGCATTTCGGCCCGCCGGGTTACTCTCCGCGGATGGGAACGCAGCACACCTATCGGGTCATCGTCCGCGGCACATGGGACGGTCTGGCGGACGGCGCACGCGAGCGGCTGCTCGCCGAGGTCGACGAGCACGGGCTCGCGTCGATGAAGTTCACGCCTCAGGGATCGCTCACGTACGACCGGGTACTGAAGCACTTCTCGTACCGGTTCGTCGTGGAGTCGGATGCCGAGGACGGCGAGGAGCTGGCGGAGGCGCTCGCCGAGGAACGGGCCGAGGCGTCACTCAGGGCGCTCGGTGAGGGGTACGGCTTCGGGGCGCTGAAGTCATCGGCGACGGACATGGACACGATGAAGGTCAACCGGAAGCACCGGGCATCTCGGCCGTGAGCGCCCAGCGCTCGTGGTCGCGCCAGGCGCCGTCCACGAAGATGAAGTCGGGCGAGTAGCCCTCGAGGCGGAACCCCGCGCGGCGGGCGAGCGCGATGGACGCCTCGTTGCCGGGCTGCACGTTGATCTCCAGGCGGTGCAGTGCGAGGGGGCCGAAGGCGTACCGGACGACGAGGCCGAGGCCCTCGCTCATGAGGCCGCGGCCCGCCGCGTGCGCGAACGCGCCGTAGCCGAGGGCGCCGCAGCGGAAGCCGCCGCGGACGATGTTGTTGATGTTGATGAAGCCGGCGATGCCGCCACCGCCCCCGTCGTCCGTCCGCTCGCACACCAGGAATCCGCAACGGGTCGGATCGTCGATGAGTGCGCCCGCGTAGGCGGCGTAGGTGTCGGCGGCGGTGGGCGGGAAGAGCCAGGGGCGGTGCAGGTCCGCGCTCTCCCGCGCCCGCGCGGTGAATTCCTCTCCGTCCGCGAGCGTGAAGGGGCGTATGCCCACGTGGGGGCCTTCGTCGAGGTAGCGGCGGCTGGTGGCAGACATCCGGCCAGCCTACGCCGCGGCCGTGGGACGGCAGCGGGTACGTGTCCCTTGCGCCTGCTGCTGGGGTGGCCGCCGCAGATCGCCCCGATGACGGCGCCGAGCGCCGGATCGAACGGCATGGACGCTTCGGGGATCCGCGGGCGGATCCTGACCTGCCGGGTGAAGGTGCCGGTGACGCACGCCGCCCCTGTCGCGGCTCGCCGTGCCCCTGGGACTCATCCGTGGACCCTTCCGTCGGAGCGACGCGTGCCTCCCCCCGCCCAGCATGGGCAGCCGGGCGGGGTTCGCGCACGGCGGGGTGTCCCTTCGGGGCGGGCGCGCCGCCGTACGGGTGACGGCCCGGCCCCCAGGTCGCCCTACTGTCCGACGACCGGCAGCTCCAGGACGCCGGTGTCCTCGGGCGCGCTGGTGACGGTGACGGGCTTGATGCCCTTGTTGCCGCCGTACGCGTCGTCGCTCGCCGCGATGACGAACTGGAGGCGGTGCCCCGTCTCGTAGCGGTGGACGATGCCGGGGAGCGACACCGTGAAGGAGCGGGTCACGTCCGGCACACGGACCGGTGCGACCAGTCGGTGGACGAGTGTCTTGCTGCCGTCCGGCGCGATGTCGTACAGCTTCGCGAAGAGGACGAGTTTGTCGGCGGCGTCGTCCGAGTTCTGGACGCGCTCGGTCTTCGGCGAGACCACCTTGAGGGTGGCCTTCGGGGCGCCCACCACGTCGGTCGTGCGGGTCAGCGGCTCGCTGGTCCAGCCCAGGTAGGTGCCCGCGGTGTCGCGCGGGGCGGGGTCGGGCAGGCCGATCAGGCCGGCGAGGGAGGACTCGGAGTGGCTGGTGGGAATCAGCCAGTTCGCGTACTCGCGGCTGCCCCGCGCGACCTTCGCCCGGTTGTCGACGAGCTTGCCGTCACCGGACAGATACAGCTTCCGGCTGAGGGCCGGAACGCTCTGCGCGGTGGCGTAGGTCCGGTCCGGGTCCGTGATCCAGTCGCGGTAGTAGGCGAACGCGGGGCCGGTGTCGACGTCCTTCTTGTGCTGGAGATAGCGGTCGAACCAGGCGAGGATCCGCTTGCCGACGTAGGAGGTCTCCAGGTTGCCCTGCCCGATGTTGAGTTCACCGCTCGCCGGATCCGTGAGGCCTCCGCTGTGACCCCAGGACTGCCAGATCATCTTGGTGGTCGTGCCCTGCGCCTCGAGGGTCCCGTACGTGGCCTGCGCCTCGTTCAGGTTGAAGAGGCTGTCGGACTGGCCCTGCACGAGCAGCGTCGGCGCCTTGACCTGCTTCAGGTACGAGACCGGGGAGACGCTGCGCGCGTAGTCGAGCATCGGTCCCGCCTTGTCGGACGGGTAGCGGCCGGAGTTCAGGGTGCGGATCGTCTCGCAGGCGTCGGTGACGAAGTGCAGGCAGGTGAGCTGGTTGATCCGGGACGGGTCGAGGGACGGTTCGAGGAGGGGCTGGCCCTCACCGATCAGGTAGAAGCCGTTGGTCCACTGCCACTTGAAGGAGCCGGGAACGGAGCGGTCGGCGGCGTTGTTCGGGTCGAGGGAGTACGCCAGGTCGTTCCAGGTGATCATCGGGACGAGCGCGTCCACGCGGTGGTCGACCGCCGCGGTGGCCAGCTGGATCGCGCCGCCGTACGAGCCGCCGATCATGCCGACGCGGGGGTCGCCCTTGCCGTCCTTGGTGACGTAGTCGGCCTTCGTGCCGTCGTCGGCCGCGCGGGTCCCGGCGAGGAAGTCGACCAGCCCGGAGGCCGCGGCGCCGTCGATGCGGGGGTCGTCGAGCGAGACGAGGCACCCCGACTTGCCGAAGCCGAGTCCGGAGTACACGAGTCCGACGTAGCCGCGCGCGGCGAAGGCCTTGCCGATGGCGTCGGTCGAGCCGTCGGACTTGCTGCCGCCGAAGCCGTTGGTGGCGAGGACGGCGGGTGCGGTGCGGGTGACGTCGACGCCGGCCGGCCGGTAGAGGTCGGCATCGACGACACAGCTGCGGCCGCCGGCCCGGACGGTGAACTTCAGTGCGGTGACGGTGTATTCGCCCGTCTGCGGCGTCGCGCTCGCAGGCGCTGCGAGCGCGAGGGGCGCGGCGACCAGGCCGAGGGCGAGGGCCGCCGCCAGCGGAGATCGCGGTCGGGATCGGGGCACGGCACGGGACACGGCTACCTCCACGCTGAGGAAGACCCACCGGCTACCGACCGGTAAGTCCGGGCGTGGTCATGCTGTGACACGTGTCATACGCGGGTCAATCACCGTGACGTGTGTTTCTTGACGAAGATTCAGTAACCGAACGATTCAGGCCAGCGCGGGCACATCCAGGGTCAACGTCCCCGCGTCCACGTCCAGTTCACCCGGAATGCCGAAGGGGATCGTCAGCGCCCCCTCGCAGTGCCCGAAGCCGAACTCCTCGACGATCGGTACGCCGAGACCGCCGAGCCGGTCGGCGAGCAGCGCGCGCAGCCCGTCGTACGCGTCGCACTGCGCCCAGGACCCGAGCAGGATCCCCGACACCCCGTCCAGCCAGCCGGCGCGCAGGAGTTGGGTGAGGTAGCGGTCGATGCGGTACGTCTCCTCGCCGGTGTCCTCCAGGCACAGCAGCCCGCCCGCGGCCGACGGCCGGGCGTGCGGGTTGCCCAGGTCGGCGGCGAGCAGACAGAGGCAGCCGCCGAGCGTGACGCCGCGCGCGGTACCGCCCACGAGCGGCCGTCCGCCGTCCACCGACGTGATGGCCTGTACGGTCTCCGGCGCGAAGAGCGTGGCCT
Source organism: Streptomyces sp. NPDC107517 (assembly GCF_055582645.1). NCBI lineage: Bacteria > Bacillati > Actinomycetota > Actinomycetes > Kitasatosporales > Streptomycetaceae > Streptomyces > Streptomyces sp. NPDC107517. The sequence goes on along the minus strand of NZ_JBVJPM010000001.1, from coordinate 592,513 downwards.
TCAAGTGGTCCTGCGCGCGGGCGCTCTTGAGGAAGTCGGCCGCCGCGACCATCGGCCCGTGCAGGGTCGCGAGACCGAGCCGCGCGGCGAACGCCTCGTGCAGCACCGTGATGTCGCTGTACCCGACGAACACCTTGGGCCCGGCCGCCCGCATCGCGCCCCAGTCGAGCAGGTCGACCATGCGCTGTGCGCCGTAGCCGCCCCGCGCGCACAGGACGGCGTCGACGGACGGGTCGCACCAGGCCCGCTGGAGACCCGCGGCGCGCTCGGCGTCACCGCCCGCCAGGTAGTCGAACTGTCCATGGACAGAGCGGACTTGGGGCTCGACGACGGGCTCGAGGTCCCAGCCGCGCAGGATGTCGAGACCTGCCTCCAGCCGGTCCTCGGGCACGGGTCCGCTGGGCGCGACGACGGCGACGCGCGCTCCGGGGGCGAGGCGTGCGGGTCGGGTCAGCGGTGTCGGTGACGTCACTTGGACAGCTCCAGCGTGGGGATCCCGGTCGTATGCAGGCCGAACACCTGGGCGTACAGGGAGAGTTCCGACTCCAGGACCCGGATCATGGTGTCCGCGCGCCGGAACCCGTGGCTCTCGCCCTCGAAGGCGATGTACGCGTGCGGGACGCGGCGCCCCTCCAGGCGGGCGAGGAAGCGCTCGCACTGCGCGGGCGGGCAGATCACGTCGTCGAGTCCCTGGAGCAGCAGGAACGGCGCGGTGAGCCGCTCCGCGTGCTCGACCGGCGAGCGCTCCACGTAGCGCGCGGGCACCTCGGCGAGCGGCCCGACGAGCGACTCCAGGTACTGGGACTCGAAGTCGTGGGTCTCGCCGGAGCCCCAGGCCGTGAGGTCGAGGATGGGGTACAGGATCGTGCCGCAGGCGTAGACGTCGGTGCCGGTCAGGGACGCGGCCGTGGTCCAGCCTCCGGCACTGCCGCCACGGATCGCGAGGCGGTCGCGGTCGGCGGTGCCCTCGGCGGCGAGCGCGAGCGCCACGGCGGCGCAGTCCTCGACGTCGACGACGCCCCACTGTTCGCGCAGGCGGTTGCGGTACTCACGGCCGTAGCCGGTGGAGCCGCCGTAGTTGACCTCGGCGACGCCGATGCCGCGCGAGGTGAAGTAGGCGATCTCCAGGTCGAGCACGAGGGGCGAGTGCCCGGTGGGGCCGCCGTGGGCCCACACGACGTAGGGCGGGAGTTCGTCGTCGGGCGCCGCGTGGGTGGGGCTGTGCGGCGGATAGATGTGGGCGTGGATGTCCCTGCCGTCGGGGCCCGCGAAGGTGCGGATCTGCGGCTCCGGGCAGTACGCGGGGTCGACGGCGTCGGTGTGCGCGGCGCCGACGACGCGCGCCCGGCCCGTGCACGTGTCGAGCTCCACGACCTCGTGGCCGGTGCGCGGGCTGGCGGCGATGCCGACGACGCGGGTGCCGTGCGCGGCGAGGGCCGGGCTCCACTCGGTCCAGGGTCCGGCCGTGTCCACGACCTCGCCGGTCGCCGGGTCGAGCACGCCGAGGGCGGTGGCGCCGACACCGTGCACGACGGCGATCAGGCCGCTCTCCAGCGGGGCGAACCAGCGGTGTCCGATCTTCCAGAGCGGCCCGCCGAACTCCTCCTCGCGCGGGCACAGGGCCCGCGGTTCGCCGTCCGGGCCGACGCGGTAGAGGTTCCACCAGCCGCTGCGGTCGCTGGAGTAGACGAGGGCGCCGTCCGCAGCCCACTCCACCTGTGCGACGGACTCTTCCGGCCCGCCGAACGCCGTCCTCGCCCCGCTGAACGTGCCGTCCTCGGCCAGGTCCGCGACGACCAGCTCCGTGCCGTCCCACGGCATGCGCGGGTGGTCCCAGGCCAGCCAGGCGGCCCGGCGGCCGTCGGGCGAGAGGCGGGGTCCGGTGACGAACCGGTGGCGCTCCTCGGAGAGCTCCCGCACCGCGGCACGGTCCTCGGCCGCGCTGCCGTCGAGCGGCACGGCGGCGGCGACGCGGCGCACGTCGGTCGGCCCGTCACCGGTGAACTCCTCCAGGACGCACCACACTTCGCCCCGGTCGAGGTGGATCTGCGGATCGGCCCAGCGCAGCCCGTCCCCCACCGCGGAGACGGGGGTGAGCGGGCGGGGTATGGCGCCGGGGGCATCGGGCTCGTAGGCGTAGAGCCGCTGGTCGGTGAAGTCGACAAACACCACAAGCGGGCCGTCGGGGCGCCCGGCGCCGGCCCACGGCTGGCCCCCGTACTCGATGACGCGGCTGCGCACGTTCCACGGCGCGGGCAGCACGGTGTGCTCCGAGCCGTCGGCGCGCCGCCTGACCAGGGCCCGCCGGCCGCCCTCGCCGGGGCGGGGCTCGGTCCACCACGCCTCGTCGCCGACGAAGCCGACGTACTCCGGCTTGCCGTCGTGCGCGGCGGCGAGCGCGGCCGTGATCGGCGACGGCCACGATCCGTAATTCTGGATCAGCACCAACTTTTCCACGCCCCCCATGACTTCAGAGGCCCCCATGTTCTCCACGTGTGACGCCATTTCCTAGACCGTCTCCCCAACCGATGCCGAAACCCGCCCGACGGCGCCTACGCGGACCGCAGGAAGCGGTCGAGCACGCGTACGCCGAAGTGCAGCGCCTCCACCGGGACCCGCTCGTCCACGCCGTGGAAGAGCGCCTGGTAGTCGAAGCCCTCGGGGAGCTTCAGCGGCGCGAAGCCGTAGCCCGTGATGCCGAGCCGCGAGAACTGCTTGGCGTCGGTGCCGCCCGACATGCAGTACGGCACGACGTGCCCCTCGGGCGCGAACTCCTCGACGGCCGCGCGCATCCCCGCGAACGTCGGCGAGTCGACCGGCGCCTGGAGCGCGACCTCGCGGTGCTCGAACTCCCAGTCCACATCGGGTCCGGTGAGCCGGTCGAGGGTCTCGCGGAACTCGTCCTCGCCGCCTGGCAGATACCGGCCGTCGATGTGGGCGCTCGCCTCGCCGGGGATCACGTTGATCTTGTATCCGGCGGACAGCATCGTCGGGTTGGCGCTGTTGCGGACGGTCGGCGCGACGAGCGCCGCGGCCGGGCCGAGCTTGGCCAGAAGTCCGTCGGCCGAGAAGTGCGGGGAGTCCACGCCGGCGTCGATGCCGTACAGGGCGGCGAGCTCGGTGAGCGCGGCGGCCACGGTCGGGGTGAGCCGCACCGGCCACTCGTGCGCGCCGATCCGTGCGACGGCGGCGGCGAGCCTGGTGACGGCGTTCGCGTGGTTCACCTTCGAGCCGTGGCCCGCCTTGCCGTGGGCGGTGAGCCGGAGCCAGCCCGTGCCGCGTTCGCCCGCCGCGATCGGGTAGATCTGCTTGCCGTAGCCGTCGTGGAAGGTGAAGGCGCCCGATTCGCTGATGCCCTCGGTGCAGCCCTCGAAGAGACCGGCGTGCTGGTCGGCGAGGAAGCCGGAGCCGTCCTCGGCGCTCGCCTCCTCGTCCGCGGTGAAGGCGACGACGATGTCCCGGCGCGGGCGCACCCCGGCGCGGGCCCACTGCCGGACGACGGCGAGGATCATCGCGTCCATGTTCTTCATGTCGACCGCGCCCCGGCCCCACACGACCCCGTCGCGGATCTCTCCGGAGAACGGGTGCACGCTCCAGTCGGCGGCCTCCGCGGGGACGACGTCGAGGTGGCCGTGGACGAGCATCGCGTCGGCCGACGGGTCCGTGCCGGCGATGCGCGCGACGACGTTCGTGCGCCCCTTCGTGCGTTCGAGGAGGGTGGGCTCAAGGCCGGCTTCGGCGAGCTTCGCGGCCGCGTACTCGGCGGCCGGGCGCTCCTGGCAGTCGCCGCCCCCGCGGTTGGTGGTGTCGATGCGGATGAGCTCGGACGTAAAGGTCACGACCTCGTCGAGCGCCTGCTCGTCCACCTGAAATGCCTGGTCAGCCATACTGTTCCTCCACCGCGGCCGAGACGATCGTGGTGACCGCCTTGAAGGTGCGGATGCCGTCGTACATGGTGTCGTTCGTGTAGGAGATCCTGCGCTCACCCGTGCGCCGGACGCCGGGCACCACCGTCGCGGCCATCGACAGATGCTCGGCGTCGAACTCGAGGTCGATGGTGAACGGGTCGCCCTGGACGGGCTCGTGGCGCACGGCGAGCGCCGCCGCCTCCTTCGCCGCGGCCCTGATGTCGGCGGCGGTCCGCTTCGGCGTACGGCAGACAGCCGCATACCGGGACACATAGTCCTTGACCGCCACCTTGCGGGCCTCGGGCGCGTAGCCGAGCGCGTCGTCGCAGGTGAGGTCGTCGCCGGTGACGAGGACGACGGGGACGCCGTACTCGGCGACGACGTGCGCGTTCAGCAGGCCCTCGCTCGCCCGTACGCCGTTGACCCAGACGCCGGTGATGGAGTTGGCGAGGTACGTGTGGGCGAGGACGCCCTCCGTTCCGGCGCCCGTGTGGTAGCCGATGAACGCGATGCCGTCGACGTCGCCGTGCTGGACGCCCTCGACCATGGAGAGCGTCTTGTGGCGGCCCGTGATCATCTCCGCGCGTTCGTCGAGCTGCTCCAGGAGCAGATTGCGCATCGACCAGTGAGCCTCGTTGATGAGCACCTCGTCGGCGCCCCCGTCGAAGAAGCCGAGCACGGCGGCGTTGACGTCCGAGGTGAACATGGACCGGCAGCGTTCCCACTGCGGGGTGCCGGGCAGCACGTCGCCCGGCCAGGTCACACCGGTGGCGCCCTCCATGTCGGCGCTGATGAGGATCTTCATGGCGCATCACGGTACGCGTCGGGGAACGCGCAGGCCAGAGCCACCCGGAGAGCCAGAGCTCCAGTCCACCGAAAGGCGGCGAACACCCCCTCCGGTCGGCGGACGCGCCGGCGTCAGGACGCGGCCGGGTCCCGGCGCTCCTCGACCTCGTCCGTCTTCATCGCCTGCGTCTCACTCTTGAGGATCCGGAGCGACTTGCCGAGCGCGCGCGCCGTGTCGGGCAGTTTCTTCGAACCGAACAGAACGATGACCACGATCGCCACAATGAGCAGGTGCCAGGGCTCCAGACCGTTGCGGAACATTTTCGCCCCACCCTTCGTCTCTTCGGATGAGGTGGGCACCACGGACGGCACCCACCATGAAGCTTGCTACATTGCGCAACTGTACAACCCCGGATCCGAGTGAGGGCGCACCCCATGGCAGGCACCCGTGAGCAGTTGGCACCTGCGCGCCGAGGCGGCGGCGCCAAGTCCGCCGCGCGCGCGGCGCGACCGAGGCGCAGCCGCGTGCGCTTCACGCTCGCGATAGCCCTGTCCCTGCTCGTCCTCCTGACGGGCGGGGTGGGGTGGGTGTACCTGAAACTCGGCGGCGACATCAACACGTTCAGCTCGGACGGCATCTCCGGCGACCGCCCCGACGCCGACGCGTCGAAGGGGGAGAACGTCCTCGTCATCGGCTCCGACGCGCGCACCGGGGGCAACGAGGCACTCGGCGGGGGCGACAAGGGCGACATCGGCCGCTCGGACACGGCGTTCCTGCTGCACGTCTACGCCGACCATCGCAACGCCGTGGCGGTGTCCGTCCCCCGCGACACCCTCGTCACGATCCCGCCCTGCAAACTGCCCGACGGCAGCTGGACCGGCACGCGGCCCGACACGATGTTCAACGCGGCGTACTCGACCGGCGAGACCGCCGGCGGGAACCCCGCGTGCACACAGAACACGGTGGAGAAGCTGACGGGCCTGCGCGTCGACCACACCGTGGTCGTGGACTTCAAGGGCTTCGCCGCCCTGACCGATGTCGTCGGCGGCGTGAAGGTGTGCCTCCCGCAGCCCATCTACCAGCGCGACCTCAACCCCCACCGCACGACCCCCGGCAAGCTCCTGTTCCCGCGCGGCGAGCAGCGCGTCTCCGGGCAGAAGGCCCTCGACTACGTCCGCCTGCGGCACGGCATCGGCGACGGCTCCGACATCGGCCGCATCAAGCGGCAGCAGGCCTTCGTCGGCAGCCTGATCAAGGAGATCAAGAGCAACGGCCTGACACCCACGAAGCTCCTGCCGCTCGCGAAGGCGGCCACGCGGTCGATGACCGTCGACCCCGGCCTCGGCTCCGCCGACAAGCTCCTCTCCTTCGCGATGTCCCTCAAGAACATCGACCTGCACAACACCAAGTTCGTCACGATCCCCTGGCGCTACGAGGGAAGCCGCGTCGCGGTCGTCGAGCCGGACGCCGACGCGCTGTGGGCATCGCTCAGGGAGGACCGGACACTCGACGGGAAGGACGCCAGCGGCAAGAAGGGCGCCCGGTCGAGCGCCTCCCCCGCGCCCTCCGCCGCACCGGATCCGGGCGACGGCATCCGCGTCACGGTCTACAACGGAACGACCGTCATGGGACTGGCCGCCCAAGCCGCGCGCGCCCTTGAGGACGACGGGTTCACCGTCACGGGCACGGCGACCGCGAACACCCGGGACCAGGCGACCACACTCATCCGGTACGGCCCCGGCGAGAGGGCGCGAGCGGGCACGCTCGCCCAGCGGTTCCCGGGCGCCCGCCTCGAAGAGACCTCGACCGCGGGCATCAGGGCGATTCTCGGACAGGACTACGCGGACCATCCGTCGACCGCCGCGACGGCGTCGCCGGAACCCACCGGCATACCGTCCGACGTCTCCGACGAGGCCCGCTCCGCCGACGACAGCCTGTGCTCGAACCTGTCCTACGGATGACGCGCCACGGCTGAGCGCTGCGACCGAACCGATGCGACCGATGCAACCGACCGGTACCGTTCAGCGTCTTCACCTCTGTCTGGACACTTGCGCAAATTCGCAACGCACAGTCGAAGCACAGCGGAAGCACAGCCAAAAGCACAAGCACAAGGCACCACACACCACCGAGGGGAACGACGCACACGTGGGCATCATCAGCTGGATCATCCTCGGCCTCGTCGCCGGAGTCATCGCCAAGGTCCTGCTCCCCGGCCGCGACCCGGGCGGCCTCATAGGCACGACCCTCATCGGCGTCGCGGGCGCGTTCGTCGGCGGCTGGATCTCGTCGCGGTTCCTGGACCGCCCGATCGAGAACCAGTTCTTCGACGGGACCACCTGGATCGCGGCCATCGGCGGCTCGCTCGTGCTGCTCATCGGCTATCGCCTGCTCTTCGGCAACTCGCGCGACTGACGGGCCGGTCGATCCCCCATGGGCTCCGGCCCGCCGACGTCACCGTCCGGGCCGGTGCGCCTGACGAGCGTCCCTCCCCGTTCGGCGCACGGCGCCGGTGAGGTGCTGCTCCACGACGCGGGCGGCACGCTCGTCGGCCAGGTCCGCTTCCGGCTGTGCGCGCCGTGCCGCACGGGCCGGCTCCTCGGCATCTGGATCCTGGAGTCACGCCGGCAGGAGGGGCTCGGCCGGCGGGCGGTGCGGGTCGCGCTGACCCAGGGCCACGGCTACCGCTGGAACACCACCCTCCAGACCCGCCCCGGGCGCGGCTTCTTCCTCGCGGTGACCGCGCACGAGGGCGTCCCGCTCCGGCACGGCCGGCCGCTCTGCCCGCATCTCCTGGGCCCCTTCGGGGGCGCCCTGCGCCGCCTCGGCCTGCGGCGGCTAGTGTGCCCGCCCCACGACGAGCCAGCGTGACGGGAGCTCGATGCGGGTGCCGTCCGGTGTGTGCTCCGTGGTCGTGAGCGGGAGTTCGCCGCTCGCGAGCACGTCGAGGCCCGCGGTACGCACGTAGTCGGGGACCGCCGCGTCGGACACCTCGCCGGGTGCGATGCCGTGCGCGAAGACCGGTGCCAGCTTCGCGGGCGGGCCCGTGGGGCTCTGCACGAGGGACATCAGGACGGGCCGGGCGGCCTCGGCCAGCTCCACGACGAAGGCCCGGCCGCGTTCGCCGACGAGCGCCGCGATGCCGTCGACCAGGGCCTGGCGGTCGGCGGACTCGCACTGGTGGAGCACGCCCCGCATGTACACGTTCGCGTCGCCGAGTTCGGAGTGCAGCTGGTGGGCCTCGGTCTGCTCGGTGGCGTCGAGCTGCCGGAAGTCGGCCCGGCCCGCGGGGTCGGCGTGCCGGGCGTGGCCGAGGGCGGCGTCGGAGAGGTCGGCGCCGACGACGCCCGGGTAACGGTCGGCTAGGAAGAGCGTCTGGGTGCCGTTCCCGCAGCCGAGGTCCACGACGGGCAGGCCCTCCGTCAAGTGCGGCTCGAACAGGGCGAGATGGATCTTCGCGGTGAGGGCGGGCTCGGCGTCCCAGAAGACCCCGCCGGGTTCACCGGGAGCCTCGCGCCAGAAGCTCTCCCAGGCGTCCTTGTACCGACTCGTCACGCTCATCTGCAACTCCCGGGGTGCGGTGGCACGGCAAGATCGGTCTACCGCGCCCGGGCCCCGCCCACAAGCACCCGGCGCATACCTTCACGCCGCATTCGATGCGTGTACGCCCGGCACGCCCCCCGCCAACTACGCTCGCGGCAACGCCAGTTCGAACCACACGGTCTTGCCGGAGCCCGTACGACTCGTGCCCCACTGCCTGGCAAGGGCGCTCACGACGCGCAGGCCGCGCCCGAACTCGTCGCCCGGGCCCGCGTTGAGCAGTGTCGGCAGCCGCTGGTCGTCGTCCTCGACCTCGCACACGAGGGTCCCCGAGCGCACCAGGCGTACCTCGACGCTGCGGGTGCGGGCGTGCCGTACGGCGTTGGCGACGAGCTCCCCGGCCATCATTTCCGCGGGGGCGGTGAGCGCGCCGAGTCCCCACGCCGTGAGCTGGTCGCGGACGAGGGCGCGCGTGCGGGGCACTTCGGCGGGGTCGGGAGTGACGCTCCAGTGGGCGACGTCCTCGGGCGCGATGCCGTTGAGCCGGGCCATGAGGAGGGCGACGTCGTCCTTGCGGCCGCCGCGGGTGTTCAGGGATCTGATGATGGTGTCGCAGGCGGCGTCCATGGAGGCCGCGGGGTGCGCGGCGGACTCGCAGAGCGTGGCGAGGCCGACGCCGATGTCCTCGCCGCGCACCTCGACGAGGCCGTCGGTGCACATGACGAGCCGGTCACCGGGCGCCATCGGGACGCGGACCGACTCGAAGGGGACGCCGCCGACACCGATGGGCGCGCCGGTGGGCAGTTCCAGCAGCTCGCTGCGGCCGCCCTCGGCGCGGACGAGGACCGGCGGGATGTGCCCGGCGTTGGCGAGCTCCAGCTCGTTCGCGATCGGGTCGTAGACCGCGTACAGGCAGGTCGCGAGGTAGTGCTCGCCGAGGCGCTGAGCGAGGTCGTCGAGGTTGCGCAGGAGCTGGGCCGGAGGCAGGTCCAGGGCCGCCATGGTCTGGACGGCGGTGCGCAACTGGCCCATCATCGCCGCCGAGTTGAGCCCGTGTCCCATGACATCGCCGACGACGAGTGCGGTCCGCGAGCCCGGCAGCTTGATCGAGTCGAACCAGTCGCCGCCGACGCGGCCGAGGAGCGTGCCGGGCAGATAGCGGGTGGCGATGTCGCAGCCGGGCATGTGCGGCTCGATGTGCGGCAGCATGCTGTCCTGGAGCGTCTCGGCCACGCTCTCCTGGTACGTGTACATGCGGGCGTTGTCGAGGACGAGGCCCGCGCGGGCGGCGAGTTCGGCGCCGGTGACGCGGTCCATGTCGTTGAAGACCGGGCGTTCGCGGTGGCGCAGCAGGATCATGAACCCGAGGACGACGTTGCGCGCCTTCAGGGGCACCACCAGCATCGAGCGGTTGGTGATGAGGGGCCTGATGTCGCGCTTCTCGAACTGCGACGCGATCGCGTTGCCCATCTCCTCGCTGATGCGCGGGACGAGGACGGGCTGTCCCGAGGTCATGCACTGGAAGAACGGCGTGTGCGCGGGGAACGGCATCGACTCGCCGACGGGCACGACGTCGTCCCAGCGGCCCGGCTCGTCCGTGTGCTCCAGGGCGACGCGGTGCCACAGGGTGGTCGCGTCGGGCGGGCCTTCGGGGAACCCCTCGCCCGCGACGACCTGTTCGCGCAGATAGGTGCCCGCGACGTCCGTGAAGCGCGGTACGACGGCCCGGCTGACCTCGATGATCGTGCGGGACAGGTCGAGGGACGAACCGATGCGCCCGCTCACCTCGTTGAGGAACTCCAGGTGTTCGCGGACGGCGGCGTACTCGAGGTCGTCGGGGTCGTCGTCGGGCGCGCGGCGTGGAGCGGGCAGTCCGGCGGCGGCCGCGCGGGCGGCCTCCTCCCTGCGGGCCTTGCGCTCGGCGCGCCGGGGCACGCCCCAGTCGGCGGTGACGGGTACGCGGTCGTGGAGGCTGAACTCCAGTACGGGATAGCCGAACTCGAGGATCTGGGAGACGATGCGGGCGCTCTCGCCGACGCTCATGCTGGGCAGGATGGCGGGGAGTCCGCGGGCCAGCTCGTCGGCTCCGGGGAAGTCGGTGTGCAGGGCGAAGCCGGGTGCGATGCGCTCCAGGGGATGCCCGTCGGGCACGTCGTCGGCGTGCAGCCGGCCTGCGTCGGCGGCGAGTACGAGCAGCTTCTCGGGACCGGGGCCGACCAGCGGGTAGGCCCACCACAGGACGTCGATGCGCTCCCGGAGCGGAGCTTCGAGGCGGGCGCGGCCCGCGGCGGGGTACGAGGCCCGCCCGTCGAGCGAGGACTCCAGGCCGGGGCCGAGCCCGTCGTACGCGCCCTCTTCCCCGTACGCCTGGGAGTCGGGGCCGTCGGGCAGCGCGCCGGAGACGGGCAGCAGGTCGGTGGCGGGGCGGCCGACGGCGTCCTCGCGCGCGGGGCCGAAGAGGCGGCGCGCGCCGGTGCTCCAGTGCGAGACGAGTCCGTCGCCGTCGACCACGACGACCGCCAGGGGTACACGGCCCGGCACGGGGCTCTGCGGGGCCGTCCCGGTGCCACTGTGCATGGCCTGCGCTCCCTTCCCCGCGCGGCGACCGAGCGTCATCGGTTCGGCCCTTTCCCGTTCCACGGTACGCGGTACGGGGGTGCAGGGGGCTGCATCGGCCGAATTGAACGGGCACGGAGTGCCGGGGCCGGGCGCGGCGCCCGGCCCCCAACGCTCAGTCCTCGTGGCCCAGTTGCAGGTCACGCTCCGTGCGGCCGCCGCCGGCCATGTGCAACACCGTGGCGACCGGCGGGTAACCGGCGGCGATCACGGTGTACTCGCCCGACGACAGGTCGACGAAACGGAACGTGCCGTCGGCGCCCGTCGTGAGGGTGTCGACGACATTGCCCGCCGCGTCGAGGAGGGTCACCCGCGCGTCCTCGACGGGGCGTCCGCCGCCGGCCCTGACCGTGCCCCGCAGCACGGCGCCGCCCGCGAGTTCGACGTCCTGACGGGTCTCGCGCGCGGCCATCACGGTGACGGGAAGTGCTGCGGGGCGGAACGCGGGCGCACTCGCGGCGAGCGTGTACTCGCCGGCCACCAGCTCCGTGATGACGTAGCCGCCTTCGCGCCCGCTGCGGGTCGTGGAGACGACCTCACCGTGGACGTTGGTCAGGGTCACGGTGGCTTCGCGCACGGGCGCGCCGTCGGCGGTCAGCACGCTCCCGGCGAGCCGCCCCGCGCCGCCGAGGACGACGTCGAGGTCGACCGGCCGCTCCCCCACGGTGACGGTCACGGCCTGGGGCTGGTGTCCGCCCGCCGCCGCGATCAGGACGTAACTTCCGGCGCCGGGCGTCGACAGGGCGTACCGGCCGTCGTCGCCGCTCGCGCCGCGCCCGATCTGCTGGCCGCCGACGTCGATGAGGGTGAGCGCGGCGCGCGGCACCGCGGTCCCGTCGGGGTGCTGGACGATGCCGCAGACCGGCACGCCGGCGCCGTACGAGGTCCGGGCCTGGGACGGGACTGAGGCGCTCTCGCCGCTCGGGGCGCTGTGAGGGGCGGCACTGGACAACAGAGGTGTCTCCTTGAGGAAGAAGGCGATCACGAGGCCGAGGACGAGCACCGGAACGAGGTAGAGGAAGATCCGGGGCATGGCGTCGGCGTACGCCTGGATGTAGCCGTCGCGCAGCGCGCGCGGCAGGGCGTGGACGAGCTGCGGGGTGATGGACTCCGGGTCGGGCAGGCCCGTCCCCTTGGGCAGCCGGTCCGCGAGGGCGTCGGCGAGCCGGTCGGCGAAGAGCGTGCCGAAGATCGCGGCGCCGACGCTGCCGCCGATCTGCCGGAAGTAGTTGTTGGCACTGGTCGCGGTGCCGATGTCGGCGGGGCGCACGGCGTTCTGCACGGCGAGGATCAGCACCGGCATGATCAGGCCGATGCCCGCTCCGAGTACCGCCATGTAGAGGCTGTAGTGCAGTCGCGGGGTGTCGACTTCGAGGCGGGACAGGAGCCACATGCCCGCCGTCGACAGGGCCCCGCCGAGGACCGGGTAGATCTTGTAGTGCCCGGTGCGGCTGATGAGTTGGCCGGAGACGATCGAGGCGATGACGATGCCGCCCATCATCGGCAGCATCAGCAGCCCCGACTCGGTGGCGCTCGCGCCGTCGACCATCTGGAGGAAGGTCGGCAGGTAACTGGCCGCTCCGAAGAGGGCGATGCCGACGACCATGCCGACCAGGCCGGTGATGTTGAAGACGGGGTCGCGGAACAGCCGCAGCGGGATGACGGGTTCGGCGGCGAAGTGCTCGGCGACGACGAAGAGCACGGCCGCCACGGCCGCTCCGGCGGCGAGCCCCAGGATGACCCGCGAACCCCAGGCGTACTCGGTGCCGCCCCAACTGGTCAGCAGAACGAGGCAGGTTGAGGCCGCCGCGAGGAGCAGGGCCCCGAGGACGTCGAGTCTGGCCCTGACCTTCGGCCGGGGCAGCTTGAGCACGACGGTGACGACGGCGAGCGTGACCAGACCGAAGGGCACGTTGACGTAGAAGCACCAGCGCCAGGTGAGGTGGTCGGTGAAGTAGCCGCCGAGCAGCGGGCCCGCGACGGACGCGAGGCCGAACGCGGCGCCGATGAGACCCATGTAGCGGCCGCGTTCACGAGGCGGCACGATGTCCGCGATGATCGCCTGCACGCCGATCATGAGTCCGCCGGCGCCGATGCCCTGGACGGCGCGGAACGCGATGAGTTCGTCCATGGTGCGCGACCAGCCGGCCAGCGCGGAGCCGACGACGAAGACGGCGATGGCGAACTGGAAGACGCCCTTGCGGCCGAAGAGGTCGCCGAGCTTGCCGTAGATCGGCAGGCCGATGGTGGCGGTCAGGAGATAGGCGGTGATCGCCCAGGACATCTTGTCGAGGCCGTGCAGTTCGCCGACGACCTTCGGCAGCGCGGTGGCGACGATCATCTGGTCGAGCGCGGCGAGCAGCAGCGCCAGCATGAGCCCGAAGAAGACCATGCGCACCCGGCTGGGGCTGAGGCCGTGGTCCGGGAACTCCCGCCGCTCCACGGCCGGTCGGGGCTCGGGGGCCGGAGTCGGCGGCGTCGCCGGCACCGGCCCCGGCTCACTCGTCACCAGCGTCGTCGTGCCCACCTGTCGCTCCCCTCGTCGCGCCTGCGCCGCATATTTCTCGCATTACGCGACAACTGCGGGCAAGCGCGACGAGGGTCGACTCCAGCGGGTTCCGGGCGCGAATGCGCCGGTGGGAGCCCTACGGCGTACAACCGCGCGCGAACGGAAAACCACTCGAAACGGTGAGCACTACATCGGGGTACTGCATCGGGGTGCTACACCGGGGCTACTTCTCCACCTCGGCGGCGAGCTTCGCGAGGACGGCGTCGTAGATGCGGCCGAGGCCCTTGGGGGCGAAGGTCTTCTCGAAGAAGCCGCCGATGCCGCCCGCGCCGTTCCACACCGTGCTGACGACGACGCGGGAGGCGCCCTCGCCGGACGGGGTCACGCGCCAGGTGGTGACCATCGAGGAGTTGCGGTCCTTCTCGACGAGTTCGCCGTCGGTGGGCTCACTGACCTCGAGGAGGCAGTCGCGGACCCGCTTGCTGGTGGCCTGGAGCTTCCAGTGGACGAGCGTGCCCTCGCCGTCACCGCCCTCGCGGACCTCGTACTCGCTGAAGTGCTCGGGCAGCAGCTTCGCGCGCGTGCCGCTGTAGTCGGCGAGCGCGTCGAATACGTCGTCCGGCTTGGCGGCGATGACCCGCTCCGTGATGGCCTCGACCTGCGCCATGGCACTTCCTCCAGCAGTCGGTGTTCTCGGTGTTCGAGAGGGAGCCCAAGCCAACCACCCTCGCGGGTGGCCGCCAAAATCGGGGTCGCACGATCAAGGGAACATGTGTTCTATTCTGTGCCCAGTGCTAGCTAGGAGGCGTCATGCGCTGGGAGAACCTCACGGAGAATCCGGCCGAAATCCCGACAGGGAGGGTCACGGACGCCGCGCTCTTCGGCGCGGACGGCGTGATCACCCGCACGTTCGACACGCCTGAGTTCGCGGGCGTCACCTTCCACGAGATCCGGGCCAGGTCGATCGTGAACCGCGTGCCCGGCGCCTCCCGCATGCCGTTCGAGTGGACGGTCAATCCGTACCGGGGCTGCACGCACGCGTGTGTCTACTGCTTCGCCCGCAAGACGCACAGCTATCTGGACCTCGACACGGGACTCGGCTTCGACAGCCAGATCGTCGTGAAGGTGAACGCGCCGGACCTGCTGCGCCGCCATCTGGCCTCGCGCCGCTGGCGCGGCGAGCACATCGCGATGGGCACGAACGTGGACTGCTACCAACGCGCGGAGGGGCGCTACCGGCTGATGCCGGGAATCATCGAGGCGCTCAGGGACTACGCGAACCCGTTCTCGATCCTCACGAAGGGCACGCTGATCCTGCGCGACCTCGACCTGCTGCGACAGGCCGCCGAGGTCACGGACGTGGGCGTCTCCGTGTCCGTCGGCTTCGTCGACCGCGAGCTGTGGCGCACGGTCGAGCCGGGCACACCCGCGCCGGAGCGGCGCCTCGACGTCGTCCGCGCCCTCGGCGAGGCCGGCATCGGCTGCGGGGTCCTGATGGCCCCCGTGATCCCGTTCCTGGGGGACCACCCCGGTCAACTGCGGGAGACCGTACGGGCCGTCGCGGCGGCCGGGGCGACCTCCGTGACGCCCCTCGTGCTGCATCTGCGGCCCGGGGCGCGCGAGTGGTTCATGTCCTGGCTCGGCCGGCACCACCCGCATCTCGTTCGGCGCTACGAGCGGCTGTACGCGGAGGGCGCGTACGCCCCGAGGTGGTACCAGCGCCGGATCACCCGTCAGGTGCACGAACTGGCCGAGGAGTTCGGCATCGGCCCCTCGCGCGCGCAGGCCCCGCGACGGCTGCGCGCACACCAGGAGCCGGAGCCCGCCCCCGCGGCCACCCAGCTCACGCTTCTCTGATCGCGTTCCTCCCGGACACGTACACGCCAATCGGGTCAACTCTGCGTATAACAGGACGTTCTCGGCGTGAATTCGGGGACCATGCCGCGGGGGCCGCGCGCTCGCGGCCCTGAACCCTCCGTCCTGGGAGGCCCGATGAAGAAACGCGTAGCCGCTGTGTGCGGCGCCGCCACCATGGTGGCCGGCATGCTCGCCGCGGCTCCGGCCGCCGCCGCCCCGACCCTTTCCGTCCAGCGCGCAGCCCTCACCTGGAAGGACTGCGGGACCAAGAAGTACCCGGCGCTCCAGTGCTCCTCGGTGCGGGTGCCGCTCGATCACGACCGCCCCGGCGGCGAGCAGATCACGCTCGCCCTGTCCCGGGTCCGGCACACCGCGAAGACGTCGCAGGGCCCGCTCCTGGTGAACCCCGGCGGTCCCGGCGGCAGCGGCCTGATGCTGGCGGGCTTCGTGGCACGCGAGCTGCCGAAGAGCGTCGCCGCCCAGTACGACGTCGTGGGTTTCGACCCGCGCGGCGTCGGCAAGAGCAAACCGGCCCTGAACTGCCGGCCCAAGCACTTCGCCACCGTGCGCCCGCCCAGCGTGCCGTCCACCCCGGCGATCGAGCGCGCCGGCCTCGACCGCGCGCAGGCGTTCGCGAAGGCGTGCACCACCAAGTACGCGGACGTGCTCCCGTACTTCGACACGGTGAGCGCCGCCAGGGACATGGACGCGATCCGCGCGGCGCTCGGTGCGCAGCAGCTCAACTACTTCGGCTACTCGTACGGCACCTACCTGGGCGCCGTCTACGCCAAGCTCTACCCGCTGCGCGTGCGCCGCCTGGTGCTCGACTCGATCGTCGACCCGGGCGGTGTCTGGTACGACGACAACATCGGGCAGGACCACGCGTTCAACGCCCGCCACCAGGCGTTCCTCGCCTGGGTCGCGCGGCACGACGCGGCGTACAAGCTCGGCAAGGACCCGGCGAAGGTCGAGGCCGAGTGGTACGCGATGCGCGACGCCGTGCAGAAGACGCCGGCGGGCAAGAAGGTCGGGGCCGCCGAACTGGAGGACACCTTCCTGCCGGGCGGCTACTACAACGGCTACTGGCCCTATCTGGCCCAGGCGTTCGCGGCGTACGTGAAGGACAAGGACCCGGCCCCGCTCGTCCGGGCGTACAAGCAGTTCGGCGCCGTCGACGCCTCGGGCGCCAACGGCTACAGCGTCTACACGGCCGTGCAGTGCCGCGACGCCGGGTGGCCGCGCGACTGGAACCAGTGGCGCGACGACAACTGGCAGACGGCCGAGAAGGCGCCCTTCTCGACCTGGAACAACGCCTGGTACAACGCACCGTGCGCGTTCTGGCCGACGAGTCCGCTGGCCCCGACGGACGTGTCCAACGACGCGCTGCCGCCGACGCTGCTCCTCCAGGCCACCGACGACGGCGCCACACCCTACGAGGGCGGCGTCGCCGTCCACCACGAGCTGCGCGGCTCCAGCCTGGTGGTCGAGCAGGGCGGTGAGAACCACGGCATCAGCCTGAGCGGAAACGCCTGCGTGGACCGATATCTGGCCGACTATCTGCGGACCGGGAAGGTGCCGCACGGCAGCGGCGAGGCCGACGCGACATGCAAGAAGCTGCCGGACCCGAAACCGCTCGCGAAGAAGCGCGCCGCCGGTCCACCCCCGTCACGCGGCATCAGTCTGCACGGGCTGATGGGCTTCCGCGGCTGAGCAGCCGGCTGAGCAGCTCCCTGTGATGCACACCCTGGCCGGGGCGGTGTCCGACGGGTCACGATGGGCGCATGAGCACTCCTCGAACCCACGACACCGCCCCTGTTGCGCTCCCGGCGGCGGACATCCACGTCCGGGACATGGCCGACGCCGACTGCGAGGCGGTCGCGGGAATCCGGATCCGCGGCTGGCGGACGGCGTACGCGGGCCTGATGCCGGCGTCCTATCTGGCCGCACTGAGTATCGAGGAAGACGCGGCGCGCGCCCGCGAGCGTCTCGCGCAGGCCGGTTCGTCGGTGGTGAACCTGGTCGCGGAGCGCGCCGGCGACCCGGTCGGCTGGGCCTGCCACGGCCCGTCCCGCGACGACGATCTCCCGCCCGGAGAGGCCGAGTTGTACGCGA
This sequence comes from Streptomyces sp. NPDC107517, assembly GCF_055582645.1. NCBI lineage: Bacteria > Bacillati > Actinomycetota > Actinomycetes > Kitasatosporales > Streptomycetaceae > Streptomyces > Streptomyces sp. NPDC107517. The sequence goes on along the minus strand of NZ_JBVJPM010000001.1, from coordinate 575,187 downwards.
TCTACGTGCACGACGGGCAGCTGTCCACCGGCGTGGGCCGCACCCTCCTGGCCACCTGCCTGGACCGCTGCGCCGACGCCGGCTACGAGCGGATACGACTGTGGGTGCTCAAGGAGAACGCCCGCGCCCGCAGGTTCTACGAGCGCGCGGGGTTCACCCCGGACGGCGCCGAGGAACCGTTCGAGGTGGACGGTGAACCGGTACCGGAAGTGCGCTACGTGCGCGCCGTCCGCCGCTGACGCCGGGGCTTCAGCCCTCCCGCTGCTCGGGCAGTCGCGCGAGCGCCCGAACCGCGGCCTGTGCGAGCGCCGGGTGGGCGAGGGCCGCGGTCAGGGCCGGACGGGCGCGCGCGTCCCCGAGGCCGCCGAGCCCGTCCACGCACGCGAGCGCGACCGCGCGGTACGGATCACGGGGGCCGAGGCGCCGCTCCAGTGTGGCGATCAGCGCGGGCGCGGACTCGGGAGCGCGCAGCGCGGCCAGGAGCCGCACCGGGTGCAGCGCGTACGCGACCCGCAGCTCGTTCGTGGCGAGCGCGGCGGCCGCGCGCGCCGTGCGCGGGTCGCCGAGCGCGGCCAGGGCGTGCGCGGCGGTGGCACACCGTGCCGGGTCGCGGTGGTTGAGGAGCAGGACGAGCGCCTCGAAGGCCCGGCGGTCCCCGGCCACGCCGAGGCGGTACGCGGCCAGCTCGCGCGCCCACAGCGGCCGCCCGGGCTCGGTCAGCACGGCCGCCAGCTCGTCGAGGTCGCCGGTGGCCGCGATCCGGTCGAGCAGCGGGGAGGCGCCCGACTCGGCCCGTAAACGCTCCGTCACCGCTCGCAACTCTTCGTCCATGCGGTCCAGCGTAGACAGGCCCTGGGCTCCGGCGACGTAGATCACAGAGACTGATGAACGCCGAGGGCTGGCGCGCTCGTTACTCGCCGGTTAATCTCAATTGAGCGGGACACACTCCCCGCACCTCACTCCTGGCGGCCTGGTGACGCAGCCGCCGAGAGTGCCAGTCGGTTCGGTGCCTCAGGTACCGCAGTACGGCGCGGCTCCGGGACAGAGCCCCGCCGGATCTTCATCTCACCGATTCACCGGACGCCTGTGTGCGTCGCGTCCGGCCGCGAATCCCCGCACTCCGTACGCCCGTGGGCGTATGCGCTTGTGCCTCTCAGTCGTCACTCCTCCCTCCTGGAGTCCTCAGATGGACGCTCCCCTGTCCTCCCCCGCTTCCCAGGCCACCCTCCCGACCGTCGCGGTCGTCGGTCTCGGCACGATGGGCACCGGCATCGCCGAGGTGCTCGCCCGCGCCGGCCGTGAGGTCATCGGCATCGACATCAGCGAGGCCGCGGCCGCGCAGGCCGTCGCCGCGCTCGATGCCTCGACGGCGCGTGCGGTGCGCCGCGAGCGCCTCACCGAGGACGAGCGGCGGGACGTCCTCGCCCGCTTCCGCACCTTCACGGACCTCCAGGCCGCGGCCGACGCCGACCTCGTCATCGAGGTGGCCCCGGAGTCGTACGAGATCAAGCAGCAGATCTTCCGGGACCTCGACGCCGTCGTGCGGCCGGAGACGATCCTCGCGACCGGCACGAACGCCCTGTCCGTGACGCGGCTCGCCGCCGACTCGGCCCGCCCGGAGCGGGTCCTCGGGCTGCACTTCTTCAACCCGGCGCCCGCGATGAAGCTCGTCGAGGTCGTCTCGTCGGTGCTCACCGCGCCCACGGCCGTCGCGGCGGTCACGGATCTCGCCGTCGAACTCGGCAAGGAGCCCGTCGCGGTGGGCGACCGGCCCGGCTTCGTCGCCGACGGCCTGCTGTTCGGCTACCTCAACCAGGCCGCCGCGATGTACGAGGCGAAGTACGCCTCGCGCGAGGACATCGACGCCGCGATGAAGCTGGGCTGCGGCCTGCCGATGGGCCCCCTCGCGCTGCTCGACCTCATCGGCATCGACACCGCGCGCACGGTCCTCGACGCGATGTACGCCGAGTCCCGCGACCGCCTGCACGCGCCGGCGCCCGTCCTCAAGCAGCTCAGCGAGGCGGGTCTGACCGGCCGCAAGTCGGGTCGCGGCTTCTACACATACGCGGAGCCGGGCAGCTCCGAGGTCGTGCGGGACGCGCTCACCCCGCTCGCGGGCGAGGTCGTGGACGGCGCTCGCACCATCCGCTCGGTCGGTGTCGCGGGCTCCGGGACCATGGCGTCCGGCATCGCGGAGGTCTTCGCGAAGGCGGGCTACGACGTGGTGCTCGCCGCCCGCAGCGAGGAGAAGGCCGAGAAGGCCAAGTCCCGTATCGGCAAGTCTCTTTCGCGCTCTGTCGACAAGGGCCGCATGAGCGCGGAGGCGGCGGCACAGGCCCTGGACCGGATCACTGCGGCGGGTTCGTACGACGCCTTCTCGGACGTCGACCTGGCGCTCGAAGCCGTCGCCGAGGACCTGGAGATCAAGCAGCAGCTGTTCGGGACGCTCGACAAGGTCTGCAAGCCGGGCGCGGTCCTCGCCACGACGACCTCGTCGCTGCCCGTCGTGGCCTGCGCCCGCGCGACCTCGCGCCCGCAGGACGTCATCGGCATGCACTTCTTCAACCCGGCGCCCGCGATGAAGCTCGTCGAGGTCGTGCGGACGGTGCTGACCGGCGACGACGTGCACGCCACCGTCCGTGAGGTGTGCACGAAGATCCGCAAGCACCCGGTGGACTGCGGTGACCGCGCGGGCTTCATCGTGAACGCGCTGCTGTTCCCGTACCTGAACAACGCGATCAAGATGGTGCAGGAGCACTACGCGACGCTCGACGACATCGACGCCGCGATGAGGCTCGGCGGCGGCTACCCGATGGGGCCCTTCGAGCTCCTGGACGTGGTCGGCCTCGATGTCTCGCTGGCCATCGAGAAGGTCCTGCACCGCGAGTTCCGCGACCCGGGCCTGGCCCCCGCGCCACTGCTCGAGCACCTGGTGGCCGCGGGCTGCCTCGGCCGCAAGACCGGCCGCGGCTTCCGCGAATATGCCCGGCGCTGACCGGCCCACGGGCAGCGGCACCGGACGGCCCACCGACTGGGGCGGCCTGCTGCGGCCGCCCGGTCTCACTTCCCCCGCCCGTGTCCCGGGCGGGGGGAACCCCGCTCGGGCGCACGCCACCGCGCATATGCAGTACGTTCATGGCATGTCCAAGGCCGCCAAGTCCTCCCGTACGACGCCCACGCCCGACGCTCCGGAGAGCGCCGCGGGCTCCCGTGCCGCGGCCCAGCGGCTCAAGATGCGCCGGGAGCTGGCGGCCGCGGCGATGGAACTCTTCGCGACCAAGGGCTACGAGGCCACGACGGTCGACGAGATCGCGGCCGCGGCGGGTGTGGCGCGGCGGACCTTCTTCCGCCACTTCCGCTCCAAGGAAGAGGCCATCTTCCCGGACCACGACGACACCCTGATCCGGGTGGAGGCGGTCCTCAACGCGGCGCCCGCGCACGAGCATCCGCTCGACACGGTGTGCCGCGGCATCAAGGAAGTCATGAAGATGTACGCGGCGTCGCCCGCCGTCTCGGTGGAGCGCTACCGCCTCACGCGCGAGGTACCCACCCTGCGCGAGCGCGAGATCGCCTCCGTGGCCCGCTACGAGCGGCTTTTCACCCGCTATCTCCTGGGCCACTTCGACGAGCACGCCCACCAGCACGGCAATGACGACCCGCTGCTCGCCGAGGTCGCCGCCTCCGCCGTCGTCACCGCCCACAACCACGTCCTGCGGCGCTGGCTGCGGGCCGGCGGCCAGGGCGACGTGGAGAACCAGCTCGACCACGCCTTCGCGATCGTCCGCAAGACGTTCGGCACGGGCATCGGGGCGGGCCGGGGCACGGTCACGGCCACGGCTCCGGCGGCCTCGGTGAGCACCGGGGGCGACGTGCTGGTCACCGTCGCGCGCACGGACGCGCCGCTGGACGAGATCATGGGAACGATCGAGAAGGCGCTGCGGGAACGCGGCTAGCGGCTCCGCCGACCACTCTCCGCATGAACTGAGCTGCGCCTAGGGGCTGTTGACGCCCCATCAGGCAAATCCGCGCGCCCGGCGCTCTCCGGCGCCGCCACCCCGGCCTCCCGCCCGGCAAGCGCGCCACCTCCCAGGGGCCTCCCGCCCGGCAAGCTCCCCCGGGGGCCCCTCGCCCCGCAAGCGCCGCCACCCCCGGGGACCCCCCGCCCGGCGAGCGGCACCGCCGCCCCCGGCCGTCCGGCGCGATCCGTGCGCCCGGCTTCCGGCGGGCGGGCGGCGGCGCTGTCCCCACCGAGCCAGACCGCGGCCCCGTCCGGCCGCGAGTGCGCGATCCACCCCACCCCTCGCCGCTCGGCTCCGCCCGCTCCACGGGCCCCCTGGAGGCCCCTTCAGCGGCCCCCGTGGACCCCCTCCGGAGCCCCTGAGGCGCAGGCCAGAGCCGCGGCCGGCCTCCCGCGCCATCGAGCCGCACCACCCCTGACCTGCACTGATCGATCATCGCTCAAAAAGTTGTGGCACGCAGTGTCTTGCCGACTGGCACGCGGTGCCATACGTTGAAGGTGTCCGGGCGGCCGGCGTGCAGAGAACTTCCGTACGTCGGCTGTCCCCGCAAGCCACCCCAAATCGTGGCGAGCGCGCCCGGGCGCCTGCGTCACAGGCAAACCTCTCGCGCCGACCAAGCGCTGCCGTAGCAACACCCCGCCGAACCGACGGCACCTCTCCACCCACACAGCAGCTCTCCACCCCGACGTACCCCTCAACGTCCCCCTGGGACGCATCGCCGGAGGCAACATCGTGAAGGAAATCCTGGACGCGATTCAGTCGCCGGAGTCGACCTCCGCCGACTTCGCCGCTCTGCCGCTCCCCGAGTCGTACCGCGCCATCACCGTGCACAAGGACGAGACGGAGATGTTCGCCGGCCTCGACACCCGGGACAAGGACCCCCGCAAGTCGATCCACCTGGACGACGTGCCGGTCCCCGAACTCGGCCCGGGCGAGGCGCTCGTGGCCGTCATGGCCAGCTCCGTGAACTACAACTCGGTCTGGACCTCGATCTTCGAGCCGGTGTCCACCTTCAGCTTCCTGGAGCGCTACGGACGCCTGTCGGAACTCACCAAGCGCCACGACCTGCCGTACCACATCATCGGTTCCGACCTCGCGGGCGTCGTGCTGCGCACCGGTCCCGGCGTCAACGCCTGGAACCCCGGCGACGAGGTCGTCGCGCACTGCCTCTCCGTCGAGCTGGAGTCCTCGGACGGCCACAACGACACGATGCTCGACCCCGAGCAGCGCATCTGGGGCTTCGAGACGAACTTCGGCGGCCTCGCCGAGATCGCGCTCGTCAAGTCCAACCAGCTGATGCCGAAGCCGGACCACCTGAGCTGGGAAGAGGCCGCGGCCCCCGGCCTGGTGAACTCCACCGCGTACCGCCAGCTCGTCTCGCGCAACGGCGCCGGCATGAAGCAGGGCGACAACGTCCTGATCTGGGGCGCCAGCGGCGGACTCGGCTCGTACGCCACGCAGTTCGCGCTGGCCGGCGGCGCCAACCCGATCTGCGTCGTCTCCAGCCCGGAGAAGGCCGCCATCTGCGAGGCCATGGGCGCCGAGGCGGTCATCGACCGCAACGCCGAGGGCTACAAGTTCTGGAAGGACGAGCACACCCAGGACCCCAAGGAGTGGAAGCGCTTCGGCAAGCGCATCCGCGAGCTGACCGGGGGCGAGGACGTCGACATCGTCTTCGAGCACCCGGGCCGCGAGACCTTCGGCGCCTCCGTGTACGTCACCCGCAAGGGCGGCACGATCGTCACCTGCGCCTCGACGTCCGGCTACAACCACGAGTACGACAACCGCTACCTGTGGATGTCCCTCAAGAAGATCGTGGGCTCGCACTTCGCCAACTACCGCGAGGCGTGGGAGGCGAACCGCCTGGTCGCCAAGGGCAAGATCCACCCGACGCTCTCGAAGGTGTACTCCCTCGAGGACACCGGGCAGGCCGCCTACGACGTGCACCGCAACCTCCACCAGGGCAAGGTCGGCGTCCTCGCGCTGGCCCCGAAGGAGGGCCTGGGCGTCCGCGACCAGGAACTGCGCGCCCAGCACCTCGACGCCATCAACCGCTTCCGCAACATCTGAACCCCCAAGGAGTAGCGGAACATGACTGAGCGCCAGAAGGACCGTCCGTGGCTGATGCGCACGTACGCCGGTCACTCCACGGCTGAGGCGTCCAACGAGCTGTACCGGCGCAATCTCGCCAAGGGCCAGACCGGTCTGTCGGTCGCGTTCGATCTGCCGACGCAGACCGGCTACGACCCGGACCACATCCTCGCCCGCGGCGAGGTCGGCCGGGTCGGGGTGCCGGTCTCGCACCTCGGTGACATGCGCCGGCTGTTCCAGGACATCCCCCTGGAGCAGATGAACACCTCGATGACCATCAACGCCACCGCCATGTGGCTCCTGGCGCTCTATCAGGTCGTCGCCGAGGAACAGGGCGCGGACATCGCCCGGCTCCAGGGCACGACGCAGAACGACATCGTGAAGGAGTACCTGTCGCGGGGCACGCACGTGTTCCCGCCGGGTCCCTCCCTGCGGCTGACGACGGACATGATCGCGTACACGGTCCGGCACATGCCGAAGTGGAACCCGATCAACATCTGCAGCTACCACCTCCAGGAGGCGGGGGCCACACCGGTCCAGGAGATCGCGTACGCGATGTCCACCGCCATCGCCGTTCTCGATGCCGTTCGCGACTCGGGGCAGGTCCCCGCCGAGAAGTTCGGGGACGTCGTGGCCCGCATCTCCTTCTTCGTGAACGCGGGTGTCCGCTTCATCGAGGAGATGTGCAAGATGCGGGCGTTCGGGCGGATCTGGGACCAGATCACGCGCGAGCGGTACGGCATCGAGAACGCGAAGCAACGCCGCTTCCGCTACGGCGTCCAGGTCAACTCCCTCGGCCTGACCGAGGCGCAGCCGGAGAACAACGTCCAGCGCATCGTCCTGGAGATGCTGGCCGTGACGCTGTCCAAGGACGCCCGCGCCCGCGCCGTCCAGCTCCCTGCCTGGAACGAGGCGCTCGGCCTGCCCCGCCCCTGGGACCAGCAGTGGTCCCTGCGCATCCAGCAGGTCCTCGCACACGAGAGCGACCTGCTGGAGTACGAGGACATCTTCGCGGGATCGCACGTCATCGAGAAGAAGGTCGACGAGCTCGTCGCCGAGTCGTTCGCCGAGATCGAGCGGATCCAGGAGATGGGCGGCGCGATGGCCGCCGTCGAGTCCGGCTACCTCAAGTCGCAGCTCGTCTCCTCGCACGCCGAGCGGCGGGCGCGGATCGAGGGCGGCCAGGAGAAGATCGTCGGCGTGAACATCCACGAGTCGACGGAGCCGAACCCGCTCACCGCCGACCTGGACGCCGCGATCATGACGGTGGATCACCAGGTCGAGTCGCGGGTCGTGCGGGCCATCGACGAATGGCGCACCACACGCCAGGAGTCGAGCGACCGGCAGGGCATGGGCGACCCGTTCCACTACCCGACCACCCAGCAGGCCGTGGAGCGCCTGAAGGAGGCCGCGGCCGGCAACGAGAACCTGATGGAAGCCACGCTCGAATGCGCCCGCGCCGGGGTCACGACCGGCGAGTGGTCACAGGCGCTGCGCGAGGTGTTCGGCGAGTTCCGCGCCCCCACGGGCGTCTCGTCGGCGCCCGTCGCCGTCACCGCCGAGGAGGGCACGCCGCTCGCGGAGGTGCGCCGCAAGGTGACCCGTACGGCCGAGGACCTCGGCTCGGGCAAGCTGCGCCTCCTGGTCGGCAAGCCGGGCCTCGACGGGCACTCGAACGGCGCCGAGCAGATCGCCGTTCGCGCCCGTGACGCGGGCTTCGAGGTGGTCTACCAGGGCATCAGGCTCACGCCCGAACAGATCGTGTCCGCCGCGCTCGCCGAGGACGTGCACTGTGTCGGCCTGTCGATCCTCTCCGGGTCGCACGCCGCGCTGGTGCCCGACGTCCTCGACCGGCTGCGCGAGGCGGGCGCCGCCGACATCCCCGTGATCGTCGGCGGCATCATTCCCAACGGCGATGCCGAGGACCTGAAGCGCGCGGGCGTGGCCGCCGTTTTCACCCCCAAGGACTTCGGCATCACGGAGATCATCGGACGTATCGTCGACGAGATCCGGCAAGCGAACCAGCTCGACCCTCTGGAGGTCCCCGCATGACCGCGCCCATCAACCGTCTCCGTCCCCGCCGCTCGTGTCTCGCGGTCCCGGGATCGAACCCGCGCTTCCTGGAGAAGGCCCAGGGTCTGCCCGCCGACCAGGTCTTCCTGGACCTGGAGGACGCCTGCGCGCCGCTCGCCAAGCCGGAGGCACGGCACACCATCGTCAAGTTCCTGAACGAGGGTGACTGGACGGGCAAGACGCGTGTGGTGCGCGTGAACGACTGGACGACCGAGTGGACGTACCGCGACGTCGTCACGGTCGTCGAGGGCGCGGGCCAGAACCTCGACTGCATCATGCTGCCGAAGGTCCAGGACGCCCAGCAGATCGTGGCGCTCGACCTGCTGCTCACGCAGATCGAGAAGACGATGGGCTTCGAGACCGGCAAGATCGGCATCGAGGCCCAGATCGAGAACGCGCAGGGCCTCAACAACGTCAACGCGATCGCGACGGCCTCCCAGCGCGTCGAGACGATCATCTTCGGCCCGGCCGACTTCATGGCCTCCATCAACATGAAGTCCCTGGTCGTCGGCGAGCAGCCGCCCGGCTACGACGCCGACGCCTACCACTACATCCTGATGAAGATCCTGATGGCCGCCCGCGCCAACAACCTCCAGGCGATCGACGGCCCCTACCTGCAGATCCGCAACCAGGAGGGCTACAAGGCGGTCGCGAAGCGCGCCGCGGCCCTCGGTTTCGACGGCAAGTGGGTGCTGCACCCGGACCAGGTCGCCGCGGCGAACGAGATCTTCTCGCCCTCGCAGGAGGACTACGACCACGCCGAGCTGATCCTGGACGCGTACGACTTCTGCACGTCCGAGGCCGGCGGCAAGAAGGGCTCGGCGATGCTGGGCGACGAGATGATCGACGAGGCCAGCCGCAAGATGGCCCTGGTCATCTCCGGCAAGGGACGCGCCGCGGGTATGCAGCGCACCTCCAAGTTCGAAGCCCCGGAGGCCTGAGCACCATGCAGTTCGGACGCACCTACGAAGAGTTCGAGGTCGGCGCGGTCTACAAGCACTGGCCCGGAAAGACCGTCACCGAGTACGACGACCACCTCTTCTGTCTCCTGACGATGAACCACCACCCGCTCCACATGGACAGCAACTACGCGGAGAAGACGACCGACTTCGGCAAGAACGTCGTCGTGGGGAACTACATCTACTCGCTGCTCCTCGGCATGTCGGTGCCGGACGTGTCCGGCAAGGCGATCGCCAACCTGGAGGTCGAGTCGCTCAAGCACGTGGCGCCGACGTTCCACGGCGACACGATCTACGGCGAGACGACGGTCCTCGACAAGACGCCCTCCAGGTCGAAGAACGACCGCGGGATCGTCTACGTGGAGACCAAGGGCTACAAGCAGGACGGCACGATGGTCTGCGTGTTCCGCCGCAAGGTGATGGTCCCCACCGAGACGTACATCAAGGAGCGCGGCGGCGAGCAGCCCGGCCGCCCGACGCCTTCCAATTAACTACGCCAAGTCGCAGGAGAAGCAGAGATGAGCCGACTCGCCCAGACCGCCGGTCTCACCGACGTCCAGCAGGAGATCCTCTCCACCGTCCGCGACTTCGTGGACAAGGAGATCATCCCGGTCGCGACCGAGCTGGAGCACCGCGACGAGTACCCGCAGCAGATCGTCGACGGCCTCAAGGAGTTGGGCCTGTTCGGCCTGATGATCCCCGAGGAGTACGGGGGCCTGGGTGAGTCCCTTCTCACGTACGCGCTGTGCGTCGAGGAGATCGCCCGCGGCTGGATGTCGGTCTCCGGCATCATCAACACCCACTTCATCGTGGCGTACATGCTCAAGCAGCACGGCACGCAGGAGCAGAAGGACCACTTCCTGCCCCGCATGGCGCTGGGCGAGACGCGCGGCGCGTTCTCGATGTCGGAGCCGGCGCTCGGCTCGGACGTGTCGGCCATCTCGTCGAAGGCGGTGAAGGACGGGGACGAGTACGTCCTGAACGGCCAGAAGATGTGGCTGACGAACGGCGGCTCGTCGACTCTGGTGGCCGTTCTGGTCAAGAGTGACGAAGGACACCCTGAGGGCACGGCGCCCCACAAGTCGATGACGACCTTCCTCGTCGAGAAGGAGCCCGGCTTCGGTGAGGTCCGTCCGGGCCTCACCATTCCGGGGAAGATCGACAAGATGGGTTACAAGGGCGTCGACACGACCGAACTCATCATGGACGGACTACGCATTCCGGCCAATCGGGTACTCGGCGGCGAGACCGGCCGAGGGTTTTACCAAATGATGGACGGAGTGGAGGTCGGCCGCGTGAATGTCGCGGCGCGTGGCTGCGGTGTCGCGCAGCGTGCGTTTGAGCTGGGGGTTTCCTACGCCCAGCAACGGCAGACGTTCGGCAAGCCGATCGCCCAGCACCAGGCCATCCAGTTCAAGCTCGCGGAGATGGCTACCAAGGTCGAGGCCGCCCATGCGATGATGGTCAATGCAGCACGCAAAAAGGATTCCGGGGAACGAAACGACCTCGAAGCAGGGATGGCGAAGTACCTCGCCTCCGAATACTGCAAGGAAGTGGTCGAGGACGCCTTCCGGATCCACGGCGGCTACGGCTTCTCCAAGGAGTACGAGATCGAGCGTCTCTACCGCGAGGCCCCGATGCTCCTTATCGGTGAAGGCACCGCCGAGATCCAGAAAATGATCATTGGCCGCCGCCTGCTCGAGGAGTATCGATTCCAGGGCTGAATGTCCGCTACAGGGTGTTTTGTTCGAGAAGAAGATCACACCCTGTCAGCACTCTTCAGCCGCCGACTCAGCTTCCTGGCTTGCCCAGTTGTGGCTCCCAACCGATAGCATCCCGGGAAAGCCGCCGTCCCCCCGTACAGAGCGCGGCATCATCCGCTACGAAGGTCATCCATGCCCCACAGCCAAACCTCTGCACCACGCGACGGCGTCCTCGGTGGACGCATTGCGCGCGGAGCATCGCCGTGGCTCCTGCCGACCGTCGCCACAGCCGCCCTGAGCCTGGCCCGTTCGCGTCGCTCCAAGAAGGCCGCCGCAGTAGCCGTACCCGCCACCGCTCTGGCGGCCGGCATGCTGTGGTTCTTCCGCGACCCCGAGCGTGAGATCGCCCCCGGCCGGGTCATCTCCCCGGCCGACGGCGTGGTGCAGAGCATCATGCCGTGGAAGGACGGGCGGACCCGGGTCGCGATCTTCATGAGCCCGCTGAACGTCCACGTCAACCGCGCGCCCCTGGCGGGCACGGTGACGTCCGTGGAGCACATCCCCGGCGGGTTCGTCCCGGCGTTCAACAAGGAGAGCGAGAACAACGAGCGCGTTGTCTGGCACTTCGACACCGAGCTCGGCGACATCGAGATGGTGCAGATCGCCGGCGCGGTCGCCCGCCGGATCGTCCCGTACGTCCCGCAGGGCACCAAGCTCGAGCAGGGCGAGCGCATCGGTCTGATCCGCTTCGGGTCGCGCGTCGACATCTACCTCCCCGAGGGTGTCGAGGTCGATCTCGAGGTCGGCCAGAAGACCGTGGCTGGGGTGACTCGCATTGACCGTGACTGATCCAGAGACGCAGGCCGGGTGGGTGCCCGAGGCCGAGGAGGCGGACGAAGCGGAGGAAATGCCGCTTTCACTGCGCCTGTCGATAGCGGACACCCTCACCCTCGGTAACGCCACGTGCGGCTTCATGGCGGTGTACTTCACCACCACCGGCATCCTGATCCCGCACCTCCAGGGCAGCCAGGAGTCGGGCATGGCCCGGCACAGCGCGGCCACGGCCGTGATCCTGATGCTGGCCGCGGCGATCTTCGACCTGTTCGACGGCCTGGTGGCGCGCAAGCTCCGCTCGTCGCCGATGGGCGCCGAGCTGGACAACCTCTCGGACCTCATCAGCTTCGGCCTCGCGCCCGCGTACTTCGTCCTCGTGTACGGCATGGTCGCGGACGACGCGCATCAGCGGGTGGCGGCGGTGGGCGCCATCGTGGTGCTCCTGGCGGTCGTGCTCAGGCTCGCGAGATTCTCGTGCGTGACGGTGAAGGACGGCACCTTCCAGGGCATGCCGAGCCCCTTCGGGGCGCTCACGGTCGTGTCGATCGTGCTCCTCGAGCTGCCGTTCGTGGCGACGGTCCTCGCGATCATCGGTACGGCCTGGCTGATGGTGAGCCGCGTCGAGTACCCGAAGCCGCGCGGTCCGCTGGCGGTCGCGATGCTGTCGTGGATCGTGGCGGCGATGGGGCTCCTGGCGGCCTGGGCGTTCGACGCCCCCGGCGGCCAGCTGCTGCTCCAGACCGGCTGCGCGCTGCAGCTGGTCCTCGGCGCCGTGATCCCCCTGTTCGCGACGGCCCGGAGGGTGAACAACTTCCGGGACAACCGCCGCGAGGCACGTGCCGCGCAGCTGCCGTAACCCGTACCCGTACGGACGAAGGGCCCCGAACCACTTGGTTCGGGGCCCTTCGTCCGTCTCAGGGAGCGGGGTGCAGGCCGGTGCCGGGGAGGCCGGGGCGTACCAGGACCTTCACGTGGTCGTCCGGCTGCCGGAGCGTGTCCAGGGCCGCGGACACGCCGCCGAGACCCACCTGGCCCGTGACGAGCGCGGCCGCGTCGATCGTGCCGTCCGCGATGCGCTCCAGGGTCCTGCCGAACTCCTCCGGCGGGTACGCCATGCACATGGTCACGGTGATGTCCTTGTAGAGGCCGACGACGGGGGTGAAGACGTCCTCCGTCATACAGGCGCCGATCAGGAGCACCCTCGTCCGGCGCGGCGCCCTGTGCAGGATCTCGTCGAACATGCCGGCCCGGCCCGAGCACTCCAGGACCGTGAGCGGCGTGTCCGCGGGCGCGGCCGCCCGCCATGCGTCGAAGGGGTCCTGTGCCGCCGGGTCGACGCACACGTGCGCGCCGAAGCGCTCGGCGAGGGCACGCCGCCTCGGGGACGGCTCCGATACGACGACGGGCGCAACGCCCCGCTCCACGAGAGCGGCGACGGCTCCGAGGCCGATGGGCCCCGCCCCGATGACGACGGCCCCGGAGCCGGGCTCGGGCGCGGCCCGCGCGACGTTCCCGAAGCCCACGGCGAGCGGCTCGGTGAGCGCGGCGACCTGCGGTGCCACGTGCTCGGGAACGGGAATCAGCGCGGCCTCCTGGAGCACGACGCGCTCCCCGAAGCCGCCCGGGAAGGCGGTGGCGTATCCGACGGTGCGCAGGGTGCCGCCCGCGTCGAGCGCCCACGGCAGCCCGACGACGACCCGGCCCCGCCACTCACCCGGGCCCAGCACCCGCGCGCACAGCTCGTGCCCCATGACCAGGTCGGCGTCCGGGTCGAAGAGGAACGCCTCGGTGCCGGAGTCGCGGGAGGCGCGCAGGAAGGCGTCGGTGTGGCGGGCGGCGGACAGGTCGGAGCCGCAGATGCCGGTGGCGAGCGGCTCGGCGAGAACCTGTCCGGGGCCCGGCACGGGCTCGGGCACGTCGTCCTCGACGAACCGGCCGCGGCGCAGGACGGCGGCCCTCATCGGACCTCTCCCCCGCCGCGCACCGCTGCCTCGACCGCGCTGCGCATCGCCCCGACGAACCGCTCGCTGTTCTCATGGGCCCAGGCGGCCGACGCGGTGCGGCGCCGGTTCGCGCCGGTGCAGTGCGGGACGACGTACTCGGCGAACAGTTCGTAGCTGCGGCGCTTGGCCGCGGGGGTGCCGGTCGGGAGGTCGAGCAGGAGGAGCGTGCCGAAGCCGCCGCAGGCCTCGGCGAGCGCCTCGACACGGGCCAGGGCGTCGTCCGGAGTGCCGATGGTGGCGACCCCGAAGACCGGGAAGCCCTCGGACGTCCACCGGTCGAGCGCGTCCTTCGCGGTCCGGCCCCAGGGCAGCTCCGTGCCGGACAGGCCCTCGATGTAGCGCACGAGGTGCAGCACCCCGTGCGCCGCCTGCTCCCGGGCGGCCTCGCGGGTCTCGGCGAGGTGCATCGGGACGACCAGACGCCAGGCGGCGCGTTCGGCGGTGTGGCCGTGGCGGGCGCAGGACTTCTCGTACGCCGTCCAGTTCCCGTTCAGGGCCGCGAGGCCGGCCGGGTCCGCGGCGGCGAGGGACAGCAGGCCGATGCCGTGCCGGCCCGCCTGGACCGAGCCCGAGGGAGAGACGGTGGAGGCGACGGCCATGTCGAGGCCCTCGGGCCGGTAGGGGCCGAGCTGGAGACGCGCGTCGGCGAGCTCGTACCAGTCCGTCCGCTCGGTCACCGTCTCGCCGCGCACCAGGCGGACGATCGCGTCGAGCGCCTCGGCCATCATGGCGCGCTGGCGCAGCGGGTCGATGCCCATCATGAACGCGTCGGAGGCCAGCTGGCCCGGGCCCGCGCCGAACATGACCCGCCCCATCGTCTGGTGGTCGAGCTGGAGCAGCCGGTCGGCGAGGATCAGGGGGTGGTGGTACGGCAGGGAGTTCACGCCCGTGCCCAGCCTGATCCGGTGCGTGAGCTCGGCCGCCGCCGCGATGAACACCTCGGGCGACGCGACGGTCTCGTACCCGGCGGAGTGGTGCTCGCCGATCCACGCCTCGTCGTAGCCGAGGGCGTCGAGATGGCGGACCAGGTCGAGGTCGCCGCGGATCTGGAGGGCGGGGCTGCCGTCGGTTCCGTGGTACGGGGCGATGAACGCGCCGAAGCGGGTCGGCAGTTGAGGCGCTGAAGTGTGCACGCGTACGCCTTTCGTCGGCCAGGACATGAGACATAAGGTCGGGCATCGTGCTGCTTACGTCCTATAGCGGCGCGGCGTACAAATCAACAGGCGCACACGACAACAGCGGCAGAGGGAGCGGGAGTTGGAAGAGCCACGGACCCGGCGGCGGGGCGACGGGTCGCCCAGTGCGCGCACGCTCGCGCTCACCGTCCTCGGCGAGTACGTCCGCTATCCCGGCGACGAGAAGGTGTGGTCGGGGGCCGTCGTGGGCGCGCTCGGCGCCTGCGGTATCGGTGAGGCGGCGACGCGGCGCGCCCTGACACGGCTCGCGCGGGAGGGCTGGGTGCGCACGGAACCGGCCGGGCGCAGGACCCGCCTCGTCCTGGAGCCCCGCCTGGTGACGCTGCTCACCGCGTGGACGCACCGGCTGGAGCGCGCGGTCGACGAGACGGCCTGGGGCGGCGAGTGGCAGCACCTGCTGCTGCGCGTACCGGCCGGACAGTGGCGCGAACGGGCGCTGGTGGAACAGCAGTTGGCGTTCGAGGGGTTCGGACCGCTCGGGCAGGGCGTGTGGGTGGCCGCCGACGCCGGTGGTGTGCCGGTCCTGCGTGAGCTGCTGCACGAGCAGGGCCTCGCCCCGTACGCGCTGTGGCTGACGTCGCGCACCCCGGACGACGCCCGGCTCATCGAGCGGGCCTGGGACCTGACCGCGGTCCGGGAGAGCCACGAGCGGTTCGTGGCGCGCTTCGGTGACCTCCGCGCGGCGGAGTACGCGTCAGGCGACGCGGCCGCCTTCGTGGCCAGGACCCGCCTGGTGCACGCCTGGCGCGGGACGTTCGAACGGGATCCGCGGCTGCCGGGCGCGCTGCTGCCGGACGACTGGCCGGGCCGCGCAGCGACCCGGCTGTTCGTCGACGCGTGGCGGGCGCTGCGGGAGCCCGCCGACCGCTACTGGCGCGGCCTCACCGGGAATCAGGCCGCAGGTGGTGTGTAGCCCTTGGCGACCTCCGACTCCTGCGCCTCGCGCACGACCTTCATGCCGCCGGTCACCGACTTGTCGGGCTGAAGGATCACCGACTGGTTCGAGGAGGGGGCCTTCGGGTCGCTGAAGTCCTGGGTGACGCCGAAGCCGTTGTCGAAGGCGTCGATCGTCAGGAGCGCCTTGTCGACGCCTTCGCGGGTGAGGTCCTTGTTCGCGCAGGCCTTCTTCAGGGCGTCACCGAAGACGGAGGCCGCGGTCCAGCCGGCCACGACGCCGTTGTCGAGGGAGTCCTTCGGATAGGCCGCCTTGTACTCCGCGACCAGCTTCTGTGCCTTGGGTGTCTCGGCGCCGATGGGCAGGGACGGGGACGCGACGTAGTAGTTCTTCATCAGCGCGGGACCCGCCTGGGTCGCGAGGAGCTGCGGGGCGAAGGCCGAGTTGTTGCCGATGACGGGCACGTCGAAGCCGCCGGCCGCGGCGACGCCGACGAGGGAGGCCGCCTGGCGCGGGCCCGCGCTGATCACGATGCCCTTCACGCCTGCCTTCTTCAGGGCGGCGACCTGTGCGGTCATGTCGTTGTCCGTCGGCTTGATCTTCTGCTCGACGACGGTCAGGCCGGACTTCCCCGCCATGTAGCGGGAGCCCTTGAGCGCGCTCTCGCCGTAGTCGCCCTCGAAGTAGACGTGCCCGAGCTTGTCGCCCTTCTCGAGGCCCTTCTCCTTCATCAGGAAGTCGATCGCGTTGATCGTCTCCAGGTCGTACGTCGAGCCGATGACCCGGACGTACGGGCTGCCGAGCAGGCTCGCCGACCAGGCCTGCGGCAGGACGAGGCCCTTGTCCTGGCTGTCGATGCGCTGCTTGACCGCGGCGACGAACGGCGAGCCGATGAACTGGGTGAAGCCGAGCACCTTCGGGGCCAGTTCGGTGTATCCGGCGACGGCCTTCTGCGGGTCGTAGCCGTGGTCGCGGACGGTGAGCGACAGCTTGTAGCCGCAGATGCCGCCGGCCGCGTTCGTCTGCTTCACGTACAGCTGCTGCGCCTGGGTGACGCTCTTGCCGAGGGTGGCGTAGACGCCCGTCATGTCGGTGAGGGCGCCGAGCGTGATCGTCTTCCCGGAGATGCCCTCTCCGGTCCTGACGCCGCCCGCGCCCGCCTTGCCGCCCTTGCCGCCGTCACCTCCGGTGTCCTTCGCCTTGGAGCTGCACGCGGTGAGCGCGAGCAGGGTGGCGGCCGCCAGCGCGGCGGCCCTGAGGGTGGTTGCGCGGGACGTCATGTGTCCTCCTGGGGAGTTGGCCTGCCGTGCCGGGCGGTGATCCTCACCAGGCCGCCGGGCAGGAAGAGCACCACCGCCACGACGGCGGCGCCGTAGAGGTACCGGGCCGCCTCGCCCGGTGCGATCCCGCCGGTCCCCGGCGCGGAGACGAGCGGGAGCAGGTCGCTGTAGCGCGTGAGGACCTGGGGCAGCAGCGAGACGAAGGCCGCGCCGATGACGGCGCCCGACACCGAACCGAGCCCGCCGATGACGATCATGGCGAGGTAGTCGAGGGACAGCGTCATGCCGAAGTACTCGGGCACGGTCCGCTGGAAGACGAGCGCGAGGAGCACCCCGGCGAGGCCCGCGTACATCGACGACAGGACGAAGACCGCCGCGCGGTAGCGGGCGACGGGCACACCGATGACCCCGGCGGCGACGCGGTGGTCGCGGATGGCGTTCATGGCGCGTCCCGGGCGGCCGCGCAGCACGCCGCGCGCGAAGAGTCCGCCCGCCAGGAGCAGGACGAGCCCCAAGTACCAGAGTTTCTCCGCGGACCCGAACGGCACGGCGGCGACGACGAGTTCACGGTCGTCGAAGGTGAGCCCGAACAGGCTCAGGGGCGGCACGTCGCGCCCGTTGAAGCCGCCCGTCAGGTCGCGGGCGTTGAAGAGCACGTGCTGGCCGATGAAGATCAGGGCGAGGGTGGCGATGCCGAGGTAGGCGCCGCGCAGACGGCCCGCGATGGGGCTGAAGACGCCGCCCGCGACCCCGGCGACGAGGACCGCGAGGACGGCCGCGAGCCAGGTCGGCAGCCCGAGCCCGGTCAGGCCGTCGGCCGCGTCACGGTCTCCGGCGAACACGCAGTACCCGTACGCCCCCACGGCCAGGAAGAAGGCGTGGCCCATGGAGAGCTGGCCGGTCGCGCCGGTGAGGAGGTTGAGGCCGGTCGCGCCGATCGCGGCCGCCATCGCGAACAGGCCCGCCTGGAGCCAGAACCGGTCGACGTAGAAGGGCAGGGCGAGCAGGAGGACCGCCCCCGCGGCCCACAGGTAGGTGCGGCGGCGGGCCGGGAGCGCGGGCCGGCGGACGGACCTGCGCGCGGGCCGCTCGGTGCGGGTGACGGCCTCAGACACGGGCGAGCTCCTTCGTCCCGAAGAGGCCGGCGGGCCTGATGAGCAGGATGGCGGTCATCACGAGGTAGGGCGCGACGTCGCCCAGCCCGCGACCCATGAAGGTGAGTTCGCTCTGGTATCCGGTGGCCATGGACTCGGTCACGCCCACGAGGAGGCCGCCCACCAGTGCGCCGGTGGTGGAGTCGAGCCCGCCGAGTATCGCGGCGGGGAACGCCTTGAGCGCGGCGAGCGACGTGGCGCGTTCCAGGCCGGGCGTCGGGAAGACGGTGAGGAAGAGCGCGGCCACGGCCGCGAGTCCCCCGGCCACGGCCCAGGCGCCGAGCGAGACCCTGCCCAGGCGTACGCCCATCAGCGCGGCGGTCTCCTGGCTCTCGGCGGCGGCGCGCATCGCGACGCCCCACGACGTGTACCGGAACGCCAGCAGGAAGACCGTGATCAGGAGCGCGGCGACCACGAACGCGGCGATCCGGGTGTGGGCCACGGAGACCTGGCCGACGGTGAGCACGGCGTCGCCCCACGGGTCGCCGAGGGAGAGGACGTCGGTGCCGAGGCGGCGCGTCAGCTCCGTGGTGAGCAGGATGTCGACGCCGATGGTGACGATGGCGAGGACGGCGTGGTCGGAGCCCCGGTAGCGGCGCATCACGAGGAACTCCACCGCGGCGCCCACGACGGCGGCGCCCGCGATCCCGGCGAGCAGCGCGGGCCAGAACCCGAGGCTCTCGTGCAGCGACGCGGTGATGTATCCGCCGGCGAGGAGCAGCGAGGCGTGCGCGAAGTTCACCACTTCGGTGGCGCGGAAGATGACGACGAAGCCGAGGGCGATCAGGGCGTAGACGGCCCCCAACGAGAAGCCGTTGAGGAGGAGTTCGACGAAGGTGCTCACGACGCGGTTCCCTCTCCCAGGTAGGCACGGACGACGGCGGGGTCGTTCTGTACGTCGTCCGGGGTGCCGTCGGCGATGAGCCGGCCGAAGTCGAGCACGGTCACGGCGTCGGCGAGCCGCATCACCACCCCCATGTCGTGTTCCACGAGGACGATCGAGATGCCGAGGCTGTCGCGGACGCCGGCGATGACACCGGCGGTACGGGCGCGCTCCCGCGCGGTCATCCCGGCGACGGGCTCGTCGAGCAGCAGGAGGCGCGGCTCCATGCACAGGGCGCGGGCCAGTTCGGCGAGCTTCTGCTGCCCGTACGGCAAGGAGCCTGCGGGGCTGGCGAGTTGGCGCTCGATGCCGACGAACGCGGCGATCTCCCGGACGCGTTCGCGGTGCCTGCGCTCCTCGCGGGCGGCGGCGGGCAGCCGCAGGCCGGCGGCCAGGAACCCGGCGCCGGTCAGCCGGTGCCTGCCGAGCATCAGACAGTCCTCGACGGTGTCGCGGGGCGGCAGCGCGAGGTTCTGGAAGATCCGGGCGACGCCGAGGCCGGCGATGCGGTGGGCGGACATCCCGGTGAGCTCGTGCTCGCCGAAGCGGACACTGCCGGCGGTGGCGCGGTAGACACCGGACAGCACGTTGAAACAGGTGGACTTCCCGGCGCCGTTGGGCCCGATGAGGGCGTGGACGGTGCCGGGACGGACGGTGAAGCCGACGGCGTCGAGGGCGGTGAGGCCCGAGAAGCGGACGGTGAGGTCGCGGACGTGGAGGGGCGGGACGTCGGGGGCGACCGGGTCGGGCTGCGCGTCGTTCGCGTCCGGGTCCGGCTCCTGTGGCATCCGTGCGGGCTCCGCAGTCATCGCGGACCTCCCCAGCGGGGCAGGGACGGGAGTGTCCCGGCGCCGCGGGTCGCGTCGGCGGCCGCCGTCTCGTCCACGACCCCCAGGTAGCGGCGGCGGATCTCGTCGGACGCGGCGAGGTCCGGCGCCGGGCCCTCGACCGCGACCTCTCCGACGTCGAGGACGTACGCCTGCGAGGCGAGGCGGAGCGCGAGGGCCGCGTTCTGCTCGACGAGCAGGACCGAAGTGCCCTGCTCGTTGATCTCCAGGACCGTCTCGGCGATCCGCGCGGCCATCAGCGGGGCGAGGCCCAGGGACGGTTCGTCCAGGAGCAGCAGTCGAGGCGAGGCCATCAGGGCCCTGCCCACGGCCAGCATCTGCTGCTCGCCGCCGGACAGGAGCCCGGCGCGCTGGGCCGCGCGGTCGGCGAGGACCGGGAACAGTGCGTGGACGCGGCGCAGGGCGGCCGCCTTCGCCGCGCGGGAGCCGGCGGAGCCGAGCGCCCCCGCGCGCAGGTTGTCGGCCACGGTCATTCGGGCGAACACCCGCCTGCCCTCCGGGACTTGGGCGATCCCGGCGGCGACGACCCGGTCCGGGGCGAGCCCGTCCAGGGCCCGGCCGCGAAAGCGCATCGTGCCCGCGGTGACCGCGCCGCGCTGGAAGCCGAGGGTGCGCGAAATCGCCCTCAGGAGCGTCGACTTGCCGGCTCCGTTGTTCCCGAGCACCGCGACGACGGCGCCCTCGGGCACGTACAGGGACACGTCGCGCAGGGCGCGTACGGGCCCGTAGCCGACGGACACGCCGTCGACGACCAGTCCGGAATCTGCCACCCGTACCCCCTAGGTGCCGTGTCTCATGTGCCGTCGCTCGCCCGATGGAGCGGGCCGGTGCGCCGCGTGGCGCTCACCCCAGCACCGCCGGGGCGGCCCGTCCACGGGACGCGGGCGAATCGCTGCGGGTGACCAGCGCTCACCGGCGTCGGTTGTGCACGGGCACAACACCCCGTGTCAGGGGCCTGCCGGGCGCGGCCGTGCGGTGGCATCCTCCGCACGGGACCACCGCGCGACTGACGTGCCGCGGTGGACCGTGGGGAGGAGCGATGAGCAGGCGCAGGCCTCGCACCGGCCAGGACTGGAGACTTCTGAGCCAGACGTGCACGGAGTTGCTGGAGCGGGTGCCGGAACTGGTGGACGAGCATCTGCGCCAGCTCTCCGCGTACTCGGAGGTGTACGGGCGGGTGCTGCCGTACGACGTCCATTGGCGCGAGGCCGAGGAGGCGATACGCATCGGCATCGAGACGATCGTCGCCCCGCGCACATCGCCCCGTCGGGACCTGGAGTACGCGGAGGAGTCGGGCCGGCGCCGGGCCGGTCAGGGGCTGCCGGTCGACCTGCTCGTGCACGCGTACCGCAACGCGGGCTATCTGGTGTGGGACGCGCTGCTCGAGAGCCCCGCCGGGCAGGACCCGGAGAAGCTGGCCGTGCTCATGCGGTCGGCGACGACGGTGTGGGCGGCGGTGGACGCGCAGGCCGCGGCGGCGGCCGAGGCGTACCGCGCCACCGAGATGGAGCTGCGGCGGCGCACGGACGAGCAGCTGCAGGCGCTCCTCGACGCGCTTCTCGAGGGCAGGCCCGCGCCGGGTCTGGCCGCGCGGGCCGCCGCCGGGCTCGATCTGCCGGAGCACGGCCCGTACGCGGTGGTGGTGCTGCGCGTCGACCGGCGCGACGGGCGCGAGGCGTTCCACCGACGGATCCAGAACCCGGGGTTCCGGTTCATCTGGCGGATGCGGACGGACTGCGAGGTGGGTGTGGTCGCGCTCGGCAGCGGCGAGGGGCTGGACGAGCTGGCGGCGCTCCTGGACGGGCGGTGCCCGGGGCCCGGCGGGGTCAGCCCCGTGGTGGCCGGTCTCGCGGAGCTGGGGCACGCGCGGCGGCTGGCCGAACTCGCCCTGCGCACCTGCCCGCCGGACGCGACCGGGATCGTGCGGCTCGACCGGCGCATGCCGACGGCCCTGGTGGTCAGCCAGCCCGAACTCGCGGGCCGCCTGGTCACGGACGTGTTCGGCGAGGTTCTCGCCCTGGAGCCGGGCGACCGGGCGGTGCTGCTCGAAACGCTCGACGCGTGGCTGTCCTGCGAGGGCTCGGCGGGCCGGGCGGCGGGCCGCCTCTACTGCCACCGCAACACGGTCTTCAACCGCCTGCGCCGCCTCGAACAGCTGACGTCCAGGTCGCTGTCGCGCCCCCGCGACCTGATGGAGATGACCCTGGCCCTCGACGCCTACCGGCTCTCGCCGGGGTGAGGATCCCCCTCACCCCGGCGCGTGTTCAGGTCACACCAGGAAATCGCGGGCGACCCGCTCCGCCACGGTCTCCAGGATCGGGCCCGCCTCGGCGATGGCACGGGCCACGTCCGGCTCCACGTCCGTGAGGGCGTAGGCGCGGCGGATGCCCGCGCGGCCCAGGGCCTCCGGGGGAAGGGTGAGGCGGCCGCAGACCGCCACGACCTCGACGCCCGCCGCACGGGCCGCCGCGGCGACGCCCGCCGGGGCCTTGCCGTGGAGCGTCTGCTCGTCGAGGGAGCCCTCGCCCGTGATGACGAGGGTGGCGCGGGCGAGCGCGGGCGCGAAGCCGAGGACGTCGAGCATGACCTCGATCCCGGCCCGGAAGCCCGCTCCGAGGCCGACGAGGGCGCCGTAGCCGATGCCGCCGGCGGCTCCGGCGCCGGGCGAGTCGGCGTATTCGAGTGCCTTCGGGCCGATCGACTCGGCCAGGACCCGCGCGAAGTGGGCCAGCGCCGCGTCCAGGGCGGCGACGTCGTCCGACGTCGCGCCCTTCTGCGGGCCGTACACCGCGGGCGCGCCCTTCGGGCCGGTCAGCGGGTTGTCGACGTCGCTGGCGAGGACGATCTCCACATCGGCCAGGCGCGGGTCGAGCCCCGACAGGTCGGCCGTGGCCAGGTCGGCGAGGGCCCCGCCGCCCGGGCCGACGGGCTTGCCGTCCGCGTCCAGGAAGCCTGCGCCGAGCGCGGCCAGCATTCCGGCGCCGCCGTCGGTCGTGGCGCTGCCGCCCACGCCGAAGACGATGGAGCGGGCACCCGCGTCGAGCGCCGCGGCGAGCAGTTCGCCGGACCCGTACGTGGTCGAGGTCAGCGGCGCGAAGACGCCTTCGGGCAGCAACTGGAGCCCGGACGCCTCGGCCATCTCGACGACGGCCGTGCCGTCCCGCAGGGCGTACGCCGCCGTGACCTCGTCACCGAGCGGCCCCGTGACCCGTACCTCGCGGCGCTCGAAACCGGCCGCCACGGCCGCGGCCACCGTGCCGTCCCCGCCGTCCGCGACGGGCACGGACTCGACCGTCACCCCGGGGGCGATCCGCCGCAGGCCGGCCGTGACCCGCTCCGCGACCTGCACGGCCGTGAGCGAGCCCTTGAACTTGTCCGCGGCGATGAGCACGTGCTCCGCCGTCACTCCAGCGTCCGCCACCTTGCATTCCCCTTGCTTTCACGCCTTGCTCGCGCAAGGCAGTCGCGCCGCTGCGACCTTAACCGGAGGTGGGGGCCGCTGCCCATGGCTGTCCGGTCCGCGAAACGGCGCACCCGGACGATAAGTCCTGCTATACCCGCTCGAACCGGGGCGCCATGAGCGCGGAAATGATCGATCAGCCGGACGCGGTCCGCGGACGTCCGGCATACGGCGCGGAACGCCTCGCCCCACCGCGGCCCCTCATCGGGTACACCAAAGGCATGAACCCAGTGGGCAGCGACCTCCAGGACCGGGTGCTCGGCGGCTGGCTCGGCCGGATCGCCGGCAACATGCTCGGCAAGCCGGTGGAACAGGGCGAGCACTGGACCCGGGCGCGCATCGACGGCTATCTGCGGGCGGCCGCAGCCCTGCCGCTCACCGACTATCTGCCCGGACCCGCCGACGAGTCCGACGGCCTCGCGCTGCGCCCCGAGTGGGAGCGGTGCGTGCGCGGGCGGATCCACGGCAGCTGCCGGGACGACGACGTGGACTACGCGATCCTCGGCCTGCACCTCCTGGAGACGCACGGCTTCGCGTTCTCCACGGAACAGGTGGGTGATCTGTGGCTGATGAGGCTGCCGTATCTGCAGACGTTCACCGCGGAGCGGGCGGCGTACCGCAATCTCGCGAACGGCCTGAAGCCGCCGCTCACGGCGACGTTCGACAATCCGTACCAGGAGTGGATCGGCGCGCTGATCCGTGCCGACATCTTCGGCTGGACGTGTCCCGGCGATCCGCGCCGCGCGGCCTCCCTCGCGCGCCGCGACGCGGTCCTGTCCCATTCGGGCAACGGCGTGTACGGCGCGATGTGGGCGGCGGCGCTCGTCGCGGCGGCGTTCACGGCGCCGGGCCCGCGCGCCGCCCTCGACACCGCACTCACCGTGATCCCGGCGAGCAGCCGGCTGGCCCGTACGGTGCGCCGCACCGCCACGCTCCACGAGTCGCGGCTGAGCTGGGAGGAGACGCTCACGACGCTGGAGGAGGAGACGGCCGGGCTCGGCTGGATCCACACGGTCCCGAACGCGGCCGTCATCACGGCCGGGCTCCTGTACGGCGACGGGGACTTCACCCGCACCCTCGCGCTCACGGTGCGCGGCGGTCTGGACACCGACTCGAACGGCGCGACGGCCGGGTCCGTGGCCGGTGTGCTGTGCGGCGCCGCGGCGATCCCGGCGCAGTGGAAGGACCCGCTGGAGGACCGGGTGCGCAGCGCGGTGTTCGGGTTCGACGGCGCGCGGATCAGCGAACTCGCGGCGCGCACGGTCGAGTTGGCCGACGCGTAGCCCGGCGGCCCCGGGCCCCGGCACGCGGTCGTTAGGCTTCCCGCATGACTGCCTCTGCCGACTTCGCCGCGTACATCGCGGGCCTCCCCCGCGTCCTGTGCGGCGCCGCCGCACTCTTCCGTGACTCCGAGGGGCGCGTGCTGCTCGTCGAGCCGAACTACCGCGACGGGTGGGCGCTGCCGGGCGGCACCGTCGAGTCCGACACCGGGGAGACCCCGCGCCAGGGCGCCCGGCGCGAGACCGCCGAGGAGATCGGCCTCGACGTGGAGCTGGGCCGGCTGCTCGCGGTCGACTGGGTGCCGGGCACGCCCGCGCGGCCCCCGCTCGTGGCCTATCTGTACGACGGCGGGGTCCTGGACGAGGACCGCCTCAAGGCGATCAAGCTCCAGGAGGAGGAACTGCTCTCCTGGCGCCTCGTGGACCGGCCCGACCTGCCGGAGCACCTGCCGGGCTCACTCGGCCGCCGCGTCGTGGCGGCCCTCGACGTCCTCACGCGGGGCGAGGGAGCGGCCGAACTGGAGGACGGCAACCGCGTGAGCTGACCCGGCCCGGTACGGCGCACGCCGATATCGCCTCGCGGTTCGCCCGGAGGGACGCCTACCCTCGGCGGCATGAGCACGCAGCCTCTCGTCGCGATTCTCAGTGGTGCAGGCATCTCCACGGACTCCGGGATCCCGGACTACCGCGGGCCGAACGGTCTGTGGCGGCGCGATCCGGAGGCCGAGAAGCTCGTCACGTACGAGTACTACATGGGCGATCCCGAGATCCGGCGACGGTCGTGGCAGATGCGGCGGAAGAACCGGACCCTTGCCGCCGAGCCGAACGGCGCGCACCGGGCCGTCGCCGATCTGGAGCGGGCCGGTGTGCCCGTGCGGGTGATCACGCAGAACGTGGACGGGCTGCACCAGCTCGCCGGGATGCCCGCCCGCAAGGTCCTCGAACTGCACGGCTCCGTACGGAGTTTCGTGTGTACCGGCTGTCATGCGCGCGGGCCCATGGAGGACGCCCTCGCCCGGGTCGAGGCCGGGGAGGACGATCCGCCGTGCCTGGAGTGCGGGGGGATCCTCAAGTCGGCGACCGTGATGTTCGGGGAGCGGCTCGATCCGGCGGTGTTGGGTGAGGCCGTCGCGATCACGAAGGCGTGTCAGATGTTCGTCGCCGTGGGGAGCAGTCTTCAGGTGCAGCCCGCGGCAGGGCTCGCCGGTGTTGCCGCGGATCACGGGGCGCGGCTCGTCATCGTCAACGCCGAGGCGACGCCGTACGACGAACTGGCCGACGAAGTGATCCGCGAACCCATCGGCACCGCGCTGCCGAAGCTGCTGCGCCGACTCGGCACGGCGCACCCCTAGGGTCTTTCGTCCGGATCAGGCCGGCCCCCGCGAGCCCGGCGTGATCCGGACGGGCCGCCCTAGGGGCGGATCCCGTCGCAAGCGATGGACAGATGCCGCGGCCCGCGCAGCACGGCGTTCTGCCGGTACGGCGGCGGGTCCTCCAGCAGACGGGGGTTCTCCAGCCGCCGGGCCAGCTCCGACAGGGCGAACTGGGCCTCCAGCCGGGCCAGTGGTGCGCCGAAGCAGCTGTGGATGCCGCTGCCCAGGCCGAGGTGCTGGATGTCCCGGCGGTCGGGGTCGAAGCGGTCGGGGTCCTCGAAGCGCTGGGGGTCGCGGTTGCCGGACGCCAGAACCAGCCACAGCGAGGCGCCCTTGGGAATGGTGACGCCACGGATCTCGATGTCGGCGAGGGTGGTGCGCTGCGGCACGAGTTGCACCGGCGGCTCGAAGCGCAGCAGCTCCTCGACGATGGGCACGGCCAGCTGCGGATCCGCACGCAGCCGCTCCAGGACATCGGGATTGCGCAGCAGGGTCAGCATTCCGTTGGTGACGAGATTGACGGTGGTCTCGTGCCCCGCGATCAGCAGCAGCGCCGCTGTGCTGAGCAGTTCCATCGTGGTCATCGCCCCGTCCTCGCCCTGGGCTGTCGCGAGCTCGGAGAGCATGTCCTCCCCGGGGTTCCTGCGGCGCTCCTCGACCAGGCCGGCCAGGTACATGCCCAGCTGCATACGGGCGTCCTGCGCGACCTTGTCCCGCTCGGCCGGATCCGCGTCCGGGTCGGGGTCCAGGCCGGCGGCGATGGTGTCCGCCCAGGTGTGGAAGCGTGCCTCGTCCTCGCGCGGCACCCCCAGCAGCCGGCAGATCACGGTCACCGGGAAGGGGTACGAGAACTGGTCCACCAAGTCGATCCGGCCCGGGTCGCCGATGTCGTCGATGAGGCCGGAGACGATGCCGTGCAGCTCTTCGCGCATCCCGTCGACCCGGTGGGGGGAGTGCGGCGGGCCGAAGGGGCGGTTCGTCATGCGTCGCAGCCGGTCGTGTTCCGGCGGATCGAGCCGGAGGAAGCTCGGCGGCAGGGCGCTGTCCCCCTGGGACTCCTGGGCCAGCGGGTCGCGGGTGGTCGAGGCCAGATTGCGGGCGTCGGAACTGATCCGAGGATCGTGCAGGAGACTGCGGATCTCGTAATAGGTGCTGATGACGTACGGGCCGTCGGCGTCGTGGTAGACCGGCGTCTTCCGCAGCTCTTCGTAGATCGGGTACGGATCGGGGCGGTTGGCGTAGTCCAGGACCTGGTGCAGCAAGGATGGCGTCATGGCGAGTCCTCGTGGCCGTGCGGGTCAGTGCGCGGGGGTGAAGGTCATCCGGCGGTCGGCCGGCGAGTATCCGCTGAGGGTCACGGTGGGTCCGTGGGTGGGGACCGACGGGTCGGGGAAGTCCGCGTCGACCGGCCGCTGTCCGTCCGAGCGCCGGTCGACCGTGGCGAACGGCGGCGGGAACGGCGCGGTGGTCTCGATCAGCTCCTGGTAGAACGGCAGCCACCGGGCATGGTCGAAGGCGACCGCGCCGATGACGCGCCCCTGATACCCGTAGACACCGACGAACCGCTGATCCTGCAGCGAGCCCTGCGAGATGAGGATCTCCGTCCCCAGCGACGGCACCCCGACGGACTTGATGTTGACTCCGAACTGCGCGGACCAGAAGGCCGGCACCTCCATGTGGGGGATCCGGTCGGTGCTCTCGCTGAGCATGTTGTGCGCCGCGATCCGGGCCTGCGAGACGGCGTTGCCCCAGTGCTCCAGGGACAGGAACTGGTAGCCGAACAGGGCGTGGGGGGAGCGGGCGACGTCGCCCGCCGCATAGATGTCGTCGGTGACTATTCCGCGGATGTCGAAGGCGCGGCAGCCGGCGTCGCAGGCGATGCCGCGGGGGCCGGCCCCGAGTCCGGATCCGGCGAGCCATTCGGTGTTGCGGACGGCCCCGAGCGAGACGATCACCACGTCGGCCTCCACGGTGGAGCCGTCGGACAGATGCGCGGCGCGTACCCGTCCCGAGGTGTCGCCCTCCAGAGCGGTCACCATGACCCCGCATCGCAGGTCGACACCGTGCTTGCGCTGGAGCTCGGCGGCGACCGCGCCGACCACCCCGCCGAGGGCGCCGACCAGGGGCGCCGAGCCACGCTCGGCGACGGTGACGGGGAGGCCGCGTTCGCGGCAGGCGGAGGCGATCTCCGAGCCGGTGAACCCGGCCCCGATGACGAGGACCCGCTTGGGTCCCGCCTCGAGCTGGCGCGCGAGGGCGGCGCTGTCGTCGCGGGTCCGCAGGACGAAGACGCCGTCGAGTTCCGCCTCGGCCTCGCGCGGCCAGGGTCGTGCCCGGACCCCGGTGGCGATCAGCAGCCGGTCGTAGGGCACCTCGTCACCGTCTGCCAGCCGCACCCGCCTCGCAGCCCTGTCCAGGCCGGTGGCCGGGACACCCAGCCGCCAGGTCACGTCGACCGACCGGAGCCTGGGCAGTGCGGTGCGGTCGGCGGCCGCCCTGCCCAGCAGCACCTGCTTGGAGAGCGGGGGCCGGTCGTACGGCTCGTGGGGCTCGTCACCGATCACGGTCAGGGAGCCCGCGAAGCCCTCGGCCCGCAGGGTCTCGGCAGCGCGCAGGCCGGCCAGCGAGGCGCCCACGACGACGATGCGGCCCTCGCGTTTGAGCCGTTCCAGGGATCCGTCACCGGGCACCGGACACCGCCTCGGCCGGTACGTCCACCGCGTCGACGAGGATGGCCTGCACCGGGCAGGCCGCCGCGGCCTGGGCCAGCTTCGCACGCTGCGCCTCGTCGGCCTCCGGGGCGTACAGGAGGGCCTCCTCACCGTGCATGGCGAAGATCTCGGGCGCGAGGAACGCGCACTGCGCATACCCCTGACAGCGGTTCAGGTCGACGGCAATCCTCACGACGGGATCGGTCCTCTCCAACGGCCCGGTCAGTCCCCTGTGACCACCCTCGGTGGCGGGACGGGCCGCGGCGACGAGAAGGCGACCGTTCGAGTGAGCGGTGTGGTCGGTTCAGGTCGATGCGGCAGGCTCAGGTCGATGTGGCCGGCCGTGACCGGGCGGGACGCCGGTTCCTCAGCATGTTCAGGCTGAGGAGCAGCGCCCAGGCCGGGAAGACCAGTTCGGACCAGGGCACGTTCGCTCCCACCACGAGCAGCGTGAGGCCCGCCAGGTAGCCGAGGACGACGAGCGGGCGCGGGAGGGCGCCGCGTCGGTGGCCGATGGTCGAGGTCGTGATGATGAACACGGCCGCCATCCGCATGGCGTACGTGGTCAGCAGGGCGTAGGCGAACTGCCGGCCGAAGGGAGGGTGCTGCTGACTCTCCTCGAGCACGGTTCCGGCTGCCGCGGCGGCGCCGAACAGGGTGGCGACGAAGACCAGACCGCTGCCCAGGAAGACGGTGGAGACGAACCGGTCCTCGCTCTCGCCGGCCTGCTCGCGCAGGGCGCCCATGAACCACAGGAAGGCGATCCCGGCGAACGGGAGCAGCTCCAGCGCCGTCCGCACGGCGCTGCGCTGTCCGGCATCGGCGGTCACGTCCTCCCCGCCGGTGCCGCTGGGCAGAGCGACGCGAATCAGGACGATCGCCGCGGCCATCAGGATCGCGAACACCAGCCCGGCCACCCCGGCGGCCCAGCGTGTCGCGAGGCGCTCGTGGTTGCGCTCCATGGTCTCCCGCTTTCTGCCTGGTCCTCCTTCGTACAGACACCAGCGATCCAGGGCTCGCGCCACCGGGGTCACTCGGGAGGGAGACTGCGGTGCGCCATACAGGCCATGGCCGACGGTCGGCATCGGGCCTGCGCCGACGATGAGCGGTCGGTATCCGTCCCGTGGGCGGTGACTTCGACCGGCTGGAGGGCGCCCTGGGTCGGGGCGAACGCCGGTGGCGTCGTAAGGGGTGCCGCTAGAACGGTGCCGCTAGAACAGCGCCGCGCCCTGTTCGAAGTCGAGGAGGCGCTGCTTGCGTTCCAGGCCGCCGCCGTAGCCGGTCAGGCCGCCGCTCGCGCCGATGACGCGGTGGCAGGGGACGATGACGCCGACAGGGTTCTTGCCGTTGGCGAGGCCCACGGCACGGGACGCGTTCGCGTTGCCCAAGGCCTCGGCGAGCTCCCCGTAGGTGCGGGTCTCCCCGTACGGGATGCGCCGGAGCTGCTCCCAGACGCTGCGCTGGAACGGGGTGCCTTCGAGGCGCAACGACAGGTCGAACTCCTTCAACTCCCCCTGGAAATAGGCCTCCAGCTGGTCGATGACCGCCCCGAAGGGCCGGCCGTCGCGCTCCCCGAAGGTCTCCTCGGCGGGGCGGTGGCGCTGGTCGGTCATGTAGAGGCCGCTGAGCGTGCCGTCGGTGGCGACGAGCGTGAGCGGCCCGTAGGGGCTGTCGATGACGTGGTGCTGCTTGACGGTCATGGTCGTACGTCCCTTACACGGGAAGGAAGTTGATCGGGTGGTCGTCGGTGGCCCACAGGTACTGGACGGCGTACGCGCGCCAGGGGCGCCAGGACGCGGCGCGCGCGGTGAGCGCGGCCGGGGTGTGGGGCAGGCCCAACTCCTGTGCGGCGCGCCGCATTCCGAGATCGGTGGGCAGGAAGGCGTCCGGGTCGCCGAGGGCGCGCATCGCGATGACCTCGACCGTCCAGGGCCCGAAGCCGGGCAGCGCCATGAGCCGGTCGCGGGCCTCGTCCCAGTCGCTCTCGGGGCCGAGGACGAGGGTGCCCTCCGCGAGTTCGCGCACCAGTGTGGTCAGGGTGGTGCGGCGGCTGCGCGGCAGGGCGAGCGCCTCGGGGTCGAGGGCCGCGAGGGACGCCGGTGACGGGAAGAGATGAGTGAGGCCGCCCTCGGGGTCGTCGACGGGCTCGCCGTGCGCGGTGACCAGACGCGCGGCGTGGGTACGGGCGGCGGCCGTGGACACCTGCTGGCCGAGTACGGCGCGGACCGCGAACTCGGGCTCGTCGACGGTGCGCGGCACCCGGCGGCCGGGCGCCTTGTCGACGAGCGGGGCGAGCAGCGGGTCCGCGCGCAGCTGCTCGTCCACGGCGACGGGGTCGGCGTCCAGGTCGAGCATGCGGCGGCAGCGGCTGATCGCGACGGTCAGATCGCGCTGGTCGGTGAGGACGAGGCGGCAGCCGATGTGGTCGGGGGCGGGCGTGAGGGTGACGATGCCGTGCCCGTAGGGGAGGCGCAGCGTGCGCCGGTACGCGCCGTCGCGCCACTCCTCGACGCCCGGTACGGCGGTCGCGGCGAGGTGGCCGAAGAGGTTGTCGGGGTTGAGCGGGGCGCGGAACGGGAGGCGCAGCGTGATCGCGCCGGGCGCCGTGGCACCGTTCCTGGGCGCGCGGGTGCGCAGCTCGCTCGGAGAGAGCGCGAAGACCTCGCGGACCGTGTCGTTGAAGGTGCGGATGGAGGAGAAGCCGGCGGCGAAGGCGATGTCGGCCATCGGCAGCCCGGTCGTTTCCACGAGGATCCGCGCGGTCTGGGCACGCTGGGCGCGGGCCAGGGCGAGCGGGCCCGCGCCCAGCTCGGCGAGGAGCTGGCGCTCGACCTGGCGGGGGCTGTAGCCGAGGCGTGCCGCGAGGCCGGGGACGCCCTCGCGGTCGACGACGCCGTCGCCGATGAGGCGCATGGCGCGGGCGACCAGGTCGGCGCGCTGGTTCCACTCCGGGGAGCCGGGGCTCGTGTCGGGGCGGCAGCGCTTGCAGGCCCGGAATCCGGCCTGCTGGCAGGCGGCGGCGCTGGGCAGGAAGGTCATGTTCTCGGGCTTGGGAGGCACGACCGGGCAGCTGGGCCTGCAGTAGATCCGGGTCGTCAGGACGGCGGTGAAGAACCAGCCGTCGAAGCGGGCGTCCTTGGACTGGACGGCCCGGACGCATCGGTCGGTGTCGGTGTGCATGCAGTAAGCATCGCCGATGGCCACCGCCTCCGGCTGGCGAGAATCCGACATCAACGTGCGGGCCGCGCGGCCCATCGGCGGGGAGCGGTCAGTCGGCGAGGGCGTCGGCGAAGGCCGCGTACGCCCTGTCGTCGAAGAGGACGAAGCGCACCTCTTCGACCGGCGGCCCGGCGACCTCCCGCACCGTGCGGACCGCGATGCGCGCCCCGTCGTCCAGCGGCCAGCCGTAGATCCCGGTCGAGATCGCGGGGAAGGCCACCGTCCGGGCGCCGAGTCCGGCCGCCACGCGCAGCGACTCGCGGTAGCAGGAGGCGAGCAGCTCGGACCGGTCCAGGGACGCCGACCAGACCGGGCCGACGGTGTGGATCACATGCCCGGCGTCGAGGTTCCCGGCCGTCGTGGCGACGGCCTGCCCGGTGGCCAGGCCCTTGCCGTAGTGAGAGGCGCGGAGTCTGCGGCACTCGGCGAGGATCTCGGGGCCGCCGCGCCGGTGGATCGCGCCGTCGACCCCGCCGCCCCCGAGCAGCGAGGAGTTCGCCGCGTTCACGATCGCGTCGGCGGTCTCGGCGGTGATGTCGCCCTTGACCAGGGTGATTCGGGTCATGACGCGCGGATCCTCCTCCACACGGCCTTGGCCGCGTTGTGCCCGGACATGCCGTGGACGCCCGGCCCCGGCGGGCTCGCGGACGAGCAGATGAAGACGGCGGGGTGCGGCGTCGTGTACGGCGACAGGGACAGCTTCGGCCGGAGCAGCAGCTGGAGCCCGCTCACCGCGCCGCAGGCGATGTCACCACCCACATAGTTCGCGTTGCGGGCGGCCAGCTCGGGCGGTCCCGCGGTGGCCCGCGCCAGGATCCGGTCGCGGAACCCGGGGGCGAAGCGCTCCAGCTGCCGCTCGACGGCGTCGGTGAGATCGCCGTCCCAGCCGTTCGGGACATGCCCGTACGCCCAGAAGACGTGCTTGCCCGCGGGGGCTCTGGAGGGGTCCATGACGCTGGGCTGGACGGTGATGAGGAAGGGCTTGTCCGGGGCGCGGCCCTCGCGGGACGCGGCGCGCAGGGCAGCCGCGATGTCGCGGCTGCCGGGCCCGACCTGGACGGTGCCCGCGCTCCTGGCCTCCTTCGCGGTCCACGGCACGGGTCCGTCGAGCGCGTAGTCCAGCTTGAAGACGCTCGCGCCGTACCGGAAGCGCTCGTAGTAGCTGCCGAGCCCGGCGATGCGGGCGAGGGCCGTGGGCGAGGTGTCGAAGATGTAGGCGCGGGCGGGCGGCAGGTCGTCGAGGCGCTTGACCTCGTAGTTCGTGTGGACGGCTCCGCCGAGGTCCTTGAGGTACGCGGTGAGCGCGTCGGAGATCGACTGTGAGCCGCCGCGGGCGACGGGCCAGCCCCGTGCGTGGCCGGCGAGCGCGAAGACGAGGCCGACGGCTGCGGTGGCGAGGCCGCCGAGCGGGGCGATGGCGTGGGCGACGAGGCCGGAGAACAGGGCGCGCGCCCGGTCGTCGCGGAAGCGGCGCATCAGCCAGGTGGACGGCAAAAGCCCCGCGAGCCCGAAGCGGGCCAGGGTGAGCGGGTCGCGCGGCAGGCTGGTCAGCGGCAGCGCCATGAAGTCCCGCACGAGGGCGTCCCACTTGGGCAGGAGGGGTGCGACGAGACGGCGGTAGGTGCCCGCGTCGTGCGGCCCGAACGAGGCGGCCGTCTCGGCGACGGAGCGTGACAGCACGGCCGCGCTGCCGTCCGGGAAGGGGTGCGCCATGGGCAGCTCGGCGTGCAGCCACTCCAGGCCGTACCGGTCCAGCGGCATGTCCCTGAACGCGGGCGAGTTGATCCCCAGAGGGTGAGCGGCCGAGCACGGGTCGTGGCGGAATCCGGGGAGGGTGAGCTCCTCGGTGCGCGCGCCTCCGCCGACGGTGTCCCTGGCCTCGAAGACGGCCACGGAGAGGCCTCGCCGGGCCAGCTCCACGGCAGCGGTCAGTCCGTTCGGTCCCGCACCCACGACGACTGCATCGAGCATCGACGGCACCTTCGGACTCCTTTGTCAGCCGAGGCCACTGGCCGCCAGGATATGCCCGGAGGGCTGACAGAGCCGGGGCGCGGGGCGTTCCCGGACGGGCTGCGCGGGGGTGCGCCGAGGGTCGGCGCAGGTCATGGGCGGGCGTCCGCCAAGGGCGCCCGGCCGCTCGGTCACTCGCCGCCGAGCAGGTCCACCACGCGCCGGGCCGTGGCCGCGTCCCTGGCCGCCGTGAACGGAAGTGCGTTCCCCCCGGTGATGCGGAAGGGCTCGCCCGCCTTCGTCAGGTGCGTGCCGCCCGCCTCCTCGACGAGCAGCAGCCCGGCCGCGTGGTCCCACGCGGCCTCCCACGAGAAGGCGGTGGCGTCCAACTCGCCGCGGGCGACGGCCAGATACTCGAGGCCGGCCGAGCCGCACGGGCGCGGGCTCACCCCGTCGGTCCACAGGGCCAGGAGGTCGCGCTTCTGCGCGTCCGTCGTGTAGTCGGGGTGCGAGGTCGCCACGTCGATGGGCTCGTCCGCGCCGGGCGAACCGGCGTGCAGCGCCTCGCCGTTGAGCCAGGCCCCCTTGCCGCGGACCGCCACGGCGAACTCGCCGAGCGCGGGTGCGAACGTCCAGGAGGCGAGGACCGTGCCGTGCTGGGCCAGCGCGACGAGCATGCAGAACCCGGGGTCGCCGTGGACGAACTGGCGGGTGCCGTCGACCGGGTCGACGATCCACACCGGGGCGTCCTCGCCTATGGCGTCGTACACCGCGTAGTCGGCGTGGACCGCCTCCTCGCCGACGACGACGGAGCCGGGCAGCAGGGCGCTCAGCTCGCGGGTCAGATACTCCTCGGCCAGCCGGTCGGCGGTGGTCACGAGGTCGTGCGGGCCGCTCTTCTGGGCGACGTCACCCTCGGCGAGCTGGCGGAAGCGGGGCATCACCTCTGCGGCGGCAGCGGCGCGCACGGCCTGCTCCACCTCGGTGACGCCGTGTGCGAGAAAGTCGTCGATGCTTTCCGTCATTTCCTGTGCTTCGATCATGCCTCCATGAGAGCACGCTCCACTGACAACCCGTACCCGCCGGGTGTACGAGGGGTGGAATCCCGTTGAACACCGCGGAACCCCACCCCTGGTGCACCGATCCGTGCACCGCCTGCCGTCAGCGGCCGACGGCGTACCCCTGCATCCCGCGCGGGTTGGCCGCGGCCGACAGGACGCCGGTCTCCGGGTCACGGGCGACCGCGCACAGACGGCCCTCCGACCAGGGCTCGCCGACCGTCACGTCGTGGCCGCGGCGGCGCAGCTCCTCGATGACGTCCTCGCCGATGCGGGACTCGACGGTGACGCTGCCGGGCCGCATGCCGCGCGGGAAGAAGGATCCGGGGAAGGAGTCGTTGTGCCAGTTCGGGGCGTCGACGGCGCCCTGGAGGTCGAGCCCGCCGCGCACGGCCGCGCGCAGGGCGACGGCCAGGAAGAAGTGCACCTGCCACTGGTCCTGCTGATCGCCCCCGGGCGTGCCGAACGCCAGGACCGGCACCCCGTCCTTCAGGGCGAGCGAGGGCGTCAGCGTCGTACGGGGACGGCGTCCCGGCGCGAGCGAGTTCGGCAGGTCCTCGTCCAGCCAGGCCATCTGGAGGCGGGTGCCGAGCGGGAAGCCGAGCTCGGGCACGACGGGGTTCGACTGGAGCCAGCCGCCGGACGGCGTCGCGGCGACCATGTTGCCCCAGCGGTCGACGATGTCGAGGTGGCAGGTGTCGCCGCGGGTCGCGCCGTCCGCCGCGACCTCCTGGTCACCGCTCTTGGCGACGGTGGGCTCACCGGCTCCGGCGCCCGCTATCCCCATGGCGTCGAACCCGTCCTCCCCCGCCGCCACGGCGTGCGCGTGCGCGGAGATGCGGGGCTCGGTGCCGCGCGGGCTGCCCGGCCGCAGCTCGTGGGACGCCTTGTCGCCGATGAGGGCGCGGCGCGCGGCGTTGTACTCGTCGGACAGGAGCTCGGCGACGGGCACGTCCTCAGGGCCGGCGTCTCCGTACCAGGCCTCTCGGTCGGCCATGGCGAGCTTGCAGCCCTCGATGAGCAGGTGGACGTACTCGGCGGAGCCGTAGGCGGGCAGCTCCTCGGGGAGGAGGGCGAGCTGCTGGAGGAAGGCGGGGCCCTGGCTCCAGCCGCCGGCCTTGCACAGGGTCCAGCCGTTCCAGTCGTACGTGGCCGGCGCCTCGTAGGTCGCGGACCAGCCGGCCAGGTCGGCGGCGGTGAGCGTGCCGGTGTGGTGGGTGCCGCTGGTGTCCATGGTGGGCCGGCCGGCCTGTCGCACGAGGGCCTCGGCGATGAAGCCCTCGCGCCAGATCGCGCGGGCGGCCTCGATCTCGGCGACACGCTTGTCGGCGGCGTCGCCCGCGATCTCCTCGGCCTCCTCGATGACGCGCCGCCACGTCGCGGCGAGCTGCGGGTTGCGGAAGAGCTCGCCGGGCTTCGGGGAGGCGCCGTCCTTGAGATAGACCTCGGCCGAGGAGGGCCACTCGTTCTCGAAGAGGGCGCGCACGGTCTCGACGGTCTCGCCGACGCGCTCCACGGGCGCGTGCCCGTCCTCCGCGTACCCGATCGCGTAACTCAGCACCTCGGCCAGGGACTTGGTGCCGTGGTCCTTCAGGAGGAGCATCCAGGCGTCGAAGGCGCCGGGCACGGCGGCGGCCAGGGGGCCGGTGCCGGGGACGAGGTCCAGGCCGAGGGAGCGGTAGTGGGCGACGGTGGCCCCGGCGGGCGCGACGCCCTGCCCGCACAGGACGCTGACGTCCCCGCCGGCGGGGGCGAGGATGATCGGGACCTCGCCGGCGGGGCCGTTCAGGTGCGGTTCGACGACGTGCAGGACGAAGCCCGCGGCGACGGCGGCGTCGTAGGCGTTGCCGCCGCTCTCCAGGACGGCCATGGCCGACTGGGAGGCGAGCCAGTGGGTGGACGAGACCATGCCGAAGGTGCCTTGCAGGGTCGGCCGGGTGGTGAACAAGGGTGGTGCTCCTCGGACGTCAGGCGGATGCGGGGCGGCTGTGAGGGATCGTACGAAGTGACGCGTCGGCGTCCGCGGGACGGGGTGCCGCGGCGTCGGGGGCGGTCCCGTCGTCGGCCACGAGGTGGCAGGACACCTCGCGGCCGCCGTCCAGGGTGCGCAGCGCCGGGATCTCGGTGCGGCAGCGCTCGACGGCGAGCGGACAGCGCGTGTGGAAGCGGCAGCCGGGCGGCGGCGCCAGCGGGCTGGGCAGTTCGCCGCTGAGGACGATGCGTTCGCGGGTGCGCTGGGTGACCGGGTCGGGCACGGGCCCCGCGGACAGGAGGGCCTGGGTGTAGGGGTGCTTGGGGTCGGCGAACAGCTCGGCGGTGGGGGCCTGTTCGACGATCTGGCCCAGGTACATGACCGCGATCCGGTCGGCGAGGTACTCGACGGCGGCGAGGTCGTGGGTGATGAACAGGCAGCCGAAGCCGCGGTCGCGCTGGAGGTCGGCGAGCAGGTTGAGCACGGAGGCCTGCACGGACACGTCGAGGGCGGAGGTCGGCTCGTCGGCGACGAGGAGCGCGGGGTCGACCGACAGGGCGCGGGCGATGGAGATGCGCTGGCGCTGACCGCCGGACAGCTCGTGCGGGTGCCGGTCGGCGTGCTCGGGGCGCAGGCCGACCTGGGCGAGGAGTTCCGCCACGCGCGCGCGTGCCGCCTCGCCCTTCGCGATGCCGTGCAGCCGCAGCGGCTCGGCGACGATCTGCCCGACGGTCATGCGCGGGTCCAGAGACGACGAGGGGTCCTGGAAGACGAGGTGGAAGTCCTTGCGCAGGGGGCGCAGGGCGCGCCGGGACAGGGTCGTCACGTCGGTGCCGTTGATGTGTACGGTGCCGCCGGTGGGCTCGTCGAGGCGTACGGCGCAGCGGCCGACGGTGGACTTGCCACTGCCCGACTCACCGACGAGGCCCACGACCTCGCCGCGCCCGACGGTCAGGGAGACGCCGTCGGCGGCGCGTACGGTGCCGCCGGAGGCGGTGAAGTGCCGCTCCAGGGAATCGAGTTGCAGGACCGGGGTGCTCACTGTGCGGCCTCCTGGAGGGTGTGCGGGTGCCAGCAGGCGGTCAGGTGCGGGGCGTCGGCTGCGGCGTCCGGGGTGACGGCTTCGAAGCCGGGCCGTGCCGTCGTGCACCGCTCGTCGGCGCGGGCGCAGCGCGGGGCGAAGGTGCAGGCGTCGGGCTGGGA
Source organism: Streptomyces sp. NPDC107517 (assembly GCF_055582645.1). Taxonomy (NCBI): domain Bacteria; kingdom Bacillati; phylum Actinomycetota; class Actinomycetes; order Kitasatosporales; family Streptomycetaceae; genus Streptomyces; species Streptomyces sp. NPDC107517. Next base: position 537,023 of record NZ_JBVJPM010000001.1, on the reverse strand, counting down.
GTCGAGGCTCGGCACGAGGCCGGGGATCTCGGGCAGGCGCCGTTTGCCGCCCTCGGCCGGGGCGGCCGAGGCGCCGGGCCGCAGGACCGCCGAGAGGAGTCCGCGGGTGTACGGGTGGCTGGGCGCCGCGAACAGCTCGTCCACGGGGGCCTGTTCGACGGGCCTGCCCGCGTACATGACGAGGACGCGGTCGGCGATGTCGGCGACGACGCCGAGGTCGTGCGTGATGAGGACGATCGCCGTGCCGAGGCGCTCGCGCAGCGACTGGAGGACCTCCAGGATGCCCGCCTGCACGGTGACGTCGAGGGCGGTCGTCGGTTCGTCGGCGATGAGGACGGCCGGGTCGCAGGCGACCGCGATGGCGATCATCACGCGCTGGCGCATGCCGCCGGAGAGCTGGTGCGGGTACTCGTCGACGCGCTGGGCCGGGGCGGGGATACCGACGAGGTCGAGAAGCTCGACGGCACGCGCGCGTGCCTCCTTCTTGCTCAGCCCCTGGTGGCGGCGGAGCACCTCACCGATCTGCCGGCCGACGGTGAGCACCGGGTTCAGCGACGTCATCGGCTCCTGGAAGATCATCGCGATGTCCTTGCCGCGGATCTTCCCGTACGCCTTGTCGTCGCCGCCCGCGAGCTCACGGCCGCCGAGCCTGATCGACCCGGTGATGTGCGCGGTCGGCGGGAGCAGGCCCATGACGGCCATGGAGGTGACGGACTTGCCGCAGCCCGACTCGCCCACCACGGCGAGGACTTCGCCGGCCGCCAGGTCGTACGAGACGTGGTCGACGGCGTGGACGGTGCGGGAGTCCGAACGGAAGGACACCGAGAGGTCGCGGACGCTCAGCACGGGGTCGGGGCTCATCGGGTCGCTCCACGGGGGTCGAGGACGTCGCGCAGGCCGTCGCCGAGCAGGTTGAACGCCAGCGTCGCGGCGACGACGGCGAGGCCGGGGAACACCGCCATCCAGGGCGCGGGCGCGAGGAAGGACTGGGCGGACGAGAGCATCACGCCGAGGGACGGCTCGGGCGGCTGGACGCCGAGGCCGAGGAAGCTGAGCAGGGCCTCGCCGATGATCGCGGCGGGGATGCCGACGGTGGCCTGGACGACGAGCGCCGAGGTCGCGTTGGGGAGGATGTGGCGGAACAGGACGGTGGCGTCCCCTCCCCCGTTGGCGACGGCGGCGACGACGTAGTCGACGTGCTTGAGCCGCAGGGTCTCCGCACGGGTGATGCGGATGACGGCCGGGATCTGCGAGATGCCGATCGCGATGGTCGCGTTGGTGAGGGACGGGCCGAGGACGGCGGCGAGACCGACGGCGAGGACCAGGAACGGGAACGCCAGCATGGTGTCGGTCACCCGGGACACGACGCTGTCGGCGACCTTGCCGTAGTACCCGGCGAGCAGCCCGAGGGGGACGCCGACGACGAACGCGAGGATCACGGCGAGGACGCCGACCTGCATGGAGGCGCGGGCGCCGAAGACGACGCGGGAGAGCTGGTCGCGTCCGAGGTCGTCGGTGCCGAGCCAGTGCGACCAGTCCGGCGCGGCGAGCACGTTGCCGAAGTCGGGCTGCGCCGGGTCGTACGGGGCGATCAGCGGCGCGAACAGCGCGGCCAGGACGAAGACGCCGGCGATGACACCGCCGGTCATCGCGAGCCGGTTCTTGCGCAGGGTGCGCAGCTTGGCGCTGCCCGCGGCACGCGAACGGACAGCTGTCAGGGAAAGGGCCGTGGTCACTTGGCGCCTCCGAGCCGGATGCGCGGGTCGATGACCGAGTACGCGACGTCGACCAGCAGGTTGATGAGGATGTAGGCGGCGGAGGTGCACAGCACCACGCCCTGGAGGGTCGCGTAGTCGCGGGTGAAGACGGCGTCGATCGTGAGCTTGCCGAAGCCGGGCAGGACGAAGATCTGCTCGGTGACGACGGCCCCCGAGATGAGGTGGCCGAGCTGGAGTCCGAGCACGGTCACCACGGTGACCAGGGAGTTCCTCAGCGCGTGGCCGCCGATGACCTCGCGGCGCGTCAGTCCCTTGGCGCGGGCGGTGCGCACGTAGTCGGCGGAGAGCGAGTCGAGCATCGCGGCCCTGGTCTGCCGCATGACGACGGCGGCGAGCCCGGAGCCGAGGACGATCGCGGGCAGCACCATGCGGCGCAGGTTGTCGAGCGGGTCGGTGCCGAAGGGGACGAAACCGGAGGCCGCGAAGACCGGGACGGCGATGGCGAAGACGAGGACCAGGACCATGCCGAGCCAGAACGTGGGGACCGAGAGGCCGAGCAGGGCGAGGCCGTTGGCGATCCACTCGGCGGGCCTGCCGCGGCGGACGGCGGCGACGATGCCCGCGCCGATGCCCAGCACGACCGCCAACAGGAGGGAGAGCGCGGCGAGTTCGAGGGTGACGGGCAGGGCCTGGCCGATGGCGTCGGAGACCGGCAGACCGGTACGTGACGAGGTGCCGAGGTCTCCGGTGAGCGCGTGCCCGATGAACCGGCCGTACTGGATGACGATGTTGTCGTCGAGCCCGTACTCGGCGCGGATCGCGGCGAGCGCGGCGGGGCTGCGCTCCTCGCCCGCGAGCGCGAGGGCCGGGTCGCCGGGCAGGGCGCGGATGCCCGCGAAGACGACGACCGATACGAGGAAGAGGGTGATGACGGACTGGCGTACACGGGTCAGCACGTACGCGGCCATGGGGTGCCCTGCGAAGAGGCCGGGCCGCGCCTTCGGCAGGACTGCTTCACTGGTCGTCACTTGGTGTACCCCGCATCCTTCACGCGGACGAGCCCGTCGCCGTAGACCCGGACGCCCGCGACGTCCTTCCCTGCGACGACGTAGTTCTTCTGGCGGTAGAGGTAGACGAGCGCGTGGGCGTCGTTCGCGCGGCGCGTCAGTTCGCCGTAGATCTTGGCGCGTTCGGCGGGGTCGGCCTCGGTGCGGCCGCGCTCGATGAGGGCGTCGGTCTCGTCGTCCGAGAAGCCGTAGGCGTTCATGGCACCCTTCGTCTGCAGGAAGCTGGCGATGTTGCCGTCGGGGTCGAGGCGCCCCGACCAGCCGCTGGTGAAGGCGTCGTAGTGACCGGAGTCGGTCTCCTCGAGCATCGTCGCGTACTCGGTGGGGCGCAGGGAGACGGCGAAGCCGGCCTCCTTGGCCATGGCCTGGACGACCTGGCCGAGACGGCTGTTCTCCGGAGTGGTGGAGGTCTTGAGTTCGATCTTGAGCGGGGTCTTCACGCCCGCGGCCTTGAGCAGCCGCTTCGCCTTGGCGACATCGCGCTTGGGGCAGGCGGAGGCGGCGACGCCGGGTGCGATGGCGGATTCGGGTGAGACGGGCCCGCAGGCGGGCTCGTACATGCCCTGGAAGACGACCTTGTTGATCAGGTCGCGGTCGATCGACAGCTCGAAGGCCTCCCGCACGCGCACGTCGCGGGCGAGGGGGGTGTCGATCTTGCCGGGCTCGTGGCCGAGGCCCTTGACGTTGCCGACGTTGAGCCCGATGCCCTGGTAGCCGAGCGAGGGCGAGTTGAACAGCTGGAGCTTGGGCTCGGTGAGCGCGCTCTTCACGTCGACCGGGGCCATCTGGTCGCCGACCTGCACGTCTCCCGAGCGCAGGTTGGCGAGGCGGACGCTGCCGTCCGGGATCGGCTTGTAGACCACCTTGTCGAGGTGGACGTCGCGCGCGTCGTAGTAGTTCGGGTCCTTGGCGAGCACGATGCGGTCGCCGCCGACGCGCTCGACGAACTTGAACGGGCCGACGCAGGAAGGGTGGTTGGTGAAGTTCTTGCCGTACTTCTTGAGCGCGGCCGGGGACATCACCATGCCGGAGCGGTCGGCGAGCACGGCGGTCAGCGGGACGTAGGCCTGCTTGAGGGTGAGCTTCACGGAGTACGGGCCGGTGGCCTCGGCCGCCTTGAGGGGGGCGAGTTCGGTGGCGCGCGCCGATCCCGGCAGGTCCCGGTGGCGCAGCAGCGAGGTGACGACGGCGGCCGCGTCGAGGGAGGTGCCGTCGCTGAACTTCAGGCCCTTGCGGACGGAGAAGGTGACGGTGCGGCCGTCCGGCGAGGTCTTCGGCAGCGCGGTGGCGAGCTGCGGGACGACCTTGCCCGCCTCGTCGACGTCGTAGAGCTTCTCGCACATCCCCGCGAAGACCGTGCGGCCTACGAGGGTCTGGGCGAGCGAGGGGTCGAGTTTGTCCGGGTCCGCGTTGAGGGCGACGGTGAGCGTGCCGCCGTCCCGTACGGGCCGGTCGTCGGTCATGCGCTCCCCGCCGACCTCGGTGGCCGAGGACTGGAGGGAGCCGCAGCCCGCCGTTGTGGACAACACCAGGGCAACTGCCGCTACGGCAACCGCTGTTCGGCGCACGAGGAGATACCTCCGCCAGGGGACGAGTGTGCTGGACATCCTGTGGACGATCCGTGTGTGATCAAGGAATACCGCAGAACGTATTTCGCATACAGTCCACAGGCAAGAGGGTTGTCCGTATGGCGGACTTCATTTGATGAAGATTGAATAACCGGCCCCGACAAAGAGGTCACACGCCTCCAAGCGGCCGGAACGGGCACCTCCGGCCGGAACGGCCACGTGCGACAGGAGCGGCCACGTCCGACCGGAACGGGCACAGGATGTCGGGTCGGCGACCATGGGTCCTCCCTAGCGTGAGCGAGGTCAACAGGAAGGAGCCCGGGGTGCTTGACCGGCTCAACGAGGCCATGGACCACATCGAGCGCCACCTCGACCGGCGGATCGACATCGCCGATCTGGCCCGGATCGCGGCGACGTCGGAGTACCACTTCCGGCGGATGTTCTCCGCGCTCGCCGGACTGCCGCTCTCCGAGTACATCCGGCGCAGGCGGCTGACCGTCGCGGGCGCGGAGGTGCTCGCCGGGGAGCCGACGCTCCTCGAGATCGCGGTGCGCTACGGCTACGGCTCGGGCGAGGCGTTCGCGCGGGCCTTCCGGGGCCTGCACGGCGTGGGCCCCGGCGAGGCCAGGCGGACCGGTGCGGCCCTGCGGTCCCAGCCCCGGATGTCCTTCCGGCTCATCGTCGAAGGGAGCAGCACCATGCGGTACCGGGTGATGGAGAAACCCGAGTTCTACATCGTCGGCAAGAAGGCACGGGTCCCCCTCGTCCACGAGGGCATGAATCCGGCGATCGCCGACTTCATCAGAAGCATCGACAAGGAGACCGTGCGGCGGATCCACGCGCTCTCCGACCAGGAGCCCCAGGGGATCGTGTCGGTGAGCGACGACCTCGACCCGAGCCGCGCGGAGGGGACGGAGCTCGACTACTACCACGCGGTGGTGGCGTCCGCCGCCGGACCGCACGACCTGGACACTCTCACCGTCCCGGCGGGCGCGTGGGCCGTCTTCGACAGCTCGGGCCCGTTCCCGCAGACGCTTCAGCACCTGTGGCGTGACGTGTTCACCCAGTGGTTCCCGTCCAACCCGTACCGGAGCAGGCCGGGCCCAGAGATCCTCAGCACCCACCTGTCGTCCGACGCGGCGCAGGCGGACGCGCAGCTGTGGATCCCGGTCGAACGCGAGTGACGCGAGCTCGCCCGGGACGAGCTGCCCGACCGCGACCGGCGGCCCGGGGCGCGCCTCGCGGTGCCCCGCCGTCGCCCCGTACCGGATCACGGACGAGGACGTGGCGGCCTGGCTGAAGCCGCCGTTCACCGATCACTGCCTGGTCCATCTGATCGCGTACTGCCTCTGCCCGCCCTCATGGGGAGGCCCTGACCGCGTACGCGGAGGCCTCTTTGGGGTGAAGGCCCGGTGATGCGGACGCACTGAGCTGCGCGTGGGGCGCATGAGGGGCAAGGGGGCGGTGTCGTCCCGGGGCAACTCGTGTGACACTGGCGTCCCCTCCCCCTCGCACAAGGGGCGTACGCCGTGCGTTCTCTCCCTCTCCCCCTCGCGCTGACCGTGCGGGTCCTGCCGGTCGTGGTGCTCGCATGCGCCGGCTGGGCCTGGACCTCGGGCCCGATGGCGGACTCGTCCGAGCAGCCCGCCGCTGCCCCGCAGGCCTCGCCGAAGCGTGCCGCGCAGTCGGCGGCGTCCGCGACGAGCCGCGCCTACGACAAGCCGCCCGAGCCGTGCTCCGCCGTCACGGCGAACACGGTCGCGGACCTGGTGCCGAAGGCCGACCCGGCGGGCAAGGAACTCGCCGCCGCCGACCGGACGCTGCGCCGCGGCTGCTCGTGGAGCGCGCTGAAGGACTACGACTACCGCTGGCTCGACGTCTCCTTCGAGATCAAGGAGTCGGCCGCCGCGGCGAACACCGCCTTCGCCGCGCGCGGCAAGGGCGACTCGGCGCCCGGCCTCGGTGACGAGGCCCGGATCGCCGTCGCCCTCACCTCGCACGACAAGCAGAACACCCGGGAGGCGGTGGTGACGGTCAGGGCGGGCAACGCCCTGGTGACCGTCACGTACAACGGCAGCGACTTCGAGTCCCACGGCGCGCCCCCGGCGGACGGCATCTACAAAGGCGCCTTGAAGGCGGCCGGGGACGCGGTGGCGAAGCTGACCGGCAGGACGAGCCCGACCGGTTAGATCCGGACCCCGCGCGCCTTGGTCAGGGCGACGTAGAGGATCAGCGAGGACGCGAGCCCGACCGCCCAGCCGTAGTCCGCGAGTGGCTTGAGGAACGGGATGAGGCCGTCCACCGGGAACGGTCCCTGCTTGGAGCCCTGCGCGTCGACCGTCGAGTACGAGCCGCCGACGGCGAGGACACCGCCCACGGCGAAGGCGACCACCGCGTTCCAGTTCCAGCCGCCCGCGTACCAGTAGCGGCCGTTCGGCAGGTACAGGTCGGCGAGGTGGAGCACCGTGCGGCGGATGATCCAGTAGTCGGCGATCAGGATGCCGGCGACGGTGCCGAGCAGTCCGCCGACGACGCCGAGCCAGGTGAAGATGTACAGCTCGGGCGTGGAGGTCAGCTTCCACGGCATGACGAGGACGCCGATGACACCCGTGATCAGGGCGCCGGTGCGGAAGTTGATGAGCTTGGGCGCGAGGTTCGCGAGGTCGTACGCGGGTGACACGACGTTCGCCGCGATGTTCACGGAGATGGTGGCGACGAAGACCGTGATGAGTGCGAACAGCAGCCCGAAGACGTTGTCGGTCTTGCCGGCGAGCGCGACCGGGTCCCAGATCGCGGCGCCGTAGACCTTCTCGGACCCGGAGGTGACCAGGACGGACATCAGGGCGAAGAGGGTCATGGTCGTGGGCAGGCCGAGGGTCTGGCCCCAGACCTGGGCGCGCTGTCCTCTGCCGAATCGGGTGAAGTCCGGGATGTTGAGGCTGAGTGTGCTCCAGAAGCCGATCATGCCCATGAGTCCGGGGAAGAAGATCTTCCAGAAGTCGGATCCCCAGCCGACCTTGGACGGCTCGTCGAGGAGCGTGCCGAAGCCGCCCGCCTTGTTCGCGATCCACACGAGCAGGACGACGGCGCCGACGAGGACGAACGGCGCCGCCCAGTTCTCGAAGCGGCGCAGGGTGTCCATGCCCCGGTAGATGACGGCGAGTTCGAGGACCCAGAAGAGGACGAAGCAGAGCCACAGGGTCCACGGGTAGCCGCCGACCTTCGACACGTCGGCCCAGCCGCCGAAGACCTTCCCCAGCAGGACGAACACGCCCTGCCCGCCGATCCACGTCTGGATGCCGAACCAGCAGCAGGCCACCGCCGCCCGGATCAGCGCGGGCAGGTTGGCGCCGCGCAGGCCGAACGAGGCGCGGGCGAGGACGGGGAAGGGTATGCCGTACTTGGGTCCGGCGTGCCCGGTGAGCAGCATCGGCAGGAGCACGATCACGTTGGCGAGGGCGATGGTGAGGACGGCCTGCTTCCAGTCCATGCCGAGTGCGACGAGGCCCGAGGCGAGGGTCCAGGACGGGATGCAGTGGGCCATGCCGATCCACAGGGCCACGAAGTTGTAGGTGGTCCAGCGGCGTTCGGCGAGGGGGACGGGGCGCAGGTCGTCGTTGGCGTAGCGGCTGTCGGAGGGGTAGGCGTCGGCGCTGAGGTCGATGCCGCCGCCCGCGGGCAGCGTGGGTGGCGCGGTGTCGGTCATGAGCAGGCCATTCGTTCGGGAGCCGGGGGGCTCGGACAGCGGGGAGGTGCGAACGGGCCGTGCGGGTGCGGGCGGTGGGGACCCTGGCGGGGAGGACGGGGGTGGCGGGGTGCGCCGAGATGGGGCTCAGGCGTTGTCCGAGGGATCGCCTCAGGCGTTCACCGCCGCGATGATGTGCTCCCCGTACGCGTCGATCACCTCCTCCTTCGCGTCGTGCATGGCGTAGAGGGCGAACTGGTCGACGCCGAGGTCCCGCAGGGCGCGCAGCTTCTCGACGTGGTCCTGTGCGGTGCCGATGACGCAGAACCGGTCGACGATCTCGTCCGGCACGAACGCCGTGTCGGGGTTGCCGGTCCTGCCGTGGTGGGCGTAGTCGTAGCCCTGTCGGGCCTTGATGTAGTCGGTGAGTTCGTCGGGGACCATCGACGAGTGCTCGCCGTACTTGGTGACGAGGTCGGCGACGTGGTTGCCGACCATGCCGCCGAACCAGCGGCACTCCTCGCGCGCGTGGGCGAGGGCCTCGGGCGAGTCGTCGGCGGTGACGTAGGCGGGGGCCGCCACACAGATCTTCACCTCGGACGGGTCGCGGCCCGCGCCGGCGGCCGCGTCCCGCACGGCCTTGATCATGTACTGGGTCAGATACGGGTCGGCGAGCTGGAGGATGAACCCGTCGGCCTCCTCGCCGGCCATCTTCAGGGCCTTGGGCCCGTACGCGGCCATCCAGACCGGCAGTCGGGCGCCGTCCCGCACCCAGGGGAAGCGGATCACCGTGCCGCCGAGGTCGGCCTCGTCGCCGCTGCCGAGCGCCCTGATGACCTTCATGGCCTCGCTGATCCGGGCGAGCGTGTTGGGCTTGCGTCCGGCGACGCGCATCGCGGAGTCGCCGCGGCCGATGCCGCAGATGGTGCGGTTGCCGTACATGTCGTTGAGGGTGGCGAAGGTGGAGGCGGTGACCTCCCAGGTGCGGGTGCCCGGGTTGGTGACCATCGGACCGACGGTCAGGTGCGAGGTCTCGGCCAGGATCCGGCTGTAGATGACGAAGGGTTCCTGCCACAGCACGGCCGAGTCGAAGGTCCACCCGTACGTGAAGCCCTCGCGCTCGGCGCGCTGCATGAGGGAGACGACGCCGGAGGCCGGGGGGTCGGTCTGGAGGACGAGTCCGAAGTCCATGGGATCCACCACGTTTCTAGTTCAGGTACTGGCAGGCGGAGCGCGCGGTGTACACGCCGTGACCGGCACGTCCCGCGAACTCCCGTTCGGAGATGACGAGTTCGCCGCGGGAGAGCACGGTCTCCACGCGGCCGGTGATCCGCTTGCCCTCGTACGCCGAGTAGTCGACGTTCATGTGGTGGGTCTCGGCGGAGACGACCTGTTCGGCGTGCGGGTCGTAGATGACGACGTCGGCGTCGGCGCCGGGCGCGATCGTGCCCTTCTTCGGGTAGAGACCGAACATGCGGGCCGGGGTCGCGCAGGCGATCTCGATCCAGCGGCGGCGCGAGATGTGCCCGTCGACGACGGCCTGGTGCAGGAGGTCCATGCGGTTCTCGACGCCCGGCATACCGTTGGGGATCTTCGAGAAGTCGCCGCGGCCCAGCTCCTTCTGCCCGGTGAAGCAGAACGGGCAGTGGTCGGTGGAGACGACCTGGAGGTCGTTCGTGCGCAGGCCCCGCCACAGGGCCGCCTGGTGGTCCTTGGGCCGCAGGGGCGTGCTGCACACGTACTTGGCGCCCTCGAAGTCCGGCTCGGCGAGGTTGTCCGTGGACAGGAAGAGGTACTGGGGGCAGGTCTCGCCGAAGACGTTCAGGCCCTCGTCGCGGGCGCGCGCGATCTCGGCGAGCGCCTCCTGCGCCGAGACGTGCACCACGTACAGGGGTGCGCCCGCGACCTGGGCGAGCTTGATGGCGCGGTGCGTCGCCTCGGCTTCGAGGAGCGCCTTCCTGACCTCGCCGTGGAAGCGCGGGTCGGTCTCGCCGCGTTCCAGGGCCTGCTGCACGAGGACGTCGATCGCGATGCCGTTCTCGGCGTGCATCATGATGAGGCCGCCGTTGTCGCCGGCCCGCTGCATGGCGCGCAGGATCTGCCCGTCGTCGGAGTAGAAGACTCCGGGGTACGCCATGAACTGCTTGAACGACGTGACCCCTTCGGCGACGAGCAGGTCCATCTCCTTGAGCGTCTCGTCGTGCACGTCGGAGACGATCATGTGGAAGCCGTAGTCGATCGCGCAGTTCCCGTCGGCCTTGGCGTGCCAGGCGTCCAGGCCCTCGCGCAGGGTGTGCCCGACGGACTGGATGGCGAAGTCGACGATGGTGGTCGTGCCGCCCCAGGCCGCGGCCCGGGTGCCCGTCTCGAAGGTGTCGGCGGCGAAGGTGCCGCCGAACGGCATCTCCATGTGGGTGTGCGCGTCGACGCCGCCCGGGATGACGTACTTCTGCCGGGCGTCGATCGTCCGGTCCGCGGTCCAGGATTCCGCGGCGTCGGTGCCGGCCGCGGCGAGGGCGGCGATGCGCCCGTCCTCGATGAGTACGTCGGCGTGGATCTCGTCGGCGGCGGTGACGACGAGTCCGCCGCGGATGACGGTACGGCTGCTGCTCATGCTCCCTCTTCCGTGTCTGGCTGCCTACGGGTTGGTCAGCGGCGTGTATGCGCCCGGGGCGCGGTCGCGGTAGAACTGCCAGCGGTCGCGGACCTCGCGCAGCTTCGCCATGTCGAGGTCACGGACGACGAGTTCGGGCTCCTTGTCCCCCGCCACCTCTCCGACGAACTGGCCCTCCGGGTCGACGAAGTAGCTCGTCCCGTAGAAGTCGTTGTCGCCGTACTCCTCCTGGCCGACGCGGTTGATCGCGCCGACGAAGTACTCGTTCGCGACGGCGGACGCCGGCTGTTCCAGCTGCCACAGGTAGCCGGACAGGCCGCGTGAGGTCGCCGACGGGTTGAAGACGATCTGCGCGCCTTCGAGGCCGAGCGCGCGCCAGCCCTCGGGGAAGTGCCGGTCGTAGCAGATGTAGACGCCGATCTTCCCGACGGCCGTGTCGAAGACGGGCCAGCCGGAGTTGCCCGGACGGAAGTAGAACTTCTCCCAGAATCCCTTCACTTGGGGGATGTGGGTCTTGCGGTACTTGCCGAGGTAGGTGCCGTCGGCGTCGATCACGGCGGCCGTGTTGTAGAGGACGCCGGGCTGCTCCTCCTCGTACATCGGCAGCACGAGGACGATGCCGTGCTCGGCGGCGAGTGCCTGGAAGCGGCGGACGGTGGGGCCGTCGGGGATCGCCTCGGCGTACTCGTAGAACTTCGCGTCCTGCACCTGGCAGAAGTACGGGCCGTAGAACAGCTCCTGGAAGCAGAGGACCTTCGCCCCCTGCGCGGCGGCGTCGCGGACGGCCTGCTCATGGACCTGGATCATGGACTCTTTGTCGCCCGTCCAGGCGGTCTGGAAGATCGCGGCGCGGATCACGGTGCTCATCGGGGACCTCCGGTCGCTCGGTGTGCCGTGAGCCTAGGAAGTCCCTGCCGCGTACCGGAGTTGCACCGTGTCACGTCTGGAGCCGTACGGCGTTGCACGCTGTCACCCTCTCTGCGCGTCGTGGGCGAGGAGGGCGATGTGGACGGACGCTGCCTGCTCGAAGTCGTCGAGGTCGAGCCCGAGGAGCGACTCGATGGCCTCCAGCCTGCGGTAGAGGGCGGGGCGGCTCATGTGGTGGAGCTGCGCCGTGCGCGACTTGTTGCGTCCGGTCGCGAGGTAGGTCCGCAGCACGGGCAGCAGGCCCGGGTCGTCGGCGTACAGGAGCCCGTCCAGCTCGCGTTCGGCGAATGCCTGGACGTGCGGGTCGTCGCGCAGGAGCCGCACGAGGCCACGCAGACGTACGTCGCGCAGGCGCACGACGGGCGGGACGTCCGGGGTACCGGCCGCGGCCTGCGCGATGTGCAGCGCCTCGCGCAGCCCGGCGGGCACGTCGTCCCAGCCGGTGCACGGCTCGGCGGCCGCCACCACGGCCTGTTCCCCCGCCCCGGCGCGCAGGCGGGCCGCGAAGTGCTCGGTGAGCGGTCCGGCGGCCTGGTCGCGGGCGAGGCTGAGCAGGACGGCGGTGGCGCCGTCCGCGAGCTCGGCAGCAAGCCCGGAGAGCCCCAACAGGCGCAGTACGCGGCTGAGTTCGGTCGGGTCGCCGTCGCGGACGACGAGCGGGACGAAGGTGCGGCGGTTGACGGGGAGCCCGGCGGCCCTGGCCCGGGGCAGGAGCTGGCGGGCCGGTACGACGCCGGAGACGAGGTCGGTGAGGATGCCCTGCGCCGACTGCTCCTCCCAGGTGTGGGCGGCGCCGCCGAGCATGCGGTGCAGGACGAGGGCCTCGGCGGCGCGTTCGGCGAGGAGCCGTCCGGTGGGGCCGTCGCCCCGGTAGCCGCACAGCACCACGCTGCCCCAGCGTTCGCCCCGCCCGTCCAGGTCGGCGCGGTACCAGTCGACGCCGTCGGCGCAGCCCGCCCGGCGCGCGATGCGTTCCCAGTCGCGCAGCACGTCGTCCACGGCGGACCGCTCGCCGGCGGTGGCGAGGACGCGGTGGGCGAGGTTGGCGACGACGACGGGGCAGCCGCTGTGCGCGGCGATCTCGTCGAGGAGCCGCTGGAGCGGGGCGCCGGCCGTGATGAGTCCGGTCAGCGCGGTGCGGATGCCCTCGGAGAGGCTGACCGCGGCGAACTTCCTTCTGACGAGCCGGGACTGGACCTCCTCCGTGAGTTCGGCGAAGGGGAACGGGCGGTGCAGGACGACCATGGGCAGGCCGTACCGCTCGGCCGCGCGCCGCATGTCCTCGGGAGGTGCGGGAAACGCGCGGCCGAGCCCGAGGACGACGGCGGCCGCCTCGGCGCGGTGCAGGGACTTGATGTACTCGGTCCTGGCGTGGGCGTTCCCGGCGAGGAGGACGCCGGTGGTGAGGACCATCTCGCCGCCGCTGAGCATCACCCCGACGTCGGCGGCCTCGGCGACGTGCACCCAGCGCACGGGCCGGTCGAGGTGGCCGGCCCCCGCGACCACCTCGGGGTCCCCCGCCGCGATCCGCTCCAGGGCGAGTATCTGCCTGACGGACAGGGCGTGTTCGGCATCGGTGACGGTCATCGGGGCCCCTTCCTCACCACCACTGCCTCGGGCCGGCAGACCTGCCGCCTCGGGCTGCTGTCAGACGCTGCGCAGGGCCCGTTCCAGGATGGCCGCGCCCTCTTCCGCCTCGGCGACGGTGAGGGTCATCGGCGGCGCGATGCGCAGCACGCTGGTGTTGTGCCCGCCTCCCTTGCCGACGAGGAGTCCGCCCTCGCGGGCCGCCTCGATCGCGCGCGACGCGGCGTCCGGGTCGGCCTCGTCCGTGCCGGGTTTCACCAGCTCGATGCCGATCATCAGGCCCCGGCCGCGCACTTCTCGTACGCACTCGGTGGTGGCGCCGATGGCCCGCAGCCGCTGGATGAGAAGCCCGCCGACGCGGCGGGCGTTGCCCTGGAGGTCGTGTTCGAGGAGGTAGATGAGGTTGGCGAGGCCGGCGGCCATCGTCACCGGTGAGCCGCCGAACGTCGAAATGGAGTTGGAGTCGAGGCAGTTCATGATCTCGGCGCGCGCGACGACGCCCCCGATGGACATGCCGTTCCCGATGCCCTTGGCGAAGGTGAGGATGTCGGGGGGACCGCTCTGCCCGTGCGCCTGCCAGCCCCAGAAGTGCTCGCCGGTGCGGCCCCAGCCGGTCTGCACCTCGTCGGCGATCCACAGGATGCCGTGCTCCTGGAGCACCTCGCGGAACGCCGCGTACAGGCCGTCGGGCGGCGAGGTGAACCCGCCGACGCCCTGGATGGGTTCGGCGATGAGCGCGGCGACGCCCCGGGTCTGGCCGAGGATGTCGCGCAGGTCGTCGACGCAGGCCTCGATGAACTGGGCGTCGGTCAGCTGGGCGTACGGGCCCCGGCTGCGCACCCCGCCGTGGACGTACAGCGTCTGGAGCGGCGAGAGGCTGGTCGGGGACCAGCCGCGGTTGCCGGTGATGCCGACGGCGGAGAAGGAACGGCCGTGGTAGCTGTTGCGCATCGCGAGGATCTGGTTCGAGCGGCGGTACGCGGTGGCGAGCAGCAGCGCCGTGTCGTTGGCCTCGGTGCCGGAGGTGGTGAAGAAGACGCGGGCGTCCGGGATGCCGGACAACGAGGCCACGCGCTCGGCGAGTTCGACCATCTGCCGGTTGAGGTACAGGGTCGAGGTGTGGATGATGCGTCCGGCCTGCTCACTGACCGCCTTGGTCACCTCCGGCAGGGCGTGCGCGGTCATCGTCGTCAGGATGCCGCCGAAGAAGTCGAGGTACTTGTTCCCGGCTGCGTCCCAGACGTGGCGGCCCTCGCCGTGGGTGATCTCGATGGGGCGGTCGTAGTACAGGGCGAGCCAGTCCGGCAGGACGGCGCGGTGACGGGCGTGGAGGTCGGGGGTCATCGAGGTCGCACGGGTCCCTTCGTCGGCTCCTTCACGAGTGACAGTGGTCATGGCTGCACCAGCCCTTCGTATGCGTCGGGCCGGCGGTCCCGGTAGAACGCCCATTGCTGCCGCACCTCGTCGATGAGGCCGAAGTCGAGGTCCCGCACGAGGAGTTCCTCGTCCTTGTCGCTCGCGGCGTCGCCCACGGTCTGCCCGCGGGGGTCGACGAAGTAGCTGGTGCCGTAGAAGTCGTTGTCGCCGTACTCCTCCACGCCGACGCGGTTGATCGCGGCGATGAAGTACTCGTTGGCGACGGCCGCGGCGGGCTGTTCCAGCTGCCACAGGTACGCCGAGAGGCCGCGGCTCGTGGCGGACGGGTTGTACACGAGCTGGGCGCCGTTGAGGCCGAGCTGGCGCCAGCCCTCGGGGAAGTGCCGGTCGTAGCAGATGTAGACGCCGACGCGGCCGACGGCGGTCTCGAAGACCGGCCAGCCCAGGTTTCCCGGCTTGAAGTAGTACTTCTCCCAGAACCCCTTCACCTGCGGGATGTGGTGCTTGCGGTACTTGCCGAGGTACGTGCCGTCGGCGTCGATCACGGCCGCGGTGTTGAAGTAGAACCCGGACTGCTCGACCTCGAAGACCGGTACGACGACGACCATCCCGGTCTCGCGGGCCAGCGCCTTCATCCGGGTCACGGTCGGCCCGTCCGGCACGGGTTCGGCCCAGCGGTAGTGCTCCGCCTCCTGGACCTGGCAGAAGTAGGGGGCGTTGAAGACCTCCTGGAAGCCGATGATCCGGGCGCCCTGCCGGGCTGCCTCGCGCGCATGTTCCTCATGCTTGGCGATCATGGATTCGGTGTCGCCCGTCCAGGTCGCCTGGACCAGCGCGGCGCGTACGACGTGGGCCATGTGCCGCTCCTTTGCCTGTTGCCCCCGCCGGGGGGACGTCAGAGAGCCTCTACGCCCGTAGACACAGGCCGTAGAGGGACGAACGTAAGCCTCACCGGCGGCCTTGCCAAGACCATCGCCGTTAACCGGCGGAATCGATCATGTTTCGCACCCGTGCGGGTGAGAAGCGACCGGGCTAGGCGTGGAATCCGGCGACTCTGAGCGCGTGCACGACGTCCCAGTACCGCTCGTCGGAGACTCCGCGCGCCGCCTCGACGAGCAGCGGGACGAGGCGGCCCGGGTCGTCGCGCACGCTGCGGGCGGCCTCTTCGGGGGTACGTACGCGGACGTAGGCGTCGAGGAGCGCGCGGGCCTCGCGGTGGCGGCCCTCGCCGGTGAGGCGGAGCACGGAGGCGCCGATCTCGGTGGCGGGTCGGGCCACCCCCTGGCGCAGGATCTGCTGGGCGTCGGCGGTGCGTCCCGCGGCAGCGAGCGCGTCGGCGGCGGCCACGAGGAGACCGGCCGGGAGCGAGGCGGTCTCCCAGAGCAGGGTCGCCCAGTCGGCACCGAGGCCCGCGCGGCCCAACTCGGCGGCGAGCAGCGGGAATCGGGCGGCGGGCCAGTGGGCGGCCTCGACGAGCACGCCGTGCGCCTCCCCGCCGCGGCCCTCGGCGCGCAGCCGCAGGAGAGTGGCGACGCAGGCGGCGGTGGCGTCGCGCGCCTCGCCGTCCAGGCGCTGCGGGGCGGGCGGTGCCGCTTCCCGCCCCTCGGTGGCTCCGGCGAACCGGGCGCCGCGCGGGCCCGCGGCGGAGTTCCGTAAGGGGCCTTGAGCGGCTGGTGGCGTGGGGTCGGCGGCCGGCTCGGTCGCACCAGCGACAGGGGCCTCGGCCTCGTCGAGCATCCCGGCGAAACGGGCGCTGCCACGGGGGCGGCGCTTGCGTTCCTTCGGAGGCTTGGATCGTCCCCGGAGGTCGGGAGGTGCCGACTGCGGGCGCTGCTGCGGTACGAGGAGGGGTGAAGGCGGCGGAGGCGGTGGCTGTCGGTCCAGGTCCGCCATCCTCCGGCGGAGCTCCGTACAGCGGGCCGTCGCGCGTTCGTGGTCGTCGCGCGCCCAGGCCAGGTCGAGGCGCATCGCGTCGGCCTCTTCGCGCGTGGCGGCCGTGTGCAGGAGCTGGGCCAGTTCCACCTGCCGCTCGGCGGCGTACCGCTGCTCGCGGAGCATCACGTCGAGCCGGTCACCGAGCAGGTCGCGGCCGCCGGGCCGTTCGTCGAAGGCGGTGAGCGAGGCGCGGTGCAAGGCACGGGCCCGTACGGCCTCCGCCCCTGCTCCCGCGTCCGCCGCCTCGTGGGACCCCCCGCCCACGCCCAGATCCTGGAGCAGGGCTTCCACGACATCCCAGGGGGGCACCTCGGCACCGGTGAGGCAGGCCCGCATCCCGTCGGGGTCGCGCTGCCAGAAGATGCCGCACCAGCCGGCGTCCTGGTCGAGCCGGGCCAGCAGGCTTTGCAGGTACACCGCGAACTCCCGGACCTGGTCAGGGAGTTGTTCCACTTCCATCACACGCCGCCCGATCCCTCCGCAAAGTGGAGTCTTCCGGTTCGGAAGAAAACACCCTCCGTGTTTCGAGGGCGCTACGGGCGCTTTTCCGGGGCGGGACCGTCCTCACTCGCCGCAGCTAGACGGTCACCAGCGAGCAGCTCGCGACGATCTCGTCCATGGAGAGACCGAGCGTCCGGGCGAGGGCCGCGACCGTGAAGAACGCGGGCGTGGGCGCCCGGCCGGTCTCGATCTTGCGGAGCGTCTCGGCGGACAGACCCGCGCTCGCGGCGACCTCCACCATGCTCCTCCCGCGCCGGGCCTCGCGCAGCAGGAGGCCGAGCCGCTCGCCGCGCTCGCGCTCTTCGGGGGTCAAGGGGGTTCGGACCATGCGCCCAGTCTACTGGCAGAACCCCCATTCAAATACCGGTATTGTAATTGGCATGGTGGAACTCAAGACAGACACATCGATCGACGAGATGCGGGAAGCGGGCCGGGTCGTGGCCCAGGCGCTCGCGGCGGTCCGCGAGAAGGCGGCCGTCGGGGTCTCGCTCCTGGAGCTGGACTCGGTGGCGCACGGTGTCCTGCGCGCGGCCGGCGCGGGCTCCCCGTTCCTCGGCTACCGCCCTTCGTTCGCCCCGACCCCCTTCCCCGCGGTCCTGTGCGCGTCGGTGAACGACGCGATCGTGCACGGCATCCCCGACGGGTACTGGCTGCGCGACGGCGATCTCCTCTCGGCCGACTTCGGCGCCGAGCTGGGCGGCTGGGCCGGCGACTCGGCGATCAGCTTCACGGTCGGCACGGCACGCCCCGATGACCTGCACCTCATCGGCACGGCGGAGCACGCGCTGGCGGCGGGCATCGCGGCGGCGGTCGTCGGCAACAGGATCGGGGACATCGCCCACGCGATCGGGAAGGTGTGCCGGGCGGAGGGATACGGCATCCCGGACGGCTTCGGCGGGCACGGCATCGGCCGCAAGATGCACGAGGACCCGCCCGTCCCGAACGAGGGACGGGCGGGCCGGGGCATGCGTCTCAAGCACGGCATGGTGCTCGCGATCGAGCCGATGGTGATCGCCGGCGGCATGGACGACTACTACGCGGCCCCGGACGGCTGGACCCTGCGCACAGGAGACGGCACCCGCGCCGCCCACGCGGAACACACGGTGGCGATCACGGACGCGGGGCCGCGGATCCTCACTGCGCCCTGAGCGGGCCGCCCCGGCGCCGGCTCAGTTGTCCTGAAGGAACTTCTTGGCCAGGGAGTCGCCGAGGGCCACCGCTGCGCCGTGGCTCTCGATCGGGGACGTCTGGTTGTTCTTGAACACGATGTACGTGACGCCGGAGTCCGTGCCGCCGGTCTCCGGGTCCGCGTCGATGCCGAGGGCCTTCGCGGTGGCGTAGGACGCCTCTCCGATGATCTCGTTCGGGCCGGTGTCGCCGACGACCGCGTACTCGACCTTGTCGTGGTAGATGACGGCCACGACGCCGCCGCCCTTGATGCCGGCTCCGGCGTAGTTCCAGATGCCGCTGGAGCTGGGCACGACGACGTACGGGAGCTTCTCGGCGTTCAGAGGCTTGCCGTTGGACTGGTGGAAGGCCGTGTCGTCCTGGAACCAGGGGTCGGTGCCGGCGTTGCACTCCGTGGTGACCTGGCCGTCGCAGTCGATGTCCATGTCGGCCTTCCAGAAGACCGCGCCGTTCTTGCCGCAGACCGGCACGGTCGCCGAGGTCTCCTCGTCGGTGCGGTACTTGCCGTTCGATATCTGCGAGCAGGACGTGACCTTGGCGAGCAGGTCGGCCGCGCCGACCGTGCCCTCCTGGGCGCGCCGGGGGCCGGTCTCGCGGGCGGTGGCGTTCGTGGGGAGGAGCGCTGTGGCGAGCAGCGCGGCTCCGGCGGAGGCGGTGAGGGCGAGCGTTCGGTTACGCACGTGGGGGACCCATCTGTTAGGAAAGTTTCCTTACCTTCGAGCCAAATCTGGCGCCACCACAGGTACCTGTCAACCCCTCGAATTCGCCAAGAGGCCCGCGTTTCCCGCCGGTTGACGTAGACCTCACGTCAGCCGACGGGACCCACGGGCCCCTCACGGCACGTCCGGTCAGCCGCCGGAGGCGGGCCTCACCACCATCGCCGAGCCGCCGCCGCGCCGCACCTTCTCGGCCGCGGCGAGCCACTTGCCGTCCTTCAGGCGCTGCACGCCCGTCGCCGCGCCGATCTCCGGGTTCTGCTTGAAGACGTGACCGAGCGCCTCCAGGCGCGCTCTCGCCGGCGAGTCCCACAGGCCCGGTTCGAGCTCCGTCGCCGCCGCGTTGCGCTGGCTGGCGCGGGGCGCCGCGATCGCGTCCACCAGGGGCAGCCCGCGGTCGACGAAGCCGGTCAGCGTCTGCAGGACGGTCGTGATGATCGTCGCGCCGCCGGGCGAACCGAGCGCCACCACCGGCTGGTCGTGCCGGTCGAGGACGATCGTCGGGGAGATCGACGAGCGCGGGCGCTTGCCGGGCCCCGGCAGGTTCGGGTCGTGGACCGCCGGGTTGGCCGGTGCGAACGAGAAGTCCGTGAGCTCGTTGTTGAGCAGGAAGCCGCGGCCCGGGACGGTGATGCCGCTGCCGCCCGTCGACTCGATCGTCAGCGTGTACGCGACGACGTTGCCCCACTTGTCGGCGACCGTCAGATGCGTCGTGTTCTCGCCCTCGAACGTCGTCGGGGCCGCCTTGTCGCCCAGCTCACCGCACTTGCCGGGGTGCCGCGGATCCCCCGGCGCCAGCGGGCTCGTCAGGACCGCGTCGTCCTTGATGAGGCACTCCCGCGAGTCGGCGAACCGCTGCGAGAGCAGCTCCTTGGCCGGCACGTCCTCGAAGCCGGGGTCGCCGACCCAGCGCCCGCGGTCCGCGAACGCGATCCGGCTCGCCTCTATGTAGCGGTGCAGATACTGCTCCTGCGTGGCCTTCGACAGGTCCGTGCGCTCAAGGATGTTGAGCGCCTCGCCGACGGTCGTACCGCCCGAGGACGACGGCGCCATCGAGTAGACGCCGAGCCCGCGGTACGAGGTCTTCGTCGGGGCCCGGAGCTTCGCCCCGTACGCCTCGAGGTCCTTGGCGGACAGCTTGCCGGGCCGCGCGATCCGGCCCGACGCCGGGTCCACGGGCGGCTTGTTCACGGTGCGAACGATGTCCTCGCCGATGTCGCCCCGGTAGATGGCGCCGACGCCTTCGTGCGCCAACTCCTCGTAGGTGCGCGCGAGATCGGGGTTCTTGAACGTGGAGCCGACGACAGGGAGCGCGCCGCCGGGCAGGAACAGCTCGGCCGTGGCGGGGAAGTCCTTGAACCGCGCCTGGTTCGCCGCGGTCTGGGAGCGGAACGTGTCGTCGACCGTGAACCCGTCCCGCGCCAGCTTCTGCGCCGGCCGGAGCACCGAGCCGAGCCGCTCGCTGCCCCAGGTGTCGAGCGCGGTCTGCCAGGTGGCGGGCGTGCCCGGCGTCCCGATGCTCAGGCCGCTCGTCACCGCGTCGTTGAAGTCGAGGGGCTTGCCGTTCTCCAGGAACAGGCCCGAGTCGGCGGTGAGCGGGGCCGTCTCGCGGCCGTCGATCGTGTGCACCTTGCGGGTCTTCGCGTCGTAGTACACGAAGTAGCCGCCCCCGCCGACGCCCGCGGAGTACGGCTCGGTGACGCCGAGCGCCGCGGCCGTGGCGACGGCGGCGTCCACGGCGTTGCCGCCCTTGCGGAGGACCTCGATCCCGGCGGCGGAGGCGTCCGCGTCGACGCTGGAGACCGCGCCGCCGTAGCCGACCGCGAGCGGCACCTTCTGTGCGGACGCTTGGGGCGAGTGGTTCGCGTCGGACGCCGGGGCCGCGGCGGCACCGACCGTCACCAGCGTCGCCGCGAGGGCCAGCCCCGAGAGATTCCGAAGACTTCGCGGCTTCCCCGGAAACCCGGGATTCATCCGATTCCGCGCAACAGGACGTCTCATCCGTACCTCCAGTCAACAGCCGTCTGCGCAGCGTAACTTCAGTTCCGCACGGCGTCAGGACCCCCTCGAACAAGGATCCGTCCGCCCGCTAGCATGCGCCCCCATGACGGAAGACGTGCGCAACATCGTCCTCGGCGTGATCGCGGCCGGGATCAGCGCCGCCCTTGGCTGGCTCGCCCGCACCTACTTGTGGAAGCGCAAACTCCGCCGCAGGCAGGCCTTCTTCGGGCTGCCCGACAACTCCGAGTCGCTCCTCGTGGTGAACCGCGACGCGGGCGGTCCCGAGCTGACGGTGAAGCGTCACGACGTCTTCGCCCTGCTCGAACTCTCGGCGATCATCAAGGACTGCGGGGCGCACGCGCAGGTCGTCGCACACGACACGGCCCAGCAGGGCTTCGGCGAGCGCACCGAGTTCTGCGTGGGCGGACCGGCGTCGAACCGCCGGATGGCCGCCCATATGCACAGCCTCCTGCCGGGCATCCGCGTCAACACGGACCCGGAGCCCGGCCCCGACCGCGGCGCGTTCCAGATAGGCAGCGAGCGCTACCGCCTGGAGCCGGGGATCACGGAGTACGTGCTGCTCGCCCGGCTGACGGCGGGCCAGGGGCAGGGGTCGCGCCCGGTCTTCCTCTTCTGCGGCCAGCTGCCGGTCACCAACCAGGCGGCCACCCGCTATCTCGCCCGCCACCACGAGCGGCTGGCCCGCAAGCACGGCGGCAACGCGTTCGTGCTCCTTCTGAAGGTCGTCAACTCCCAGGCGTACGGCCCCGATGTGGTCGAGCTGGTCGGCGACGTCACCCGAGCCGCCCAGGCGCCGGCCCCCGCCGCCACGCCCCGCGCCTCCTCGCACCGGGCGAAGTGACCCGCCCCCGACCTGGGGTGCGGCGGACGCCGTTGAACAACAAAACATCGTTACCCGTACGTAACTTACCGACGGGTTACCTGCGGTAAGACGTCACGGTTACCGTCGGGTCACTTTGCACTGACACGAGTGAGGAGTGACCCGTGGGACACCCGCGACACCCGCGCAGAGCGCTGCGTACGACCACTGTTGGTGCCGTGTCCGCGACCATGATCGCCGGGGCGGCGCTGGGCCTGGCCCCCGCCGCGCAGGCGGCGCCGGGGCCGGGCGTGCGCTTCGTCGACATCACCGGCGCCGGCGGCACGGTCCTGAAGGCCAACGTCGTGGCCCCCTCCGACACCTCGCGCAGATACCCGGTCGTCGTGCTCCCCACGAGCTGGGCCGTGCCGCAGGTCGAGTACCTCGCCCAGGCCAAGCAGCTCGCCGACTCCGGCTATGTCGTGGTGAGTTACAACTCGCGCGGCTTCTGGCAGTCCGGCGGCGAGATCGAGGTCGGCGGCCCCGAGGACATCGAGGACGCCTCGAAGGTCATCGACTGGGCCCTCAAGAACACGCAGGCCGACCCGGACAAGGTGGGGATGGCGGGCGTCTCCTACGGCGCGGGCATCAGCCTGCTCGCCGCCGGGCACGACAAGCGCATCAAGGCCGTGGCCGCGCTGAGCGGCTGGGGGGACCTGATCGACTCGATCTACTCGGGCCGCACCCAGCACTTCCAGGCCGCCGCCCTGCTCTCCGGCGCCGGCTATCTCACCGGCCGCCCGAGCCCCGAACTCCAGCAGGTCATGAAGGACTTCCTCGGCTCGAACCTGGCCAAGGAGGACGACATGATCGCGTGGGGCAAGAAGCGCTCCCCCGAGACGTACATCGACAGCATCAACAAGAACGGCGCCGCCATCCTGCTCGGCAACGCCTGGGGCGACACCATCTTCCCGCCCAACCAGTACGCGGACTTCTACGAGAAGCTCACCACGCCCAAGCGCCTGGAGTTCCGCCCCGGCGACCATGCCACGGCCGAGGCGACCGGACTGCTCGGGCTGCCCAACGACACGTGGGAGGACACGCACCGCTGGTTCGACCACTACCTCAAGGGCGACGACAACGGCGTCGACCGCGAGCTCCCCGTCCGCATCAAGTCCCGCTCCACCGGCGCGTACGAGAGCTACCCCGACTGGAAGTCGGTCGGCGCGACGAAGAAGAAGATCGCCCTCACGGGCACCACCACGATCCACACGAACGTCGACTCGGGCGCCAACGGCGGGCTCCTGGAACTGTCGAACATCCTCGACCAGTTCCTCCGGCTGCCCCCGACGGCCTCGGTGCCACTGCTGCCGCGCCGCTGGGCGGGCGTGTGGCAGTCGGAGAAGTACACATCCGAACAGCATGTGCGCGGGACCGCGAAGCTGCACACGACGCTCACTGCGACCAAGGAGAGCGGAACCCTCGTCGCGTACCTCTACGACGTGGGCCCGCTCGGCCTCGGCAAGCTGGTCAGCAACGCGCCGTACACCTTCCACGGCAAGACACCCGGTGCTCCGTTCGGCGTGGACCTGGAGTTGTTCTCCACGGCCTACGACGTCCCGGCAGGGCACCGGCTCGCCCTGGTCGTCGACACGGTCGACCCGCTCTATATCGAGCACAACCCGACCGGCGCGCAGCTGACCTTCTCCTCGCCGAAGGACGACCCGTCATACGTGTCGATCCCCCTGCGCAGGCAGTGATCTCCGGCTGCTGCCGGGCGGGCATGGCCCTGTGGTCTCTGCAAGGAGCCCCTGCTACTGCACCCCCGGCAGCAGCGTCACCGGTTCGGCCGGGGCGACATCGACCGCCTCGACCTTGGGGTTGCGCCGCTGGCGCTTGGACACCCACTGGGCGAACCACGAAAGGAGCATGCACATCCCGATGTAGATCGGAGAGATCACCATCACCACGGGGATGAAGGGCAAATCGTAGTCGAGGTTCGAGGCGATGAGCTTCCCTGCGTGGAGGAACTCCTCATAGGTGATGAGATAGCCGAGCGAGGTGTCCTTCAGGGCGACCACCAGCTGGCTGATGATGGCGGGCAGCATGGCGCGTACGGCCTGCGGCACCAGGACGTGCGTCATGACCTGGGTCTTGCGCATGCCGAGTGCGAACGCGGCCTCGCCCTGGCCGCGTTCGACGGCGTTGACGCCGGAGCGGAAGACCTCGGCGAGCACCGATCCGTTGTAGAGGGTGAGCCCGGCGACGAGGGCCGGCAGCGGCTGGACCTTCAGCGCCACGAAGATGAAGAAGATCATCACCAGGACGGGCATGGCGCGGAAGAACTCGACGACGAGCGTGGCGAGCCAGCGAACCGGCCGGTGGTCGGACAGGCGCCCGACCGCGAGGACGGTCCCGAGCACGAGCGAGAGCACGGCGGCGATGGCGAACGCCTTCAGCGTGTTGCCGAGCCCTCGCAGGAGCAGCTCCTGGATGCCCTTGTACTCGAACGGCATCCACTTCGTGTACGTGAACTGGTCGGTGTCGAAGAGGAGGTAGAAGACCCACGCGAGCAGGCCGAGCAGGATCAGCGTGGACAGCACCCCGTACAGCCGGTGCCGGCGCTCGGTCTTCGGTCCCGGTACGTCGTAGAGGGCCGTCGCGTCGTGAGCAAGAGCTTTCATCGGGGAACTCCCCAGCGCTTCTCGAGCACGTTGAAGATCGCGCTGATGGTGAGGGTGATGATCAGGTAGCCGACGGCGATCCAGAAGAAGGTCCAGATGATGTTGTAGCCCAGCTCGCTGAGAGTCTTGTAGGTGCCGAGCAACTCGTTGACGCTGAACGCGCCGGCGATCGCCGAGTTCTTGGCGAGGGCGATGAGGGTCGAGCCGACGGGCGGGATGACGGACCGGAAGGCCTGCGGGAGCACCACCATCGACAGCGTCTGGCCGAACGTCATGCCGAGGCTGCGGGCCGCCTCGCCCTGCCCCCTCGGGACGGTGTTGATGCCGGAGCGCAGCGCCTCGCAGATGAACGCGGAGGTGTAGCAGCCGAGCGCGAGGATCGCGAACACCTGGAAGGGCAGCACGAGTCCGAAGCGCGGCAGGCCCAGCAGCACAGCGAAGAACAGCAGGGTCAGCGGGGTGTTGCGCAGGACCGTGACCCAGACCGTGCCGAAGGCCCGGAGGGATCCGACGGGCGCGACCCGGAACGACGCCATCACGAAGCCGAGGACGAGCGCGAGGATCGAGGCGTAGACGGTCAGTTCGACCGTCCCGAGGAACCCCTTGGCGAAGGTGGAGAAATTGCTGGTCAGTACGTCCACGAGGCCTCCTCAGCTCGCCGGGTAGCGGTCGATGGGGGGCGGGGTGGGCGCGGGCACGCCGGATTGGCCGAGCGTCGCCTCGAAGGCCCTCTTCCAGTCGCCGTTCTTCTCGCGGGCCTCCAGAGCGTCGTTGAGCGCCATCCGCAGCGCGTTGTCGCTGCGCCGCACACCGATGCCGTACGGCTCCTCGGAGAACGGCTCGCCCACGACCCTGAGTTGGTCGGG
Organism: Streptomyces sp. NPDC107517; assembly: GCF_055582645.1. Taxonomy (NCBI): domain Bacteria; kingdom Bacillati; phylum Actinomycetota; class Actinomycetes; order Kitasatosporales; family Streptomycetaceae; genus Streptomyces; species Streptomyces sp. NPDC107517. The sequence goes on along the minus strand of NZ_JBVJPM010000001.1, from coordinate 511,769 downwards.
CACCTTCGCCGCGAAGCCGATCAGGATCGCGTCGTCGGTGGTGACGGCGTCGACCTGGTAGGTGAGCAGGTTGTCGACGCAGACCGAGTACGTGTCGTACGCGACGAGCGTCGCCTTCGGGTAGTCGGTCTTGATGCGCTGGTAGGGGGTCGAACCGCTCGCCGAGCAGACGCGTTTGCCGGCCAGGTCCTGCGGGCCGTGGATGTCGTTCTCGTCCTTGCGTACCAACAGGTCCTGACCTGCCAGGAAGTACGGGCCCGCGAAGCCGACGAGCTTCTTGCGCATGGCGTTGATCGTGTAGGTGCCGACGTAGTAGTCAATCTGACCGTTCTGCAGGGCGGTTTCGCGGTTGGCCGAGGCGATCGTCTTGAAGTGGATGGTCTTCGGGGGGAAGCCGAGCGAGGCGGACATCATCCTGGCGATCTCGATGTCGAAGCCTGAGAAGAGGCCGGTCGCCGGGTCCCTCTCCCCCAGGTACGGCTGGTCCTCCTTGGCGCCGACGATGAGGTAGCCGCGTTTCTCGGCGCGCTCCCAGGTGGGCGAGGAGGGCAGTCGGAAGTCTTTCGCCACTTGGTAGGTGGGCAGCTTGTCGGGGGCCGGGCCCTTGGTCGGCGGGCTGCCCTCCTTGCCGCAGGCCGCCGCGGCCAGGGCGGTGAGGGCGAGGGCGGCGACGGCGCGGAACACACGTGTCTTGCGCAGCATGGATCGGTCCACCCCCGTCAGTGCTTGAGGATCTTGGAAAGGAAGTCCTTGGCCCGCTCGCTGCGCGGGTTGGTGAAGAAGTCCTCGGGGGTGCGGTCCTCGACGATGCGGCCGTCGGCCATGAACACGACGCGGTTGGCGGCGGAGCGGGCGAAGCCCATCTCGTGGGTGACCACGACCATGGTCATGCCCTCGCGGGCGAGCTGCTGCATCACCTCCAGGACCTCGTTGATCATCTCCGGGTCGAGGGCCGAGGTCGGCTCGTCGAAGAGGAGGGCCTTGGGGTCCATGGCGAGGGCGCGGGCGATGGCCACGCGCTGCTGCTGGCCGCCGGAGAGCTGGGCGGGGAACTTGGCCGCCTGTGAGGCGAGCCCCACCCGGTCCAGGAGTTCACGGGAGCGCTTGTCGGCCTCGTCCCTCTTGCGGCCCCTGACCTTTATCTGGGCGAGGGACACGTTCTGCAGGACCGTCTTGTGCGCGAAGAGGTTGAAGGACTGGAAGACCATCCCCACCTCGGCCCTCAGATGGGCGAGGGCCTTGCCCTCCTCCGGAAGCGGTTGCCCGTCGAGTCGGATGTTGCCCGACTGGATCGTCTCGAGCCTGTTGATCGTCCGGCAGAGCGTCGACTTCCCCGACCCCGAGGGGCCGATGACCACCACCACCTCCCCCTTGCCGACGGTGAGGTTGACGTCCTGGAGGACATGCAGCTCCCCGTAGTACTTGTTGACGTCGCGCAGCTCGATCAAAGGATCGACGGCCATGGCAAGACCTGCCCACTCTCAGCTGTGTCGGTCCGCGCAAACTACCCACGTCAATTTGGGACTTGACCGGCGACACGCACGTATGGCCATTAACCGTATTTGCGCTCCTACGTCTCCGAGGCCTCGGCGTAGAACTGCGACAGCTCGGGCGCCCCGCTGATCGCCCATTCGTGGCCCGCGGCGACGACGTCGACCTCGCGGCCGGAGGGGAGCCGTACCACCGGCTGCCCGTTGGGCCAGATCGCCCAGGTCGCCCCCGATACCTGGCGGACGAGGACCGTACCGAGGTACAGGCCCGCGTCGTTGCCGAGCCACGGCAGCGCTTCCTCGTCCTCGCGCCAGCGCGGCACCAGTTGGTCGAGCGCCTCCAACGACGCGACGGTGTCGTCCAGTTCGACCCCGGCCTCGTGCGCCTGCGAGCGCAGCAGCTCGCACTCGGAGAGAAGTTCGGCGATCCCCTCGGCCCCGCCGTCACCCTCGGTGAAGACGGCCACGCCGAAGGCGGAGCCGTGCTTCCTGCGCCAGTTGTCCAAGAAAGGGATGTTCATACCACTCACCCTGACATCCCCGCAGGCTGTCGCACCACAGGGCGCGCTGAGCTCCATTACGGAGAGTTCGGGCCACATGCGCACGCGGCTCATTGACGCGAACCTGTCTGCTCTTTAGCTTCATGGCTCACCTGTCACGTCTCACCCACAAGTGGAGGGAGTCGGTCGTGCGCCGACGCGTCTGGGGAACGGCAGCTGTACTGGCGCTCTTTACGGGCCTCGCCCCGACCGCCGTCGCGCAGGCCGCTCCGCACAGACCCGGGCCGCTCCCCCTGGAGCGGCTCTTCGACAACAGGGCGGTCAGCCCCGACGACCGGGCCGGGGAGGCCGACTTCGACGGCTCGGGCAGCTCGCTGTCCGCAGGTGACCTGTCGGCGGCCGGCTGGACTCCCGGGCGCGCCCTGGGTGTTGAGGGCGCCCGCCTCACCTGGCCGCGCACGGCGGGGACCGGGCCCGACAACGTGCGAGCCGACGGCCAGCCCGTCCGCGTGCACGGCCGGGGCGACGCGCTCGCCTTCCTGGTGGCCGGAACGGGCGGCGACGCGGCCGGTGGCGGCACCGTGCGTTACCGGGACGGCTCGCGCTCCACGTACCGCCTCACCGCGCCCGACTGGCGCACGGGCCCGCTCGCCACCAAGTCCGTGGCGCTCCCCCACCGCAACACGCCCGGCGGCCAACTCGCCGAACGGACACGGCTGTACGTCGTCACGGTGCCGGTCGCCAAGGGCCGCGAGATCGCCTCCGTGGACCTGCCCCGGGACCCGGGCACCCCCGATCTGCATGTCTTCGCCCTGTCGGTGCGCTCGCCCGCGCCGGGGTGGACCGGCACCTGGTCGGCGTCCACCGCCGGATACGCGGCCGTCGGCCCCTGGGCGGACCGCACGGTGCGGCTCGTCGTGCACACCAGCGCGGGCGGGCCGCGCGTGCGGATCCGGCTCGACAACACGTTCGCGTCGGCGCCGGTGCGGGTCGGGAGCGCGACGGTGGCCGTGCAGGACACGGGCGCCGGGGCCAAGGGCGAGCCGGTGGCGCTGAGGTTCCGCGGCGCGGCGGGTACGACGATCCCCGCGGGGGCGCAGGCGTTCAGCGACCCGGTGGGCTTCGAGGTGCCGGCCGGGGCGAATCTGCTGGTCAGCTTCCATCTTCCGGAGGCGGTCGCCACGGCGCCGGTGCACAGCCAGGCGATCCAGCGTTCGTACGTGAGCCTGCCGGGCGATCACGCGGCGGAGGCGTCAGCGGCCTCGTACACGTCGACGATCACGTACTGGCCGCTGCTCACCGGTGTCGACGTGAGCGGCGGGCCCGGGTCGGTCGTTCTGCTCGGCGACTCCATCACGGACGGCGTGAAGTCGACGCCCGACGCGAACCACCGCTGGCCCGACGTGCTCTCCACCCGGCTGCGCGAGCAGGACGCGGTGCCGCACTACGGCGTCCTGAACCAGGGGATCTCGGCGAACCGGGTGACGGGCGACCGCTATCCGGGGGACGGCGTCTCCACGGACACGGGCGGCGTGAGCGCGCTGCACCGCCTCGACCGCGACGCGCTGTCCCAGACGTCGGCGCGCACGGTCGTCGTCTTCCAGGGCGTCAACGACGTACGGGCCGGCTTCAGCGGGGCCCAAGTCGTGGCCGGGCTACGGGAGATCGCGGCGCGCGCCCACGCGCGGGGCCTGCGCGTGGTCGGGGCGACGGTCACTCCGTGCGAGGGCGAGACCCTGTGCACAGCCACGGCGGACCGGGAGCGGGAGATCGTCAACGCGTATGTGCGGGACAGCGGGGGCGACTTCGACGCGGTGGTCGACTTCGACGCCGTGGTGCGCGATCCGGCGCATCCCGCGCGGATGCGGCCCGAGTACGACAGCGGGGATCATCTGCACCCGGGCGACGCGGGGCTCGACGCGATGGCCCGGGCGGTGGATCTGGGGGCGCTGGAGCCGTAGAGCTCCGGCCCAGCCCCCCTCGGATCGCAGAGGGCCTAGACCTCCAGGTCAACGACCACCGGGGCGTGGTCCGAGGCGCCCTTGCCCTTGCGCTCCTCGCGGTCCACGTACGAGTCCTTCACGGCCCCCGCGAACGCCGCGTTCCCGTAGACGAGGTCGATGCGCATGCCGCGGTTCTTGGGGAAGCCGAGCTGGCGGTAGTCCCAGTACGTGAAGGGGTGGTCGTACTTCAGGGGCCGCGGGACCACGTCGGACAGGCCCGTCTCACGGAGCGCGGCGAGCGCGGCGCGCTCCGCCGGGGTGACGTGCGTGGCGCCGTCGAAGAGGGAGATGTCCCAGACGTCGTCGTCCGTCGGCGCCACGTTGTAGTCGCCCATCACGGCGAAGGGGCGGGAGCCCGCCGCGTCGCCCGCGACGGCCGCCTTGAGCGCCTCGAACCACTGGAGCTTGTAAGCGTAGTGCGGGTGGTCCACCTCGCGGCCGTTCGGCACGTACACCGACCAGACGCGCGCCGGGCCGCACGTGGCGGAGATCGCGCGGGGCTCGTGGGCGCCTTCGTAACCGGGGTCGCCGGGCAGGCCGGTCACGACGTCCTCCAGGCCGACGCGGGAGATCAGCGCCACGCCGTTCCACCGCCCGGTCGCGTTCACCGCGGACTCGTAGCCCAGCTCGCGCAGCTCGTCCGCGGGGAACTGCTCGGCCGTGCACTTGGTCTCCTGGACGCACAGCACGTCCGTCCCGGTGTTCTCCAGCCAGGCGAGGAGCCTGGGCAGCCGGGCGGTGATCGAGTTCACATTCCAGGTAGCAATCCGCATGCCCACAACCTACCGGGCGGGTACGACAACGCCCGCCGAACCCGGGGCGGCCACCGGCGGGGCGCGATGGGCAGCAGGCGGCGGCATCAGACAATGGGCGCTATAGGCAGGTTACCTTGCAAGTTTCCCTGTTTGAAAGTTAGCCTGTCGAAGCATCTCCCCCGGATCCGCAAGGAGCACCCCCCATGCCCGCCACCACCCTCGACGACCGCACCGCCCTCGTCCTCATCGACCTCCAGAACGGCATCCTCGGCCTGCCGACCGTCCACCCCGCCGACGCCGTCCTGAAGAACGGGGCCGCGCTCGCGGACGCCTTCCGCACCAAGGGCCTGCCCGTCGTGCGGGTCCGCGTCGCCTGGTCCCCCGACGGCGGTGACCTGCCGGTGAGCCGGTCCGCCGCCCCCGGGCTCACCCAGGCGCCGCCCGCCGCGTTCTCCGAGTTCCCGGACGAGCTGGGCCCGCTCGGCGACGACATCGTGATCACCAAGCGGCACTGGGGCGCGTTCACGGGGACGGAGCTGGACCTCCAGCTGCGCCGCCGCGGAGTGACGCAGATCGTGCTCGCGGGGATCTCGACCTCGATCGGCGTCGAGTCCACCGCCCGCTCCGCCTTCGAGCTGAGCTACCACCTCACGGTGGTCGAGGACGCGACGACCGACACGGACGCCGCGTCCCACGAGCACAGCTTCGGCAAGATCTTCCCGCGGATCGCGGAACTCGCCACGACCGAAGAGATCATCGAACTCCTCGGCCGGTAAAGGGAGTTCACCGGGAGTCGACAGCCCGCGGGGGCGCTCAGAGCGTCGCGTACTCCTCCGGCGTCAGCCGCAGGTGGTCCGTCCCGCCGAGCGCCCCGATCTGCCCTTCGTAGATGGGCCAGGCCAGGTCGGTCAGCAGCGCGTCATGGATGTCGTACGCGCGCTGCGGGCCGACCTCGCGGAGGTAGTCGATGACCTCGGCGATCTTGTTCCAGGGGGCCATCACGGGCACCAGGAGCGTCTCGACCGGCTGGTCGGGGACGGTGAACGCGTCGCCGGGGTGGAAGACGCGGCCGTGGTCGATCAGATAGCCGACGTTCGTGATGCGGGGGATGTCCGGGTGGATGACGGCGTGCAGTTCGCCGTGGACCTGGATGTCGAAACCGGCCGCCTCGAACGTGTCGCCGTGCCCGACCGTGTGCACCCGGCCCGGGAACGCCGTCGAGATCTTGTCGGCCACGGACTTCAGGGTCCAGATCTCGGTGGCCGGGTCGGCTTCGAGGGCCACCCGCAGCCGGACCTCGTCGAAGTGGTCGGGGTGCTCGTGCGTCACGAGGATCGCCTCGGCGCCGACTGCCGCGTCCTGTTCGCAGAAGCCGCCCGGGTCGATGACGAGCGTCCGCCCGTCCTTCTCCAGGCGGACGCAGGCATGGATCTTCTTCGTGAGCTTCATAGGAACCATCCTGCGCTCCCGGCCCGCGTCCGGCCCGTCCCGGCACCCGGTCGTCTACTCCTGCGGCGTGGTCTCCTCCCGGATCACGGCCTGGGCCACCTTGAACGCCGAGTTCGCCGCGGGCACGCCGCAGTACACGGCGGCCTGGAGCAGCACTTCCTTGATCTCGTCGGCGGTGAGGCCGTTGCGCAGGGCGGCGCGGGTGTGGAAGGCCAGCTCTTCGAGGTGACCGCCCGCGACGAGCGCGGTGAGCGTGACGCAGCTGCGCATGCGGCGGTCGAGGCCGGGCCGGCTCCAGATCTCTCCCCACGCGTACCGGGTGAGGAACTCCTGGAAGTCGCCGGAGAAGGCATCCGCCGAGGCCAGCGCCCGGTCGACGTGCGCGTCGCCGAGCACCTCGCGGCGCACCTTGAGACCGATGTCGTGCCGGTCGGTCCGGACCTCCGCCTCGGGCTGGGCCTCCATGGGCCCGATCTCCGCCACGGGGGCGACCGGCGGGGGCGGCGGCGCGAGGACGGGCTTGACGGGGGCGGCGGGGATCGCGTGCTGCCCGGTCTCGTACGCGGGCTGCCAGGCGGTGGAGAAGTGCCGTACGAGGAGGTCGGTGACGGCGGCGGGCTGCTCGACCGGCGCGAGGTGCGAGGCGGCGGGTACGACGGCGAGCCGCGCGTCCGGTATGCCGGCGACGAGTGTGCGCGCCTGGGCGGGGCCCGTCACCTGGTCGTCGGAGCCGACGAGGACGAGCGTCGGGACGCCGATGGAGCCGAGCTCGGCCCGTACGTCGAAGGACGCGAGCGCCTCGCAGGCGGCGATGTAGCAGCCCGGGTCCGTGGTGCGCACCATCTGCACGGCCCAGTCGGTGATCGCGGGCTGGGCGGCCGCGAAGCCACTGGTGAACCAGTGCTCCGGGGACGTGCGGGCGATGGGGTCGAGGCCGTTGCTGCGGACGATCACGCCGCGCTGGCGGAACTCGTCGGCGGTGCCGAAGCGGGGCGAGGCCGCGATCAGCGCGAGGGAGGCCACGCGCTGCGGGTGGCGCAGCGCCAGCTCCGCGCCGATGGCGCCGCCCAGGGAGCAGCCCGCGTAACCGAAGCGCTGCACGCCGAGTTCGTCGAGCGTGGCCAGGAGCCGCGCGGCGAGGTCGGCGACGGAACCGGCCGGGTGGGCGGGGGCGCCGCCGTGTCCGGGCAGGTCGAAACGGAACACCCGCCACTGCCGGGCGAGCTCGGGTACCTGCCGGTCCCACATGTGCCAGGTGGTACCCAGTGAGGGACCCAAGATCAGGACTGGGGCGTCTTCTGGCCCGTCAAAGCGGTATTGCAGGGTGTTCTTCGGTGTCTCACTCACGCCCTGCACGGTCTCACATCTCGCAATTTCTCACACGACCGGGTGGACACCCCGTGCAGGCCGTCCCACGTTGTGGAGGCTTCGCGAAGATCCTCCGCGTCCGGCTTGACTACCACCGCGCGGCGGTCGGCACGGGGGCCACCACGGCTGGTGAAAGACCATCGGACGGAGCCGACCGGCACCCTTGGTTGACCTTCACCTTGGGGGAGGCCACAGCATCGGTGGAGCCGGGCGATGTGCTCGGCATGAGTGAGGAGTGGGCATGGGGTTGCTGACCATCGGGGCGTTCGCGAAGGCGTCGCGGCTGTCACCGAAGGCGCTGCGTCTTTACGACGAGCTCGGTCTGCTGCCCCCCGCCCACGTCGACCCGGTGACCGGCTACCGCCTCTACGCGCCTGAGCAACTGGACCGGGCTCGACTGGTCGCCTGGCTCCGGCGTCTGGGGATGTCCCTGGCCCGCATCCAGCACGTCTGCACGCTGGAGGCGGGCCCGGCGGCCCAGGAGGTCCGCGCGTTCTGGGCCCAGGTCGAGGCCGACACCGCCGCACGGCGGGACCTGGCCACCTTCCTCATCAACCACCTGTCCGGGAAGGACCCTGCCATGTCCCCGACCACCAAGCCCCTGGGAATCCGCTACGCCGCACTGTCCGACACGGGCCTCGTCCGTGAGAGCAACCAGGACACGGCCTACGCCGGGTCCCGCCTGCTCGCCGTCGCCGACGGCTACGGCAGCCAGGGAGCCCCCGCGAGCGCGGCCGCCGTCGACGCACTCAAGCACCTCGAAACCGACAGCGTCCCGGCGGGCGATCTCCTCAACGTCCTTGAAGACGCCGTCGAACAGGCCGAACGGGCCGTGCACGGCGTCGCCGGGACCGGTTCCTCACCCGAGGAGGCCGGCACGACACTCACCGCGATGCTCTGGACCGGATCACAGCTGGCCCTCGTCCACATCGGCGACTCCCGCGTCCACCTGCTGCGCGACGGAGAGCTGTTCCAGATCACGCATGACCACACCATGGTGCAGTCGATGGTCGACGAGGGCCGCCTCAGCCCGGAAGAGGCCGCCTCCCACCCCCAGCGGTCGCTGCTGGTACGAGCCCTGGGCCGAGGAGCCGACGCCACCCCCGAGCTGCGCCTCCACGACGCCCGGCGGGGAGACCGATACCTGCTCTGCTCCGACGGTCTGTCGGCCGTCGTGCCGACGGCAGAGATCCACCGGGTTCTCTCCGAGACCAGGGAGCCCGAGCAGGCGACCCGCGAACTCGTCGCCCTCGCCAACGGCTCCGGCGGTCCCGACAACGCCAGCTGCGTGGTCGCCGACGTCATCGAGCTCCCGCAGTAGGAGCGTGCGGCATGCGCGTCGAGTCGCGCCGGATCCGCTCTCAGCAGCTCATCGGTGACGCCGACAGACACCGACTCGCCCGCCTGTTGCGGGAGGGAGAGCGGCACAGCCGGCCGGTGGCGGCACAGCGTGCGGGGCTCACCGTGTTCGCGCCGCTCGTGGTGGGCGGTACGTGGTGGATCACGCGCTCGCCGGCGCCCCCTACCCGCGGGGAGGGGGCGCCGCCGAGCGCGGCCCGCGCTACGGCGTCGTCGTCGACACCACGTACACGAAGGGCTTCGCGGGGTTCTCCTGGTTCACCACGACGTCCAGGGTCGGCTCGGGGTTCTTCTGCTTGTGGGTGAGGCTCCCGTACGGGCCGGGGCCGTCGAAGACCCAGCCGACGACCTTCTGGTTGCGCGGGCTGATGGTGACCTCGTCCGCCTTCAGCTCGGACGAGCTGGTCCCGATGGTCTTCAGGAACTTGTCGAGGCCCGAGTCCGTGGTGCGGAAGCGGACGTAGAGGCGGCTCGTCCGGAGGTTGTTCGTCTCGTAGTACGCGACGCCCTTGGCGGAGGAGACCGGTATCGGCACCTGGTACAGCCGGCGCTGGACCTTGGAGGGCCAGCCGATGGTGAGGCCTGTCGCGGAGTACTTGGCCTCCTTGTCCTTGCCGCTGTTCCGGCTCTGGTTCGCGGAGATCACCAGATAGCCGGCGGGCACGCCGATGAGCAGCACGATCGTGAGCAGCGTCAGCGCGCGGCGGCGGATGACCCTCCGGCGGTTCCCAGGGGGGCGCTGCCCTTCGTCGGGGGACGAGGGCTGGCGTGGCACGGTCATTACTTGGGTCCCTGGGTCTCGCCGGCGGCGCTCGCCGGGCTTTGCTGGCCGAGGCCGAAGCCCTTGCCCTGGTGGTAACGCTCGTAGCGCTCGTACCGTTCCACGCGCCGGCGCTTGGCGCGGCGGAAGCGACGGGCGACGAGCCGCGCGAGGTCGGCGGCGCCGACCATACCGGCCTCGGGGCCGAGCTGGGCGCGGGCGATGCGAGCCTCGGGGCGGTAGCCACGGCCGGTGAGGTGGCGCTTGAAGGCGTCGCGGGCCGGGCCGATCAGCAGGTCGTCGGCCGCGGAGACGCCGCCGCCGATGACGAAGCAGGACGGGTCGAGGGCGGCCGCGAGGTTCGCGATGCCGACGCCGAGCCACTGGCCGATGTCCTGGAGCAGCTCGATGCACATGGCGTCGCCCTCGCGGGCGAGTTCGGTGATGAGCGGGCCCGTGATGTCGGAGACGTTGCCCTTGACGCGCTCGATGAGCCCGTACGCGACCGGGGAGTCCGCGGCGGCGAGCTCGCGGGCCTCGCGCACGAGGGCGTTGCCGGAGCTGTACTGCTCCCAGCAGCCGCGGTTTCCGCACGGGCAGCGGTGGCCGCCGGGGACGACCTGCATGTGTCCGAACTCACCGGCGACTCCGAACTTGCCCCGCTTGACCTGGCCGTCCTCCAGGATCGCGCCGCCGATGCCGGTGCCCAGCGTGATCATGACCAGGTGGTCCTCGCCACGGCCCGCGCCGAAGCGCCACTCGGCCCAGGCGGCCGTGTTCGCGTCGTTGTCGACGAGTACGGGGACGGAGAGGCGGCTGGAGATCCGGTCCCGGAGCGGCTCGTTGCGCCACGACAGGTGGGGCGCGAACAGGATGCGGTTGCGCTCCGCGTCGACCCAGCCGGCCGCGCCGATGCCGACGGCGTGCACGTCGTGCCGGTCGGAGAGGTCGAGCACCAGCTCCGTGATCGTGTCCTCGACGACCTTGGGGCTCTTGGACTTGTCCGGAGTCTCCGTGCGCAGGGTCTCCAGGATGTTGCCGTCGGCGTCGACGACACCCGCCATCACCTTCGTACCGCCGATGTCGATACCGACGGTCGGGACGCGCGGAGCCGTCAGGTGGGAACGGCGCTCACGCGTGCCGACGGTCCGCAGGACGGTGGCTCGTGCGGAGCCGCGGTGGGCGAGGTCGCGGTAGGTGCTCATCGCGCCGATTGTGCCATTTCGCTGGCCGCCGTGGCTCATCCGCCGGGCGCCGGTGACCGTGACCTGGGGGGGACGTGGCGCTACCGCAGGTCCCTCTCCGTCCGCGGGGCCGATGTCGCCGGCTCCGCCCCGGGGCGGAGCCGCAAAATGTCACAGCCCCGCACCCGTAGCGGCGCCCGGCCTACGGAGCGTCCAGTCCTACGGAGCGTCCCGGCCCTCCAGCTCGTGGCGCAGGTCGTCCAGTTCGCTGCCGCCTGCCATCTGGCGGGTCAGTTCGTCGAGGGTGATCTCGTCGCGGTCGTAGCTGCCGAACATCGTGCCCCTCTTCAGAAGGACGAAGCGGTTGCCCACGAGGTACGCGTGATGCGGGTTGTGCGTGATCAGGACCACTCCGAGGCCTGCGTCCCGCGCGGCGGCGACGTACTTCAGGACGACGCCGGACTGCTTGACGCCGAGGGCGGCGGTCGGCTCGTCGAGTACGAGGACCTTGGCGCCGAAGTAGACGGCGCGGGCGATCGCCACGCACTGGCGTTCACCGCCCGAGAGCGTGCCGATGGGCTGGTCGACGTCGCGCAGGTCGATGCCCATGCGGAGCAGCTCCGCGTGGGTCGTCCGGCGCATCAGGTCGACGTCCAGGCGCTTGAAGGGACCGGAGCCCTTCGTCGGCTCGGAGCCGAGGAAGAAGTTCCGCCAGACCGGCATCAGCGGGACGACGGCGAGGTCCTGGTAGACCGTGGCGATACCGCGGTCGAGGGACTCGCGCGGACTGGCGAGCCGGGTCTCCTCGCCCTCGATGCTGAAGGAGCCGGAGTCGTGCTTGTGCAGGCCCGCGATGATCTTGATGAGGGTCGACTTGCCCGCGCCGTTGTCACCGAGGACGCAGGAGATCTCACCCGCGTGCACGACCAGGGAGACGTCTTCCAGGGCCCGGATGTTGCCGTAGTACTTACTGACGCCGTCGAGCTCGACCAGCGCCGTACGCTCTGCGGTCTCGGTCATTTCGTCGCCTCCGCGCGCTTGCGGACCCACGCGTTGAGCAGGGTCGCGAGGAGCAGCATCGCCCCGAGGAAGAACTTGAACCAGTCCGGGTTCCACTCGGCGAACACGATGCCCTTGCTCGTCATGCCGAAGATCAGGGCGCCGATCGCGGCGCCGACCGCGGAACCGTAGCCGCCGGTGATCAGACAGCCGCCGATGACGGCCGCGATGATGTAGATCAGCTCGTTGCCGACACCCTCGCCGGACTGCACGACGTCGAACGAGAACAGCAGGTGCTGCCCCGAGATCCAGGCGCCGAACGCGACGCCCATGTAGAGGCCGATCTTGGTCTTGTTGACCGGGACGCCGACGGCGCGCGCCGCGTCCTCCCCGCCGCCGACCGCGTAGATCCAGTTGCCGACGCGCGTGCGCAGCAGGATCCAGGTGGCGACGACGATCAGGGCGAGCCACCACAGGATGGTGATCTTGTAGTCGACGCCGCCGATGGTGAGCGTGGAGGCGAAGACGTCCTTGGCGGAGGAGAAGCCCTCCATGTCGGAGATCGACTTGGTGGAGACGGTGCCGCTGATCAGCTTGGTGAAGCCGAGGTTCATGCCCGTCAGCATCAGGAAGGTGCCGAGCGTGATGATGAAGCTCGGTGGGTCCGTGCGGGTCAGCATGACGCCGTTGAACACGCCGATGGCGAGCGTGACCAGGAGCGAGACCCCGACCCCGACCCAGACGTTCGCCGTCATCTGGTAGCTGAACATCGACGAGACCAGCGCGGACGTGGTGACCATGACACCGGCGGAGAGGTCGAACTCGCCGCCGATCATCAGCAGGGCCACGGGTACGGCCATGATGCCGATCGTCGACGACGCGTACAGGACCGTGGCGAGGCTGGAGGCCCGCAGGAAGCTGTCCGCGAAGACCGCGAAGAAGAGGAAGACGGCGACGGCGCCGACGACCGAGCCCAGTTCGGGCCGGCCCATGAGCTTGCGCAGCGGTGACGTCCTCAGGAGCCGCTCGTCCGTCAGCGGCGGGGTCTTCGGTGCGGCGGCGCTCATCGGGTCCCCCGCTTCGTGTATTCCTCGAGCTTCGCGGCCTGGTCCTTGGTGATGATCTGCGGTCCGGTCAGGACCGGCTTGCCGCCGCCGAGGACGTCCGCGTTGTAGCGGTAGAGCCACAGCAGGTCCACGGCCTCGTAGCCCTGGAGGTAGGGCTGCTGGTCGACGGCGAAGCCGAGCGTGCCGTCCTTCAGGCCGCCGGCGACCTTCTCGTTGAGGTCGAAGGTGTCGATCTCGGCCTTGCTGCCCGCGTCCTGCTTGGCCTTCACGGCGGTGGCGGCGAAGGGCGCGCCGAGGGTGACGACGGAGTCGATCGACTTGTCGGCCTGGAGCTTGGCGCCGATGGAGGACTGGACGTCGGGCATGTTGGTGCCCTCGACGTACAGGTTCTGCATCTGGCCCTTGAAGGTCTCCTTGGCGCCGGCGCAGCGCTGCTCGTGGCCGACGTTGCCCTGCTCGTGCAGGACGCACAGGGCCTTCTTGCGGCCGCGCTTGTTCAGCTCCTCGCCGACGGCCCGGCCCGCGATCGTCTCGTCCTGGCCGATGTGCGTGAGCGCGCCGAACTTCTTGGACTCCTCGGAGCCGGAGTTCACGGTGATCACGGGGATGCCGGCCTTCTCGGCCCGGGCGACGGCGGCCTTCATGGCGTCGGGCTTGGCGAGCGTGACGATCAGGCCGTCGACCTTCTTGTCCACGGCCGCGTCGACGAGCTGGGCCTGCTGCTGTGCCTCGTCGCTGTGCGAGTACAGGAAGTTGATGTTGTCCTTGATCGCGGCCTGCTTGGCGCCGCTCTGGACGATGTCCCAGAAGGTGTCGCCGTCGCCCGAATGGGTCACCATCGCGACGGTCCAGCGCGGGGTGTTCACCGCGGCCCTGCCCTGGGCCGAGGCCGCCTTCCTGGCGTCCTCCGCCCGCTTGCCACCGGTGCTGCTGCACCCCGCGAGAGTGAGACCGACTGCCCCTGCGAGGGCGATGCTCACCCAGCTCCGAAACCGTGCCACGAGGCCGTGCCCTTCTTCTTCTGGACCCTGGTTCTGCGGGGCCGGCGGACCTGCCCCGGGGGCTTGATGACCGGCCCCAAACGTCCAAGTATCAGGCACTGGGATCATGCATCCGTTCACCGGGTACCGCGCGCGGTGTACTTCTCGAGCTTCGGCACGTCCTTCTCGGTCACGATCGCGGGGCCCGTCAGGACCGGCTTTCCGCCGCCGATGACGTTGGCGTTGGTGCGGTAGAGCCACAGTTCGTCGACGGCGAGATAGCCCTGGAGGTAGGGCTGCTGGTCGACGGCGAAGCCCACGTCCTTGGCCTTGAGGCTCTTCACCACGGCCGCGTTCAGGTCGAAGGTGTCGATCTCCGCCTCGCTGCCCGCGTCCTGCTTCGCCTTGACGGCGACGGCCGCGACGGGGGCGCCGAGCGCGACGACCGCGTCGATGTCCTTGGCCGCCTGGAGCTTGGCCTCGATGGACGACTGGGACGCGGGCGCGTTGGTGCCCTCGACGTTGAGGTTCTCGACGGTGCCCTTGAAGGTCTTCTTGACACCGGCGCACCGCTGCTCGAGGGAGACGTTGCCCTGTTCGTGGATGACGCAGAGCGCCTTCTTCCTGCCCCGCGCGTTGAGTTCGCTGCCGACGGCCTCGCCGGCCACGGACTCGTCCTGCCCGATGTGGGTGAGCGCGCCGAACGCCTGCGAGAACTCGCCGCCCGAGTTGATCGTGACGACCGGTATCCCGGCGTCCTTCGCCTTGGCGAGCACGGCCTTCATGGCCTCGGGCTTGGCGAGGGTGACGACGATCCCGTCGACCTTCTTGTCGATCGCCGACTGGACCAGCTCGGCCTGGCCCTTGGCCTCTTTGTCGTTCGAGTAGAGGAACTGGACGTTGTCCTTGGCGGCGGCCTGCTCGGCGCCGCTCTGGACGATGTCCCAGAAGGTGTCGCCCTCGCCGGAGTGGGTGACCATCGCGATCTTCAGGCGGGGCGTGCCGGCGGGCTTGCCGCCTCCTGAGTCGTCGGCCTTGTCCTCGGAGGTCTTGCCTCCGGAGCTGCTGCATCCGGCCGCGAGCGCGACGACCGCCATGAGGGTTGCTGCCGTGCGGGCTGTGCGCATGGTGTGCCACCTCTCTCCTCGCCGCCCGTGTGCGGCTGGAGGAGTTCTAGCGGTGGGTACCCGGCACCGTCAATGACTTTGTCATAACATTCTTACGGCCGGACGTCCGCGGCACTCGGGCGGAGCTTCTACGGCCGTACGAGGAGCTGGAACTCGAAGGAGTAGCGGGACGCCCGGTACGTGTGCGACCCGAACTCGACGGGTCGGCCGGTGTCGTCGAACGTGGTGCGCTGCATCGTCAGGAGCGGGGCGCCCGCGGGCTCGGCGAGCCGCTCGCCCTCCTCGGCCGTGGCGGCGCGGGCGCCGACGGACTGGCGGGCGCTGTGCAGGGTTATCCCCGCGGCGCGCATCAGCCGGTAGAGCCCGGTCGCCTCCAGCCGCTCCGTGTCGAGCGGGAGCAGCCCGGTGGGCAGGTGGTTGCAGAGGTACGCGACCGGGTCGCCGTGGGTCAGCCGCAGCCGCTCGACCCGGTGCACCTCGTCGCCCTCCGCCACCCCGAGCGCGGCCGCGACCTCGGCGGACGCGGGCACGAGGGTGTTGGCCAGAACGCGCGTCTCGGGCTTCTGGCCCGCCGCCTCCAGGTCGTCGTAGAGGCTGCTGAGCTCCAGGGGGCGCTTGACCTGGCTGTGGACGACCTGGGTGCCGACGCCCCGGCGGCGGACGAGGAGGCCCTTGTCGACGAGGGACTGAATGGCCTGGCGCACGGTGGGCCGGGACAGGCCGAGCCGGCCCGCGAGCTCGATCTCGTTGCCGAGCAGGCTGCCGGGGGTCAGGGAGCCGCGCTCGATCGCCGCCTCCAGCTGCTGGGAGAGCTGGAAATAGAGCGGGACCGGACTGCTGCGGTCCACGCTGAGCTGGAGCGACACGGTCGGGTCGACTACTGGTTTGGCCACGGGCCGAGCGTAGTCGCAAGGAATGTTGACGGGAAGTCGTGAAGTTCGGTTGTCAGGACAAACCGTTGACAGCGGGTTCGCCGGGCGGCACCTTGACTGCATGCGCATCGGACTTATCGGGACGGGCCGTATCGGCACCTTTCACGCAGCAGTTCTGGAGCGATACCGCGAGGTCGGCTCGCTCGTCGTCACGGACGCGGACCCGGAGCGGGCCGTCGCGCTCGCGGACCGGATCGGCGCGACCGCGGCACCCACGGTGGACGAGATCTTCTCCTGGGGCGTGGACGCGGTGGTCATCACGGCGGCGACGTCCGCACACGGCGAGCTGATCGGGCGGGCGGCGCGGGCCGGGCTCCCGGTGTTCTGCGAGAAGCCCATCGCCCTCGACCTGCCGGGCACGCTGGCCGCGCTCGACGAGGTGGAGCGGGCCGGGACCGTGCTCCAGCTGGGCTTCCAGCGCCGCTTCGACGCGGGGTACACGGCGGCGCGCGAGGCGGTGCGCTCGGGCCGCCTCGGCCGGCTCCACACCGTACGGGCCATGACGAGCGACCCGGCGCCGCCGCCGGCCGCCTATCTGCCGCTGTCCGGCGGGCTCTACCGGGACTGCCTGGTCCATGACTTCGACATCCTGCGCTGGGTGACCGGCCGCGAGGTGACGGAGGTGTACGCGACCGGGTCCGACGCCGGGCCCGCGATGTTCCGCGAGGCCGGGGACGTGGACACGGCGGCCTCCGTCCTCACGCTGGACGACGGCGCGCTGGTCACGGCGACGGCGACGCGCTGCAACGGCGCGGGCTACGACGTACGCATGGAACTCTCCGGCGAACTGGACACCGTCGTCGTCGGCCTCGACGACCGCACGCCCTTCGCCTCCACCGAGCCCAAGGGACCGCCTGCCGCGTCCAAGCCCTGGCCCGGCTTCCTGGAACGCTTCGCCCCCGCCTACGAGGCGGAGCTCGTCGCGTTCGTCGACGTGGTGCGCGGCGAACGCGAGAACCCGTGCGACGGCCGCGAGGCCCTGCACGCGCTGCGGATCGCGGAGGCCTGCGAACTGTCGCGCCGGGAGCGGCGGTTGGTGCGGATGGAGGAGATCCCGGGGGGCTGATTCTCCGGCCTTGTACGCGCGCCGCTCAGTCTGTGCGCCCGCTCAGCCCTGCGCGACCGGCAGGATCGTGCCCTGGGCCACGGCGCACAGCTTCTCCGTGCCGTCCTCGTCCACGGTCGACAGGTCGCAGCGGACGACGGCCTGGCGCCGGCCGCTGTGGACGACCTGGGCGCGGGCGATCAGGGTGCGGCCCGTGGCGGGGCGGACGTACTGGATGGAGAAGCCGCCGGTGAGCACGGCCGCTCCGAGGACCGTGCCGCCCGCGAACGTCAGCGCGTTGTCGGCGGCGTAGGACAGGACCCCGCCGTGCAGGAACCCGTTCTGCTGGTGCAGCTCCGGCCTGATGTCGATCTCGATGGTGGCCGCGCCGTCGCCGAACCTGGTGATCCGGGCGCCCACGAGACGGCTGAACGGCTGGGCGTCCAGGAGCTTCGCGGCCAGGGCGAGGTCGGGCTCGTGGGGGTTGTCGCGCTCGCGGGGTGCGGTCATGAGGTCCTCCGGGCAGGTCGGCGGTTGCGGCGCGCCGGTCGCGCCGCGCGGTGGCGTCACGTCACCCCGGACCACGACACCACCGGACCGGCGGACTTCGGACGCCGCGTATCAGCATGCCGGGCAGCCCGTCCGCCGTGCCGTCGGGGGCAGGCGTGAGGACGCGGTCCGGTCGGGCGCCGGCGCCTGCGGGCTCTAACCCGCCCCGCTGACGATCGGGTCGCGTGAGGTGATCGCCCCGCCGCCCTCGTCCAGGAAACGCGCGAGCGGCAGGGTCGCCGCGCCCACCGTCACCGCGTCGGGTCCGAGGCGCCCGAGTTCGATCGTGGTCTGCGCGTACGGGTGGCGCAGGGCGTACGCCGCGGCCGCCCGCCGGACCGGTTCGAGGAGGCGGGGGCCGAGGAGCAGCCCGGCCCAGCCGCCGACGACGATGCGCTCCGGGTTGAAGAGGTTGACGAGGTCGGCGATGCCCGCGCCGAGGAACTCGGCCGTCTCGTCGAGGAGTTCAGCGGCCTCGGGGTCGGCGAGGAGTTCGGCGAGCGCTCCCTCCTCGTCGGCCGAGGTCCAGTGGCCGCCGCTCTCCCGCCACCGTTCGAGCAGCGCCTCGGCGCCCACGTACGCCTCCAGGCAGCCGCGCGCCCCGCACCGGCAGCGCCGCCCACCCACCTGGAGCGTGGTGTGCCCCCACTCCCCCGCGCTGCCGGACGAGCCCTGGTAGGGGACGCCGTCGGCGATGACGCAGGCGCCGACGCCGGATCCGATGAGGGTGACGACGGCGTTGCGGGCGCCGCGGCCCGCGCCGAACCACATCTCGGCCAGACCCAGTGTCCTGGCTCCGTTGTCGACGAACAGCGGGAGTTCGGAAGGGAGTTCACGGCGCTTGCGGAGCATCGCCTCGAGGGGGACGGCGTCCCAGCCGATGGCCTGACCGTGCACGACGGCTCCGACGGCGCCGCCCGCACCGGAGGCGTCGACGATGCCGGGCACACCGATGCCGACGCCGATGAGGGCGTCCGGTGCGGCCTTCGCCTCGGCGAGCACCCGCGCGAGGCCGGCCGCGACGATCCCTACGACGTCCCGCGCGTCATGGTGTCCGTCGGGCAACGGGGTGTCCACGCGCGCGAGTTCGTTCAAGGTGAAGTCGAAGAGCTCCACGCGTACGCGGGTCTCGCCGATGTCGACGCCGGCGAGATGGCCGCAGTGGGGGGCGACGCGCAGGAGTGTGCGTGGCCTGCCGCCGTCGGAGTCGACCGATCCCGCCTCCTCCAGGAGGCCGTCGGCCACGAGTTCGGAGACGACGTTGCTGATCGACCCCGAGCTGAGCGCCGTGAGAGGGCCCAGCTCCTGCCGGCTGAGCGGCCCGTCGAAGTAGAGCTTGCGCAGCACCGTGGCGCGGTTGCTGCGTCTGAGGTCACGCACCGTGCGCCGGCGTGGTCCGGCCATCGTCATCCTCCCCCGTGCTGCGGACCCTGAGCGCCGTTCGCCCGCGCCCGGATCACGCTCTGTGAATCTACCCGTGCCGCCGCGGTCAGTCGTCGAGCAGTCCCGCGTCGTGGGTCAGGAGGGCGATCTGGACGCGGTTGTTCAGGCCGAGCTTCGCGAGGATGCGGGAGACGTGCGCCTTGACGGTCGCGACGCTCATGTAGAGCTCGCCGGCGATCTCCGCGTTGGACGCGCCGCGGCCCACGGCGACGGCCACCTCCCTTTCGCGGTCGGCCAGTTCGGCGAGGCGCTCACGCGCGCGTGCCCTGCGGTCCTGCTGCGGGTCGGGGCCGGTGGCCCGCGTGATGAGCTGCCGGGTCACGGTCGGCGACAGGACGGGAGCTCCGGAGGCGACCCGGCGGACCGCCTCCACGATCTCGGCGGGCGCGGTGTCCTTGAGGACGAATCCCGCGGCCCCGGCGCGCAGCGCCCGCAGTACCTGTTCGTCGGCGTGGAACGTGGTGAGGACGATGACCTCGGGTGCGTCGGGCCGCGCCCGCAGCGCCTCGGTCGCGGCGAGACCGTCCACGTCCGGCATGCGGATGTCCATGAGGACGACGTCGGGCCGGGTCTCGGCGACAAGGGCGGGGACCTCCGAGCCGTCGCCCGCCTGGCCGACGATCTCGATGTCGGACGCGCCCCCGAGCATGAAGGACAGGCCCGCGCGCACCAGCGGGTCGTCGTCGACGAGGAGCACCCTGATCGGTTCCACCGAATTCACCCAGTCCCGCCTTCGCGCCGTCGCACCGCACCGTCACCGTCGTCGCCGCCACCGTCCCGGGGCCACCGTAGCGAGCCGGTGATCACGTGGTCCAGGGAGTGCCGGCCGTGGGCGGGAGTCACCCGGGCCACGGCAACCAGGCCTCGATCGCGAAACCTCCGTCGTCGGCGGGTCCGTGGCCGAGGCTGCCGCCGGCCAGGGTGGCGCGTTCCGTGAGGCCGATCAGGCCCTGGCCCGAGCCGGGCACGTGCGGGACCTCGCCGGGGGGCGGCGGGTTGCGGACCGAGACGGTGACCCCGTCTCCCGGAGCCCCGGACACGAGGACCTCGACCTCGGCGCCGGGGGCGTGCTTGCGGGCGTTGGTCAGTCCCTCCTGGACGATGCGGTAGGCGGTGCGGCCGACGGACGCGGGGACGGCGTCCGGGTCGGTGACCTGGTGGTCGAGGACGATCTTCATGCCCGCCTCGCGGGACTCGGCGACGAGGGCGTCGAGTCCGGCGAGCGTCGGCTGTGGCCGCCCCGACTCCTCGCCGTGGTCGTCGGCCCGCAGGACGCCGATGATCTCGCGCAGGTCCTGGAGCGCCTCGTGGGCGCTCTCGCGGATGACGCCGGCCGCCCGGGCGACCTCCTGCCGGGGTGCGTCGGGCCGGAACTCCAGGGCGCCCGCGTGCACGCTGAGCAGGGTGAGCCGATGGGCGAGCACGTCGTGCATCTCGCGGGCGATGGCCTCGCGGGCGAGGCGCTGCGCCTGCTCGGCCCGCAGTCCGGCCTCGGTCTCGGCGCGCCTCGCCCGGTCGCGCAGCGACAGCAGGAGCTGGCGCCGGGAGCGTACGAACATGCCCCAGCCGACGACGGTGACCGTGAGGACGATCGTGAAGGCGACGGAGACGACGTACGGCGAGTCCGGGTCAGGACGGACCCAGAAGAAGAACGGGATCAGCGCGCAGGAGGCGCCGGCGACCCAGGCGACGTAGCGGAAGGGGCGGTGCACGGCGAGGGTGAAGATGGCGACCAGGGTGGCGCCGCCCGCGCTGTTGGACACCATGCTGACGGCCGACAGCGCGACGGCCAGGCCCAGAGGCCACCGTCGGCGCAGCCACACGGCGGCGCAGGCGAGTGCACCGAGCCACTGGTCCAGGGCCGCGAGGGCGTCGGAGGTGTTCGGGTCGTTCGAGACGGAGTGGGCGCCGAGCAGGCCGATGCCCACGGCGGCGAAGAAGCAGGTGAAGTCGACGACCCAGTCGCGCAGGGTGCGGCGCCTGCGGCCGGGGCGGCCGTCCGGGTCCAGGTCGAGCTCGTCGGCGACGGCCGAGGGCAGCATCCTGCGCCGCCATCGGTACCGCTCCCCCGGTGGGGTCGTCCCTGTCCGCTCCTGAACCTCCATGGTCGACAAATCTACGCACCCGTGACGCCCGGGACCGCCTCGTGGAGCGGACCGTGGACGAAAGTCGCGGCGGCCGGTACTTCGGTAGGCCCGCCCCGCCGCAAGTCGCGTCTTGCGGCGGGATGCGCCTCGCCCCGCGGCCGATGTGTGTGGGAGGTCCGCGGGGCGAGGTTGTCACCCATGAAGAAGGTTCTGGAGTTCATCGGCGCGATCGCGCTCATTCAGGGCGTGGTCGGCCTGCTGCACGAGTTCACCGGGTGGCTGAGCTGGGGCGTCATCCAGCATCTCGGCTTCCTCGACGGCTACGAGGTGTACGGGAGCATCGCGCTGATCGTGCTCGCGTTCGCCCTGTTCGCCGCGTCGGAGAGCCTCAAGAGCTGACGGCGCCGCTCACCGGGGTCGTTCAGCAGCCGTGGTCGACGAGGTCGAACGTCGCGTAGTGATCGCCGGTGTAGTAGTCCTCCTGGGACTGCTCACCGGTGACGATGCGGCGGGCGCCACGGGTCGGGGAGCCGGGGGTGATGACCGTGTACTCGTGGTAGTAGCCGGTGGACTGCGCGGGCAGGACGCCCTCCCGGTTCTGGAAGACGGTGCCGTCCTGGTCGTACGGGTAGGGGCCGCCCTGCTCGATGAGGTCGAGCGTGTCGTGGGCCTGGGAGGGCAGCGCCGAGTAGCAGATGTCGCCGACGGCTGTCACGGAGTACGTGACGGGGGCCGGGGCCGCGGTGGCCGGGCCGGCGAGGACGGGGCCGCCGATGAGCAGGGCGGCGGCGAGGGCAGTGACACTGGCGATTCGTGGGGGGATTCGCATGGCCCCTAGTGTGACGCGCGTAGAGCATGACGTGTCAACGTCAAGTCGGGGGAGTTTTCCGGAAGTTAACCAATCCCAGGCGCTGCTTCAGGTGCGCGCGGGGCGCGTTCGGGGCCGGTTCGAGGTACGACTCAGGAGGTGGCGCGGCGCCCCCATGCCGTCCCTGCCAGCACGAACACGGCCCCCAACAGGCCCAGCGGCCCCAGGCGTTCACCGCCGACGGCGATGCCGGCCGCCGCGGCCCACAGCGGCTCGGTGCCGAGAAGCAGGCTCACCCGGGACGGTGACGTCCGGTGGACCGCCCACATCTGTACGAAGAAGGCGAAGAGCGTGCAGAAGACGGACAGGAAGACGAGCCCCGCCCACGCGCGCGGGCCGAAGTCCGCGGCCGCCTCCCACGGCGCGGCACCCGTCCCCGGCACCCCGCACAGGAGCGCGAACACCATGACGGACGCGCTCAGTTGGACTGTCGTCAGGGGCAGCGCGTCCGCGCCCCGCACGGACTTCGTCCTCGCCATGGCGAGGACGTGGACGGTGCGGGCGAGTGCCGCGAGCAGCATCAGGAGGTCGCCGGCGGACGGGGCCGTGAAGCCGCCGCTCTGGGTGAGCAGGACGACGCCGGCCACGGAGACGGCGGCCGCGGCGAGGAAGGTGCGGGACGGCCTGGTCCGGGTCACCGCGGCCTCGGCCAGCGGCGTGAAGATCATGGTGAGGCTGATGATGAGGCCCGCGTTCGTCGCGGAGGTGTGGACGACGCCGTAGGTCTCCAGGAGGAAGATCCCGCTGAGGATCAGCCCGAGGAGGCCCGCCCCGCGCCACTGCGCGGCGCTCAGCCCGCGCAGCGCTCCCCACCCGGCAACGGCGAGCACCGGCAGGACGGCGCCGAACCGGAGCACGAGAACCGCGAGGACGGTGGCCTGTGTGGTGATGCCCTTGGCCGCGAGATAGCTGGCTCCCCAGACGACGGCCACGAGGAGGACGGGCAGGTCGGTGAGCCAGGTGCGGCGGGGCGCGGTGACGGTGAGCGTGGTCAAGGTGCGGTCTCCGGCGGCGTACGGCGGCGTGGAGACGACGGCGGCTCGCACGGGGGCGGGCTCACGGTACCGGCGGCAAGATCATCAGGGCCACCGCTTTCCGCCCACCGGACCCGCCCGGCAGCTCACCGCCGCGGGCAGGGGCATCGGCGTCCGTTTGCCGCCAGCATCGGCGGCCGCCCGTCCATTTACTTGAAGTCATAACAACCGATGGCCTCAGGAGGACCCATGAACGGCAAGGCAGCACTCGTCACCGGTGGCAGTCGCGGGATCGGCGCGGCGACCGCGCTGCGGCTGGCCCGTGAGGGCGCGGATGTGGCGGTCACCTACGTGAACGGCAAGGAGGCGGCCGAGGAGGTCGTGCGCCGCGTCGAGGCACTGGGCCGGCGTGGTCTCGCACTGCGCGCCGACTCGGCGGACGCGCACGAGGCGGCGGGGGCGGTGGATCGGGCGGCGGACGCGTTCGACGGGCTCGACGTGCTGGTGAACAACGTGGGCGTGGGGGTGCTCGGGCCGCTGGAGGGCTTCTCGCTCGCCGAGATCGACCACGCGCTCGCGGTGAACGTGCGCGGTGTCCTGCTGGCGTCGCAGGCGGCCGCGACGCGGCTGTCCGACGGCGGCAGGATCGTCACCGTCGGCACCTGCATGGCGAAGCGCGTACCGGGCCCCGGCGGGACCGTGTACGCGACGACCAAGGCGGCCCTGATCGGCCTGACGAAGGCGCTGGCACGTGAGTTGGGCGGCCGCGGCATCACGGCGAACATCGTCCACCCGGGTCCGATCGACACGGACATGAACCCGGCGGACGGACCGTACGCCCCGGGCCAGACCGTGTCCGTCGCGCTGGACCGGTTCGGCACGGCCGACGAGGTGGCGTCGATGGTCGCCTATCTCGCCGGCCCCGAGGCCACGTATGTCACGGGCGCGGAGTTCGCCGTGGACGGCGGGCACGCGGCGTGACGTATGCGGCGCGGAGTTCGCCGTGGACGGCGGGCACGCGGCGTGACGTATGCGCGCGGGGGCGTGCCGGTGCTGTCAGGCCGGTACACCCCCGCGCGGGTCCGGTGCCCGGGTCAGCCGCCGAGCTCCTGGTGGCGGGCCGTCAGGCGGGCCGTGCCCTCGTCCGTCAGCGAGCCGAACAGGCGCAGGCGGGAGATGCCGCCGTCCGGGTAGATGTCCACGCGCGCGTGGGTACCGACCGCAGGGGCGTCGAGGACGAAGCGGTGGTTGGTGTCGGGCTGGAGGCGGGTGCGGGGCAGGACCTCCACCCACGCGCCGTCGTCGCCGTCGCGCACGGAAACCGACGCCCAGCCGGCCGAGTTGCCCTTGAGGTAGGCGGTGTCGATCTCCAGGGCACGGATCTGCGACTGGGCGGCCAGGCCGTAGCTGATCCAGTCGTTGCCCTGGTCGCGGCGGCGGCGGGTCTCCCAGCCGTCGTCCATCTTGCGGGAGCGGCCCGGCTGGATGGTGTTGCTCGCGGGCGAGTAGAAGAGGTTGGAGGCGTCCTCGGCGCGGCCGCCGTTCTCCAGGGCGACGACGTCGAACGTGCCGAGCGTGGCGAGCCACTTGGGATCGGGCACGACCTCGCCGTGGACCCGCAGGCGGGCGATGCCGCCGTCGGGGTGCTGGTTGACGCGCAGGTGCGTGAAGCGCTGCTCCACGTCGACGGCGAAGCCGTTGGCCGCGTGGCCGCCGACCGCCGTGCGCGGTACGAGCGTCGTCCACTTGACGTCGCCCGAGAGCAGCTCCTCCGGGGTGGGCGCACCTTCCACGGACACGGCCTCGACGGAGACCGCTTGCGGGTAGTTGCCGCGGAAGTGGGCGGTGTCGACGATGATGCCGCGGATCACGCCGGGGGCGCCGAGCCGGACGAGCGCCCAGTCGTGGTCCTCGGCGGTCGGCCACGGGTGGTCCGCGCCGGTGCCGCGGCGACGGCGGGTCTCCCAGCCGTCCATGATCTTGCCCTTGTGCCCGAAGTGCTCGGGGTCGAACTCGGCGCGCTCGGGCACGAGGAGGTTCTCGCGCTGGGCGAAGAACTCGTCGTTGGCGGCGATGACACCGGCGCCGAGCTGGCGGGCGGCGAGGTCGGCGTACTGCGTGAACGGGAAGTCGGCGGTGCGGTAGTCGGCGTAGGGGTCGCCGCCGCCGTAGGGGTTCGCGTCGCCGGTGAAGCTGGGGATCGCCGTCACAGTGATCAGTTGTTCCTTTCGAGGAGCTTGCCTGCCGGTGCGGTGAACTCGCCCTCGGCGACGATGCGTTCACCGCGCAGCCAGGTCGACTTCACGACGCCGTGCAGCGTCTTGCCCGCGTAGGCGGTGACGCGGTTGCGGTGCTGCAGCTCGGCCGGGTCGACGGTGAACGTCTCCTCGGGGGCGAGGACCGCGAAGTCGGCGTCGCGGCCGGCGGCGATGGCGCCCTTGCGGTCGTCGAGGCCGACCAGCTCCGAGGTGCGCGAGGACATCCAGCGCACCACGTCGTCGAGGGAGTGGCCGCGCCTGCGGGCCTCGGTCCAGATGGCGGAGAGGCTCAGCTGGAGGCCGGAGATGCCGCCCCACGCGGTGGCGAAGTCGTCGGTCTTCAGGTCGGCGGTCGACGGCGAGTGATCGGTGACGACGCAGTCGATGGTGCCGTCGGCGAGCGCCTGCCACAGCAGGTCCTGGTTCGCGGCCTCGCGAATGGGCGGGCAGCACTTGAACTCGCTCGCGCCGTCCGGGACTTCCTCCGCGGTGAGCGTGAGGTAGTGCGGGCAGGTCTCGACGGTGAGCTTGACGCCCTCGGCCTTGGCCTCGGCGATCAGCGGCAGCGCGTCGGAGGAGGACAGGTGCAGGATGTGGACGCGGGCGCCGATCCGCTTGGCGGTGTCGATGAGCCCCTTGATCGCGAC
Source organism: Streptomyces sp. NPDC107517 (assembly GCF_055582645.1). Taxonomy (NCBI): domain Bacteria; kingdom Bacillati; phylum Actinomycetota; class Actinomycetes; order Kitasatosporales; family Streptomycetaceae; genus Streptomyces; species Streptomyces sp. NPDC107517. The sequence goes on along the minus strand of NZ_JBVJPM010000001.1, from coordinate 485,925 downwards.
GTCCTCGGAGATCCGCGGCCGGGTCGCGAGGTAGTCGTCGTACTTCGGGCCGCTGTTGTGCGGGGCGACGTCCAGCTCGTGCGGGTCCTCGGCGTGCACGATGAGCAGGCCGCCGAACCCGGCGATCTCGGCCATGGAGGCGGTGAGCTGGTCACCGTTCAGGTGCGGGAACTCGTCCACGCCGGACGGCGAGAGGAAGCACTTGAAGCCGAAGACGCCGGCGTCGTGCAGCGGACGCAGGTCCTTGACGTTGTCGGGCAGCGCGCCGCCCCAGAAGCCGACGTCGATGTGCGCCTTGGCGGCGGCGACGTCCTGCTTGGTGCGCAGGTTGGCCGCGGTCGTCGTCGGCGGCAGCGAGTTGAGCGGCATGTCGACGATCGTGGTGATGCCGCCGGCCGCCGCGGCGCGGGTGGCCGTCCAGAAGCCCTCCCACTCCGTGCGCCCCGGGTCGTTCACGTGGACATGGGTGTCCACGAGTCCGGGCATGAGGACATCGTCACCGAAGTCCTCGAGCCGGGCGCCTGCCGGTACGTCCGCGTCGTGCGGAAGTACGGCGGCGATCTTTCCCCCGGCGACGGCGACCGACGCGGGCCGCGTGCCTTCGGGGGTGATGACGCGGGTCGAGCGCAGCACCAGTTCGACGTCGGACACCCGAGCCCCTCTCAGTAAATTCAACGTTCTGTTGAAGGAGTTTTCACTCCGGTCCAGGGTCCGTCAAGACCCGTCTCGTACGGGACTACGCCGAAGAACGCCGTCCTGGACGTTTCCACAAAGTGGAATTAGAATTCCGTAAACCAGAACGTAGCTATCTACGACGACACCGTCAAGAGACCACAGGTACGGCCCGGCGACACCCGGACAAAGGCCCCCTGACCGGCCGGAACAACCCGGGCCGTGCCACACCCCGCTCGGTGACCGCCGGGTAGGCTGCTGCCTTGCCCTTCCGCCCCGAAAGGAACGCGCCCGTGCCGACGTCAAGCGCCAGCACCAAGTCCTCTGGCCCTTCCGCCCCGACCGGCGGAGTCCAGTCCCTCGAGCGCGCCTTCGACCTCCTCGAGCGGATGGCCGACGCCGGGGGCGAGGTGGGTCTCAGCGAGCTCTCCGCGAGCAGCGGCCTTCCCCTGCCGACGATCCACCGCCTGATGCGCACCCTGGTCGCCTGCGGCTATGTGCGCCAGCAGGCCAACAGGCGCTACTCGCTCGGCCCCCGTCTGATCCGCCTCGGCGAGTCCGCCTCCCGCCTCCTCGGCACCTGGGCCCGCCCCTACCTCGCCCGCCTCGTCGAGGTGACCGGCGAGACGGCGAACATGGCGCTGCTCGACGGGGACGAGATCGTCTACGTCGCTCAGGTGCCGTCCAAGCACTCGATGCGGATGTTCACCGAGGTGGGCCGGCGCGTCCTGCCGCACTCGACGGGCGTGGGCAAGGCCCTGCTCGCCGACACCCCGGCCGACGAGGTGCGCGCGCTGCTCGCGCGGACCGGCATGCCGGCCGCCACGGAGAAGACGATCACGACGCCCGAGGGCTTCCTCGACGCGCTGGCCGAGGTGCGCAGCGCCGGATACGCGGTCGACGACAACGAGCAGGAGATCGGCGTGCGCTGCCTCGCCGTCACCGTGCCCAACTCCCCCACGGCCGCCGCGATCTCGATCTCGGGCCCGGCCGGACGCGTCACCGACGCCGCGACCGAGAAGATCGTGCCGGTGCTTCAGCAGGTCGCCGAGGAACTGTCGGTGGCGCTGTCGAGCTCCGGGGTGGGCGTGTAGCGGGCACCGCCCGCAGCGTCACGGGACGGGCCGGCCTTCGTGAGCCGCCCGTCCACCATTTCGCACACCTCGTCCGCCACCGCGAGATGCGCGCGGTCGTGTGTGACCAGGACCGTCGCGGTGCCGCGCTCTCTGGTGAGCCGGGCGAGCAGATCCAGTACGGCCGCCCCGCGCTCGTGGTCGAGGGCGCTCGTCGGCTCGTCCACGAGCAGGACCGACGGCTCGTTCATCAGGGCGCGGGCGATGTTGACGCGCTGGCGCTGGCCGCCGGAGAGCTGGTGGGGGCGGCGGCGCGCCTGGTCCGTGAGCCCGACCGCCGCCAGCAGCTCCCCTGCCCGCTCCCGTACTTCGCGCGGCTTGCGGCCGTCGAGGTGGGCCATGACCTGGAGCTGTTCGAGGGCGGTCAGGGACGGCAGCAGGTTGGGCTGCTGGAAGACGATGCCCAGGGAGCGGCGGCGCAGCTCGGCGCGTTCGGCGGGGCCGATCGAGGCCGTCGGCGTACCGCCCACGGTCACGGTGCCGCTGTCGGGCGTGACCAGCGTCGCCGCGACCGCGAGGAGGCTGGACTTGCCCGACCCGGACGGGCCGACGACCGCGGTGACCGTGCCGGCCGGGACGTGCAGCGTGACGCTGTCGAGCGCCGTGATGCGTCCGTCGCCGTCCGGGTAGGTGAGGGTGATCTCGTCGAGGTCGAGGCTCATCGGGCGCTCCCGAGTGCGGTGAGGGGGTCTACGGCGGTGATGCGCCGGATGGACAGGGCGGCGCCGGCCGCGCCGAGTACGGTCATGACGGCGGCCGGGCCGAGCGTGGTGAGCGGCTCCATGACGAACGGCACGCTGTCGGGCACGAACGCCCCGATGAGCGCCGCGAGCGCCGTCCCGAGGGCCGTACCGCCGACGAGCATGACCACGGCCTGCCCGAGCGCGTCCTTCAGCAGATAGGGCGTCGAGGAGCCGAGGGCCTTGAGGACCGCGATGTCGCCGCTGCGCTGGATCGTCCACACGGTGAAGAACGCGCCGATGACCATCGCCGAGATGACGAAGAGGAAGCCCCGCATCAGCTGGAGCGAGCCGTTCTCGGCCTGGTAGGACCCTATGGCCTCGAGGGCCCCGGCGACGGTCCGTGTCTCGGTGCCCGCCGCACGGTCCGCGGCGCCGAGGTCGGCGCCGTCCCCGGTGCGCAGGGCGATCACGGTGGCCCGCTCCCCTGTGCGCTGCCCGCCCGGCGCCACGTTCTGCCAGTCGCCGAGGTCGATCCAGACGACGGGTGTGTGGCTGTACGAGGCGTCGCCCGCGACCGCGCTCACCGTGAGGGACGTGCTGGACAGGGCGATACGGTCACCGGGCCCCGCACCCAGATCGTCCGCTGCCTGCTGGGACAGGACGGCGGTGCCGGGTGCCGTCGCGTCGGGCGCGAGCCCCGAGCCGGGCCGCACGCCGAACGCGGACACGGCCGCCGTGTGGTGACCCGCCTCGGCGTTGACGGTGCTGATGCCGAGCGGCTGCGCGCTCTCGATCCCCGGCCGCGCGGCCAGCGCCCGCCACTGCCCGGGGCCGACCGTCGAACCGGTGAACGACACCGCCTGGCCGTCCGCGGGCCGGGCGAACGCCAGGTGGTCGGCGGACAGCCCGGTCAGCGCCGAGGTGTTGTCCCGGGCCAGGCCCGCGGTCAGGGCGGACAGCAGGCCGACGAGCAGCGTGATCAGCACGACCACGCTGCCCATCAGCGCGAACCGGCCCTTGGCGAACCGTAGATCTCTCCATGCGACGAACATGGTGCCCAGCCTGCGGCCGGGCGCCCGCCCCAGGCATCGCGCCACAGCACGCTTCACCCGAATCGAAGGAAGGAGCCGCCTTTCAAACTTTCGGTTGACCGTCTTCGACGTTCTTCTGCCTACGCTGGTGACGGTATGGATCCACGTTCTCTGACCCCCGTTCTGCGCGTCCTGCGCCTGTGCCTGCATCTGCTGACGGCCGGACTGCTCCTGCTGGTCGCCGGCCGTGCGCTGGCGGGGGACTCGACGGGGGCGGGCGCCGTGGTGGCCGCCGCGGTCGTGATGACCGTCGTGTACGGGGCGGGCCCGCTGATCCCGGCCGTACGGGACACGCGGGCCGGGGCGGCGCTCTGGCTCGGGGCGCTGTGCGCGGTGTGGCTGGTGCTGCTCGTCCTCACCCCCGACGGGCTGTGGCTGGCGTTCCCGCTGTACTTCCTCCAGTTGCATCTGCTGCCCGCCCGCTGGGGCGTCCCCGCCGTGGCGCTCACCGCGTGCGCCGCCATCGCCTCGTACGTACGCCATGGGCAGGAGCTCAACCCGGGGGCCTTCATAGGGCCGCTCCTCGGTGCGGCCGTGGCCGTGGCGACCGTCATGGGCTACCAGACGCTGTACCGCGAGAGCGAGCGCAGACGGCGCCTGATCGAGGAGCTGATCGCGACGCGCGCCGAACTCGCCGCCGCGGAGCGCACGGCGGGCACCCTCGCCGAGCGGGAGCGCCTGGCGCGCGAGATCCACGACACCCTCGCCCAGGGGCTGTCCTCGATCCAGCTCCTGCTGCGCGCGGCCCAGCGCGCACTGCCGCCGCAGTCACCGGCCGCCCCGCACATCGAACAGGCGCGCGCGGCAGCCCAGGACAACCTGGCCGAGGCCCGCCGCTTCGTGCGGGCCCTGTCGCCGCCGGACCTGGAGAGCGGATCGCTCGCGGGGGCCCTGGAGCGGCTGTGCGCGACGGCTCCCGGACTCACCGCCCGCTTCACGGAGAGCGGCACTCCGTCCGGGCTGCCGACCCCGTACGAGGTAGCCCTGCTGCGGATCGCGCAGTCGGCGCTCGCGAACACCGTGCGCCACGCGGAGGCCCGCCGCGCCGAGATCACCCTCAGCTTCATGGACACGGCCGTGGCCCTCGACATCGTGGACGACGGCCGCGGCTTCGACCCCGCGTCGGCCCCGTCCGGCGACGGCGGGTTCGGCCTGCCCGCGATGCGCTCACGCGCGCAGTCCCTCGGGGGCACGTTCACGGTGGAGTCGGCGCCGGGCCAGGGCACGGCGGTCGCGATCACTCTCCCTCTCCCCGTGGAAGGCGCGTCATGACCATCCGGCTCCTGCTCGCCGACGACCACCCCGTCGTACGCGCCGGGCTCCGCGCCGTCCTCGACGCCGAACCCGACTTCGAGATCGCCGCGGAGGCCGCCACGGCGGAGCGGGCCGTGGAGCTCGCCGCGGCCGGCGGGGTCGACGTCGTCCTCATGGACCTCCAGTTCGGCACCGGAATGCACGGCTCGGAGGCGACGGCGGCCATCGCGGCGAGGCCCGGCGCGCCGCGCGTCCTCGTCCTGACCACGTACGACACGGACGCGGACATTCTCGCCGCGGTGGAGGCGGGCGCGTCGGGCTATCTGCTCAAGGACGCGCCGCCGGAGGAGCTCGCGGCGGCGGTCCGTACGGCGGCCTCAGGCCAGTCCGCGCTCGCGCCCGCCATCGCACACCGCCTGATGGACCGCATGCGGGCCCCCGCCGAGGCGCTCAGCCGCCGCGAGCTGGAGGTGCTCCAGCTCGTCAGGGACGGCCTGTCGAACCAGCGGATCAGCAAGGAACTGTTCCTCAGCCAGGCGACGGTGAAGTCCCATCTGGTGCACATCTACGCCAAGTTGGGCGTCGACTCGCGCACAGCGGCGGTCGCCACGGCCACCGCACGCGGCCTGATGCGACGCTGACCCACCATTCAGCCGTCCGGCCCCGCGCTTCGGCCCGCAGAGCTCACCGCCACGAAGACGCGTGCGGTCGCCCGGCGCAGTTCGTGGCGCGCCCGGCGGCGGAGCCGGCACGTCAGGACCGGGCGGCCGGCGTGCGCCCGTCGGCCCCCCGCTCACCCCGTCGGCCCAACCGCCGCGAAGTCGGCCGCGGTCGCCCGGCGCAGTGCGCGCACCTCCTGCCGTGCCAGCGGCGGGGCCGGCACGGTCAGGACCGGGCAGCCGGCGTGGGCGACCACGTGCCGGTGGATCCGCCCGCGCCACATGCGGCGTGCGTGGACACCGATGACGAGCAGGTCGTCCGGGCCCGTCACCGCCTCGCACAGGGCCCGGCCCGGCCGGGCCCTGACCACGCGGCGTACCAGGTCCACGTCCTGGGGTGGCCCGCCGAGCGCCTCGGCGAACGCGCGGTCGAGGCGGGCGCGGGCCTCGCCGTGCCAGTGCCGGGCCCACCGCGGGTCGGGGCGGCGGACGTACAGGCCCTCGCCCTCGGGCGGCTCCCACGCGAGGAGGGCCACGAGGACCCGGCCCGAGCGGCGCGCCTGTTCGGCGGCCGCACGCAGCGCCGCGAGCCCGCCGAGCGAGTCGCTCACCCCGACGACGACCTGACCCACCGTTCCCCCGGGCCGTCGGGCCTCGACGGCCCTCACGGCTCCCTTCCCTCGCGCCGCTTCCCGTTCACCAGCGCGCGGACCCAGGCGCCCGCCGGCCGCGTGGCGCGCGCCTCCGCGCGGCGCTGCATCTCCCGCTCGAAACGGTCCGTGACACAGCCCGCCCCGTACCCGTCCATGGCATGCCTCCTCAGCCGGCTCCCCAGGCCAAAACCCCTGACCGCTCTCCAGTCTGTAGGCTGATTGGCCTGGACAGCAGGGCCAATAGCGGGGAGTTGGCATGGCAGGCAATCGAGTGGTCCACGCCTTGAACACGCCGGGCACGGACAACACGAACGGGTCCCTGGGCAGCCGGCGCCTCGCCGGTCTTCTGGCGGCCACCGCCGGGGAGAGGCCCGGCTACCGCGCCCTGGCCGAGGGCGTACGCACCCTGTTGCTCGACGGGCGCATCCCGCTGCACACCCGGCTGCCCGCCGAACGCGAGCTGGCCACGGCGCTCGGCGTCAGCCGCGCCACGGTCACCGCCGCCTACGACCTGCTCCGCGAGGGCGCCTACGCACGCAGCAGGCGCGGCGCGGGGACGTGGACCGAGCTGCCCGAGGGACAGCGGCCCGCCAGCGTGGCCGTCTTCCCCACGGGCGACGACGTGATCGACCTCGCCATCGCTGCGCCCGGCGCACCCGAGGCGGAGCTCGCCGACGCGCTCGCCGCCGCCGGCGCCCTGCTGCCGCGGCACGCGTCGACGCCCGGCTACCACCCGTACGGGCTTCCCGACCTACGGGCCGCGGTCGCCGAGCGGTTCACGCGGCGCGGCCTGCCGACGCTCCCCGAGCAGATCCTCATCACCTCGGGCGCCCAGCAGGCGGTGTCGCTCACCCTGGGGCTCCTCGCCCGGGCGGGCGACCGCGTCCTGGTCGAGAACCCGTCGTACCCCAACGCCCTGGACGCGCTGAACAGGGGCGGGATGCGGGCCACGCCGGTGCCGGTCACGGACGGCGGCTGGGACACGGACCTGTTCGAGTCGGCGCTGCGGCAGACCGCGCCGCGGCTCGCCTATCTGATCCCGGACTTCCACAACCCGACCGGACGGCTGATGCCGCGCGAGCAGCGCGTGCGGCTCCTCGAAGCGGCGCGGGCGACCGGGACCTGGCTGGTCGTGGACGAGACGGTCGCCGACATCGCGCTCGACGTACCGCCGCCCGCGCCGTTCGCCTCACTCGCGGCGCACGGCGCGGGCGAACAGGTCGTCACCGTGGGCTCGTTGAGCAAGTCGCACTGGGGCGGACTGCGCATCGGCTGGGTCAGGGCCGGATCGCGGCTCATCACCGAACTGGCGACGGCACGGGTGCCGTTCGACATGTCGGGTTCCGTGCTCGACCAGCTCGTCGCGCTGCGGCTGCTCGACCGGATGGACGAGGTCCTGAGCGAGCGCCTGCCGCGGATGCGGGCCCAGCGGGACGCTCTCGCCGAAGACCTGGCGCGTGAACTACCGGAGTGGCGCTGGCAGTTGCCGCCCGGCGGCCTGTCGCTCTGGATCGATCTGGGCCGCCCGATCGCCTCGGCGCTCGCCCGGGCCGCGCTGCGGCACGGGGTGCGCATCGAGGGCGGCTCCCGCTTCGGCGCGGACCCGGGCACGCACGAGCACCGGCTGCGCTTCCCGTACACCCAGCCGCCCGAGGTCGCCAGGGAGGCGGTGCGTCGCCTGGCGCAGACCCTCGCGGACGGCCTCGGCCCGGCGGGCGAGGAGCCGGGACGGCCGCACTGGGTGGCGTGAGGCGGCGCAAGACCGGATTGACGAGTCGTCAATTTCCGTACCGCATCAGCGCAGTGGCGGCCCGCCGAACAGTTCCACCGCGTTCCGTACGTCCCCAAGACCCTTCGCCAGGGCGCTGACCGAGCCGATCGCGCCCGCGATGAGCAGCAGGGAGCGGCGCAGGCGCGGGATCTCGGGGAGGCCGCCGGCGGCCATCGCGTCCAGGGCGGCCAGTTCGTCCTCCGCGACGGCCCGGTCGGGGAACTCGGACGGATGGGCCGCCAGTTCACGGCGCAGCCTGGACACCGCGGCGCGCAACTCCGTCACCCGCGGATCCTCTTCGCTGACCGCCACCCGTTTCTGCCCCACGCTCCGCAACACAGCTCTCCCCCCTCGCACACCTTTGTGCGACCGCACACGTGCGCGTTCACACGTGGTACGCCTTCCGCGGCCCCGCCGGGGCGTGGGTCGGACGCGCCACATCGGGGTCGCGGCCAGTAAACGCCACTTTCTGCCGCGTCCGCCACTGTGCCGACCGATTTCCGGCCTCACGAGTGTCCCCGGGGGTCGGCGCGCGGGCCGCCCGGTGAGGTATCCAGGCTTCATGACACACGCAACGGATGACGCTCCGGTGACGGGACTGCTGCTCGCGGCGGGCGGTGGGCGCCGGCTCGGCGGGCGGCCGAAGGCGCTCCTGACGCACCGCGGGCGCCCCCTGGTGGAGCACGCGGTGGCGGTGCTGCGCGCGGGCGGCTGCGAGCGCGTCCACGTCGTGCTGGGCGCGGCGGCGGACGACGTACGGGCGCGGGCGGACCTGGCGGGGTGCGTGCTCGTGGAGAACCCGGCATGGGAGGAGGGCATGGGGTCGTCGCTGCGGGCGGGGCTCGGCTCGCTCGCCGGGACGGGGGCGTCGGCCGCGCTCGTACTCCTGGTGGACCAACCGGGGATCGGGGCTCCGGCGGTGGCGCGCGTGCGGGCCGCGTACCGGTCGGCGGGGTCGCTGGCGGCTGCCGCGTACGACGGGGAGCGCGGGCATCCGGTCCTGTTCGGGGCGGAGCACTGGCCGGGGATCGTGGCGAGCGCGGCCGGGGACCGCGGGGCGCGCGCCTACCTGAAGGAGCACACGTCGGAGCTCACTCTCGTGGAGTGCGGCGATGTGGCCGATGACTACGACATCGACACCGAAGCCGACCTCAAGCACCTTGACTGAGTGGCGGGTGAGGGGCATGAACGGGGCGTGAGGAGCCTGGCACCGAGCGCCACGTTATGTCGACCCGGAGAATCTCGACATCAACAAACCATTGAACTTCCACAATGAGGAAACTAGTATCCACTGCTCAGAAGGGCCGGTCCCCCCGCGCGGGGTCCGCAGTCGTATTCCGGCGCCCACGGCACTCGGTGCCGCCCGCGCCCGTTCGCTGAAGGAAGTGACAGCTCATGTCCGCACCAGCGCCGTCCCCGCTGGCCATCGTCGACGCAGAGCCCCTGCCCAGGCAGGAAGAGGTGCTCACGGACGCGGCCCTCGCCTTCGTGGCCGAGCTGCACCGGCTGTTCACGCCCCGGCGTGACGAGCTCCTCACCCGCCGCGCGGAGCGTCGCGCCGAGATCGCCCGCACCTCCACGCTCGACTTCCTCCCGGAGACCGCTCACATCCGCGAGGACACCACCTGGCGCGTCGCGCCCGCCCCGGCCGCGCTGAACGACCGCCGCGTCGAGATCACCGGCCCCACCGACCGCAAGATGACCATCAACGCCCTGAACTCGGGCGCCAAGGTCTGGCTCGCGGACTTCGAGGACGCCTCGGCCCCCACCTGGGAGAACGTCGTCCTGGGCCAGGTCAACCTGATGGACGCCTACACGCGCAACATCGACTTCACGGACGAGCGCACCGGCAAGTCGTACGCCCTCAAGGGCAACGACGAGCTCGCGACCGTCGTGATGCGCCCGCGCGGCTGGCACCTGGACGAGCGCCACCTGAAGGACGAGGCCGGCCGGCCCGTCCCCGGCGCGCTCGTCGACTTCGGCCTGTACTTCTTCCACAACGCCAAGCGCCTGATCGAGCTCGGCAAGGGCCCGTACTTCTACCTCCCGAAGACGGAGTCGCACCTGGAGGCCCGCCTCTGGAACGAGATCTTCGTCTTCGCACAGGACTACGTCGGGATCCCCCAGGGCACCGTCCGCGCGACCGTCCTGATCGAGACGATCACGGCCGCGTACGAGATGGACGAGATCCTCTACGAGCTCCGCGACCACGCCGCCGGGCTGAACGCGGGCCGCTGGGACTACCTGTTCTCCATCGTCAAGAACTTCCGTGACGGCGGCGCCAAGTTCGTCCTGCCGGACCGCAACCTGGTCACGATGACGGCCCCGTTCATGCGCGCCTACACCGAACTCCTCGTCCGCACCTGCCACAAGCGGGGCGCGCACGCGATCGGCGGCATGGCGGCGTTCATCCCGTCGCGGCGCGACGCCGAGGTCAACAAGGTCGCGTTCGAGAAGGTCAAGAACGACAAGGACCGCGAGGCCGGCGACGGCTTCGACGGCTCGTGGGTCGCCCACCCCGACCTGGTCCCGATCGCGATGGCGTCCTTCGACGCGGTCCTCGGTGACAAGCCGAACCAGAAGGAGCGCCTGCGCGAGGACGTGTCCGTCGCGCCCGGCGACCTGATCGCGATCGACTCCCTCGACGCCCGGCCCACCTACGACGGCCTGGTCAACGCCGTCCAGGTCGGCATCCGCTACATCGAGGCGTGGCTGCGCGGTCTCGGCGCCGTCGCCATCTTCAACCTGATGGAGGACGCGGCCACCGCCGAGATCTCCCGCTCGCAGATCTGGCAGTGGATCAACGCCGGCGTCGTCTTCGAGGGCGGCGAGCACTCCGGCACGACGGTCACGGCCGACCTGGCCCGCGAGGTCGCGGCCCAGGAACTCGCGAACGTCAAGGCCGAGATCGGCGAGGAGGCCTTCGCGGCCGGCAAGTGGCAGCAGGCCCACGACCTCCTCCTCCAGGTCTCCCTGGACGCGGACTACGCGGACTTCCTGACGCTGCCCGCGTACGAGCAGCTCGCCGGCTGAGTCCGGCCCCGCACCACCCGAGCCCTCGGCACCGCACAGCGCCGGGGGTTCGGTCGTGTCCGGGGTCAGCCCTTGTCACCGAGGTGGACGGACCAGTCCTGTCGGGCGGCCGGTTTGCCGTGCAGGTCGGGGACGCGCTTGAGCCAGTCGGGGCGGCCCTTCTCCGTGTCGGCCGCGCGGCGCGCGTCGGCGGCCGCCAGCTGGTCGCGCGACGGGAAGTCCGTGGGCAGCCAGGCGGCGGACGTACGGGCGCGGGCCGCGAGATAGGAGACGTACGCGTCGCGGACCTCGTCCGGCGCGCGGAAGCCCGGCTCGTCGGTCAGCCACGCGTCGGGGACGAGCGCGGTGATCTCGCGGAGCATCTCCTCGGTGACGAGGGGCGCCAGCTCCGCGTCGGCGGCCTGCGTGTCGGGCCCGTAGGCGCCGAGGGCGTGATGGCGGAAGTCGTACGCCTTGTCGGGCGCGGACGCGTCCCAGCGGTGGTGGAAGATCAGGGCGGCACCGTGGTCGATCAGCCACAGCTTCGGCTGCTGGATGCCGAAGGTGGGCCAGATCATCAGGTTCGAGCTGTGGATCGTGCGGTCCACGTTGACGGTGAGGGCGTCGAGCCACACGATCTTCCCGGCTTCCAGCGGGTCCACCGTGAAGGCGGCGGCGACCTCGGGCGTGAAGTCCTTCGCGCCGGGCAGGAAGTCCATCCCGAGGTTGAGCCCGTCGCTCGCGCGCAGCAGGTCCTGGACCTCCTGGTGCGGCTCGTGTGCGGCCACCTCGGGGTCGAAATGGGTCAGGACCAGCTCGGGGAAGCGCAGGCCGAGGCGGCGCGCCAGCTCACCGACGACGATCTCCGCGACGAGCGCCTTGCGGCCCTGCGCGGAGCCGGTGAACTTCACGACGTAGGTCCCCAGGTCGTCGGCCTCGACGACCCCCGGCACGGAGCCGCCGGTCCGCAGGGGGGTCAGATACCGGACGGCCGTCACTTCTCGCAGCACACCGGCCAGCCTAACGGGCGGTGCCCGCGGCCGAAGGATGGCTGGGATCGCACCGTCCGGGCCCGGGATCCGCGCGGTGCCCGGCGAGTGCCGGTACCGTCGTCCCGGCCGCGGAGATCTCCTTGCGCCATCTCCCTTGCGCGGGACCGAGGACGGGGACGGGTACGCATGGTGAACAGTGGCCGGGTCGCGGTCGTGGGCGGGAGCATCGCGGGCTGCGCGGCGGCTCTCGCGGCCCATCGCGGGGGCGCGGACGAGATCGTCGTGTACGAGCGGGCCGCGGGCTCCCTCGCGGAACGCGGCGTGGGCCTCGCGGTGCACGACGCGCGGTACGCCGAGCTGGAGTCGGCCGGGTACATGGACGCGGGCATGCCGTGGGTGGGCCTGGTGCGCCGCCGCTGGTACGTGCGCGCCGGGAACGGCGGGGCCGCGAGGGACACCGTGCTCGGCCGCGAGATCGCCACCATGCCGTTCCCGTTCCGTACGTACAACTGGGGGCCGCTCTGGCGCGATCTGCGCCGGGCGGTGCCCGAGGGCGTCGAGTTCCGTACGGGTGCGGCGGTGGCGCGGGTCGAGGCGACGGCGGGCGGGGCCCGCGTGCACTGCGCGACCGGCGGCGCCGAGGAGTTCGGCCTCGTCATCGGCGCGGACGGCTACCGCTCGGCGGTCAGGGCCTGCGCGTTCCCCGACGTACAGCCACGGTACGCGGGATATCTGGCGTGGCGGGGCGCGTTCCCCGCACAGCGCCTCGCCGAGCCCGGACTGTGGGCCGAGGAGGACTGCGCGTACGTCGTGTTCCCCGGCGGGCACCTCATCGTCTACCGGATCCCCGACGGCGGCCCGGCCGGCGGCCACCGCGTGAACTGGGTTCTCTACACGGCTCCCCCGGCGGGTGTCGACGCGGCGCTGCGCGTCGACCTGCCGACGAGCCTGCCGCCCGGCACCCTCACCGACGAGCTGCGCTCCCATCTCGCTCACGTGGCCGAGGAGTTGCTGCCGCCGTACTGGGGCGACCTGGTCCGCCTCACCGCCCCGGACGAGCTCGCGCTCCAGCCCCTGTACGACTTCACTGCCCCGCGGTACGCGACGGGCCGGTTCGTGCTGGCCGGGGACGCGGCGACGGTCGCGCGCCCGCACACCGGGGCGGGCGCGGTGAAGGCCCTCCAGGACGGCGCCGCCCTCGAATCCGCGTTCCGCTCCGCGTCGGACTTCGACGAGGCGCTCGCCGCGTACGACGACTCCCGCACGGCGGCCGGCGGTGCGCTGGTCGGGCTCGGCCGGAGCCTGGGCAGGGCGCTCGTGCAGGAGACCCCGGACTGGCGGGAGTTGGACCAGGCCGGGCTCGAGGCGTGGTGGAGCCAAGCGGACGGAACCGGGGTGTTCGGCGGGAAACAGCTGGATTCCGGCACCGGCCCGCATCCCCGCTGAGCAGTCGTTTTGTTGTGCGCGTACGTTGATCCATAAGATCCGGCGATGATCATAAGAAGACGGCTGGCGGCGGGAACGTGTGTCCTGTTCGCCGCCCTGACCCTGGGGCTGACGCCCGTCGGCGCCTTTGCGGCGGACAACCCTGACGGGCAGCCCACGGCCGCCCCGAAGGTCGAGCTCGTGCTCGACGTGAGCGGTTCCATGCGGGCGCGCGACATCGACGGCGGAAGTCGCATGGCCGCCGCGAAGCAGGCGTTCAACGAGGTGCTCGACGCGACGCCGAAGGAGGTCGAGCTCGGCATCCGTACGCTGGGCGCCAACTACCGCGGCGAGGACCGGAAGGTGGGCTGCAAGGACACCGCACAGCTCTACCCGGTCGGGCCGCTCGACCGCACCGAGGCGAAGACCGCGGTCGCCACCCTCTCGCCCACCGGCTGGACGCCGATCGGCCCCGCGCTCCTGAAGGCGGCCGACGACCTGAACGGCGGCGACGGATCGCGCCGCATCGTCCTCATCAGCGACGGCGAGGACACCTGTCAGCCGCTCGACCCGTGCGAGGTCGCCCGCGACATCGCCGCCAAGGGCATCAACCTCACCATCGACACGCTCGGCCTGGTCCCTGACGCCAAGACACGTGACCAGCTCAGCTGCATCGCCGAGGCCACCGGCGGGACGTACACCTCCGTGCGGCACACCGACGAACTCACCGACCGCGTCGGCCAGTTGGTCGACCGGGCCGCCGACCCCGTGGTCAACCCCGTGGCCGTCGAGGGCGCCGAGGAGTGCACCGGAGCGCCGGAGATCAAGCCGGGCCTGTACACGGACCGCGAGACGTTCGGCGAGCACCGCTTCTACCGCGTGGCCGTCGCTCCCGGGCAGGAGCTGCGCGCCTCGGTGAGCGTGGCCGCGGACCGCGAGGTCGACAAGGACTACGGCGTGCTGCTGCGCGCGGTCACCGAGCACGGCCGTGAGATCGTCCGGGGCTCGGAGGCGGGCGACGGTCGTACGGACGTGATCTCGACCGGTCTGCGCTACCCGAAGCCCGAGCAGGACGACGACGAGGCGGCGGCCGAGACCGTCTGCCTCCAGGTGTCGAACTCCTACTCGGCCCCCGCGTCGGTCAAGACGACGCCGGGCCTCCCGGTCGAGCTGACCGTCGACGTCGTGGACGCGCCGAGCGCCGCGTCCGACGTGGCCGCGTTCGGCCTCGGCCGCGGCTGGTGGCTGCTCGGCGCCCTCGTGCTCACCGGCTTCGTGGCGGGAGTGCTGTGGGGCTGGATCTCGCGCTGGCGGGTCGCGGTCTGGAGGACCAACTGATGCGTACGACCAAGCTGTTGGTGACGGCGGGACTCCTCGGCGCGAGCGCGCTGACCGCACTGCTCGGGGCCGGCACGGCGTTCGCCGGCTCCGGCGACTCGGGCGCCTCCGGCGACGACAAGGCCCCCACCGAGGCGGGCACGTCGTTCCGCACGGCGCAGGAGGTGGCACCGGGACAGCGGGCCACCGCGGGCGCCTCCACAGGTGACTACCTGTACTGGTCGTTCCCGGCGGACGCCGGGCAGCGGCCCACGGTCAAGGCGACGGTGAAGCTGCCGGACGCGGCGGCGCGGCCCTCGGGCGCGACCTGGCGGATCGACGTGTACGACGGGCTGAGGCGCCGTCAGTCCTGCATGTACGGAACGCAGTCGAGGGCGGCGGCGCAGGGTGCGTCGTCGGTCGACCTGTCCTGCACGCTGCGCACGGTGCGGGCCTGGTCGGAGCAGTGGGCGAACGACCCGCTGCCCGGCACCTACTACGTCCGGCTCACGGCGGCCACGCTGACACCTTCGGACCAGGGGCTGCCCGTCTCGGCCGAGGTCGAGGTGACCTCCAAGAAGGTCGGCGGCTCGGCGGCGGTGGACGGCTCGCTGGCGGCCCCGCTCGTGCCGGGCTCGACGACGGACGAGGCCGCTGCCGACGACACCTCCGACGAGGAGAACGGCTCGTCGGCGAGCCAGGCGCTCGCGACGGGTGAGCCCGAGGACGGCTGGTCCTCCGGCTGGTGGTCGGACCGCTGGGTCTGGACGGCGGCGGGCGGCATCCTGGCCGCGCTCGCCGGCATCGGCGGCTACGCCCTGACGCGCGGCACGGGCCGCCCGTCCCGGGTACCGCCGGGCATGTGACCCGCCCGTCCATGGCGCCCGCGCACCTCAAGTGCCGGGCGCCATGGACGAGTTGCCCTCCGCTTCACACCTCTCGCAGCGCCTTCGCCAGGGCGCCGTCCCCGGACACGGCGACACGGCCCGCGCGCGCCGCCTCCTCCAGCGTCAGCTCGCCCCGCACCACGGCGACACAGGTCTCCGTGCCGAGGACGAGCCGCGCGTCGGGCTCGCCACCCACGGCCCCCTCGGCATAGACAGGCCCGCCCGCGCCCGAGCCGCCGACCCGCACATGGAACTCCCCCTCGTCGAGGCGGACTTCCACCACGCCCTCGCCGCCCAGCCGCTCCAGATGGCTCAGGAGAGGCAGGGCGAACCAGTGCGCGCGCACCGCGTCCGTGGGCCCGCGCTCCTCAAGCGCCGGCGCGCCCCACTCACCCAGCGCCTGGAGCACCGCCAGCAACTGCCGTCCTCGCGAGGTCAGTTCATACACGTACGCCGAGACGGGCGCGGGCAGCCTGCGGCGCTCGGCGACGCCCTCGCGCTCCATGTCCTTCAAACGCGAGGCGAGCACGTCCGTGCTGACGCCGGGCAGGTCGGCGTGCAGATCGGTGTAGCGGCGCGGTCCCGCGAGGAGCTCACGGACGATCAGGAGCGTCCAACGGTCCCCGACGGCGTCGAGGGCGCGGGCGGCGGCGCAGTACTGGTCGTAGCTTCGGCGTGGCATGGCTCGCAGTCTATGCAACTTGTTGGACTTTCCAAGCAGTCACTTGGTAAAACCAAGTCACACACGTCACGGGCAGTCCGGGAGGGCACCACATGGAGTTCCGGCAGTCGAGCAAGCTCAGCGAGGTCTGCTACGAGATCCGCGGCCCGGTGATCGAGCACGCCGACGCCCTTGAGGAGGCGGGCCACAGCGTCCTGCGCCTCAACACCGGCAACCCCGCGCTCTTCGGCTTCGAGGCGCCCGAGGAGATCGTCCAGGACATGATCCGGATGCTCCCCCAGGCCCACGGCTACACCGACTCACGGGGCGTCCTGTCCGCCCGCCGCGCCGTCGCCCAGCGCTACCAGGCGCTCGGCCTCGACGTCGGCGTCGACGACGTGTTCCTCGGTAACGGCGTCTCCGAGCTGGTCTCCATGGCCGTACAGGCGCTCCTGGAGGACGGCGACGAAGTCCTCATCCCCGCCCCGGACTTCCCGCTGTGGACGGCCGTCACGACGCTCTCCGGCGGCAAGGCCGTGCACTACGTCTGCGACGAGTCGGCCGACTGGTACCCCGACCTCGACGACATGGCCGCGAAGATCACCGACCGCACCAAGGCCGTCGTCATCATCAACCCCAACAACCCCACGGGCGCCGTCTACCCCAAGGAGATCATCGAGGGCATCCTCGACCTCGCCCGCCGGCACGGCCTGATGGTGCTCGCCGACGAGATCTACGACCAGATCCTGTACGACGACGCGGTCCACCACAGCGCCGCCTCCCTCGCCCCCGACCTGGTCGTCCTCACCTTCTGCGGCCTCTCCAAGACGTACCGCGTCGCGGGCTTCCGCTCCGGCTGGCTGGTCGTCACGGGACCGCAGCAGCACGCCCGCAACTACCTGGAGGGCCTGACGATGCTCGCCTCCATGAGGCTGTGCGCCAACGCCCCCGCCCAGTACGCCATCCAGGCCGCGCTCGGCGGCCGCCAGTCCATCCGCGAACTGACCGCGCCGGGCGGCCGCCTCCTCGAACAGCGCGACAAGGCCTGGGAGAAGCTCAACGAGATCCCGGGCGTCTCCTGCGTGAAGCCCAAGGGCGCCCTGTACGCGTTCCCGCGCATCGACCCCAAGGTCCACCCCATCGTCGACGACGAGAAGTTCGTCCTCGACCTCCTGCTGCGCGAGAAGATCCAGGTCGTCCAGGGCACCGGCTTCAACTGGCCACGCCCGGACCACTTCCGCATCCTCACCCTCCCGTACGCTGACGATCTCGACGCCGCGATCAGCCGGATCGGCCGCTTCCTGAGTGGATACCGCCAGTGACGTTCTGCACCACCTGCGCCCTGCCGAGCATGACGCAGTTCGCCTCGCCCGAGCTTGTCGAGGCGATCGTGGAGGGCGGCCACGACCGCGCCGACGACCCCGCGTGGGAGACGTCGGGCGCGGCCACGGTGGAGGACTACGCGCTGTGGTGCGGCCATCTGTGCGGCATGACGTGCCTGCGGATGGCCCTCGGCCCGGACGCACCCAGCCTTTTCGACCTGCGCGACGGAGCACTCAAGTACGGCGCGTACACGGTGGACACGGAGGGCGGCATCCACGGCCTGATCTACGCCCCGTTCGCCGAGTACGCCCGCGAGGAACTCGGCCTGGACGCGACCGTCCACCGCACACTGACGGTCGACGAGATCGCCGGGCTGCTCGATGAGGGCCGTACGGTGATGGCCTCGGTCCACTACGGGATCCGCCGTCCTCAGCGACCCGCGCCCGGCCGGGGCGGACACCTGGTCCTGCTCACGGCCCGCGACGGCGACCGCTTCCACTTCCACAACCCGTCGGGGATCAGCCCCGAGACCCGTTGCGCGGACCTGCCGTCGGCGACGTTCGAGACGTTCTTCGCGGGGCGAGGGGTCTCGTTGGGTGCCGGACATGGAGCGGGTCCGAGGGCGTAGCCGGCCCCCGGACCCCATGAATGCCACTCACATCACACGCCGACACGCTTGAGGACCCGGGTCAGTGTCAATGCCCTGCGTCCTGCCTTTGGACTACCGCCCATCGAGCTGGGCGGGCCGGATTCGAACCGGCAATTCGGGGCCTGGGGCCCGGGTCCGATCGATTCGGCGATGAGCGGCGAATACTGAGTCTGGAGCAAGAGTCTGAGATTGATGGCGGTCCGCGTGTGCTGTGCGGACCGCACCGTCACGACAAGCTTCAGCTTCAGCTTTGCGCTCCTCGCGCACCCCGGCCGCCGGCTGAGCGGCGCCCGGGGAGTCTTGAATGTGCCCCTGGATCAGCCGAAGAGATAGCTGAACACGGGGTCACCCGCCCGCTGGTCGGCGACCTCCGCCGCGTTCGCCTCCTCGCGGGCGAACTTGACGGCCTGCTGGAGCCTCTCGATCCGCTCCAGCAGCTCGTTCACCCTGCGCGCGGGCAGTGCGCCGGAGAACTTCACGGTCGTCCAGTACCCGACGGGCACGTCCTCGTAGTACACCTCGACCTGCGCCGGGTGCTTCTCGGTCGCCTCGGCCTTCACGTGGTTGCGCGGCACCTTCTTGGTGCGCAGCGTCCGCACCGGCTCCGTCTTCCAGTCGTCGGTCGACGGGTCCAGCGTCCACGCCTCGGAGGCGTCGAGCACGGGCAGCTTGCGCACGAAGGTGTTGAGGTCGACGAGCTGCTTCTCCAGGAAGAGCAGATACGCGACCGGCACCTGGCTCAGGACGGCCCGTCCGTCGACGGTGACATCGGCCCGCGCCTCGCAGTTCGCCCAGTCCTTGGTGGCGGTCACATCGAACAGCCGGGTGAGCGTCTTCGCGGTGTCCCGCAGCACGTGCTCGGCCCTCACCTGGACCCGCGTCGACTCGGGCGGCAGCTGCTCGCCCTCCTCGTCCTTGGGCTGGTAGGTACGCGAGATCCCGGCCAGGAGCGCCGGCTTCTGAAGCCCGTGATGGGCCGCCGTCAGGTCCTGGTGTGCCTTGGACTTGACGCCCTTCTCGACTGCGATGATCTGATTGAGTTTCGTTGCCACGCGAGAACGGTAGTCAGGCACCGCACTCCGAATCGAATGGTTTTTCCCCGGCCCACGAGGAGCAACTCACCATGGATGCGGCGCTGATAGCCGTGCTCGGCACCCTGCTCGGTTCCGTCGTCACCCACTTCTTCCAGGCGCGGTCCACGGAGCGGGTCGCCGGGCTCGCCCGTGCCGAGCAGCTGCGTCAGGAGCGGATCTCCAGTTACAGCGCGTTCGCCGGAGCCCTGTTCGACTACCGGCGCAGTCAGAACGACCGCTGGTTCCGGGCCCATGAGGTGCCGGGTTCCACACAGGCGGAGGAGGCTCGCTTCGCCTCGTACGAGGCACGGATCAGCGCGCGGCAGGCGCTGGCGCGGCTCCAGTTGGTCTGCGACCGGGCCGACACCCGTCAACTGGCGGAGTCCGCATTCGAGTTGGCGAACTGTCTGCACGAGTCGGTGGACGAGGAGGACCGGGACCGGCGGTCGCGGCGGTGCAAGGACGCCCTGACGAGGTTCATCGAGTCGGCCGCCCCGAGCGTGCGCTGACCGTGCGTCCGACGCCGGAATGAGCGATCACCGGCCCATATGGGCAACAACTGTGCATGACAGACAGGCCGCTGCTCCTCCTCGACGTCGACGGGCCCCTCAACCCGTACGCCGCACGCCTCCCCCGACTGCGCGGTTACGCCGCTCACCGCGTCCACCCGGCGAACTGGCTCTCGCGCCAGACACCCGGCTCCCGCCGGCACCGCCGCGGGTTACGGGTCGTGCTCAACCCGTCCCACGGCCGGCGCCTGGTCGGCCTGCCCTTCGAACTGGCCTGGGCGACCACGTGGATGCACGAGGCGAACGAGATGATCGGCCCGGCGATCGGACTGCCCGCCACGCTCCCGGTGATCGAGTGGCCCGAGCTGTTCGCCCGGGATCCCGACGGCCTCTACTGGAAGACCCGCCCTCTGCTCGACTGGGCGGCCGGGCGGCCCTTCGCCTGGGTCGACGACATGATCACGGACCTGGACTCCCGCCATGTCACCGCGCACCACGACGCTCCGGCGCTGCTCCTGCGCATCCATCCGCGCCACGGGCTGCGCGGGAGGGACTTCACGACGCTGACGCGGTGGGCCGAGGCGCTGTGAAGGCCCGCACCGGACATGAGCCGGAGCCGTGAGTCGCGTGCCGTGCGCCTTGCCCGGGCGGGCTCGTCACGGCCCGCCGGCACGACCCGTCACCGGCCGAGCAGTGCCGTGAGCGCCCCCACCGGATCCGTGTCGGGGGTGCCTCTCGGCCACCAGTCCTCGCGACCGGGTTCCGACTCGTAGCCGTACCAGAGCCCTTCGCGGCCGAGGCGGAGCTGGAGGTTGTCGGTCGAGAGCCTGTTGCGGTGGGGGCGGAAGTGGGGGAAGTCCGCGGCGATGAGGGCCGGGCGGGCGCGGTCGAAGGGGCCGGCCGGCGGGTCCCACTCCTCTTCGAGGACGCCCAGGCCCGCGAGTCCGCCCTGGCGCCAGGCGGCGACGGCGCGGGCCAGGTCGGTGGCCGTGCGTCCGGTGCCCTGGGCGAGGGACTTGTAGAGCGCGCGCGTGGACGCCGCGAGGCCGGAGCCGGGGTGGGCGGCGGCGAGCCGGACCGCGTCCTGCCAGGGGGTGAGACCGGCGATCGGGTCGATGCCCCGGGTGAGGAACGTGTGGGCGCGGGCCGCGGCCTCCGTGGCGAGGAGGTCGAGGGCGAGTGGGTCGGGGGCGCCGGACGCGTGCGGGTAGACGGGCGGGCGGCCCGGGTGCGCGGGGGCCCGGAAGGGCGGGGGCAGAAGCGGCAGGGTGCGGGGCGCGAGGGCTTCGCGGGCCTCGACCGAGGGCAGCGCGGGGGCCGTGGCGGAGCGCTCGCCGGCGGCCCGCGCCGCGTTGCGCCGGGTGAGCTCGGCGAGGAGCTCCTGTTCGCCGCGGCCGCGCAGCAGGAAGAGGACGAACGGGTCCTCGTCGAGCAGGCGTGCCGTCTGGTAGCAGAGCGCGGCCGCGTGCTTGCAGGGGTGACCGTCGTCCGGGCAGGAGCAGTCGGGGATCAGGTCGCCGACGGCGGGCAGGAGGTCGGCGACGGCGGCCAGCGCGTGCGGCACGTCCTTGTCGAGGAGCGCGGCCATGTGGTCGGGGCGGGCGGCCGCCGTGTCCAGGATGCGCTCCCAGTCGTCGTCGTGGAGGGTGCGCAGGCGGATCTCCGTGCGGTACGGGCGGGGGCGTGAGCCGTGGACGTAGGCCATGACGCGGCCGGGGGTCGCGGTGATGGCGTCGACGTGTCCCCGGTCGGCGTAGGCGCGGCCCCGGGTGAGGCGGGCCGTGTCGAGCGCCGTGTCCACGAGGGCGTCCACCCAAGCGTTCCCCCACCAGGTCAGGGCGAAGTCGTCGGCCGTGCGGGTGCGGGGCGGCAGGGGCGGGAAGGTGCGGCGGCGGTCGTCGACGCGGGCGCGGGCCTGGGCGTGCGCGCCGGCGCGGCCCGGCGTGTGGGGTGTCATGCCGTCCTCCGTGTCATGCCGTCCTCCTGAGGGAGACGAGGTCGGCGAGCTCCCGGTCGGTCAGCTCGGTCAGGGCGGCTTCGCCGGAGCCGAGCACGGCGTCCGCGAGGGCCTTCTTGGCGGCGAGCATCTCGGCGATGCGGTCCTCGACCGTGCCCTCGGTGATGAGGCGGTGGACCTGGACCGGCTGGGTCTGGCCGATGCGGTAGGCGCGGTCGGTGGCCTGCTCCTCGACGGCCGGGTTCCACCAGCGGTCGAAGTGGACGACGTGGCCCGCGCGGGTGAGGTTCAGGCCGGTGCCTGCGGCCTTCAGGGAGAGCAGGAAGACGGGGATCTCGCCGGACTGGAAGCGGTCGACCATGCGCTCGCGTTCGGCCACGGGCGTTCCGCCGTGCAGGAGTTGGGAGGGGATCGCACGGGCGGCGAGATGGGTCGCGAGGAGGCGGGCCATGGACACGTACTGCGTGAAGACGAGGACGGAGCCGTCCTCCGCGAGGATCGTGTCGAGGAGTTCGTCGAGCAGGGCGAGCTTGCCGGAGCGGCCGGTGAGGCGGGCGCGGGGGCCTTCCGCCTCCTTGAGGAACTGCGCCGGGTGGTTGCAGATCTGCTTGAGCGACGTCAGAAGCTTCATGATCAGACCGCGGCGTGCGATGCCTTCGGCGGCCTCGATCTCGGCCATCGCCTCGCGGACGACCGCCTCGTAGAGCGAGGCCTGTTCGCGGGTGAGGGGGGCCGGGTGGTCCGACTCGGTCTTCGGCGGCAGCTCGGGGACGATGCCGGGGTCGGACTTCTTGCGGCGGAGCAGGAACGGCCGCACGAGGCGGGCCAGGCGCTCGACGGCCTCGGCGTCCTCGCCGGTCTCGACGGCGCGCGCGTGCCGTGCGCGGAAGGACTTGAGCGGGCCGAGCAGCCCGGGGGTCGTCCAGTCGAGCAGGGCCCACAGCTCGGAGAGGTTGTTCTCCACGGGGGTGCCGGTGAGGGCGACGCGGGCGGGCGACGGGATCGTGCGCAGCGCCTTGGCGGTGGCGGAGAAGGGGTTCTTGATGTGCTGCGCCTCGTCGGCGACGACCATGCCCCAGGTGTGCCCGGCCAGTTCGGCGGCGCGGGTGCGCAGGGTGCCGTACGTGGTGAGGACGAAGCCGCCCTCGAGGCCGGCGAGAGTGCGGTCCGTGCCGTGGAAGCGGCGGACGGGGACACCGGGGGCGAAGCGGGTGATCTCCCGCTGCCAGTTCCCGAGGAGGGACGCCGGGCAGACGACGAGGGTGGGCGCCGCCTTGTTCCTGCGCAGGTGGAGCGCGATGAGGGTGACCGTCTTGCCGAGGCCCATGTCGTCGGCGAGGCAGCCGCCGAGGCCGAGCGAGGTCATGAGGTCGAGCCAGGCCAGGCCCCGCAGCTGGTAGTCGCGGAGCGTGGCGTGCAGGCCCGCGGGCTGGGTGACGGCGGCGGGGCCTTCGACGAGGCGGTCGCGGAGGTGGGCGAGGACGCCCGTGGGGACGGCCTCGACGCGCTCGCCGTCGATGTCGGCCTCGCCGGTGAGGGCCACGGCGAGGGCGTCGACGGGCTGGAGCAGCCCCAGCTCGCGTTTGCGGGCCTTGCGTACGAGGTCGGGGTCGACGACGACCCACTGGTCGCGCAGCCGGACGACGGGCCGGTGGGACTCGGCGAGTTCGTCCATCTCGCGCTCGGAGAGGGGGTCGCCGTCGAGCGCCAGCTGCCAGTTGAACTTGAGGAGTTCCTCCCCGTCGAAGAACGGGGTGCCGTCGGTGGCGGAGCCGGGCGCGGCGGCGCGCACCACGGCGGTGGCGGTGAGGGCGCGGGCCAGGTCCCTGGGCCAGTGGACCTCGACGCCCGCGTCCGCGAGGCGGGCCGCGGCCGGGCCGAGCAGGTCGAGCAGCTCGCCCTCGGAGAGTGCGAGGACGTCGGGCACGTCACGCTCCAGGACGCGGCCGAGCGGGGGCCAGACGCGGGCGGCGCGGCGCAGGGCGAGGACGGCGTCGATCCTGGCGCGCGGCCCGAAGTGCGCGTCGCCGTCACCGGCCCAGAGCCGCGCCGCGTCGACGACCTGCGTGGGGTCGGCGAGGCTGTGCACCTGTACGAGGGCGGCCCCGGCCCGCCGCCGCTCCTCGGCGCCCGGGCCTCCCGGGCGGTCCTCGCCGGCGGAGGCGGGGACGGTGGCCTCGACGGCGGCGTCCGTGTCGAAGAGCATGAAGTTCGAGAGGTCGAGGCGCAGGGACACTCGTACGCCCGCGTCCATACCGGCGGCCGCCTCGACCGCCCAGGCACGCGCGCGGGGCAGGTGCTGCGGCGCGAAGGAGGCGAAGGGCGCCCCGGCCGCGAAGGGGGCGGCGGGGCTGCGCGGCAGGGAGTCGGCGACCGCGTCGAGGAACGCGCGCACAAGGGCCTCCGGCTCGGGCAGCCGCAGCGGCTTCGAGCCCTCGACGGGCACGGCATGGGCCTCGTACGGCATGGCGGCGGCGATGGCGCGCAGCTGTGCGATGTCCTCCGCGTCGAGGGGGCCCGCGCGCCACGCGTCGTGGTCGGAGGGGGTGAGGCCGGGCAGGAGACGGCCGCGGCCCACGAGGTGCAGGGCGTGCAGGGCGGCGGCGCCCCAGCAGGCCGCGGCGGGGTGGGCGCCAGGGGTGTGGCGGGCCCGGACGAGCAGGGGCAGGGCGTCGGTGACGGGCAGCCGGACCGCGGGCACGGTCCGGGTGCGGGCGCCCGCGCCGTGCGGCCGGACGACGGTGAGCGGGGTGGCGTCCGGCAGGTCCGTGCCGTCCGGGTGCCAGAACGCGACGCTGCTCTCGCGCGGCAGGGGCGCGGGAAGGAACACGGCGGCCGCGGCGACGGTGATGCCCCTGTGGTCGGTCTGCTCCGTCATGGCCGGGCTCCTTTCCCTGGTCGGCCGGCATGGGTACGCCCTGATCGGTACGGCGTGCGTCGCCCTCGTCCGGCGGGAGCGGCGACGTCTACGACCTTACGGGCGGGGTCTGACAACCGAGGCCGGGCGTCCCTCCCGCACCGCGTGTACGGTTCGAACGACGGGTCCGGGAAGATCGCCGGGCCCGACCGACGGCAGCCTCGGAGAGAACAGGACAGTCGCATGGGTGACCTGCTGCTGGTCCGGCACGGCGAGACCGAGTGGGCCCTGTCCGGGCAGCACACGAGCTGGACCGACGTCCCGCTGACGGAGAACGGCCGCGAGCAGGCCCGTAAGCTCGCCCCGCTCGTCGGCAGCTATCACGTCGGTGCCGTCTTCTCCAGCCCGATGGTGCGTGCGCACGAGACCGCGAAGCTCGCGGGGCTCGGGAACGTACGGGTCGACGCCGACCTCTGCGAGTGGGACTACGGCGCCTACGAGGGCGTCACGACGCTCGAGATCCAGCGCACCCGGCCCAACTGGTTCCTGTTCACGGACGGGGTCGCGCCAGGGCCTCCCGAGCACCCCGGCGAGAGCCCCGAAGAGGTGGGGGCGCGGGCCGACCGCATGATCGCGAAGGTGGACGCCGCGCTCGCGGAGAACGAGGGCAGCGTCGTCCTCGTCGGCCACGGCCACTTCCTGCGGGTCCTCACGGCACGCAGGCTGGGCCTGACCCCGGCGGACGGGGCGCACTTCCTGCTGGCGACGGGCACGGTCAGCAGGCTGAGCACGGAACACAACCGCCCGGTCGTCGCCGGGTGGAACCTGCGGCCCTGATACGCCACCGGACCGGCCGTTGTCAGACCCGTGCTGCACCATCGGAACGTACGGAGCACGTACCGGCCGAGGGACGGAATCAGGGGGCGCCATGACCAGGCCGCTGTCCGCCGCGCAGCGGCGCATCGTCGACGAGGCCGACCCGGTCACCGGGCGGCTGAAGGGCGGTGACGCCCAGCTCGCGCGCCTCGTCCTGATGAAGCTCGCGTTCCGGCACCCGCGACCTCCCCACGACCACTTCCTGACACCGGCCGGACACCGGATACGGGAGGCGGGGGACGAACCGGAGCGCGCCGGGCAGCCCCCGCCGCCGGACCCTTCGGGCGGCGGCCCGTTCGCGGCGCGGGTGGGCGGAGAGGCGCCGGTGCCGGGCAGTCCGGCGCGGGCGCGCGAGGTGCGCAGTGCCTGGCAGGGGCTCGTGGAGATGCGCCGGATGACCAATCCGGGCGGCGTCACCGACCGCCCGTGCGCCTGGGAGCGCGGGCATCTGGTGCAGGCCGCCGCCCTCGCCCTGGAGGCGGCCGGCTGCCGTCCGGCGGAGGGTGACACCGGGGACGGCTACCGTGTCGGCGGCACACCGCAGCCGGAGGCGGTGGCCGTACGGGGGCGCGGGCCGGACGGAATCGCGGGCTGCGCCACCGCGTTGGAGCGGGCAGGGTGGCAGGTCAGCGAGCACGCCGAACCCCGCACCGGGGGGCGGTACTTGCTGGCGTCACCGCGTAGATCATGACGATCGGGCAGCAGACGCAGCACCCGAAGCAGAAGCCGTAGTCGCTGTACTGGCCGCGGTGGCCGAAGTAGTCGAAGTAGTCGAAGTAGTCGTCGAAGGGGAAATCGTGGCCGAGCCGTTCACCGTGCGCATCCAAGTGCGCGGGTACGAGACCGACTCGCAGGGGCACCTCAATCAGAGCGTGTATCTGCAGTACGCGGAGCACGCGCGATGGGTGCTGCTCCAGCACGGCGGGATCCGGCAGGCCGACCTGCTGGCGAAGGGGGTCGGCCCGGTCGCCCTGGAGACGACCATCCGCTACCGCCGAGAGCTGCGCGCGGGCGACGAGGTGGACGTGAGCTGCACGTTCGTGTGGACGGAGGGCAAGACGTTCCGGATCGAGCAGTCGATACGCAAGACCGACGGCACGCTCGCGGCGGAACTGACGAGTGCGGGCGGCCTGATGGACCTCAAGGAGCGCAGGCTCGTGGCGGATCCGCGTGAGTACTTCCGGGCACTCGCGTCGGATCCACGCGCCTTCGGCCTCTGACTCCCGACGGCCCTGGACGAACACCGCCCTGGACGAACGCCGCCTCAGACGAACGCCCCCTTGTGCTCTTCGGCCCACATGGCGAAGGTGCGGGGCGGGCGTCCGAGGATCCTCTCGACGTCGTCCGTGACGATCGCGTTGTGGCCGGCGCGGACGTAGGCGAACCCTTCGAGGACGCTGTCCACGGACTCCTCGGCGATGCCCGCGGCACGCACGTAGTCGCGGGCGGACTCCAGGGGCACCTCTACGGTCTCGACGGGGTGCCCGACCGCCGCGGCGACGGCGGCCGCCTGGTCGGGCAGGGTGAGGAGTTCGGGTCCGGTGAGGGTGTAGACGCGGCCGGCGTGCCCGTCGGCGAGGAGGGTCTCCACGGCGGCCTCGGCGATGTCGCGCGGGTCGATCACGCCCTGGGCACCGTCCGCGAACTGGTTGGGGACGGGCCGCCCGGCCCGGATCTCCGGTGCCGACCACAGGAAGTTCGACGCGAACGTCGTGGGACGCAGTACGGTCCACTCCAAGTCGCCCGCCCGGAGTGCCTCTTCGCCCGGGACGTGCCACGTCCCGAAACGTCCGGCGCCCGGCTCGCCCGTGCCGATCGCCGAGAGCTTCACGACCCTGCGCACGCCGGCCGCCCGCGCCGCGTCCAGCAGGGCCTTGTCCTGCGCGCCGGGCCCGGATCCGGAGCCGGGCAGGGTCACCATGAAGACGGCCGTCGCGCCGGCCACCGCCGCGCCGAGGGTCTCCGGGTCGTCGAGGTCCCCTCGGACGACCTCGGTGGCGGGGCCGAACGCGGCACGCTCCGGATCACGGGTCAGGGCGCGGTGCCGGACGCCACGCGCGGCCAGGAGGCGGGTCACTTCACTGCCGATGGTGCCGGTGGCACCGGTGATGAGGATCATGGCTGCAACGCTGCCGGTCAACGGGCCGCCGCAGCTAGGAAATTCCGGCACAGCCGGCGGCCCCCGGACGGCGCACCCCCCGGTTAACGTGGAGAGGTGACCATGTTGCGGGACGGGACGGCGGAACAGGCGGGGGCGCCGGACCACACCGGCACCCCCGGGCGGTACGGCACCCCTCTCGCGCCGCCCGGGGCACTGCGGCCCTGGATCACCGAGATCGACTCGATCAGCTCCGTCGGCTCTTCGGACTTCGGGCAGGGCGGCACAAGGTCGATCACCCACGTCCCGGACGCGGCGACGCGCCTGGTGTTCCGTGTGCTGCCGGACGGCGGCACCGACGTGGTCGCCGTCGGTCCCCGCACCAAGGCCTCGTACTACGAGGAGAAGCGGCTCCCGATGTGTCTGCAGCTGCGGTTCCGGCCGGGGGCCGCGCGCCCGCTGCTCGGGGTGTCCGCACGCGAACTCGTCGGCCGCGCCGAGCCGTTGGAGTCGCTGCCGGGCGACGCGGGCCGGCGGCTCGCGCGCGGACTCGCGGACCTCGGGCCCGCCCCGGACCCGGACGCCGTACTCGCGCGCATGACGGAGCTGCTGCCGGACGGCCTCACGCCGCGCGACCGTGGCGAGCGCGCCCGCGACGGCCTGGTGCGGGCGGCGGTAGAGGCGCTGTCGACGGCCCCGGGGCGCGAGCGGCCGGGGACGGTCACCGAGGTGGCCCGGCAACTCGCCGTGAGCGAAAGGCAGTTGCGCACCCTCTTCGCGGACGGCGTCGGCCTGTCCCCCAAGCACTTCGCGCGGATCGACCGGGTGCGCCAGGTGCTCGCCGGCGCGGGCGCCGGGGGGAACCCGCGGTGGGCCGGTCTCGCGCACGCCACCGGTTACTACGACCAGTCGCACATGACGGCGGAGTTCCGCGCACTGCTCGGCGTACCGCCTACGGCGTTCGTCACGGGACGCCTCCCGGCCCCGCGCCCCTGCGGCCCGGACCGCTGACCCCACCGGCACCTCACCCACCCCCTCTCCACCCGCAGAACCGCCGTTCACGTGCAGGAACGGCCTGCGCGAGCACCTCGCCCCCGCTCCACACCCCCACTCCCCTCCGTTTGACGGGTATACGTCACCCGGATTCTCTGGTAGGAAACCTTCCTAACAGTTCGCGGAAGAACGAGCTCCCCCATGGAGGTCCCGTGCACACCCCCCACATACGCACGTCGCGCCGCACCCTGCTCGCCCTGATCGGCGCCTCGGTCGTCGCGGCCCCGCTCCTCACGACCCAGCTCGCGACGGCCACGCCCGTCACCGCGAGCGGGCTCGACGACCCGGCGAAGAAGGAGATCGCCATGAAGCTGGTGTCGAGCGCGGAGAACTCCTCGCTCGACTGGAAGGCCCAGTACGGCTACATCGAGGACATCGGCGACGGCCGCGGCTACACCGCCGGGATCATCGGCTTCTGTTCCGGCACCGGCGACATGCTCGACCTCGTGGAGCTGTACACGCAGCGCAAGCCGGGCAACGTCCTCGCGAAGTACCTGCCCGCCCTGCGCGAGGTGGACGGCACCGACTCGCACGACGGCCTCGACCCCGATTACCCGCGCGACTGGGAGAAGGCGGCCGAGGACTCCGCGTTCCAGCAGGCCCAGAACGACGAGCGCGACCGCGTGTACTTCAACCCGGCGGTCTCACAGGGCAAGGCGGACGGCATCGGCACGCTCGGCCAGTTCGCGTACTACGACGCCATCGTGATGCACGGCGACGGCGACGACGCGACGAGCTTCCGCAACATCCGCAAGCGCGCTCTCGCCCAGGCCGAGCCGCCGGCGCAGGGCGGCGACGAGGTCGCGTACCTGAACGCGTTCCTCGACGCCCGGGTGTGGGCCATGAAGCAGGAGGAGGCGCACAGCGACACGAGCCGCGTCGACACCGCGCAGCGCGTCTTCCTCAGGAACGGCAATCTGAACCTGGACCCGCCGCTCGACTGGAAGGTGTACGGGGACAGCTACCACATCGGCTGACAACTCCCTTCCCCAGGCGGCGCGTTCGGCCTTCGTGCGAGCCGGGCGCGCCGCTTGCGGGTACGCGGAACGGCCCCTCCACCCCCTTCCTGCCGGGGTGGTTGACGAGGAGGTTCAGGCTGACTTCCGGGACGCGTCGGGATACCCGAACCGAGGACGAGGACCGGTCCCGTCGCCCCGTGGCTCACACGGGACCGGCGATCGGTTCAACTGCACGGCGACTTCCGCCCTGCGGCCGACGGCGTCACGCCCGGCGCGTCAGTGCACCCCTGCCGCGGAAGACCCTGCCGACGCCGAGGACCCGGCGACCGTACGCGTCGAGGCGATCTCACCGCCCGGTTCCATCGGGGCCGTCACGTCGTCCGCCTCGCCGCCGCGGCCGAGGTGGTTGAAGAGCAGGTTGAGGATCACCGCGGCCACACAGCCCGTGGAGATGCCCGAATCCAAGATGATCTTCGCGGTCTCCGGGAACGCGTGGTAGAACTCCGGCGCCGCGATCGGGATGAGCCCGACGGCCAGCGAGACGGCCACGATCAGAACGTTGTTGTCCCGCTCCAGGTTCGCCTTGACCAGGGTCTGGATGCCGCTCGCCGCGACCGAGCCGAAGAGCACGACGCCCGCGCCGCCGAGAACGGGCCGCGGCACGACCGCGATCAGCGAGGCCGCCATCGGGCACAGGCCCATCAGGACGAGGAATCCGCCGCCCGTGGCGACGACGTACCGGCTGCGGATCCTCGTCATCGCGACGAGGCCGATGTTCTGGGCGAACGCGCTGCACATGAAGCCGTTGAACAACGGGCTGAGCGCCGAGCCGAGCGTGTCGGCCCGCAGACCGGCCGCGATGGTCTTCTCGTCGGCGGGACGCTCCACGATCTCACCGAGCGCCAGCATGTCGGCCGTGGACTCCGTCATCGAGACGACCATGACGACGCACAGGGAGACGATCGCCGCGGCGGCGAACTGCGGGGCACCGAAGTGGAACGGCGTCGGGAAGCCGATGACGTCCGCGTCGCCGATCGGGCTGAAGTCCGTGACGCCGAAGGGGATCGCGACGAGGGTGCCGATGATCAGGCCGAGGAGTACGGCGATCTGCTTGACGAAGCCCGTGGTGAACCGGCGCAGCAGCAGCACGATGACGAGGGTGATGCCCGCGAGCGTGAGATAGGTCGTCGAACCGTAGTCCTTCGCCGCGGGGTTGGGGCCCTGGGCCCAGCCGAACGCGACGGGCATCAGCGAGACGCCGATGAGGGTGATGACCGTGCCGGTCACGACCGGCGGGAAGAAGCGCACGAGCTTGCTGAAGAAGGGGGCGGCGACGAAGCCGAGAACGCCGGCGACGATGACCGCCCCGAAGATGACGGGCAGCGCGTCCTTCTTGTCGTCGGTCGAGTTGACGACGGCGATCATGGGGGCGACACCGGCGAAGGTGACGCCGTTGACGAACGGCAGACGGGCGCCGATCTTCCAGATGCCGAGCGTCTGGAGGAACGTCGCGAGTCCCGCGGTGAACAGGCAGGCGCCGGTCAGGAAGGTGAGTTCCTTGGGCGACAGGCCTACGGCGGCGCCCACGATGAGCGGCGGCGCGACGACGCCCGCGTACATGGCGGCGACGTGCTGGAGGCCGGTCGTCGCCATCTTCAGCGGCGGCAGCTTCTCGTCCACCGGGTGCTTGCCCGCCGGATGTTCGGTGTGCCCCTCGGATATCTCCTCGGGGGTGGTGCCTTGCTTGGTGAACCTGGGCTTGATGGCCACAGCGGCTCCTCCGGTTGTTTTCCAGTGCCTGGGCGGCACTCGCTTCTGGGAGGTGGTACGACGTGCAAGGACTTGCCGGTATTCGGTTGTGGGTACTGCGCCCAGGTAGTGCTGACCGCCCCGGGATCGTGAAGTGTTGGGCCACGATCCGGGGCGGCACTTGAGCAGCCCGCTCGGCAGCTCAAGTCCGGTCGGGGGCCGTCCCCCCCGACCGGAGTTCTAGGGTTGTCAGGCCTCGGCGGTGATCCGCGCGAGGCGCTGTGCCTCCTGACGCGCATCGCGGGCGATGGCGTCCTCGTCGGCGTGCAGCAGGCGTCCGTCCTCGACGACCGGCTTCCCGTTGACGAGGGAGAGCGTGACCGGGGCCGCCGCGCCGAAGACGATGGCGGTGACCGGGTCGGCGATCGAGGAGTGCCCGATGCCGTCGATCTTCCACAGGACCAGGTCGGCGAGCTTGCCCGCCTCCAGGGAGCCGATCTCGGCGGCGCGGCCCAGGACCCGGGCGCCGCCGGCGGTGCCGAGCCGGAGCGCCTGACGGGCGTTCAGGGCGGCCTCGCGGTGGGCTCCGAGACGGTTGATGAGCAGGGCGTTGCGCAGCTCGGTGTGCAGCTCGCCCGACTCGTTGGACGCGGTGCCGTCGACGCCGAGACCAACGGGGACGCCGGCCTTGAGCATGTCCGGGACGCGGGCGATTCCGGCCGCCAGACGGGCGTTGGACGACGGGCAGTGCGCGACACCCGTGCCCGTACGGGCGAAGGCGGCGATGTCCGAGTCGTTCATGTGGACGCAGTGCGCCATCCACACGTCCTCACCGAGCCAGCCCGTCGACTCGAAGTAGTCGGTCGGGCCCATGCCGAAGAGCTCGTGGCAGAACTTCTCCTCCTCGACCGTCTCGCTGCCGTGGGTGTGCAGGCGTACCCCGAGGCGGCGCGCCAGCTCGGCGCCCTGCTTCATGAGTTCGGTGGACACGGAGAACGGCGAGCAGGGGGCGACGGCCACCTGGGTCATCGCGCCGAAGGAGGCGTCGTGGTGCTTGTCGACGGTCTCCTCGGTGGCCGCGAGCGCGCCTTCGAGGGTCTCGACCGCGAAGTCCGGCGGCAGGCCGCCGTCCTTCTCGGAGCGGTCCATGGAGCCACGGGCCAGCGTGAAGCGGACGCCCATGTCGGAGGCGGCGCCGATGATCGCGCCGGACAGGTCGCCGGAGCCCTTCGGGTACACGTAGTGGTGGTCCATCGCGGTGGTCACACCGCCACGGGCCATCATCGCCAGGGAGCCCTGCGCGGCGACACGGGCCATCTGCTCGTCGATGCGCGCCCACGTCGGGTACAGCGCGACCAGCCAGTTGAACAGGTTGTGGTCCGTGGCGAGGCCGCGGGTGATCCACTGGTAGAAGTGGTGGTGCGTGTTGATCAGGCCGGGCGTGACGAGGTGGCCGGTGCCGTCGACGCGGCGCACGACGTTCTCCAGGCCCGCGGGGGCCCGACCGGCACCGATGGACTCGATCTTGTTGTCGGCGACGACCACGTAGCCCGAGGCGTACTCGGTGTCGTGGGCGTCGACGGTCGCAATGGCCGCGTTCTCGATGACGATGCGGGAAGGGGCTGCCGAAGGTGCCATGGTGCTTCCTTCATGGGTGAGGGCGAGTGGGCACGGCAGGACCCTAGGAGGATTTGAGTGCCGCGGCGGCGGTGGCGCGGCCGCGGGTGCCGAGATGGTGAAAGAACAGGTTCAGCGCTACGGCCACCAGGGCGCCCGCGCTGATGCCGGAGCCGAGCACGGTCTGTGCCCAGGCCGGGAAATCGGCGTAGAAGGTGGGCGCGGCGAGCGGGATGATGCCCGCGCCGAGCGAGACGGCGACCAGAATGATGTTCGAGCTGTCGTCGAGGCCGGCCTCCGACAGCGTACGGATGCCGCTGACGGCGATGGAGCCGAAGAGGACGATGCCCGCGCCGCCGAGGACCGGCATCGGCACCGTGGAGACCACCGCGCCGAGCACCGGGAAGGCGCCGAGGACCAGGAGCGCGCCTCCGGCGGCGGCGACGACGTAGCGGCTGCGCACCTTGGTCAGCGAGACGACGCCGACGTTCTGGGCGAAGGCCGAGGTGGGGAAGCCGCCGAAGACGGGGCCGAGGAGAGTGGCGAGGCCGTCGGTGCGCAGGCCGCGGGTGATGGTCCTGCCGCTGGTCTCTCGGTCGCAGATCTCGCCGATGGCGAGCATTCCGGCGCTGGACTCCGTCATCAGGACGAGCATCACCAGGCAGAGCGAGAGGATCGCGGCGGGCTGGAACTCGGGGGTGCCGAACGCGAAGGGTGTGGGCAGCGCGGCGACCGGCGCCGACTTGAGGGCGCCGAAGTCCGCCATGCCGAACGGGATCGCGGCCACCGTGCCGATCAACAGGCCCAGCAGCAGGGCGACCTGCTTGACGAAGCCGCGGCCGAAGCGCTGGATCATCAGGATGACGACCAGCGTGAAGGCGGCGAGTGCCAGGTACTTCATGTCGCCGAAGTCGGCGGCCGTCTTGTCGCCGCCCTGCGCCCAGGCGACCGGGACAGGCATCAGGGTCACCCCGATGAGGGTGATGACGACGCCCGTGACGAGCGGCGGGAAGAAGCGCAGGAGCCTGCCGAAGAACGGGCCGATCGCGAGACAGAAGACTCCGGCGACCATCACCGCACCGTAGATGGCGGGGAGTTGGTCGCCCCGGGCGTTGGTCTCGGCGATGGCGAGCATCGGTGCGATGCCGGCCGAGGAGGCGGCGTTGACGAAGGGCAGCCGGTTGCCGACGAGGCCCTTGACGCCGAGGGTCTGCAGGAGGGTGGCCACGCCCGCGATGAGCAGGCTGGCGGCGATGAGCCGGGTCTGGCCCGCCGTGTCGAGACGGACGGCCTGACCGATGATGAGCGGGGGCGTGACCACGCCCGCGTACATCGCGGCGATGTGCTGGAGAGCGGCGGGGACGAGCCGCGAGGGGTGGAGCTTTTCGTCCACCGGGTGGACCTCTGGTCCGGCCGGTGGGGTGGAACAAGGGCCTTCTGCCGGCCTCTTTGCAGGCGTTGCCATAGCTAGCTGTTCCCTCCGGTGTGGCGCACCCCCCGCCCGACTGCGGGCGGGGGGTGCGCGCCCCGCGTCAGAGGTTGGTCATGTCGACCGGGATGTGCGGCTCGCAGCCGTCGCGCAGGATGGTGGCCTCGATCAGGCCGTAGGGGCGGTCGGCCGCGTAGTACACGGCGCCGTCCTTGGCGTCGTTCTCCAGACCGAAGGCGGAGAGGTCCTGCCGGAAGTGGTGCTTGTTGGGCGCGGAGAAGCGGATCTCGTCGATCTCGCTGCGGTTGTTGATGACCCGCGAACCCATTTGGTACAGCGTCTGCTGGAGGGAGAGCGAGTACGTCTCCACGAACGCCTGGAGGATGTGCTTCTTGGACTGCTCGTAGGACTTCTCCCACTGCGGCATGCGCTGCTCGTCGGACGTCCAGTTGTGCCGCCACCACGTCGACAGGGACGTGGCGAGGATGCGGTCGTAGTCCTCCTGGAGCGTCGTGTACTTGTCCTTGATGTAGCCCCAGAACTCGGAGTTCGTGGAGTTCATCACGGTCAGGTCCTTGAGCCCGGACAGGACTTCGAACTTCTCGCCGTCGTACGTGATCTGCGCGAGGCGCGTCTCCTGGCCCTTGCGGACGAAGGAGTGCTTGACCTCGTCGGCGCCGATGAACTTGGAGTTGCCGTCGGAGCCGGCGATGCGCTCCCAGGAGTACTCCTCGATGCGGATGCGCGCGCGGTGGATGGACGGCTGGCTGTCCACGAAGTGCCGGGCGAGGTGGATGCCGTACTGCTCGGCCGACTCGATGCCGTGTTCCTTGGCGAACGCGAAGCAGGTGTTCTTCGTCGTGTCCGTCGGAAGGCAGTTGGCGTTCGAGCCGTTGTAGTGGACGTCGTCGAGGTCGCCGGAGAGGGCGACGGAGACGTTCAGGTCCTTGATGTGGTGGGTGTCGCCGTCCCGCGTGATCTTGACGACGCGGTTCTCTGCTTTGCCGTACTGGTTCTGGCCGAGAATCGTGGGCATGTCTGCTAGCTCCCTCGGTAAACGGAGTAGCCGAACGGGTTGAGCAGCAGCGGTACGTGATAGTGCTCGCCCGGCTTGACGGCGAACGTGATCGCCACCTCCGGGAAGAACGCACCGCTGTCCCTTACGCGGGGGGCGTCCTGCTGCGCCTCGGCTTGCTTCTTTTCGAAGTACGTCTCGACGGCGAAGTCGAGCCGTACGTGGGTGGTGCCCTCCGGCAGCGCCGGCAGGTCCTTGCAGCGCCCGTCCGCGTCGGTCGCGGAGCCGCCGAGCGTCACCCACTCGGCGTCGCTGCCCGAGCGGGCGGCGAGCGAGATGGCGACGCCCTCGGCGGGGCGTCCGATGCTGGTGTCGAGAATGTGCGTCGACACCGACGCGGTGGTCGCGGTGCTCATCAGTCCTTGTCCTCTTCCACTTCTACGTCTTCTTCGGCGAGGCGGGTCAGGCGGATACGGTTGATCTTCCCCAGTTCGGTGCGCACGATCTCGCGCTCCGTACCGGCGTCGTTCCCGATCCTGGCCTTCATCGCGTCGCGCATCTGCTCGCCGGTCGCCCCGGTGGCGCAGATCAGGAAGACATGACCGAACCGGTCCTGGTAGGCCAGGTTCAGTTCGAGCATCTCGGCCTTGAGCTCCTCGGAGGCGCCGGCCATGCCCCGCTGCTCGCGGGACGAGGTCGGGTCGCCCGGCTTCGGGCGGCCGATCGGGGGGTGCCCCGCCATCGCCTCGGCGAGATCTTCGGCGCTGAGCTCGGCCATGGCGGCGTCGCTCGCGGCGAAGAGTTCCTCCGCGGTGGTGAAGGGGCGCCGGGCGAGGAGCTTGCTCCCCCACGCCGAGCTGGCACACACCTCGTGGAGCGCGGCACCGGCCGCGTTCTCCTGAAGTGCGTTGAACCGGGAAAGCCCCGGCATCGGACGTGAAGTCACGGGAAGCCTCCGTGGCCTTGAGCTGGACGGGCTGCGGATAGCTAACGCCCTCCGAAACACCACGTCAACACTTTGTTGAAAACTCGGAGTTACAAAAACCGCCGCCCGGTATCCGGACGGCGGCTGGTTCGACACCTTGGCGTGGTACTGCGGAGGCTACTCCCCCTTGGCGGCGTTTTCCCTGTTCAGGTAGTTGTAGACGGTGAAGCGGCTCACGCCGAGCGCACCGGCCACGGTCTCCACTCCGTGCCGCACGGAGAAGGCACCGCGTGCCTCCAGTATCCGTACGACCTCCTGCTTGGCCTTGCGGTCGAGGGCCGACAGGGGCATGCCCTGCGCGCGCTCCATGGCCACCAGGATGTGATCCAGGGAGTCGGCCAGCTGGGGCAGCCGTACGGCGATGACCTCGCGGCCCTCCCAGTGCAGGACGACGTCGTCCTTGCCCGCCTCCTGCGGCGGCAGCATCTCGCCCCCCATGGCGTCCACCAGCGGCTTCACCGCGGTGACGAAGGGGACGTCTCCTGTAGCGGTCACTTATCGCCCTCCCCCATCACATTGACCTGGAGCGAGACGCGGGTGGCGCCGGCCGCCAGGGCCTGGCGCAGCAGCGCGTCCACCGCACCGAGCACGGCGTCCGCGTCCCCCTCGGCGGTGTTGCCGAAGGGTCCGACATCCACCGCGTCCAGTTCGGCCTTCTGGATGACGTCGCGGGCGACGACCGCATGGGGCGGCGCCTCGTCCAGGTCGAAGGGCTCGGTCGTGAACTCCACTCTCAATCGCACGGGCTCAACCTACTGCCGCGACCGGTTTTTCCGGCAGCCCCTCTTGACAAGAGCGAAGCATCCCCGGCAGTCTTCCATCAAGCAGAAACGAACTTCCGCTATACGGAACTCGACACCGAGTGCCGTACGGATCTCGATACGGAAGGGAGCGCCGACCCCCATGCCAGGCTTCTCAGAGGACACACGCGCAGCCCAGCGCTTCAACGTCAACCTGTCGATCCTCTTCACGGAACTCCCGCTCCTGGAGCGCCCCGCGGCCGCCGCCGCGGCGGGCTTCACCGCGGTCGAGCTGTGGTGGCCCTGGGTCGACGCCCCCACCCCCGAGCGGTCCGAGCTCGACGCCCTCAAGAAGGCGATCGAGGACGCGGGCGTACAGCTCACCGGACTCAACTTCTACGCCGGACAGCTGCCGGGCCCCGACCGCGGCGCCCTGTCCGTCCCCGGCGAGGAGAGCGACAAGTTCCGCGCGAACATCGACATCGCGGCGGACTTCGCCCTCTCCCTCGGCTGCAAGGCGCTCAACGCGCTGTACGGCAACCGCGTCGACGGCGTGGACCCGGCGGTCCAGGACGAGCTCGCCCTGGAGAACCTGGTGCTCGCGGCCCGCGCCGCCGACTGCGTCGGCGCGATCCTCCTGATCGAGGCGCTGAACAAGCCCGAGTCGCCGCTGTGCCCGATCGTGAGCGCCCCCAGGGCGATCGAGATCGTGGACAAGGTGAACGCGGCCACGGGCCTCGGCAACGCCAAGTTCCTGATGGACCTGTACCACCTGTCGATGAACGGCGAGGACCTGCCCGCGGTGATCGAGCAGTACGCCGCGAAGACCGGCCATGTGCAGATCGCCGACAACCCGGGCCGCGGCGCCCCCGGCACCGGTTCGCTGCCGCTCGACGAGCTGCTCGACCAGCTGGCGAAGACGGGCTACGAGGGCTATGTCGGCCTGGAGTACAAGCCCGGCGACAAGCCGAGCGCCGAGGCCTTCGACTGGCTGCCCGCGGCGGCCCGCGCCGCGCGCTGAGCATCGCGACGCGCGCCAACTCACCTACGTACGACCGCAGTTAGAGAGGCACCCTCATGAGCAACCTCGCCGCTTCTTCCCACCCGGCCCGCCCGGCGATTGCGTGGATCGGACTCGGCATCATGGGCTCCCCCATGTCCGAGAACCTGATCAAGGCTGGTTACTCGGTGACCGGCTTCACCCTCGAGCAGGACAAGCTGGAGCGGCTCGCGGCCGCCGGCGGCACCGCGGCCGGCTCGATCGCCGAGGCCGTCAAGGACGCCGACGTCATCGTCACGATGGTGCCCGCCTCTCCGCAGGTCGAGGCCATCGCCTACGGCGAGAACGGCATCCTCGAGAACGCGAAGTCCGGCGCCCTGATCATCGACATGTCGTCGATCACCCCGCAGACCTCCGTGGACCTCGCGAAGGCCGCCAAGGACAAGGGCATCCGCGTCATCGACGCCCCCGTCTCCGGTGGCGAGGCCGGCGCGATCGAGGCCGTCCTGTCGATCATGGTCGGCGGCGAGCAGGCCGACTTCGACGAGGCCAAGCCGCTCCTCGACGCCCTCG
This sequence comes from Streptomyces sp. NPDC107517, assembly GCF_055582645.1. Lineage (NCBI taxonomy): Bacteria > Bacillati > Actinomycetota > Actinomycetes > Kitasatosporales > Streptomycetaceae > Streptomyces > Streptomyces sp. NPDC107517. The sequence continues at coordinate 447,253 of NZ_JBVJPM010000001.1, read as the reverse complement.
GCAAGACCATCGTGCTGTGCGGTCCGCACGGCTCGGGCCAGACCGTGAAGGCCGCCAACCAGCTGATCGTCGCCGTGAACATCCAGGCGTGCGCCGAGGCCGTGGTCTTCCTGGAGAAGTCCGGCGTGGACCTGACGGCCGCGCTCGACGTCCTCAACGGCGGCCTGGCCGGCTCGACCGTCCTGACCCGCAAGAAGGACAACTTCCTGAACCGGGACTTCAAGCCCGGCTTCCGGATCGACCTGCACCACAAGGACATGGGCATCGTCACCGACGCCGCCCGCAACGTGGGCGCCGCCCTGCCCGTCGGCGGTGTGGTCGCCCAGCTCGTCGCCTCCCTGCGCGCCCAGGGCGACGGCGGCCTCGACCACTCCGCGCTGCTGCGCGGCGTCGAGCGCCTCTCCGGTCAGCAGGTCTGACCCCCCGCACTTCCGGGCCGTGGCGGCGCTGACACCTGTCCTGTCGCGCCCAGGCGTCGCCACGGCCCGGAACCATGCCCTTCACTTCAACAAACTGTTGACCATAACTTCAACAAACTGTTGACGTAGCTGTTCAGAGCCTCTTACGCTCCGGTTCACCGTCAGCAGTCCCAGCAGTTCCGTACGGAAGGTCACCCTCGCCACCATGTCGAAGCGTGTGCTCACGACCGAGTCCGGCGCTCCTGTCGCCGACAACCAGAATTCCGCCACCGCCGGCGTCGGTGGCCCGCTTCTCCTCCAGGACCAGCACCTCCTCGAGAAGCTCGCTCGCTTCAACCGCGAGCGCATCCCGGAGCGTGTCGTCCACGCGCGCGGTTCCGGCGCGTACGGCTACTTCGAGGTGACGGACGACGTCACCGGCTTCACCCACGCCGACTTCCTCAACACGGTCGGCAAGCGCACCGAGACGTTCATCCGCTTCTCCACCGTCGCGGACAACCTCGGCGGCGCGGACGCGGTCCGCGACCCGCGCGGCTTCGCGCTGAAGTTCTACACCGAAGAGGGCAACTACGACCTCGTCGGCAACAACACCCCGGTGTTCTTCATCAAGGACCCGATCAAGTTCCCCGACTTCATCCACTCCCAGAAGCGCGACCCCTTCACGGGCAAGCAGGAGGCGGACAACGTCTGGGACTTCTGGGCGCACGCCCCCGAGGCCACGCACCAGATCACCTGGCTCATGGGCGACCGCGGCATCCCGGCCTCGTACCGCCACATGAACGGCTACGGCTCGCACACCTACCAGTGGACGAACGCCGAGGGCGAGGCCTTCTTCGTCAAGTACCACTTCAAGACGAACCAGGGCATCCGCTCCCTCTCCGGCGAGCAGGCCGCCGAGATCGCGGGCAAGGACCCCAACTCGCACCAGACGGACCTGCTCCAGGCCATCGAGCGCGGCGTCAACCCGTCCTGGACCCTGTACGTGCAGCTCATGCCGGTCGCCGAGGCGGACGACTACCGCTTCAACCCCTTCGACCTCACGAAGGTGTGGCCGCACAAGGACTACCCGCTGCAGCGCGTGGGCCGTCTGGTCCTCGACCGCAACCCGGACAACGTCTTCGCCGAGGTCGAGCAGGCCGCGTTCTCCCCGAACAACTTCGTGCCCGGCATCGGCCCCTCCCCGGACAAGATGCTCCAGGGCCGCCTGTTCGCCTACGCGGACGCGCACCGCTACCGCCTCGGCGTCAACCACACCCAGCTCGCGGTGAACGCCCCCAAGGCGACCAGCGCCGACAACTACGGCCGCGACGGCCTGATGGCGTCCAACGCCTACGGCCGTGACCGCAAGAACTACGAGCCCAACTCGTACGACGGGCCCGCCGAGACCGGCCGCCCGCTGTCGGCCCCGCTCGCCGTCGCCGGCTACACCGGCACGCACGAGGCGCCCGCCCACACCAAGGACGACGACTTCTTCCAGGCGGGCGAGCTGTTCCGCCTGATGTCGGACGACGAGAAGTCCCGTCTGATCGCCAACATCGCCGGCGGCCTCTCGCAGGTTTCCCGCGACGACGTGATCGAGAAGAACCTGGCTCACTTCCACGCCGCCGACGCCGAGTACGGCAGGCGCGTGGAGGAAGCGGTCCGCGCCCTGCGCGAGGACTAGCACCCGAGCTGCGTCCGGGGTCCGACGGGAGGTCGGGCCCTGGGCGCAATGCCCGCGCCACTGTGCAGACCCGGATGAGGGGTGGTCACACGGCGACGCGGGCGGTCCGCCCCAGGCGGACAGGCACGGTCCGCGGCGGCTCTGCGAGCCAGTGCGGTGGTCAAGATCCTGACGGCCCCTTCTCGACCTGAGGGGAGGGCAGCCGCCGGGGTTCATCCCAGGCCGCCGCGGTACCGGCCACACCACGGAATCCGCCCGGCGGCACGCATGCATGTTCCGCCAGTCGCGTGCCTTCGGGCGGCACCAACTCCCTTCGGGGAAAGCCCTCTTCGGGGAATGCTCATTTCAGGAGAGGCGAGCTTCGGGGGAAGCACAGAACGCCGAGTACGGACGGTCCCGTACTCGGCGTTCTTGCGTTGTCCCCGCGTCGCTCGGCCGACGGTGCTCAGGAGTTGCCGCTGCCCGCCTGTGCGATCAGCTTCTCGCGCAGCACCGTCCACTGCGCCGTCATGTCGTGCACCAGATACAGGTCGCGCCGCCGCGTCCAGGCCTGGCCGGACTCGGGGTCGTACGTGCCGGGCATCTCGAAGCCGGCGGGCGCGTACGCCGTCATGCCGCGGTCGTTCGTGGTCTGCACGCAGCGCTTGACGTGGTCGCGGAAGCCGATGACGCCCGCCGTGCCGATGCCCTCCGGCAGCTTCTTGCGGGCCGCCACGACCTGGGCGGCAACGCCGTCCGTGCTCAGGTACGTGAGGGTGCCGTCCGGCGCGACGACCGGCTCGATCGATGTCACGCCGGTCATGCGGTACTTGGACTTCAGGAAGCGCGCGATCTCCCACTGCGCGTACACCGGTACGTCCCTGCGGGCGCGCACACGGGCGACGGTGTCCGCCAGCTCCTCGTTGACCGGGCCCGGCTCGTACATGACCTTCGTGGGGTCGCCGCCACCGGCCGGCGGCCGGTTCCCGAAGCCGTACGCGACGAGGAAGTCGATCCGGCCCAGGGCAGCCGTCGGCGGGTGCCAGTCGAAGCCGATGTCGTGGATGTGGGGCTCGACGGCGCGGGCGGCGGCCCGGTCGTCGAGTTCGTCGCCGAGCGCGGCCCGCATGGCCCTCCTCAGCCGGTCGTCGCCGTACGAGGGGGCGGGGGCCGCGCCGAGCAGAGCGGGGGCGGCGGCCGCTGCCGCGATGCCCGCGGCGAATCTACGTCGTTCCATGACCGGATCGTCGCCTTCCAGGACGGCAGGCCGGTCGACACCGGGCAGCGGGCGGGTGTCGGCAGGGTGTCATACGCAGGTTCCGGTGACATGCCGAAAGGGCGGCCCACCCCCCATCGGGTGGACCGCCCCCGGTCGGACCGGCAGGCGTCTGATCAGGCGGTGAGCGGCCGGATCGCGGTCGGCGCGTGGCCGGGCTCGGTGGCGAGCTCCTCGAACTCCTTGACGGCGCTGATGTCGGCCGTCGGGCTCATCGAGATGTTCGTGATGCGCTCCAGGATCGCCTCGACGACGACCGGCACGCGGTACTGCGCGGCGAGCTTCTTGGCCTCCTCGAAGGCCGGCAGGAGCTGGTCCGGCTCGGTGACGCGGATCGCCTTGCAGCCGAGGCCCTCGGCGACCTTGACGTGGTCGACGCCGTAGACGCCGAGCTCGGGGCTGTTCTGGTTCTCGAACTCCAGGTTGACCTGGAAGTTGATGTCGAGACCGATCTGCGCCTGGCGGATCAGGCCCAGGTAGGCGTTGTTGACCAGGACGTGGACGTACGGGATGCGGTGCTGCGCGCCGACCGCCAGCTCCTCGATCATGAACTGGAAGTCGTAGTCGCCGGAGAGCGCGACGACCTGGGTGTCCGGGTCGGCGGTGGCGACACCGAGCGCGGCCGGGATGGTCCAGCCGAGCGGGCCCGCCTGGCCGCAGTTGATCCAGTGGCGCGGCTTGTAGACGTGCAGCATCTGCGCGCCGGCGATCTGGGAGAGGCCGATGGTGGTGACGTAGCGGGTGTCGGGCCCGAACGCCTTGTTCATCTCCTCGTAGACGCGCTGGGGCTTCATCGGCACGTTGTCGAAGTGCGTACGGCGGTGCAGCGTGCCCTTGCGCTCCAGGTGGGAGGCGACCCACGCGGAACGGTCGGGGAGCTTGCCCGCGGCCTTGAGCTCGCGCGCGACCTCGACGAACAGTTCGAGCGCGGCCTTGGCGTCGGAGGCGATCCCGTAGTCCGGGGCGAAGATCTTGCCGATCTGGGTCGGCTCGATGTCGACGTGGACGAACTTGCGGCCCTCGCGGTACACGTCCAGCTTGTAGCCGGTGTGACGGTTGGCCCAGCGGTTGCCGATACCGAGGACGAAGTCCGACTCCAGGAACGTGGCGTTGCCGTAGCGGTGGCCCGTCTGCTGGCCGACCATGCCCGCGTTCAGGTCGTGGTCGTCCGGGATGGTGCCCCAGCCCATGAGGGTCGGGACGACCGGCGTGTCGGTGAGCTCGGCGAACTCGACCAGGAGGTCGGAGGCGTCCGCGTTGATGATGCCGCCGCCGGCGACGATCAGGGGGCGCTCGGACTCCAGGAGGAAGGAGATCGCCTTCTCGATCTGGGCACGGGTCGCGGCCGGCTTGTAGACGGGCAGCGGCTCGTACGTCTCCGGGTCGAAGTCGATCTCGGTCTGCTGGACGTCGATCGGCAGGTCGATGAGGACCGGGCCCGGACGGCCGGAGCGCATCAGGTGGAACGCCTGCTGGAAGACGCCGGGCACCTGGGCCGCTTCGAGGACCGTGACGGCCATCTTGGTGACGGGCTTCGCGATCGATGCGATGTCGACGGCCTGGAAGTCCTCCTTGTGCAGGAGGTGGCTGGGCGCCTGGCCCGTGATGCACAGGATCGGGATGGAGTCACCGGTGGCCGAGTACAGGCCGGTGATCATGTCGGTGCCGGCCGGGCCCGAGGTGCCGATGCAGACCCCGATGTTGCCCGGGTTCGTACGCGTGTAGCCCTCGGCCATGTGCGAGGCGCCCTCGACGTGGCGGGCCAGCGTGTGGCTGATGCCGCCGACCTCCTTGAGGGACTTGTAGAAGGGGTTGATGGCGGCACCCGGCACGCCGAACGCGTTCGTGACGCCTTCGCGCTTGAGGATCTCAACTGCCGCGCTGGCAGCGGTCATACGAGCCATTGAGTTCTCCTGCTTCGGCTGTCGGATTCGCGCTCCCGTCGCGCCCCCGCGGCGAGCTGTGAGTCCGTGTTGTCTTCGTACTGTCTTCAGCTACCGGTTTCCACATTGCGGAAACTAGGTTCTGCTATATGGAAGCAATGTAGGCGGCGACCTCCCTAGCGTCAAGGGACGGCCTCTCGCCGACGGATCAGGAGGCATCTCGCCCGACTGCCTGCCGCGGCCGGGGAGTTTGGAGGACGATGGGCCCCGAGGGCGGGAAGCCATCACGTGAGCCCGGGTGCGGAGCCCCGGGCGGATGCCGGGAGTGGGTCATGGCTCAGAACGTGCCGGTGCGGTGCCCCGCCTGCCGGCGTGAACAGGTGTATGCGCCACCGGTCTACCCGTGCTCGTGCGGGGCGCCGGTCGTCCCCCCGCTGCGGCGCGGGGCGCCCGCGGAGCCGGTCACGCACCGCACCTGGCTCGACGACTGGGTGACCGTGCGGTGCGCGGCCTGCGGGCGCCGGGACCGGTGGCCGCGCCCGGAGCTCGGCTGCGCCTGCGGCACGGTGCTGCGGATCCCGGTCGAGGGCGACCCGGCGCCGAGCCACGACGCGTCGCCGGACTCCGACGCGGCGGGCGGCGCGACATGGCCGGGGCCCGCGGACCCGACCACGACCGACAGCCCTGACCAGGCCGGTCCCGTGCGGCCGGGCCCCGCCCACATTCCGCTGCCGCCCACGGCTCCCGTCCCGCGCCCCGCGTTCCAGCCGGTGGCCATCCGCACGGCGCGCGACGCGGTCACCGCCGTCGCCCTCTATCTGCGCTGGCTCGGCTACCGGGACATCCGCCGCGCCGACCAGCGCCCCTCGTCCGGCATCGGCCTCGCGGCGCGCGGCGTCGTCGCCCAGGTCGAGCCCTCGGTACGGCCCGCCACCCTGCGGGACGTGGAGTGCCTGTGGCTGACCGGCATGACGGAGTCGGCGGTCTGCGTCTACTTCTCACTCGCGGGCTACGACGAGGACGCGCGCCTTCGCGCCGACGCACTCGACGTCCCACTCTTCGTCCTCGACCTGGCGGGCATGCCCCAGCCGGTCAACAATCCGGCGGACGAACTGATAGCGGCGGGGGCGTAGACCCGGCCGGTCCGGCCGGAGGCACGGGGCGGGGCCCCACCCGGGCCGATCGCGCCCGGACGAGGCCCCGCAGAAGAACTCGCACTCCTCAGCCGGCGTCGGCCCCGTACCCCTCCCGCAGCTCGATCTTGCGGACCTTGCCGCTCACCGTCATCGGGAACGCGTCGAGGATGCGCAGCCGGGCCGGCGTCTTGTAGTGGGCCAGCCGGTCGCGGCAGTACGCGCGCAGTTCCTCCAGGGTGAGCGTGTCCTGCGGGTCACGGAGGATCACGCAGGCCAGGACCTCCTCCCCGTACCGCTCGTCGGGCACCCCCACGACCTGGACGTCCGCGATCTTCGGGTGGGCGTAGAGGAACTCCTCGATCTCGCGAGGGTAGACGTTCTCACCGCCCCTGATGATCATGTCCTTGATGCGGCCGACGATCTGGACGTAGCCGTCCTCGCGCAGGACCGCGAGGTCGCCGGTGTGCATCCACCGTCCCGGGTCGATGACCTCGGCCGTCTTCTCCAGCTCGTCCCAGTAGCCGAGCATCACGCTGTAGCCGCGTGTGCACAGCTCGCCCGGCTCGCCGCGCGGCAGCGTCACGCCGCTGACCGGGTCGACCACCTTGACCTCGATGTGCGGCAGGACGCGGCCGACCGTGCCGGTGCGGCGCTCAAGATCGTCGTCGCGGCGGGTCTGCGTGGAGACGGGCGAGGTCTCTGTCATGCCGTAGCAGATGGACACCTCCGCCATGTGCATCTCGGCGACGACCCGCTTCATGACCTCGACGGGGCACGGCGAGCCCGCCATGATGCCGGTCCGCAGCGACGACAGGTCGTAGGTCGCGAAGTCGGCGAGGTTCAGCTCGGCGATGAACATCGTCGGGACACCGTACAGCGACGTGCACCGCTCGCGCTCGACCGCGTGGAGCGTGGCGACGGGGTCGAAGGACGGGGCGGGGATGACGATGCAGGCACCGTGGGACGTCGCTCCCAAATTGCCCATGACCATCCCAAAACAATGGTAGAAGGGCACGGGCAGACAGACCCGGTCCTGCTCGGTGTAGCCGACCGTCTCGCCCACCCAGAATCCGTTGTTGAGGATGTTGTGGTGGGAGAGCGTGGCGCCCTTCGGGAAGCCGGTCGTACCCGAGGTGTACTGGATGTTGACCGGGTCGTCACAGCTCAACTCGGCCTGTCTGGCGTCGAGTTGCTCCACCGTGACCGCTGCCGCGCCCGCCGTCAGAGCGTCCCATCCGGCCTCACCGATGAAGACCGTCTCGCGCAGCTCGGGGCACCGCTCCCGCACCTGCCGCACGAGCGCCCGGTAGTCGCTGCCCTTGTGTTCGGCCGAGGCGACAAGGATCGAGACGCCCGCCTGCTTGAGCACGAACTCCAGCTCGTGGGCGCGGTATGCGGGGTTGATGTTCACCATGACCGCGCCGATGCGCGCGGTCGCGTACTGCACGAGGACCCACTCGGGGCAGTTGACCGCCCAGATCCCGACCCGGTCACCCTTGAGCACACCTCGGGCGAGCAGCCCGCGCGCCAACTCGTCGACGTCCGCGCCGAACCGGGCGTAGGTCCAACGCCGTCCGGACGGCACGTCGACCAGTGCGTCACGGTCGGGGTACGCGGCCACGGCCCGGTCGAGGTTGCGGCCGATCGTGTCGCCGAGGAGCGGCGCGGGGTCGGTCCCGTGCGCGTACGAGAGGGGCGGGGGCTCGGTTGTCGTGGGGGGTTCGCCTGTCATCGGAAGTCCTCCTCGCGGTACTCGGCCGTGGAACCCTGCGCCGTGCGCTCGCGCAGTTCGATCCGGCGGATCTTGCCGGAGACCGTCTTGGGCAGCTCGGCGAACTCCAGGCGCCGCACGCGCTTGTACGGCGCGAGTACCTCCCGCGAGTGCTCGAACAGCAGCTTCGCGGTGCCGGGCCCGGGTTCGTACCCCTCGGCGAGGACGACGTACGCCTTGGGGACGGCGAGCCGCACCTCGTCGGGGGCGGGCACCACGGCCGCCTCGGCGACCGCCTCGTGCTCCAGGAGCGCGCTCTCCAGCTCGAACGGGCTGATCTTGTAGTCGGAGGCCTTGAAGACGTCGCCTTCATTCTTGAAGACGTCGCCTTGATCACTGACAACATCTTCGTCGATGAAGAGTCGCGGGTCCACGAGGCCGTCCACGCGGATCGAGGGCAGCACAATGGGCTCCCGAACCAACGCGCCCGGGAAGGGCTCCAGAGCGGCCATCAGGCGCCCCCAGTACCCCCGCTGGACCCAGCGATGCCAGATGCTCGACACATTGCCGTACGGCAGCTCCATCCATGGGCAGCCGGTCCGCGCTTTCTGAAGCATCGAGTCCAAGAGCGCACGCGGATCTTTGGGGCGCCTTCCGCGTCTGTACATCTCGGAAACGACAGGCTGCACGGCAGCCCAGGCCTCGTCGGTCAGTTCCGGGACCACTCGATCCCGCTCTCGGAACCATGCGCTGATGCCATCGTCGGATCGCGTTCGCCTGACCGTCGGGCCAAGAATCGTAACTTTCAGCTTGAGCAGATCGACGACGCCTTCACGCTCCCGAGCGGTCATCGCGTGCAGGTTCTCGCGAGAAATATCCGAGAGACCCTTGAGGTCGCGTGCACGGACCTTGTCGCGCTGAACTTCGTCGTGCCATTGCTGCGCTTCGTGCCTCAGCTTGACGAGGTCATCCAGATCGTCATGAAGAGCCGCCGCAGCCCGTTCAATTGCAGCCTGGGTAGCCTCCTTGTCGAGCTTACGCTCAGCGGCCCGGAGTGCTGCCGCAGCGGAGGCGCCATCGATTGCTGCTTCCACAGCCTCGATTTGGCTATCGAGGTTTTCAATGCGTTCCTCGTAATTGACGTCCCTGCCCTTGATGACATCAATCCAGTCCTGAGCCAGGCCAGTAAGACGCTGAGGGCTTTCCAGGAGCTGGCAGATCTCGACCCAGACGCGTGCCTCCAGTGCTTCCGCGTTGATTTGGGAGCAGCCGCAGGTGCAGGCGGTTTCAGTGTCGCGCTTCTTGATGGTTCCCGCGCAGCGGTAGACCCGGGCGTTGTCGCGGCCCGTATTGCTGGTGCCGGTGTAGTGGCAGCCGCAATGGCAGAAGATGTGCTCGCTGAGGGGGTGGATGCTGGGTCCGCCGGAGGTTCTTGGGCCGCGTGCGGTGCGCGCTAGTGCCGTGTTGAGGAGCGCGAGTTCCGTGTCGCTGAAGACGCGGTCGTACGGGATGACGACAGGCTCTCCGAATAGTGGCTGTCCCTGGTCGTCGAGGCGGATCTTGGCGCCTCTCGGGTCCCGGTACCTGCGGACGCCCTCTTGGACGGCGGTGGAGGTGAGGACGTGCCGTACCGAGCCCTGTTTCCAGCCGTCGCCCGACGGGCCGGGGTGGCGCTCGGAGTTGAGGAGGTCTTCTACTTCGGAGGGGCTGTGGCCCTCCTTGACGATGAGCGTCCACATGAGGCGCAGTGTGGGGAGGCCTTCATTGTCGGCGCCCTCGTCGAGGACGATGCGGCTCTCACCCTTTTTGCCTTGGTTCTCGATGCGGTAGCCGTAGGGGGCGACGCCGCCGGGATGTCCCCCGAACTCGGCCTTCTCCTGGACACCGCCTTGGGTGCGGTCGCGGATGATGATGCGCTCGTCTTCGGCCCGACCCTGCTCCTTGCGCATTTTGGAGCGTCCGGCTTCGCTGGTGTTGTCGTAGTCGCCGCGGACGACTGCGACGAAGATGCCGATGTCTTCCAGGGCCCATACCCAGGGCCAGAAGGCGCGGTCGCGTCGGCCGATGGCGCGTTCTTCGGTCACTACGACGACATCGAAGGGGCGGGGGCTCTGGTGGGCGAGCTCCATCAGGCGCTTGAGGTCGGGGCGCTGGGTGTGGTCGAGGCTGCCGCTGCAGCCCTCGTCCTTGAAGGTCTCGACGTGTGTCCAGCCCTTCTTCTCGATGTGGCGCAACCCCTTCTTCACGCTGGAGGCGATGCCGAAGCCCTTCTTCTGCTCCTCCGTGGAGACTCGGGCATAGATGACGGCTCGAAGAGTGAGCGTGTGCTGGCGTGCGACGTCGATGGCTGATGTGAGAGTTTGGGTCATGTCAGTCTCGTCTCTGAAGGGTCAGACTGGCGGGCCCCGGCAGCGTTGCCTCGCTGTCGGGGCCACTTGACGTCTGGGATCTTATCCGCCAACTCTGCGTGGATCTACGGGCGTTAGGCAGCTTCGCCTGGTCGATGCCTCGCGACGTAAAGAGGATCTTGAAGAGGCGTCGATAGGCACCCTCGTCCTCTAGAACTGTCCGCTCCCACCGCGTCTCCGCGTCCGGCTGCTGGGGCTTGCTTTTCCCAAAAAAGAGGCGCCGGCTCCGCCGCGTTCCGGACGTGGGGCTAGCGCCGCACGAGGTGGATGTCCTCGCGTGGGTGGCCACCGGCGCGACGAACGCGGCCACGGCCGAACGCCTCGGCCTGCGGCCCGAGACCGTGAAGGGCTATCTGCGGTCGGCCATGCGGAAGTTGGGCGCGCACACGCGCCTGGAGGCGGTGGTGGCGGCCCGGAGGGCGGGGCTGTTGCCGTAGCTGCCGTCTTAGGCGGCCCGCGTCTGCGGCAGGAGCGATTCCTCAAGCGGACCGTGGACGACGAAGTGGGTTGAGGGACATGCTGGGGACATGGTGTCCACCGACCGGTATCTGGCGTTCGCGGCGATGTCGCTCCTGGTGATCGTGATCCCCGGGCCGAGCGTGCTGTTCGTGATCGGGCGCGCACTCGCGCACGGCCGGCGGACGGCGGTCGCGACAGCGCTCGGCAATGTCATCGGCTCGTACGTGCTCGTGGTGGGCGTGGCGCTCGGGATCGGCTCCCTGGTGGAGCGCTCGGCCGCGGTGTTCATGGCGGTGAAGCTGGCGGGAGCCGCGTATCTGGTCCTCCTCGGCGTGCAGGCGTTCCGGCACCGCAAGGAGATGCGGGCCGAGGACATCCGGGGGCCCCAGGGCCCGCCGCGCGGCGATCTGCGAACGGTTGCGGACGGCGCGCTCGTCGGGGTGACCAACCCCAAGGGCATCGTCTTCTTCGCGGCGGTTCTGCCCCAGTTCGTGGATCACTCGGTCGGTCACGTACCCGCGCAGATGCTCCTGTTGGGGCTGATGCCGATCTCGATCGGCCTGATCACGGACACGCTCTGGGGCCTGACGGCGTCCGCCGCCCGTACGTGGTTCGCCCGGTCCGACCGGCGCCTGTCGCTGATCGGCGGCACGGGAGGCTTCGCGATGATCGGCCTGGGAGTGACGGTCGCGGCGACGGGCCGCGCCGACTGATCCCGGCGCGCTCCGGCTGCCGCTACTGCGGCCGTACGGTCCCGAACCGGATGTCGCACGGGTCCTTGACCCCCAGCGTGCGCACGGTGGTCTCCGCCTCGTCCGTGAGGGCGTCGCGCTGCTGTGCGGTGAGCTTCCCGAAGGGCTGGAGGGTGAGCGCGGCGGAGGCGCCCTTGGCCTCGTCGAGCTTCCAGAGCCCGGCGAGCAGGCCGTCGACGAGGAACGTGGGATAGGCGATGTTCCCCTTCCACATGCGGTCCTTGTACGCGAGCGGCACGACGCGGGTGCGGTCGGCGTGCGAGAGCAGCAGGTTGTCGAACTCGGGGAGGAGGCGCGGCGGGGCGGGGGTGTCCTCGTCGGGGCGAGGCGCGTCGGGCAGGTCGAAGAGCTCGACGCCGTGCGGGTCACGGAAGGTGGCCAACCGCGGCCGCAGCCGCTCGAAGACCTCCGTCATGCGGGTCAGGCCCGCCCACTGCTGCATGTCCTTGACGGAGGCGGGCCCGAACGCGGCCAGATAGCGCAGGACGGTGCCGTCCGGGGCGGGGGCCGGGTCGGCGGCGCGGTCGAGCCAGTGCTCGGCGGTGGTCAGGGCGACCTGGCCGCTGCGCTTCCACAGGCCGCGCGGTGTGGCCTGTACGAGCGGCAGCCGGCAGCGGACGGCGATCGTGAGGGCGAGGGGGTCGGCGTCGGGCCACTCGGCGAGGAGCAGTTCCCGGATCCGCTTGGGGGTGCGCGGCTCCTGCTCGACGTAGGTCTTGGCGAGCGCGGCGAGCCGACCGAGGTCGACACCCGTGAGGCTCTTCGTGAAATTCTTCAACTCCCGCTCCAGCACGGGCTGGACGAGCGGCCGCAGGCTCATGCAGTCGTCGGCGCTGTGGAGGTGGACGGTCGAGCGCATGGTGGCGATGCGGACGACCTCGCGGTCCTCGAGGAGCCGGGAGAGCTCGGCGGGGTCGAAGCCGTCGAGCCGGGCGGCGAGCGCGCCGTAGGGCGGCTTCACGTTCTGCGCCTGGAGCCCCAGCAGGTGCTCCACGGCGGTCTTCACGGTGACCGGCGAGCGCCGCAGCAGGAGCTGACGATCGAGCGTGGCACGCCCCAGGGCCCGGGCCGACAGGGTCGGGGTAGCCGCATTGCTCACACTTGCCTCGGCCGTGCTCCGCTTGGTGGTCATGGTCGGCACGCTATCGGGACTTGCGGACAGCTACTGGCCTCAAGCCAGCGCCCGGCCGGCCGGCCACGTCCCCCCCGACCTGCCGGCCGCCCCCTGACGATCACTCCCCCACCGGCCGTATTGGGGCCATATATCCTGCACAGTGGCCGAAGTGACAGCCGTTTCGACACGCAAGGCGGAGACATGGCAGAGCGGCGGACCCGCCCCGGAGCCGAACCGAAGAAGTACATGTGGCGCCGCGCCGCAGGACAGTCGCCGGTGAAGCCCGAGCCGAGTACCGCGCCGCTCCCGTCCGCCACACCCACGGACCCCGCGTCCGAGACGGCCAGCGTGGTGCAGGCGGCGCTGTACCGGGACGGGGTACGGGTGTCGTCGCCCGCGACGCTCGCCGAGACGTTCCGCGAGCTGCGCGAACAGCAGGACGGTATGGCGTGGATCGGGCTGGCCCGCCCGACCGAGTCCGAACTCCTCTCCCTGGCAGCCGAATTCGACCTGCACCCGCTCGCGGTCGAGGACGCTCTGGAGGCACATCAGCGGCCGAAGCTGGAGCGGTACGGGGACACGCTGTTCGTCGTCCTGCGCGCCGCCCGCTACCTGGACGCACCCGAGGAGGTCGAGTTCGGGGAGCTGCACGTGTTCGTCGGAGCGGACTTCGTCATCACGGTCCGGCACGGCGCGGCGCCCGACCTGTCCGGTGTGCGCCGCCGCATGGAGGACTCCCCCGAGCTGCTGAAACTCGGCCCCGAGGCGGTGCTCTACGCGATTCTCGACGCGGTGGTGGACGGCTACGCCCCGGTCGTCGCCGGGGTCCAGACAGACATCGACGAGATCGAGACGGAGGTCTTCTCCGGAGCGCCCGAGGTGTCCCGGCGCATCTACGAACTCTCGCGCGAGATGGTCGAGTTCCAGCGGGCGACCCGCCCCCTGGTCGGCATGCTGCACGCCCTGATGGCGGGCTTCGCCAAGTACCGCACGGACGAGGAACTCCAGCGCTACCTGCGCGACGTGGCCGACCACGTCACGCACACGAGCGAACGCGTGGACGGCTTCCGCCAGGCCCTCGCGGACATCCTGACGGTGAACGCGACGCAGGTCACCCAGCAGCAGAACGCGGAGATGCGGGCACTGGCCGAAGCGGGCTTCGAACAGAACGAGGAAATCAAGAAGATCTCGTCGTGGGCGGCCATCCTGTTCGCCCCGACCCTGGTCGGCACGATCTACGGCATGAACTTCGACCACATGCCGGAGCTGCACTGGGTGGGCGGATACCCGTTCGCGATCGTGCTGATGGCAGTGGTGTGCACGAGCCTGTACGTCATTTTCAAGAAGCGGGACTGGCTGTAGAAGGTCCCGGTCCGGGCGCTGTCCCGTACACGTACCGCTGAAGCGCCGTGCCCCGCTCCGAGCGGCGGGCCCGAGCACCGGGCCTGGTTCCGGCCTGGTTCACGGATGAACTCCTCGGGCACTTCGGCCGGCGGGCGGATCGAGGTCGAGGCCACGGCACCACGCGCGTCCGTCCGGCGATGCGGGGGAGGTGTCGGCCGCGCCGCGGTGACGGCCGCGTTCGCCGCCCGTCAGGCGCGGGTCTGACCGTCGGTGGTCCGCTCGGTACGGCGGAAGGCGAGGTCGATGATCCGTCGCCAGTTCACAGGCGGCTCGGGTACGACGACGCCGGGGCGGTCACGTGGCAGCAGGACCCGCAGCGCGCCCGGGCGCAGCGTGCAGACCACCGGGGTGGGCATCCGAAGTGCCTCGCCGTCGACCGCGACGGGGATCTCGTCCGCGCCGGTCGTCACCTCGACGCGGTGTGCGGTCATGACGGTCAGGCCGGTGGACTGCGAGCCCCGCAGGGCCAGGTCGGCGGCCTGCGCCGCGTCCTCCACGCGGATCCCGAGCACCCCCAGTTCACCGTCGTCCAGCCGGGGCCTGCGGCCGCCGCCGGTGAGTTCGTCGGGTGACGTGTACGGGTTGTTGCTGACCAGCAGTGCCTGCTGGGAGGAGAGGGCGGTGCCGTCGGCCTGTGCGTCGAGCCGTCGCACCCCTTCCCCGAGCAGCAGGTCCGGCATGAGCGTCAGCGCCGTGCCCGCCTTGTCGTCGCGGTACTCGGGCCGCTGCACGACGTCGGCGTACACCCCGAAGGACACGGTGTTGACGAAGGCCCGGCCCTCGATGTCGCCGAGGTCGACCCGGACCTCCTCGCCGGCCGTGAGCGCGTCGAGGCAGCGGGACGGGTCGGAGCGGTCGAGGCCCAGGTCCATGGCGAAGTGGTTGCGGGTGCCGGCGCAGACCACGAGGAACGGCAGGTCGTGCTCGGCGGCGACCGCCGCGACCAGGGCCTGGGTGCCGTCGCCGCCGGCGACGCCGAGCAGGTCCGCGCCTTCGGCCACGGCCTGCCGGGCCAGCGCGGCGACGTCGGCCGGGGCGGACGGATCGAGCAGGACCACCCGCGCACCGAGTTCCTCCGCCCGCTCGACCAGCCCGAAACGGCCGACCTTCCCGCCCCCGGACTTCGGATTCATGATCAGGACCGGCCGCTTCGGCCGGGCAGCGGCCCTCGTCCGCATCGGCCGCTGCGGGCGCGACATACGCAGCGCCGTCCTCGCGCAGGCCAGGGCCACGCCCCAGCACAGGCAGAGGACCAGAGCCGTCAGCCACAGGCCGCCGTGCGCGTAGAGCACCAGGACGGCGACGGGGGCCACGACCGTGAGGAGCGCTCCGCCCAGCCGCACCAGTCCGCGGTGCGCCACGAACCACCAGACGCCGACCGCGCAGACGATCAGCCCCAGGAGCCCGGCACCGACGACGAGCAGGCCGCCCTCCCCCAGCGCGAGCCCGAGCACGACCAGCGAACCCGCCACCGCGAGCACGGCCAGACGTGCCAACAGCCGCGCGGCCCCGCTCCCGCCGGGGGCCGTCGCGCGCGTCCTGCCCATGGCGTCCTCTCCACAGCCCTGTCCGGCCGAGTGATGTCTCGGGCCATGGGGACATCCTGGCAGGGTCGAATCCGGCGTTCGCCTCCGTCGAGCGCGTTTCGTCCCCGGCTCCGGCCGCGAGTGAAGGCCGATGTGTGCACTGGCGAGGTACCTCGCAACCTCGTTCTCCGGGGGCCTGGACAACCATGCTGACCCGGCGCCCGATACCTGACGCCTGACGCCACGCGAAGACAGCCGGAGCTACGTTCAGGCCGGGCGCCCCGTGGTGCGACCCGTTCACGCGCCCGGCACGGAGTCGTGCCGGTCGAGGGCCAGCCAGACGCGGTCCCGGGTCACCGGCATCTCGGTGAAGCGGACGCCGGTGGCGTCGCGCAGCGCGTTGGCGAAGGCGGGGGCGACCGGGTTGAAGGGGCTCTCGCTCATCGACTTGGCGCCGAGCGGGCCGATGGCGTCGGTGGTCTCCATGAAGTGGACCTCGGTGCGCGGGACATCGGCGTACTGCGGGAGGCGGTAGCGGCGGAAGGCGGCGGTGGTGACCTCGCCGCGGTCGTCGACACGTACCGTCTCGAAGAGCGTCGCGCCCAGCGCCTGGGCCACGCCTCCCTCGACCTGGCCGCGGCACTGCATCGGGTTCATGACCTTGCCCGCGTCGGCGGCGTGGACGCTGCGCAGGATGCGGATCTCGCCGGTGCCGGGGTCGACGGCGAGGCGGAACCACTGGGCGTTGAAGGCGACGGAGCGGGGGGAGCCGCCCCAGTGGCCGTCGGCGGCCACCTCGTCCATGGCGCCCTTCGCCTCGGCCGCCTCGTACAACTCCTTCAGCGTCACCACCCGGCCCGCGCAGTCGACGGCCTCGGCCCCGAGTACGCACAGGTGGCGGGCGACGCCGGTGTGCCGGGCGGCGAAGGTCCGCAGCCGTTCGGCGAGGGAGCCGGCGGCGAGAAGGACGGCCTTTCCGGCCACCACCGTGCCCGCGGAGCCGAAGGCGCCGGTGTCGTGGCGGACGACGTCCGTGTCGGACTGCCGGATCGTGAGGCGGTCCTCGGTGGTGTTGAGGGCCCCGGCGGTGATCTGCTTGTGGACGGTGGTGGTGCCGTTGCCGAACTCGGCCGTCCCGACGGCGATGTCGTACGTCCCGTCGGACAGGAGCGACACGCGGGCGTCGGCGTAGTGCCCGCCGGGCGGGCCGGTGGCGATCATCGCCATCGCCGTGCCCTGCCCGACCAGCCATCCCTCGGGCGCCTGCTCGGCGCTGGTGTCCTCGGCGATCGCCTTGCGCACGACGCCCAGGCACTGGTCGAGGCCGTAGGAAGCGATGTGGAGGTCCTCCTCCTCGCCGATCGGGCTGAGCATGTGCTCGCCGGGGCCGATGATGTTCTTCTCGCGGAAGACCAGGGGGTCCATGCCGAGTCGGCGGGCCAGTTCGTCCATGACCGATTCGACGGCGAAGGTGACCTGGCCGAGGCCGTAGCCGCGGAAGGCGCCCGCCGGGACCACGTTCGTGTAGACGGAGAACGCGTCGACCTTCTTGTGCGGGGCTCGGTAGACGGCGAACGACTCGCCGACGCTGTGGAACATGACGGCGGGGCCGTGGTTGCCGTAGGCGCCGGTGTTGGAGACGACACGCATCTGGATCGCGGTCAGCGTGCCGTCGGTGCGGGCGCCGACCTTGATGCCGATGGTGAAGGGGTGGCGGGTGGTCGCTCCGTAGAACTGCTCCGCGCGCGTGTACTCCAGCTTCACCGGCCGCCGCAGCTTCAGTGCCGCCAGCGTGACGATGTCCTCCGTCAGCATCTCCTGCTTGCCGCCGAAGCCGCCGCCCACACGTCCCGCGACGACACGGACCTCGTCCTCGGGCAGGCCGTACAGGGCGCACAGCGCGCGGCGCGTCAGGAACGGGGTCTGGGTGGAGGACCGGACGGTGAGGCGCTCGCCGGTGCCGTCCTCCTTGGGCTCGAAGTAGGCGACACAGCCGTGGGTCTCCAGGCTTGCGTGCTGGACGCGCTGGGTGCGGAAGGTCTCCTCGTAGACGACATCTGCGTCGGCGAAGCCGTCCTCGACGGAGCCGATCTCACCGTGCACCTCACCGGCGACGTTGTTCTCCACGCGGGAGATCCGTACCTCGGGGCCCTTGCCCTCGTGGATGACGGGGGCGCCGGGGGCCATCGCCTTCTCGGGGTCGGTGACGTACGGGAGTTGGTCGTAGACCACCTCGATCCGCCGGCAGCCCTCCTCGGCGGCCTGTTCGCTGTCGGCCACCACGGCGGCGACGCGCTGGCCGACGTAGCGGACGGTGTCGTCGAGGACGCGCGTGTCGTCGGGGTCCTCGGTGGGGTGCTCGTGCCGGGCCGAGGAGTACAGGGTCGCGGGGGCGTCCTCGTGGGTGAGGACGGCGTGCACGCCGGGCACGCGCAGGGCGTCCGCGGTGTCGATGGAGACGATGCGGGCGTGCGGGTGCGGGGAGCGCAGCAGCTTCATGTGGAGGAGGCCGGGGACTTCGACGTCGAAGGTGTAGCGGGCGGTGCCGGTCACGACCTGGGGGCCCGCGGGCGCGCCGAGGCTCTTGCCGACCGCCTTGCCCGCACAGGGACGTTCGGTGTGCTGCACGCCTCGCACGGCGTCCTCGATGGCGCGGTATCCGGTGCACCGGCAGATGTTGCCCTTGAAGGCGCGGGGCAGGTCGTCCAGTTTGCCGTCGTCGTGCTCGGTGCCCTGCTCGGCTTCGAGGGCGGCCGTCGTCATCAGGAATCCGGCGGTGCAGAAGCCGCACTGGAACCCCTGGGCGCCGAGGAACTTCTGCTGGACGGGGTGGAGTTCACCCTCCGCGGAGGCGAGGCCCTCGACGGTCGTCACGGTGCGGCCCTGTGCCCGTACGGCCGGGTACAGACAGCTGTGGACCGGCTCCCCGTCCACATGGACGGTGCAGGCGCCGCAGTCGCCCGCGTCGCAGCCCTTCTTCACCCCGAACCAGCCGCGCTCGCGCAGATAGGTGCGCAGACACTGGCCGGCCCGCGGTTCGGTGTCGAAGTGCCGGTCGTTGACCTCGATGTCGAAGCTCATCGTGCACCGTCCTGGGAGAGCTGGGTCAGTTCGTGGCGGACTTCCTCGGCGAGGCGCAGTCCCATGTGCCGCCGCCACTCGGGCAGTCCGTGGATGTCGTCGAACCAGTCGTCCTCGCCGACGGCCGCCTCGATGGCCCGCCGGAGCTCGCCCTTGTCCGGCGGCAGGGGGAACCAGAGGCGGAAGGGCCGTACGGTCGCCGCGCTGATCGTCACCGCCATCGACCCGTCCACGGGATCGAGCGTTGCGATGACCAGCGCTCCCGAGCGGCCGAGCCCGTACAGCGACGCCTGGCGGAAGGCCGTCCGGCAGCCGAGTGCCCGCGCGGGCAGGGTGACCGAGCGGAGCAGCTCGCCCGCGCCGAGGTCCTTGCGGCCCGCGCCGGTGATGAAGTCGGCGACCTTCACGGTCCGTCTCACTCCGGCCTGCGACTGGAGGAGACAGGTGCCGTCGAGCGCGGCGGTCAGCGAGATCATCGGCCCGGCAGGCAGCCCGTTGCACAGGTTCCCGCCCACGGTCGCCATGTTCCAGATCTTGAACGAGGCGAGAAAGGCACGGCAGCACTGCTCGATCAACGGCGCCGCCGCGGCCTCGAACTTCCGCCCGAAGCGGGAGAGTTGGGCGATGGTGCACGTCGCCGCGATCTCCAGCGTCCCGTCCGCGCCGAGGGTGAGCGGCTCCCAGCCCATGCGGCTCAGATCCACCAGGCGCCGCAGATGAGGCTGCGGCTCGGAGAACAGGTACGTGCCCCCGCCCAGCCACGCGTCGCCCGGTTGCCAGGGCTCCCGCAACCGGCCGTCACGCACGTCCTTCACCGTGTTCAGATCCATGTCTCCCACGCCCCTCAGCTGCTGCCTCACAGCCAGTGAAGCCGGGAGCAGGGCCGGAAACGACTGGTGCACCACACGGAAAACGTCACCCCGATGCGGTGGGCATTGGTTGAACGACCAAGCAGCTTTTGCCTTCGGCGCACCGGGGTCGCGGACCGTATCTGTCCGCGAGAGGTGCCAGGGTGATGCGAGGGCCGCGGACGCACTCCGCCGCGGACCCGCTGCCCGCACCGACGCACCGCGCCACGAACGGAGCACCCCGTGAGCCGCCACATCCAGGTCACCTTCGATGCCCACGACCCGCGGGCACTGTCGTCCTTCTGGCGCGACGTACTGGGCTACGTCCACCCCGGCCCGCCCGGCGTCGACGTGCCCGAGGGCGCCGACCCACTGGCCGCGTGGGACGACTTCCTCGCGCGGATCGGCGTACCGGAGGAACAGCGCAACACGCGGTCGGCCGTCGAGGACCCGGAAGGGCAGGGCCCGCGGCTGTTCTTCCAGCAGGTACCGGAGGACAAGGCCGCCAAGAACCGTGTCCACCTCGACGTCCGTGCGGCACCCGGACTGGAGGGCCAGGAGCGCATGGCGGCGCTCGAGGCCGAGTGCGCCCGGCTCGTCGCGCTCGGCGCCTCGCGGGTACGGCGCGATGAGCCCGCTCCCCCGCTGAGCACGGGCTACATCGTGATGACCGACCCGGAGGGGAACGAGTTCTGCCTCGACTGACGTGGTGCGGCGCGTAGGCGCGGCAACCTACCTGCGTCCGGGGCGCAGGGCGTGCTGGGCGGCGAGGCGGACGGGGGCGTTCTGGGCGCCGTAACCGCGGTATCCGCCGTCGCGCTGGACCAGTTCGAAGAAGACCCGGCCGACCGTCTCCGTGTAGAAGTGGCGGAAGGTGCCGTGCTCGTCGCGGTCGTAGAGGATGCCGAGCTCCCGGTACGTCTCCGCCTCGCCCGGTTCGAACTCGAAGCGCGCCGCCAAGTCGTCGTAGTAGTTGGGCGGTACGGGCAGCGGCCGGCCGCCCGCGTCCTGGAAGGCTCGGGCGGCGGCCACCACGTCGTCCGTCGCCAGGGCGATGTGCTGGACGCGGTCGGCGTCGTCGGCGGGGCCCGCGCCGATGCCGAGCGCGATCCGCACCCTGCCGTCGTCGTTCGTGACGGCACGGCTGCGCAGCAGCCCGTAGGGGTCGGCGACGTCGACGCTCTCCTGCGGCCGGAGTCCGAGCACCGTGCGGTGGAAGAGCGCGGCCTCGTCGAACTGGTGCCAGGGCTGGGTGAGGGCCAGGTGGTCGATCCGCAGGACGGCGCCCCGCCGTTCCCGGTCAGGGTCGCCGTCACGGGCGCCGGGCAGCTGCGCGAAGTCCTCCCGCCAGTTCGGCAGGCCTTCCCGGTCCGTCGCGCAGAAGAAGATCTCCACGCCGTCGGGCGCGGCCACCGCGTCCAGCGGGGCGTCCTCGGGTGCCCGGCGGCGGGGCAGTACGGGGGCGAGGAGCGAGTCTGCGCGGGCGGTCGCGGCGGCCGGGTCCGGGGACTCCAGGCCGAGCGCGGCGAGGGCGAGTCCGTCGCGGTGGCGGACGGGATCCGTGGTGACGAGGATGCGGGCCTCGCCGCGCTGCCACAGTTCGACGGGCTTGCCGCGGTGCCTGGCGGCCCTGGCCAGGCCGAGGGCGCCGAGGAGCGCGGACACGGCACCGGCGTCCGGGGTGGTGAGCTCCGCGAAGGCGAAACCGGTGGGCTGGACCGGTGCGGGCGGCGCCGTGAGGCCGGCTGCTTCCTGGAGGAGCATCAGGGAGCGCCGGGCGTCGACGGCGGTGGGGCCCGCGTCGGCCTGCCGGAAGACGTCGTTGAACACTTCGAGCGACAGCGGGCCCTGGTAACCGGCGTTGATCACGTGCCGGACGAGTCCGGTCACGTCCAGGCCGCCCTGCCCGGGGAAACAGCGGTAGTGGCGACTCCACTGGAGGACGTCCATCGCCATCAGCGGGGCGTCGGCGAGCTGGAGGAAGAAGATCTTCTCGCCGGGGATGTCCTCGATGCCCTTGGGGTCACAGCCGCGGGCGAGGATGTGGAAACTGTCCAGGCAGGTGCCGAGCGCCGGGTGCCCCGCCGCCTCGACGATGCGCCAGGCGTGGTCGTACGTGCTGACGTGACGGCCCCAGGCGAGTGCTTCGTAGGCGACGCGTACGCCGTGTTCCTGCGCCGACTGCGCGAGCCTGTGCAGGTGTTCGGCGGCGAGCGCGTCGTCGTCGACGGCGAGGGGCGAGACGCTGGAGCACACCAGGACGGTGTCCGTGCCGAGCCGGTTCATCAGCCGGAACTTGTGCTCGGCGCGGCGCAGGTTCCGCTCGAACTCCTGCGGCGGCACCGCCTCGATGTCCCGCATCGGCTGGTAGAGGTCGATGGTGAGGCCGAGGTCCGCGGTGCGGGCCCGGATCTCCTCGGGGGTGAGCGGACTCGCGAGGAGATCGTTCTCGAAGATCTCCACCCCGTCGAACCCGGCGGAGGCGGCGGCGGTCAGCTTCTCGGTGAGGGATCCGCTGAGCGAGACGGTGGCGATCGAGGTACGCACGACGGTGCTCCTTGAGACGGAGGAGGGGGTCGGTGTGGGGGTCGGTGCCGGGGGCCGGGGTCAGCCTCGGGCCGCCGCCGCACCCGCGAGTTCGGCGATGTCCGCGAGCATCCGTGTGACGTCCGGCTCGCGGCGCGTGAAGAGCCGGAACGCGTCCGCGGCCTGGAACACCGCCATGCCTGCGCCGTCGAGCGTGGCGCACCCCAACTCCCGTGCAGTGCGCAGGAGTTCCGTCTCCAGCGGGCGGTAGACGACTTCCGCCACCCAGAGGGACGGGCGCAGCAGGCGGGCGGGGAGCGGGAGTCCCGGGTGGGCGGCCATGCCGGTGGGTGTGGCGTGGACGAGGCCGTCGGCGCGGGCGAGAGGCTCTTCGATGCGGTCCGGGGTCCCGGCGGACGCGCGGCCCTCGCCGAAGTGCCGGTTCAGCGACGCGGCCAGGTCCGCGGCGCGCTCGGGCAGGGCGTCCACGACGGTGAGGTGGCCGCCGCCCAGGGTGAGCACGGCGTGCGCGACCGCCGCGCCCGCGCCGCCCGCGCCGAGCTGCACGACCCGGTCGAGCGGGGCGTCGGGCAGGCCGCGGGCGAAGGAGGCCGCGAATCCGGTGACGTCGGTGTTGTGGCCGACGGCGCGCCCGCCCTCGAACACGACGGTGTTCACGGCGCCGAGCGCCTCCGCCTGGGGGGCGAGCTCATCGAGGTGCTCAATGACGAGCTGCTTGCAGGGGTGGGTGATGTTCAGGCCGTCGTAGCCCACGGCCCGCGCCGCCCGCACCAGGTCGCCGACCCGGTCGGGGGCGACACCCAGGGCGTCGATGTCGATCAGCCGGTAGAGATGGCGCAGGCCCTGACGGTCGGCCTCCCGCTCATGGAGCGCGGGGCTCAGCGAGGGGCCGATGCCCGAACCGATCAGACCGACGAGACAGGAGTCCTGGGACACCGCGCGCTCCTCCTAATGTACGAACTGGTTCGTTAGTAATACCAGGAAGGCGGCATCCTGGAAAGGGCAGCCGGTCACCGGCCCCGGCGCTGCTTCTACAATCACCAGCACCGAACCGACCCGGAGGAACGCATGGCCACAGTCGAAGAGCCGACGCGACCCGCCGGACGGATCCGCGACGCCGCCCGCACCCGGGCCGAGATCCTCGACGTCGCCACCCAGGAGTTCGCCCGCGCCGGTTACACGGGCGCCCGCGTCGACGAGATCGCGGCCCGTACCCGCACCACGAAGCGGATGATCTACTACTACTTCGGCGGCAAGGAACAGCTGTTCACGGCGGTTCTGGAGCACGCGTACTCGGCGATCCGGCAGGCCGAGCAGGAGGTCGACGTCGACCACCTGGACCCGGTCGCGGCCATCCGCCGGCTCGCCGAGCTCACCTTCGACCACCACGAGGCGCACCCCGACTTCATCCGCCTCGTCTCGATCGAGAACATCCACGAGGCGGAGCACATCGCGGCCTCCGAACAGCTCGGCGCGCTCAACTCGCCCGCGATCGAGGTGATCCGCCGCATCCTCGACGCCGGACGCACATCGGGCCTGTTCACCGCCGACATCGACGCCGTCGACCTGCACGCGATGATCAGCTCGTTCTGCTTCTTCCGGGTCTCGAACCGGCACACGTTCGGCGCGCTCTTCGGCCGTGACCTGGTGGCGGAGGACCGGCGCGAGCACTACCGGACCATGCTCGGCGACATGGTCATCGCCTATCTGACGGCGGACCGCACCGAGGACTAGTCCGTACGGATCAGGCCGGATCGCGAGCCCGGCCCGATCCGTACGAGAGGCAATGGGAACGGGTGCCGGGAGGGCACCTCGTGCGGAAGTTTTCGCGGCCCACCTCTTGACACGCGGGTAACGCCAGCGCAACATCCGTAGCCATCCACTACTAACTACCCAGTGGGTTAATTAACCGCTCGCCCCTGCCCCAGGGCCGGAGAAAGACACCGCGACACCACCCCGCACCCCTCCGCTCGCTTCATCGCCGAAGCGTCCCCCTAGGAGTACGCCGTGACCGTCCCCTCCCCCGGCGCCGCCGCGCCGCCTCGCGCCCCCGAGGCCCAGCCGCGCAAGGCAGCGCTCGCGGCCTGGACCGGCAGCGCCCTGGAGTACTACGACTTCTTCATCTACGGCAGCGCCGCGGCCCTGATCTTCCCCAAGGTCTTCTTCGACGAGTCCGACCCCGCGAACGCGACGCTGCTCTCCCTCGCCACCTTCGGCGTCGCCTACGCCGCCCGTCCCGTCGGCGCGCTCTTCCTCGGCCACATCGGCGACCGGCTCGGCCGCAAGAAGATCATGGTCTTCACGCTGATCCTGATGGGCCTGTCCACCTTCCTCATCGGCTGCCTGCCGAGCCGCGCCCAGGTCGGCTCGCTCGCCCCCGTGCTGCTCGTGCTGTGCCGCGTGCTCCAGGGCATCTCCGCCGCGGGCGAGCAGGCCAGCGCCAGCTCGATGACACTGGAGCACGCGCCGCCGGGCCGACGCGGCTTCTTCACCAGTTTCACCCTCAGCGGCACGCAGGCGGGCCAGCTCATCGCCACCCTCGTCTTCATCCCGGTCGCGGCCCTGCCCGAGGACCAGCTGCTCTCGTGGGGCTGGCGCGTCCCGTTCTGGCTGAGCGTCGCCGTCGCCGTCGTCGGGTACGCGATCCGGCGCTCCCTGGAGGAGACCCCGGCCTTCGCCCGGCAGGCGGCTACGGAGGGCGTCGTGAAACTGCCGCTGGCCGTACTGCTGCGCGACCACTGGGCCGACGTCCTGCGCGTCGTCGCCGGATCCCTGATCGCCTCCGTGAGCACGATCTTCACCGTCTGGGCCCTGTCGTACGCGACGAGCGACTCGGTGGGCATGGACCGGACCGGGATGCTGTGGGTGGGCGCCCTCGCCAACGTGGCGGCCCTCGGCGCGATCCCGCTCTGGGCGAAGCTCTCGGACCGTATCGGCCGCAAGCCGGTCTACCTCGTGGGCGCCGTCGGCAGCGCCGTGCTCATGGCCTGCTATCTGTGGGCGATCTCCACGGGCTCGTACCCGCTGGTCCTCGTCCTCGGCATCCTCACCTTCGGCGTCGTGTACAGCGCGGCCAACGGTGTCTGGCCGTCCTTCTACGGCGAGATGTTCTCGACCCGCGTGCGGCTCTCCGGTGTGGCGATCGGTACGCAGATCGGCTTCGCGGTCGCCGGGTTCGCGGTGACGTTCGCGGCGCAGCTCGCGGGTCCGAACGGTGACGACTGGTCCACGGTCGCCCTGTTCACCGCGGCGCTCTGCGTACCGCCGGTCGTCGCGGCCCTCACCGCGCGCGAGACGCACCGGGTGCCCGCGGACCGGCTCGGCCTGCGCCAGGAGGCCGGGGACCCCGGCCGCGTACCCGCCGAGGTCTGACCCCGCAACCGCCGCACGACGGCCGAACTGCCCTGCGCCGCCCCGCACTTCACCACCGGAATTCATTGCGCGCCGAACCGGAGCCGGCGGCGGGGCCGCGCCGTAGGCTTGATCTCCCGGCCACAGATGGGGGATGGCATGCAGCGCTACGAACGGCTCCGGCAGATCCGGCGGCTCGACCCGGACCGGGACTGGCTGACGATCTACCGGCTGACCGCGACCTACGAATTCCCGTGGGACCTCACGCGGGCACTGGAGCTGGCGCTCTACCGCACCTATGCCGTGCCGAGCATCGGCCGACTGCTGGCCGAGACTGCGGAACTGACGGAGCGTTCGCAGAAGCGGTACGACGACACCTCGCTGCTGCTGGACACCGTCGTCGAGCACGGCTTCGACAGCATCCAGGGGCGCACGGCGATCCGCCGCATCAACCAGATGCACCGCAGCTACGACATCAGCAACGACGACATGCGCTACGTCCTGTGCACGTTCGTCGTCGTGCCCAGACGCTGGATCGACACCTACGGCTGGCGCCGCCTCTCACGCCACGAGGTGACCGCCTCGGCGCACTACTACCGCGCGCTGGGCCGGCACATGGGGATCCAGGACATCCCGGAGTCCTACGAGGAGTTCGAGACCTGCCTCGATACGTACGAGGCCGAGCACTTCGGCCGGGACGAGGCCGGACGACGGGTCTCGGACGCGACGCTCACGCTCATGGCATCGTGGTATCCGGGCGTCCTGGAACCGGTGCTGAAGAAGGCGACGGTCGCGCTGCTCGACGAGCCGCTCCTGCGCGCCTTCGACTACGAGCCACCGAGCCCCCTCACGCGCACGCTCGTCCGGAGCGCCGTCCGCCTGCGCGGCCGTGCGGTACGTCTGCTGCCGCCCCGCCGCGCACCGCACCAGGCGCGCCAGAACCGGGAGATCAAGGGCTATCCGAACGGCTACCAGGTCGGTGAGCTCGGCACGTTCCCGACGCCGGGCCTGCGCGGCTGCCCCGTCCCGCACGCGGCGCCGCCCGGCGAGGGTTCAGGGGATCACAGGCCGCCGCCGCGCACGACGTAACTGCACTGCGTGTACGAGTATCCCGGCCTGATCTCGCTTCCGGCGGCACGGTCGGAGACGGCCGCCGTCGTGTCCCCGCTGTGCTTGTGGAGGAAGTGATAACTCCCGGCGGGCAGCCTGATCGTGGCCTTCGGGTACTTCCTGTCCGCCTTGCAGGCCTTGCTCCTGCCGGCCGACTCGCTGGAATACATCGTGCACGAGCCGCAGGCGGCCAGCTTGACGCTGCCGGTGACGGGGCCCGTGTAGAGGACCTCGACGGGGCCGGGGCCGTCGTTGGTGACGACGAGCGTCATCCGTGCGCCGCCCGGACTCCCGGCGGGCGGAAGGCGGTCACCGGCGGCGGGACGCAGCCCGGCGATCTCCGCGGCGATGGCGATGTCCTCGGCCCTGGCCCTGTTCCTGCTGTTCTTGTACGTGTCCGCGAAGTCGGCCAGCGTCTTGCGGGCGTCACCGAACTTCTTGTCCTTGAACTCGTCGACGCCGCAGGCGTACACGCCCTTCTCGACGCCCTTGTCGACGTCGTCCGCCACGCCTGCTCCCGCACCGTCGGGGAGCGCGCCGGCGGTCTCGCCGATGCTGCGCAGTTCGTCCGTGGCCGTGCAGGGTTCGGCGCCGCCGAGGCCGCGGTCACGGGCGGCGACGGCGTCGCGCAGGGCGCCTGCGACCTGTCCCGCCTGCTCCGACTTCGGGAATGTACTCAGGAGTCGACCCAGTTCACCGCCTTCGGATCCGGCTGACTCGGTGCCGAGCCTGCCGGTGCCGCAGGCGTAGAGGGAGGCGGCGAGCGGCTTGTCGGGCCAGGTGGCGAGGGAGCCGAGCACGTCGCGGTCCATGCCCTTGCCGGGCACGGTCCGCAGATAGGTGAGCGGCTCGATCGCGTCGCAGTCCTTCTTGTCCGTGTACGGCTTGGCGACGGCCTTGTAGTAGGCGCCGAGCCGGTCGGGCACGAGCCCGGCGGCCTTGGATCCTGCGTGGTCGTGGGCGAGTTCGCGGTAGCGGGCGAGCGCGGTCGTGTAATCGCCCCGGCCCTCGGCGAACGAAGTCCGGGCGGCGGCCTTCGCGACGAGCGCGTCGGCGTCGAGGAGGCGGCCGAGCAGCATCTCCTCCACGGCGTCGTCGCGCGCGGCGTCGTACGCGACGACGCCTCCGGCGGGCACGGCGAGCAGCACGATCCCGAGAGCCGTCGCCACAACCGGGCTGCGCACTGGGGTGGTTGAGGCTCGCCGGGCCGCGTCCAGGGCGGCGACGAGCAGCAGGAGCCCGTATCCGACGAGCAGCCCGGCCGGTACGCCTTCAGGTTCGGCGGGGAGCGCGAGTACGAGCAGCGCGGCGGTGGCGGCGAGGCAGCCCGCGGCCAGGAGCCAGCGCCTCAGCAGGAGGTAACCGGCCCCCAGTCCACTGAGGTTGAGCAGGCCGGCGGCCACGGCCCGCACAGGATCGACCGGGGCCTTGGGTGCGTGGGCCACGGGCGGCGGTGGCGGAGGCGGCCCGAAGCTGGGCGCACAGGCGGGCGGGGGCGGTGCGGCCGGGTACGCCTGCGGCGGTGTGCGGCTCGGCAGTCGGGGTGCGGCCGGCCCTGACGCCGATCCCGTCGTGACGGGCGCCCCGGAGCCCGGAGGTCCGAAACCCGGCGCGGAACCCGGACCGGGGTCAGGGGCAGGGGCGCCGGGCGCCGGGCCGATCGGGCCCGTCTCCTGATCCGCCGCCGGCTCCCGCGTCACCGCATCCCGGGGAATCGAGTCCCCCGGCACCGCGTCCTGCGGCTCCCGCTCCTCTGATCCCGCCCTCGCGCGCCCGTCCCCCACACCCATCTCGGTCCCCCAACCGTCAGGCGTCGCGCCAGAGGGACACCATCCGCAACGGCGCACGCGCTGTCAATCGTGCGCGCACGCCACGGTAGGGCCCCGCTTTCCGGGCCACGAGGCGCATCAGCACGCCACCACCGGCATCTCCACAGGCCGGAGAGCTCTGCACAGCGTCTATACATCCCGTGTATACACGCTATGTATAGTCCTCGCATGCCTACCGCGAATCAGAAGATGAGGAAATCCAGGGCCGCGTTCCACGCCGCCGCCGCGCTCTTCACTGCCGGTGCCCTGGCCTTGGGCCTGAGCGGCTGCACGACGTACGACACGACCGCCCCGAGCGGGGCCAGGGCCGACAGGAGTCGCACCGACGCCAAGAACGCGCCGGCCTCGCTGGGGACCGTCGACTGCCGCAGGGCGAAGTGCGTGGCGCTCACGTTCGACGCGGGGCCGAGCGAGCACAGCGCGCGGCTGCTCGACATCCTGAAGGAGAGACACGTCCCCGCGACGTTCTTCCTGCTCGGCAAGAACCACATCGCGAAGTACCCGGAGCTGGTCACACGCATGGAGCGCGAGGGTCACGAGGTCGCGAGCCACACCTGGGACCACCAGATCCTCACCGACATCGACGACGCGCAGATACGGGAGGAGTTCGAGCGGCCGGACGACGCGATAGAGCGGCTGACGGGGAAGCGGCCGACCTTGATGCGGCCGCCGCAGGGCCGCACGAACAACCACGTCAGCGAGCTCGCCAGGAAGGAGGGGCTCGCCCAGATCCTGTGGAGCGTGACGGCGAAGGACTACACGACGAACGACTCGGCCCTGATCAGGAAGCGCGTCGTCGACCAGACGAAGCGCGACGGCATCATCCTGCTGCACGACATCTACCAGGGCACCGTGCCCGCGGTGCCCGGCATCATCGACGACCTCAAGGCGAAGGGCTACGTGTTCGTGACCGTGCCGCAACTCTTCGCGCCGGGGAAGGCCGAGCCGGGCAAGATCTACAGGCCCTGACCCGCCTCCCCCCGCATCAGCCGGGCCCCTACAGCGTGACCTTCAACTCGCCGTAGCCGAAGCCGATGAACGACTCCACGTGAGGAGCCGCGCCCTCGCTCGTGTCGAGGGCTAGGCCGGGGAAGCGCTCGAACAGAGCGGGCAGCGCGATCGCCGCTTCGAGCCGGGCGAGCGGCGCGCCGACGCAGTAGTGGACCCCGTACCCGAAGGCGAGGTGCTCCTTGTCGACGCGCGTGACGTCGAAGGATCCCGCGTCCTCGCCGTGGCGCAGCGGGTCGCGCCCGGCCGAGGCGTACGTCGCGAGGATCGCGTCGCCCTGCGGGATCCTGACGCCGTCGGGCAGCTCGATGTCCTCGACGGCGTACCGCAGCGGCAGGTTGGCGATCGAGGGGGCCCAGCGCAGGGTCTCCTCGATCACGTCGTTCCAGGGGATCTCACCCGCGAGGACGCGGGCCAGTTGGTCGGGGTGGCTGAGCAGAGCGTGCACGGCGTTGCCGATGAGGTTGACGGTCGTCTCGTGGCCGGCGCCGATGACGAGCAGCAGCGTGTCGATGAGCTCCTGCTCGGTGAGGCCCGAGCCGTCCTCGTCGTCCCGGGTGGTGATCAGGACGCTGGTGAGGTCGTCGGCGGGCGTCTCGCGCTTGAGGGTGACCAGGCCCCCGAGGAGCTCCTGCACCTCCTGCCAGATGGCCATGGCCTGTTCGGGGGTGACGGTGGTGTCCATGATGCCCGCGACGAGGCGCGCGGCGTCGGCCTGCCGTTCTCCGGGCAGCCCGAACAGTTCGCAGATGACCTGCATGGGCAGCGGGTGGGCGTACGCGGCCCGCAGGTCGACGCGGCCGTCGGGCGCCTCGGCCATCAGGTCGAGGAGGCCCACGGTGAGCTCCTCGATGCGGGGGCGCAGGCCGTCGGTGCGGCGCTTGGTGAACGCGGGCGAGATCAGCTTGCGCAGGCGCCGGTGGTTGCTGCCGTACGCGGTGAACATGTTGGTCACGCCCACCCACGAGTTGACCCAGGTCTCGCGGAACTCGCCGTTGATCCAGGCGGGCCAGTGCTGGTTGGGGTCCTTGGAGACGCGGTCGTCGGCGAGGAGCTGCTTGAGGATCGTGTACCGGGTCGGGGCCCAGGCGCGTATGCCGCCCGGGAGTTCGACGAGTGCGGCGGTGCCGCGCGTGCGCAGCAGGTCGGCCTCCGCGTGGAGGCCGCGTCCCGCGGGGTCGATGACGTGGGGGGCGTGTGCCATGGGGAGCTCCAGCCGGCGTGGGGGGGTTCATGATCAAATGGGCACAACAGATCGTAGGGTCTTAGGAGTTAGGAAGCACGCAGTTCCGGCGCGCGCCGGGCAGCGCCGCGAAGGGCGCCCGCGGTTCTAGGATCCGGGCGTGGCCTTCTTCCGCATCACCCGTGAATCGTCGCTTTCCGCCGCCGAGGCGTGGCGCCGCATGACGGACTGGGAGCGGCACGGGGACGTCGTCCCCCTCACCCGCGTCAGGCTCGCGACCCCGCCTCCGACCGGCGAGGGCACCGTCTTCGTGCCGCGGACCGGCGTCGGGCGCTACACCTTCGACGACCCCATGGAGGTCGTCGACTGGGCGCCCCCGTACGGCGACTCGGCCGGGCGGTGCCGCCTGGAGAAGCGCGGCACGTTCGTCACCGGCTGGGCCGAGATCGAGGTGGCTCCGTACGGCGCCGGGTCCCTCGTCGCGTGGCACGAGGAGATCCGGGTCCGCCCGCTCCCGCGCTGGTGCGACCCGCTGCTCGCGAGGGCGGGCCGCCTGATGTTCACGCGGGCGGTCAAGAAGCTCCTGCAGTACGGAGGTTGAGCCTCCGGATCATTCACCCTCTTCCGATGACGCGCCTGGCGCCCGCGAGGACCGCCGTCGCCAGGGTCCAGCCGGAGACCACGAGGAAGACGGCGACGGCCTTGCCCACGCCCTGCGGATCCCAGGAGCCGCGGTAGCCGAGGCTCGCCACGGGGATGAGCAGGTCGACGCTGTAGAGGACCGGGTCCCAGGCCCGCTGCCCGGAGCCGCCCACCGCGCGCGGCTCGTGGTGGGCGAACCACAGGGAGCCCGCGGCGGCCAGGGAGAGCAGCCACACGAGCGCCCGGCGCGGGGCGTAGCCGTAGCCGAACAGGAGGTCCTGGACCAGGCCCCAGGCACGCCCCGACAGCCGGTCGAGGCGGCGCACATGGCGCTCCCTCGCGTGCCGCACGGTGCGCGCGGACCGCTCGTCGCCCACGCTCTCGTAACTCGTCGCCAGCTGCTCGAAGGAGCCCGCGCCCGCGTTCGGGTCACGGGTCAGCCAGCCGATGCGGGCGCGGACGTCGACCGGTCCGGCGGTTTCCAGGCGCTTGTACGTGAAGCCCTCCAGGTTGAGCCGGCCCGGGGCGGCCCACGTGGCGGCCGAGTCCACGAGCACGTCGACGGCCGCGTCCTGGAGAACCACGGCGCCGGCCGGCGGTTCGCGCAGATCGAGACGGAGCCGTGGCGACCGGAGCCGGCTCAGAAGCAGGGCGCCCGCGGGCGCCTCGATGACACTGTCGTGGAACGTGACCACGCCCTCGATCACGGCGGCGCGCAGCAGCACCTGCCCGGCGCTGCGGAAGCCCCAGTCGGCGTAGAGGCCACGGCCGCAGGCGAGTCCGGTGCCGTCGAGGCCGCCCACGTCCGCACCGTTGAGGTTGAGGGCGTACGCGATCTGGGCGTCTCTCAGATACAGGGCGCCGGAGGCGGTGAGGCCGCGCGCGTGGACCGAGCCCGACACGTTCAGCCGGGGGGCGAGCAGGGACCAGGGGCCGGAGTCGGCGACCGTGAGCTCTTCGACGACGAGGTTGCCGTCTATGCGCGCGTCGGCCAGTTCCAGTACGGCCGACGTGGAGTCCTCCGGCAGGCGGCGCGGAACCCGCGGGCCGTCACCGGACGCGGCCGGGGCGGTCAGCGGCTGAGGTACGGGCGTTCCGCCGCCGAGCGTGGCTCCGGACAGCCGCAGGTCGCCGCCGACGGTGATCCGGTTCGCATGCATGGCGGGTGCTCGGGAACCCGACAAGTTCAGGGCGCCAATGGTGAGTTCGGCTAGTCGCAGCGGCTCGTCGAAGACGCAGTCGACCAGTTCGAGGACGGCGTCGACGCGGCAGCGGGACAGGTCGAGCCGCCCGCGCACGCGCAGCCCCTCGAATCTGAGCGGGCCACGGGTGCCGTCCTCGTGTCCGGTGACCTCCTCGCGCAGCCGGGCCGCGTCGACCGTGTCACCCCGCGCCGGGCGCCACCTCGGACGCCTGCTCCCCCTGAGACGTGCCATCGTCGCTCCCTCTTCGCTTCCTCCTCGCAGGAGATATCACGCGAGGGCGAACACGCGCGCGGTCCTTGCGGTGATACTGAATTGATGGACCGCTCCTCCCAGTTCGCGCCGTTCGGTACGCGCGCTGCCGCGCTGCTCGGACAGTGGCAGAAGCAGAACCACCGCCCGCTGACCGCCCTGGCCTGGCTCGACACCGGCGGCAGCGGTGCGTCCCTGGCGTCCGTGTTCGTCCGGGACAGCGATCCGGGGCGCACCAAGCGCCGGATGATCATCAAACTCTGTTCCCCGGACGGCGACTCCTCGATGGAACCGGGGCGGCTCGTCGCCGCGAGGCGCTCCCTGCCCAACGGCGATCTCTCGTTCCCGCGCGATCATCTCGTGGAGCAGCTCTACGATCCGATGCCGGTGGACGACGCCTGGCTGATGTTCCAGGGCTTCGCGGGCAACGACGAGACCATGGTGACGCTCAGCACGATCCTGCGGCAACGGCGCATGCCCGGCGTCGCCGCGCAGATCACGCGGTCCCTGCTGGCCGACTGGAATCCGGACGAGGACTCGGACGGGCAGATGTCCGCGGCCTCGTTCGTCTCCGAACTCCTCGACCGACGGCTCGAACCGGCGGAACCCCTGGCCGTCTGGGTCCGCGACGAACTGGGCCTCGACCTCGAAACCGCGTGGATCAGACTGGACCGCACGAACGCCACGCCGGTCCCCAACCCCGTATACCTGACGGGAAGTTGCCCGCTCGCGGCACGCACCGTCGACTACCCGATGCGCGGCCGGGCGCACGGCGATCTGCACCCCGGCAACATCATGGTGCCCAGGGAGCCCGACGCGGACATCGGCCGCTACGTCCTGATCGACCTGTCGCGCTTCGACGAGCGGGCGCTGCTCGCCCGTGACCCCGTGCATCTGCTGCTCTGCCTGGTGGCCGACTTCCTGCCGCACCTTTCCGACGACGCCCGCGCCGAGCTCCTCGACCTGCTCGTCGGCCGGGACACCCCGGGTCTGCTGATCCCGCAGGGTCTGGCCCGTACCGTCGACGAGATGCACAAGGCACCGGGCGGCTGGCTGCACCAGCGCACCATCTCAGGCCAGTGGACCGGTCAGTGGCTCCTGTCGATGCAGGCGTGCGCGCTGATGTTCACGGCCCGCGTCCGGTACGACGCGCGGGACCGGTGGTGGTTCTTCCGGCTCGCGGCGGAGGCGGCTGGCGCATATCTGGGGCCGGCCGAAGCGTACGGGCCGGGTGAGGTGACGTGTGTGCCGGGGCCACGGGCGGCCGAACCGAAGGTGGTGGTGCCCGAGGCGCCGAAGGTGCCGAAGCAGGTGAGGCCGCCCGAAGAGAAGCCCGAGGGGGCACGCGGTCCCGTACGTGTCCGCGCACCTGCCCCCGCACCCGTACAGGAGTCAGCCCCCGAGACTCCCCCGGAGGCGCTCCCGGACACGCTCCCGGCGCTCCTCCTGGACCTCGGCAACGCCTTCGGGACCGGGCTCGAAGAGCTCAGGCGGCAGGAGGCCGGGTCGGTCGTCGCCAAAACGCTCGGCTTTGTCAGGGAGCGGGCCCACCGAGGGCAGACCGATCTCTCGGCGCTGCTCGACGCCGCTGACGGCACCCTCGGCGAGGAGGACCGGTCGCGCCTGCACGAGGTCCGCGGGCACCTCGCCGGTGTCACCGAGGCGGCGGACGAACCGGGGTTCTCGTACCAGCAGCCGTTGTTCGTGCGGGACTTGGCCCATCGGGTCCTCGTCATGAGGATCGACCAGCTGCTCGTGTCCGCGCGAGCGGCGGCGCTCGGCCTTCGGGCCGGTCGGGCCGGTCGGCCCGGTAGGACCGATCAGGCCACGGACCCGATCGGGACGGAGGGTGCCCGCGCTCCGTCGGGGTGAATCGGCGTGTGGGCGCCGGTCAGCGCGACTCCACTGCCGCCGCGCCGGTTGGCGACGATCTCCGCGGCGATGGACAGGGCCGTCTCCTCGGGGGTGCGGGCGCCCAGGTCGAGGCCGATCGGCGAGCGCAGGCGCGCCAGTTCGAGTTCGGTGACGCCGACGTCGCGCAGGCGGTCGTTGCGGTCGAAGTGGGTGCGGCGAGAGCCCATGGCGCCGACGTAGGCGACGGGCAGGCGCAGCGCGAGCTGGAGGAGCGGGACGTCGAACTTGGCGTCGTGGGTGAGGACGCACAGGACGGTGCGTCCGTCCGTCCGCGTGCGCTCCAGGTACTTGTGGGGCCATTCCACGACGATGTCGTCGGCGTCGGGGAAGCGGGCCGGCGTGGCGAAGACGGGGCGCGCGTCGCACACCGTCACGTGGTAGCCGAGGAACTTGCCGATCCTGACGAGCGCCGCCGCGAAGTCGATGGCCCCGAAGACGATCATGCGCGGCGGGGGGACGGACGACTCGACGAGGAGGGTGAGGGGCTGCCCGCAGCGCGAGCCGCTCTCGCCGATCTCCACGGTGGCGGTGCGTCCGGCGTCGAGGAGCGCGCGGGCCTCGCCGGCCGCGGTGCGGTCCAGTTCGGGGTGTCCGCCGAGGCTGCCCTCGTAACCGCCTGTGAAGCCGCTCCCGGGGTCGCTGTCGGGGTCGCTGTCGTCGCGTACGAGGATGGCGCGGCCCATGAGTTCGGCCGGGCCCTGGGTGATGCGCGCGACCGCCGCCGCCCGGCCTCGGGCGGCGGCGGACAGCGCCGCCGCGAGCACCTCCCGTCCCGGGGTGTCCGCGCGAACCGGGGTGACCAGGATGTCGATGATCCCGCCGCAGGTGAGGCCCACGGCGAAGGCGTCGTCGTCGCTGTAACCGAAGCGTTCGAGGACGGTCTCGCCGTCCTGGAGCGCCTGTTGGCACAGTTCGTAGACGGCGCCCTCCACGCAGCCGCCGGAGACCGAGCCGATCGCTGTGCCGTCGCTGTCGACGGCGAGTGCGGCGCCCGGCTGCCGGGGCGCGCTCCCGCCGACGGCCACCACGGTGGCCACGGCGAAGTCGCGTCCCTGCTCGACCCACCGGTGCAGCTCTTCGGCGATGTCCAGCATCTCTAGGTCTCCTTGTCGGTTGCGTGGAGGGCGCGGGGCCCTCACGGGCCGGGCGTCAGTGGACGCCCAGCCATCCTTCGATCGGGTTGAGGGCGAAGTACACCAGGAAGATCACCGTGAGGCCCCACATGAAGGCCCCGATCTCCCGGGCCTTGCCCTGGGCGACCTTGATGGCGACCCAGGAGATGACGCCCGCGGCCACACCGGTGGTGATGGTGTACGTGAAGGGCATCAGGACCACGGTCAGGAAGACCGGGATCGCGGTGGCACGGTCCGCCCAGTCGACGTGCCGGGCGTTCATCATCATCATCGCGCCGATGACGACGAGCGCGGCGGAGGCGACCTCCTGGGGCACGATCGCGGTGAGCGGGGTGAAGAACAGACAGGCCGCGAAGAACAGGCCGGTCACGGCGGACGCGAGGCCGGTACGGGCTCCCTCGCCGACACCGGTCGCGGACTCGACGAACACGGTCTGACCCGAGCCGCCGGCGACACCGCCGATGGCGCCGCCCGCTCCGTCGATGAACAGGGCCTTGGACAGGCCCGGCATGCGGCCCTTGTCGTCGGCGAGCTTGGCCTCGGTGCCGACGCCGATGATGGTGGCCATCGCGTCGAAGAAGCCGGCGAGGACCAGGGTGAAGACGATCATGCCGACGGTCATCGCGCCGACCTTGCCCCAGCCGCCGAACTCGACATGGCCGAAGAGCGAGAAGTCGGGCGTCGAGACCGCGCTGCCGTGCAGCTCGGGGGCTCCGTTGGCCCACTGCTTGGGGTTGATCACGTCGAGCGCGTTGAGGATCATCGCGACGACGGTGCCGGTGACGATGCCGATCAGGATGGCACCGGGCGTGTTGCGGGCCTGGAGCATGAAGATCAGGAGCAGGGTGCCCGCGAAGAGCAGGACGGGCCAGCCGGTGAGTTCTCCGGTGGCGCCGAGCGTGAGCGGGGTGGCCTTGCCGACCTGTACGAAGCCGGACTTGTAGAGGCCGATCAGGGCGATGAAGAGGCCGATGCCCATCGTGATGCCGTGCTTGAGCGCGAGAGGAATCGCGTTCATGATCATTTCACGGAGGCCGGTGACGACCAGGAGCATGATCACCACGCCGTACATCACGCACATGCCCATGGCCTGCGGCCACGTCATCTCGGGGGCGACCTGCGAAGAGATCACACCTGAGACGGAGAGGCCGGCGGCGAGCGCGAGCGGCACCTTGCCGACGAAGCCCATGAGGAGCGTGGTGAACGCCGCGGCGAAGGCGGTGGCGGTGATGAGGGCCTTCTGGCCCATCACGTCGCCCGCCACGTCCTTGCCGGACAGGATCAGGGGGTTGAGCAGCAGGATGTACGCCATGGCCATGAAGGTCGTGACGCCGCCGCGCACCTCACGCGCGACCGTCGATCCTCGTTCGGATATGTGGAAGTACCGGTCGAGCCAAGACCTGCCGGCCGACGGACGCGAGCCTGCGCCCGCGTCTTCGGCGGTGGTCTTCGGCTCCAGAGACTGCTGGGTCATGGTGCCTACTCCCAAGGTTCACAGGGACACCCGCACAAACGTGGTTGGAGATTGCGGGATTTGGGATGGTGCGTGGGCTGCACGACCCGGGGGACGGCCCGAGACGAACGGGGTAATGCGCAGCTGTGCTGCGCAAGAAACCGTGCTGCTGGTGTTGGTGCTGGTGGTGCCTTTGGTACTGGTGGCGCTGGAAAGAACCGCGAGCGGTGCGGTACTTGAAGGCTCCGGACGGTGCGGGCTGGGAAGTGTGACGTTCCTGGGAGGCACGCACCGTCCGGAGAGCTCTGTCAGGCCGGGCCCGTTCCCGTGAGGTGCTCGGGGCGTACCGGGGTCCGGTCGAGCTCCAGGCCCGTCGCGTTGCGGATCGCCGCGAGGACGGCCGGCGTGGACGACAGGGTCGGAGCCTCACCGATGCCGCGCAGCCCGTACGGGGCGTGGTCGTCGGCGAGTTCGAGCACGTCGACAGGGATGGTCGGCGTGTCGAGAATCGTGGGGAGCAGATAGTCCGTGAAGGACGGGTTCCTGACCTTCGCGGTCTTGGGGTCGACGACGATCTCCTCCATCACCGCGATGCCCATGCCCTGGAGGGTGCCGCCCTGGATCTGCCCGACGACGGACAGCGGGTTGAGCGCCTTGCCGACGTCCTGGGCGCAGGCCAGCTCGATGACCTTGACCAGGCCGAGCTCGGTGTCGACCTCGACGACGGCGCGGTGCGCGGCGAACGAGTACTGCACGTGACCGTTGCCCTGGCCGGTGACCAGGTCGAAGGGGACGGTGGGCCGGTGGCGCCACTCCTCCTCCACCTCGACGACGTCGCCCTCCAGGACGTCGACGAGATCGGCGAGGACCTCGCCTCCGTCGGTGACGACCTTGCCGTCCTCCAGGAGGAGTTCGGCCGTCGCCCACGCCGGGTGGTAGGTGCCCTTCTTGCGGCGCCCGATCTCCAGGACCTTCTCGCGCACCAGCTCGCAGGCGTTCTTGACGGCGCCGCCGGTCACGTACGTCTGACGCGACGCGGACGTGGAGCCGGCCGAGCCGACCTGCGTGTCGGCGGGGTGGATGGTCACCTGCCCGACGCCCAGCTCGGTGCGGGCGATCTGCGCGTGGACGGTGATGCCGCCCTGGCCGACCTCCGCCATGGCGGTGTGCACGGTGGCGACGGCCTCGCCGTTGATGACCTCCATGCGCACCTTGGCCGTGGAGTAGTCGTCGAAGCCCTCGGAGAAGCCGACGTTCTTGATGCCGACCGCGTAACCCACACCCCGGACGACACCTTCGCCGTGCGTGGTGTTGGACAGACCGCCGGGCAGCTGGCGCACGTCGGAGCCCTCGCTGGACTCCCACTGGCGCTCCAACGGCAGCGGCATCGCCTGGACGCGGCGCAGCAGCTCGGCGACCGGGGCCGGCGAGTCGACCGGCTGGCCCGTCGGCAGGAGCGTGCCCTGTTCCATGGCGTTGAGCTGGCGGAACGCGACCCGGTCCATGCCCACCTTGTCGGCGAGCTTGTCCATCTGGGCCTCGTACGCGAAACACGCCTGGACCGCGCCGAAGCCGCGCATGGCGCCGCACGGCGGGTTGTTCGAGTAGAGCGCGATCGCCTCGATGTCCACGTCGTCGATCACGTACGGACCGACGGAGAGCGACGAGGCGTTGCCGACGACCGCCGGCGAGGCGGAGGCGTAGGCGCCGCCGTCGAGGACGATCTTGCACTTCATGTGCGTGAGCTTGCCGTCCTTGGTCGCCCCGTGCTCGTAGTAGAGCCGCGCGGGGTGGCGGTGGACGTGCCCGAAGAACGACTCGAAGCGGTTGTAGACGATCTTGACCGGCTTGCCCGTGCGCAGCGCCAGGAGGCAGGCGTGGATCTGCATCGACAGGTCCTCGCGGCCGCCGAAGGCGCCGCCGACGCCGGAGAGCGTCATGCGGACCTTGTCCTCGGGCAGACCGAGGACGGGGGCGATCTGCTGGAGGTCCGAGTGCAGCCACTGGGTGGCGACGTACAGGTCGACGCCGCCGTCCTCGGACGGCACGGCCAGACCCGACTCGGGGCCGAGGAACGCCTGGTCCTGCATGCCGAAGTAGTACTCGCCCTTGACGATGAAGTCGGCCCTCTCGGCGGCCTCTTCGGCGTTGCCGCGGACGATCGGCTGGCGGTGCACGATGTTCGGGTGCGGGACGTGGCCGATGTGGTGGTCGTCGCGGCCTTCGTGGACGAGGATCGCGTCCGGCGCGGTCGCGCTCGCCTCGTCGGTGATGACGGGGAGTTCGCGGTAGTCGACCTTGATCTTGGCGGCGGCGCGGCGCGCCGTCTCCGGGTGGTCGGCCGCCACGATGGCGACGGGCTCGCCGTGGTGGCGGACCTTGCCGTGGGCGAGGACCGGGGTGTCCTGGATCTCCAGGCCGTAGTTCTTCACGTCGGTCGGCAGGTCGTCGTACGTGAGTACCGCGTAGACGCCGGGAGTTGCGAGGGCCTCGCCCGTGTCGATGGAGAGGATCTCGGCGTGCGCGACCGGGGAGCGCAGGATCTGGCCCCACAGCATGTCCTCGTGCCACATGTCGGACGAGTACGCGAACTCGCCGGTGACCTTGAGGGTGCCGTCCGGGCGGAGCGTGGACTCGCCGATGCCGCCCTTGGTCTTGGAGCCCTGCGTGACGTTGAACGGGATGCCGGTGGTACGTGTGTCGGCCATGGCGTCAGGCTCCCTGGCTCGGAACAGTTGCGGACTGGCGCGCGGCGGCGAGCCGTACCGCGTCCATGATCTTCTCGTAGCCCGTGCAGCGGCACAGGTTGCCCGACAGGCCCTCGCGGATGTCCGCGTCGGACGGGTCCGGGTTGCGTTCGAGCATCTCGTCCGCGGCGACCAGGAGACCCGGTGTGCAGAAGCCGCACTGGACGGCGCCGGCGTCGATGAACGCCTGCTGGATCGGGGAGAGTTCATCGCCCTCGCCGGTCTGCGAGTCGCTCGGCTTGGACTGCCACTGCTGGGCGTCCTGGAGCGAGGTGCCCGCCTTGCCGGCCCGGCCGGCGTCGTCGCCGCAGGCGCCGCTCGCGCAGCCCTCGTGCTGCGCCCGCTGCCGGGCGAAGTCGGCGAGGCCCTCGACGGTGACGACGTCGCGGCCCTCGACCTGGCCGGCCGCGACCAGGCACGAACAGACCGGTACGCCGTCGAGACGGACGGTGCAGGAGCCGCACTCGCCCTGCTCGCAGGCGTTCTTGGAGCCGGGCAGCCCCATGCGCTCACGCAGGACGTACAGGAGGCTCTCGCCCTCCCACACGTCGTCGGCTTCCTGCTGACGGCCGTTGACCGTGAAATTGACGCGCATTACGCGACTCCCTCCGTGCTTGCGGCGGTGCCGCGGTAGGACTCCCAGGCCCACGTCAGGGTGCGGCGGGCCATGATGCCGACGGCGTGCCGGCGGTAGCTCGCGGTGCCCCGGACGTCGTCGATCGGGTTGCAGGCGGCCGAGCAGAGGTCCGCGAACTGCTTGGCGACCGAAGGGGTGATGATCTTGCCGTTGTCCCAGAAGCCGCCCTCTTCGAGCGCGGCGTTCAGGAACTCCTCAGCGGCCTTGGCGCGGACCGGGGTCGGCGCGGCGGAGCCGATGCCGGTGCGGACCGTACGGGTCTCGGGGTGCAGCGCCAGGCCGAAGGCGCACACGGCGATGACCATCGCGTTGCGGGTGCCGACCTTGGAGTACTGCTGCGGGCCGTCGGCCTTCTTGATGTGGACGGCCCGGATGAGCTCGTCGGCGGCGAGCGCGTTGCGCTTCACGCCGGTGTAGAACGCGTCGATCGGGATACGGCGCGAGCCGCGTACGGACTCCACCTCGACCTCGCAGTCGGCGGCGAGGAGCGCGGGGTGGGCGTCACCGGCGGGCGACGCGGTGCCGAGGTTGCCTCCGACGCCGCCGCGGTTGCGGATCTGCGGCGAGGCCACCGTGTGCGAGGCCAGGGCCAGGCCCGGCAGCTCGGCGCGCAGGTTCTCCATGATCTTGGTGTAGGGGACGGAGGCGCCGAGGCGGACGGTGTCCTGCCCGACCTCCCATTCGCCGAGCTCTCCGATGCGGTTCAGGTCAAGGAGGTACTCGGGGCGCCGGTGGTCGAAGTTGATCTCGACCATCACATCGGTGCCACCCGCGAGCGGCACAGCGGTGGGGTGCTCGGCCTTGGCGGCGAGCGCCTCCTCCCAGCTGGCGGGGCGAAGGAAGTCCATGAGCGGCTCTCTTCTTCGTTGATCTCGTGGTCGGTCGTTCGAACGGATCGAGCCACGGGATGTGCGGACCTCGAAGGCTCGTTCATGTGCTGTTTACGTGGAGTGGGCCCAGTACACAGCGCGGCACTCCGCCGTGGTCAGTCACGGAAACCATGAAGGAGTTGGCTGGCCAACCGGGACGTCTTGTAGATTCATATAAACGGCGGGCATCGGGAACCTCACCGCTTTCCCCTGGAAGCGCGGAACCACGCGCAACACGGGCACGGTGCCCGGGAAGCGGCCCCGGCCGCCTCACCGTCAGGCAAGCACAATCTTCGAGACAGATCGGCGGCAATGAGATGCGGCTGCGCGCCCTACTTGATACAGAGGCGCTGGGCCTCAGGCTGCTCGGCGGCGAGGACGAACTGGACCGCACCGTGCGCGGTGTGATGACCACGGACCTGCGGGACCCCAGCCGCTACCTCTCCGGCGGCGAGCTGGTCCTCACCGGGCTCGCGTGGCGCCGGGACGCGGCGGACTCCGAACCGTTCGTCCGCATCCTCGCGACGGCCGGTGTGGCCGCGCTCGCGGCCGGTGAGGCCGAGCTCGGGGACATCCCCGACGACATCGTCGAGGCATGCGCCCGCCACCGGCTCCCGCTGTTCGCGGTGAACGAGTCCGTCGCCTTCGCGACGGTCACCGAGCACGTCGTGCGCCAGGTCTCGGGCGAGCGGGCCGGCGACCTGGCCGCCGTCGTCGACCGGCACCGGCGCCTCATGACGTCCGGCCCCGCGGGCGGCGGCCCCGACGTGGTCCTCGACCTGCTCGGCACCGACCTCGACCTGCGCGCCTGGGTGCTCTCCCCCGCGGGCCGGGCCATCGCCGGGTCGAGCGCGGCGGGCCCCGAGCTGCCCGCCGGCGTCTGCGCCCGCCTCGCGGCCGAGCACCTGGCGGCCACCCGCACGGGGCGGCGCGGGCCGCACCGGGTGACGATCGAGGGGGGCGGCGCGAAGCGACTCGATGAGGGGCGGCGGCCGGGCGACGGGTCGGGGGGCACGACGTACTCGCTCTTCCCGATCCGCAGCGCGGGCCGCGGCGCGACGCCCGCCTCCCGTGACGTGCGCGAGACGGTCCTGTCCGACTGGCTGCTCGCCGTCGAGGCGGACGCGAGCGACTGGCCCGAGGAGCGGCTCGACCTGCTCCAGGGCGTGACCCAGCTGATCGCCGTCGAGCGCGACCGCCGCGACGCGGCGCGCACCGTGCGCCGCCGGCTCGCGCAGGAGGTCCTCGAACTGGTCCAGACGGGCGCCGCCCCCGCCGAGATCGCCGCACGCCTGCGCGTCGCCGCGCCCGTGCTGCTCCCCGGCCTCGGCGCCGCCCCGCACTGGCAGGTCATCGTGGCGAAGGTCGAGTGGGACGGCGGCGACATCGAGGGCGGCCCGGTCGCCCAGTCGCTCCTGGAGGAGATCCTCGTCGACCCCCTGTCGGCGGGGCCCGAGCCCTCCGACCGCATCGCCGTCGCCCACAACGGCGACGAGGCCATCGCCCTGGTGCCGCTGCCCGCCGTGCCGGACGAGCACGACGGGGTGCAGGCGGGGCTGCACGCGGACGCGCTCCTGGACTCCGTACGCGATCCGCTGACGGCGGGCCTCGCGGACGACGGACGGCTCACGCTGGGCGTCAGCGCCGCCGTGCACTCGGCGGAGGGGCTGCGCGGGGCCCTGGAGGAGGCACGGCACGCCCGCCGCGTCGCCGCGGCCCGTACGGGGCGCGTGTGCGCCGCGGGTCACCAGGAGCTGGCCTCGCACGTCCTGCTGCTGCCGTTCGTCCCGGACGACGTGCGCCGCGCCTTCACGGCCCGCCTCCTCGACCCGCTGCGCGACTACGACCGCAAGCACCGCGCCGAGCTCATTCCGACCCTGGAGGCGTTCCTCGACTGCGACGGTTCGTGGACGCGCTGCGCGAGCCGTCTGCACCTCCACGTCAACACGCTGCGCTACCGCGTCGGGCGGATCGAACAGCTCACCAACCGCGATCTCTCGCGGCTCGAGGACAAGCTGGACTTCTTCCTGGCCCTGCGTATGAGCTGAACTCGGGCCGCCCGAGGGGTGTTTCGAACCCCGTCCGCCACCCCATGCGATTGTGAAATCTTTCACCCACCCCCTTGGCCGAGTGCGCCCATCCGTGCTGAGATGCGCGCACGACAGCTCGGCTCAATGGTGTGCTCGGGGAGGGCAACGTGGCGCATACCGCCATGTCTGGTTCCGGAACGACTGCAGGGGACGATCCACTCCAGACCGCGGTATGGCGGCTGCGCTCACGCGCCTGCTGGACCGACGCGGCCGCGCTGCTCGAGCGGCTCGCCGCGACGGACGCGCGGGCCGCGCTCCAGCGGGCCGCTCTGCTCGGGGAGCGCTGCCTCTACACGGAGCAGGGCTGGGCAGCCGCGGAGGATGCGCTGCGCGCCGCGGAGGCACTGGCCCACGACGACGCCGAACGCGGCGCCGCGGCCTGCGAGCGCGGTCAACTCGCCTACTCCGCAACGCTGTTGGGGGTACGGGACCGGGCCGACGAGGCGCGCTCCGCGCTCGGCAGGGCCGCCGCCCTGCTCCCGCCCGGCGCCCCGGGACGCGCCCTGCTGGACTTCCGGCGCGGCCTGATGGCGGAGAACCTGTCCGACTCGCCGCAGGCGGCCAGGGCCGCGTACCGCAGGGCCCACGCGGGTGCGACGGCGCACCCCGATCCGCTGCTGCTGTCCTTCACCTGGCGCCATCTGGCCGGACTCGCCCTGCGCGAAGGCGAGTTGACGGAGGCGCGGCACGGTTTCGCCGAGTCGCTGCGCATCCGCGAGGAACTCGGCTACCTGATCGGCACGGCACCGGCGCTCGCTTCCCTCGCGGAGGCGGAACCCGACCCGGAGGCGGCGGCCCGCTTGCGTGCGGAGGCGTCCCGCCTGTTCCGCCTCCTCGGCGGCGTCCCCACCTGGCTGGCGGAGCACTTGCCGACGGCGGCCTGACGGTCAGGCGTGGACCGATGGCGGCGCCGTCAGTCCGCCGCCCCGGCGAAGTGCTCCCGCACCAGCGCCTGCACCACCGTGAGGTCCTGGGCCTCCAGGGCCGCGAGGAGTGCCATGTGTTCCGCGGCGTCGGCCAGCAGGTCGGCGCGGCGGGACAGCGGTCCGCCGCCGGGCAGCGGCCACTGCGAGCGGCGGTGCAGGTCGTCCGCGACCCGTACGAGCTGTTCGTTGCCGCCGAGGGCGAGCATCGCGCGGTGGAAGGCGCGGTCCGTCTCCGCGTAGTGCGCACGGTCGCCGCCGGCGGCCGCGACGGCCGTCGCGTCGGCGAGGGGCCGCAGCTCGGCCC
Organism: Streptomyces sp. NPDC107517; assembly: GCF_055582645.1. Lineage (NCBI taxonomy): Bacteria > Bacillati > Actinomycetota > Actinomycetes > Kitasatosporales > Streptomycetaceae > Streptomyces > Streptomyces sp. NPDC107517. The sequence goes on along the minus strand of NZ_JBVJPM010000001.1, from coordinate 402,397 downwards.
AGCGCGCCACCGGCACCGTACGGGCGAGTCGCAGCACCACAGGCACCTCGATCAGGGCCCGCACCTCGGCCAGCTCGGCGAGCTCGCGGGCGCTGCGCTCGGTGACGCGGAAGCCGCGGTTCGGCACGACCTCGACGGCGCCTTCGCGGGCCAGCTGCTGCATCGCCTCACGGACGGGCGTCGCCGAGACACCGAGGCCGTCCCCGAGGGCGGGCGCGGAGTAGACCTCGCCGGGCACGAGGTCGCCGTCGACGAGCGCGGTGCGCAGCGCGTCGAGCACCTGCCCGCGCACGGAGGTCCGCTCGACGCGGGGCCGCGGCAGCGGCGTCTCGCTGTGAGTGTGCTCGCCCCGGGTCTGCTCGGGCACCTGGTGCCACTCGACGGTGCCCCGCCGCTCGGGAACGCCCGCGGGCAGCCCTGAGGCGGTGCTGTCGGCGCGCGTTCTGGCCTGCTCCACCCCGGTCCTCCCCGGTCGTCGGTATTCCGTGCGATTCGTCCAACGCAGAACCATAGGCCGCCCGGCCCTCAGTTCAAACCCCCGACAGTTCGGGTAAGGTAAGGCTTACCTGCAAACGATCGCGATTCGGTGGTCCCCTGCATGCCTTTTCCCGCATCGGTCCCCGTGGCCACCAGCGCGCTCACGCCCGCGTACACCCGGCTGACCGAGGTGTTCGCGGGTCTGCGGATCACGGAGCTCGCCGACACCGAGCAGCCCCCTCAGGGCGGCGGCTGGGTCGGCGCCGCCCGGCTCGCGGAGGGCGGACCCGCCCTGGACGCGTTCCTCGCGTGGGACAACGCGCAGGTGCTCAAGGACTACGGGCAGCAGGCCCGCCCGGACGTCGTGGCCAGCTTCGGCCTGCACCGCTACGCCTGGCCCGCCTGCCTGCTGGTCACGGTGCCGTGGTTCCTGGACCGCCGGGTCCCACGCTTCCCCGTGACGAATGTCGCCTTCCAGCGCACCCTGGGCCGCATGGCCGTACGCGTCACCGACTTCGCCTGCCTGCCGGGCGACCCGGCCGCCGCCCTGCCCGGCGCCCACGTCGTGCCGGACGAGGAGGCGCTGCGGGCCGAGGTGCGCGCGGCCGTCGCCGACCACCTCGGCCCGGTGCTCACCGGATTCGGGCCGCGGATGCGGCGCGGCCCGCGCGCCCTGTGGGGCATGGCGACCGACGAGATCGTCGAGGGCCTCTGGTGCATCGCCCATCTGCTCGGCGAGGAGCACCGCGCGATGCGGGAGCTCGAACTGCTGCTGCCCGGCACGACGAAGCCGTACGTCGGCAAGGCCGCGTTCCGTGAACTCACCGGCCCCGAGGGGCAGTCGCTGCCGACCCGCGACCGGGCGAGCTGCTGCCTCTTCTACACGCTGCGTCCCGAGGACACCTGCGTGACGTGCCCCCGCACCTGCGACGCGGACCGTGTGGCGAGGCTGAGCGCAACCGTCTGAGCGCGATGACGGAATCCCCTTCTCCGTGAACCACCCTTTCGGGTGACGCGATTCGAACTCAACTTCCCTCATCCTCAAGCGAGTTCGAGCGCATGCCCGCTTCTTACGCCCCCTCGCACTCCAATGGCGTTCTCTTGTCCCGAAACTCCTTGCGGGCCAGTGGCCTTGAGCCAATATGGCGGCCGAAAAGCCCTACCGCGACGCAAGGGACCCCAGATGAGACTGACCGACATATCGCTGGACTGGCTGCTTCCCGGCGCCGTGCTGCTCCTGGGCCTGCTGGCGGCGGTGGCGGTCCTCGCGCGCGGCAGGCGCGCCGGGGAGAAGGCGGCCGCATCGACCGAGGACTCGTGGGAGCGCAGCGAGGAACGCCGCAGGCGCAAGGAGGCCGTCTACGGCACCGCGTCCTACCTGCTCCTGTTCTGCTGCGCCGCCGTGGCCGCCGCGCTCTCCTTCCACGGGCTTGTCGGCTTCGGCCAGCAGAACCTGAACCTGTCCGGGGGCTGGGAGTACCTCGTCCCGTTCGGCCTCGACGGCGCGGCCATGTTCTGCTCCGTGCTGGCGGTGCGCGAGGCGAGCCACGGCGACGCGGCGCTCGGCTCCCGGATACTCGTGTGGACCTTCGCGGGCGCCGCCGCCTGGTTCAACTGGGTGCACGCGCCGCGCGGCATCAGCCACGCGGGCGCCCCGCACTTCTTCGCCGGCATGTCCCTGTCCGCCGCGGTCCTCTTCGACCGCGCGCTGAAGCAGACGCGCCGCGCGGCCCTGCGTGAACAGGGCCTGGTGCCGAGGCCGTTGCCGCAGATCCGGATCGTGCGGTGGCTGCGCGCCCCCCGCGAGACGTACGGCGCCTGGTCGCTGATGCTGCTCGAAGGGGTGCGCACCCTGGACGAGGCGGTGGAGGAGGTGCGCGAGGACAAGCGCGAGAAGGAGCAGAACCGGCTGCGCAGGCGCGAGCACGAGAAGCTGGAGCGGGCTCAGCTCAAGGCGATCAGCCGGGGCCACCGCGCGCTCGGCGGGCGCGGAGGGCGCCAGGTGGACGTGCAGGCCGCCGTCTCCGCGGGGGCCGGCGCGGGGCAGGTCGGCGCGGATCCTGCCATATCGGAGGACTCGCCGCCCTCACCGCAGGAACAGCTCCCGCTGCGCGCGCGTCCCTCCCTCCAGGCCGTCAAGAGCGGCCATGAAGCCGGCAAGCCCGTCACGGTCGACCTCACGGCGGAGGACGACACCCAGGCCCTGCCGCGGCTCGACTCACTGGAGCAGAAGCTCAAGGACCTCGAGCAGCAATTCGGCTAGGGCCTTTCGTTCGGATCAGGCCGGACCAGGCCCCCGCGAGCCCGGCGTGATCCGGACGAGAGACCCTACGGCCTGGCGTCCGAAGGGAGTAAGGCCCGGCGGGCGTGCCGTTGGGGGCGGTGGTCCCGCGGTGTCACGCGGGACCGCCGTCCAGTTCGAACCAGACCACCTTGCCCACTCCCAGGGCCCGTACGCCCCAGGCGTCCGCGAGGGACTGCACCAGGACGAGACCCCGGCCGTTCGTACCGTCGTCGGCGACCGGTGCGCGCAGCCTCGGCCTGCGCCCCACGAAGTCCCTGACCTCCACCCGGAGCCGCTTGGGCCCTACGGTGGCCGTCAGGACGGCGTCGTGGTCGGTATGCACCAGGGCGTTCGTCACCAGTTCGCTGGTGAGCAGCTCCGCGGTCTGCGACCTCTCCGGCGGGCCCCACTCCTCGAGGAGTTCCCGCAGTGCGCGCCTCGCCTCGGGAACCGCCCGCAGGTCCGACCGCCCCAGCGTCCGCCTGAGCTTCGCGCCGCCGTCCGTCGTGCCCTCTGCCGCCGCCCCGTCGCCGCCCGGCGCTTCCTCCGTCGGGGAGCGTCCGGCCACCGTGGTGGGACCTCGCCTTCGTACCAGCCGTTTCATGACCCCCGCCCGCACGCCGATGACCTTGCCCCTTCTCCTGCGACCACGCTCGAACGCGTACATGGGAATGCATGCCCCGCACGCATGTCCGCACTCCTGTGGATTCATCCACCAACGAACTCGTGGCCCGGCAGGCGCCGGCAGGGCGGCACATGCCGGCTACGGACGCGGCACGTTGCGGATGTTGGAGCGGGCCATCTGCACCATGCGGCCGACGCCGCCGTCCAGGACGATCTTGGAAGCGGAGAGCGCGAAGCCCGTCACCATCTCGGCGCTGATCCTCGGCGGGATCGACAGGGCGTTGGGGTCGGTGACGATGTCGACGAGGGCGGGGCCCTTGTGCCTGAAGGCGTCCTTGAGCGCCCCGGCGAGCTGCTTCGGCTTCTCGACACGCACCCCGTACGCGCCGCACGCGCGCGCGACGGCAGCGAAGTCAGGGTTCTTGTTCGTCGTCCCGTACGACGGGAGCCCCGCCACGAGCATCTCCAACTCGACCATGGAGAGGGACGAGTTGTCGAAGAGGACGACCTTGACCGGCAGGTCGTGCTGGACGAGGGTCAGGAAGTCGCCCATCAGCATGGAGAACCCGCCGTCGCCCGACATCGAGACGACCTGACGGTTCCGGTCGACGAACTGGGCGCCGATCGCCATCGGCAGCGCGTTGGCCATGGAGCCGTGCGAGAACGAACCGATCACCCGGCGGCGCCCGTTGGGCGAGATGTAGCGCGCCGCCCACACGTTGCACATGCCGGTGTCGACCGTGAACACCGCGTCTTCGGCGGCGAGTTCGTCCAGTACGGAGGCGACGTACTCGGGGTGGATCGGGACGTGCTTCTCGACCTTCTTGGTGTACGCCTTGATGACACCTTCGAGCGTGTCCGCGTGCTTCTTCAGCATCTTGTCGAGGAAGCGCCGGTTCGTCTTCGGCTGCACGCGCGGGGTCAGACAGCGCAGCGTCTCGCGTACGTCGCCCCACACGGCGAGGTCCAGCTTCGAGCGCCGGCCGAGGTGCTCGGGCCTGACATCGACCTGGACGATCTTCACGTCCTTCTGCGGCAGGAACGCGTTGTACGGGAAGTCCGTGCCGAGCAGGATCAGCAGATCGCACTCGTGCGTCGCCTCGTACGCGGCGCCGTACCCGAGGAGCCCGCTCATCCCGACGTCGAACGGGTTGTCGTACTGAATCCATTCCTTGCCGCGCAGGGCGTGCCCGACGGGCGACTTGACCTTCTCGGCGAACTCCATGACCTCGGCGTGCGCGCCCGCGGTGCCGCTGCCGCAGAAGAGGGTGACCTTGGCGGCCTCGTCGATCATCTCGACGAGCCGGTCGATCTCCGTGTCACCCGGGCGGATGGTCGGCCGGGACGTGACGATCGCCGTCTCGATGGACTTCTCGGGGGCGGGCCGGTCGGCGATGTCGCCGGGCAGCGTGACGACGCTGACGCCCGACTGGCCGACCGCGTGCTGGATCGCCGTCTGCAGGACGCGCGGCATCTGCTGCGGGCTGGAGATCATCTCGCTGTAGTGCGAGCACTCCTGGAAGAGCCGGTCGGGGTGGGTCTCCTGGAAGTAGCCGAGGCCGATCTCGCTCGACGGGATGTGCGAGGCGAGGGCCAGGACCGGGGCCATGGAGCGGTGGGCGTCGTAGAGCCCGTTGATGAGGTGCAGATTGCCGGGGCCGCAGGAGCCGGCGCAGGACGTCAGCTTCCCCGTGATCTGTGCCTCCGCCCCGGCGGCGAACGCCGCGGTCTCCTCGTGCCGTACGTGGATCCAGTCGATCGCGGAGTTGCGGCGGATCGCGTCGACGACCGGGTTCAGGCTGTCACCGACGACGCCGTACATGCGCTTGACGCCCGCCCGGACGAGGATGTCGACGAACTGCTCGGCGACGTTCTGCTTGGCCATGACTCACGCGCCCCTTCACGAACCGGGTACCGAGGACACTCCTTTCCCCATGAATTCACAGCGCGCGGGGTTACGCCTCCCAAACTGCGGCGGCCGTGCGGTCGTCCGCGTATCCCTTGACCCGTACCTGGGTGTCGGCGAGGAAGGCGGTGAGGCCGGGCGGTCCGCTCCCGTTCCAGCGGCGTGTGAGATGCCCGGACAGCTCGGGCTCACCACGCAGGGGCTCGGCGAGGCCCGCCGTGCAGAGCAGGAGTGCGTCACCCGGGCGGGCGACGGAGGCGCGGAATCGGAACGGGTCGCGCGGCTGCTCGGGGGCCGGCTCGTACGGGCTCGGGGGCGTGGTGATCCCGAGGTCCATGGTCAGGCGGTCGCCGTCGGGGGTCTCCGGCGGCGGTGAGCCGTAGCCGACGACGGGGGCGCCCGACACCTCGGAGACCTGCGGCTCGATGTCCTGCCACTCGCCGTCGCGCAGCCGGAACAGGCCGCCTCCGCCGACGCCGAAGAACACGCGGGTGCGGCAGTCGGGGTCCGCGGGCAGCAGGAGGCAGCGCAGGCTCGCCGTGTACTCCTCCGGTTCGAGGCCCTGCTCGGCGGCGCTGGCCCTGAGCTTGCCGAGGCTGCGGTCGGTCAGGCGGTGCAGGCCCGACTTGAGGTCGCCCCGGTGGGCGGCGCGGATGTCCTCGGCGAGACGGGCGTGGCTGCGGCCGACGGCGCGGCCGATCCAGTCGCAGGCCTCGGCCGCCGCGCGGTGCGCTCCGGGTGCGGCGCGGGCGCCGGTGGCCATGGCGACCAGGATCAGCGCGCCGGGCCCCGTGCCGAACCGGGCGGTGAGCAGGCAGTCGCGGCGGGGCTCGCCCCGGTAGCGCGCGGAGTCGCCGCGCACGGACACCGCGCGCAGGGTGGATCTCCCGTATCTGGCGCCGTCGAGGACGGTGTCGGCGACGAGGTCGAAGAGGGTGTCGGGGTCGGCGGGCGGGAGCGCGGTGGGCTCGGCGTCGTAGGTGGGCGGGCCGTCGCCCACGTAGGGGACCACGAGGGGTGTGGGGCGGGGCTCGGGTTCGCCGGCGACGGGCGCGTCCTGGCCGGGGGGGACGTCGGGGGCCGCGTCTGCGGCGGGCGCGTCGGCGTCGGCGGTGCGGAGGTCCGGCGCGGCTGCGGGAGGGGGTGGCGGTGGTGATGACCGGTGGCCGGGCGGCGGTGGCCCGGGCGGGAAATTCTGGGGGCGCCCCGGGGCGTGTGCCGGAGGTTCCCAGGGGGCGCGCGGGGTGCCCGGATCCGGCGGCGGGTCCACGGGTGGGGCAGGCGCGGGCAGCGGTGGTGAGGGTGGCGGTGGTGATGGTGGCGGTGGCACCCTCCGCTGTTCCGGGACGGGCGCCTGTTCCGGGACGGGCGCGCGCTCCGGGACCGGCACCCGCTCATCGGCCGGATCGGGCCCCGGCGGCGAGACCGTCCCCGATGCCGAGGCGAAGCGGTCGTCGAGGGTGTCCGGGGCCGGGGTCGGACCCGTGTCGTCGGTGGAGTCGTCGTACAACTGCCCCCACCAGTCGTCGCCTTGACCGTGTCGGCCGGAGTGCCTCTCCCCCTGCTGGCTCATGCCCCTATTGTCCACCTCACGGGCCGTACGAAAACGGGACACTCGAAAACGACCAGAAATGGCCCGAAAAGACCAGGATCGACGCGAAAAAGGTCCGCCGGACGACCCCACCCCCCACGGGAAGGACGCCCGGCGGACCGCCTCGTTCGGTGATCAGCGCACGTCGTAGGCGCGCGTCACCGTCTGTTCGACCGAGTTGCCCTTGGAATCGGTCAGTTGGGCCTTCAGGGTGACCTGCTTGCCGGATGCACCCGCGTGGTTCACGGTCGCGCTCCACTTGCCGCCGCTCTCGGCCGTCTTCGCCTCGGTCCAGGTCGCGCCGCCGTCGTACGAGTACGCGAGGGCCACCTTGGTGAGGTCACCGGGCGCGTATCCGGCGTGCCCGGTCGCGGTCAGGCCGATCCGCTGACCGTCCTGCGCGGCGAGGGTCTTGAGACCGTCCTCGGGCAGGGTCAGGTGCGGGAAGAGCAGCGGGATGCCCTGCGAGTAGACGTTCTCCTCGAGGTGCGAGCGGAACGACCACGTGGTGAGGGTCCCGGTGGAGCGGTTCCAGACCTTGGAGCCGATCTTGTGGGTTTCCAGGGTGAGCTCGTACGCGGAGTCGTCGGCCGGGACGGTGAACACTCCGGACGGCCAGCCGCTGGAGCCGATCAGCTCGCCGTCACGCTTGAGCGACATCCCGCCGATGTCTCCGAAACTGCCCTGGATCCCCTGGTGTCCGGCGTCTCCCCAGAAGCCGGGCGCGACACCGATGAGGTTGCCCTGGCGCTCGGCGGCGAGCACCTGCTGCCCGCCGTCGTCGAGCGGGCTCGTCGGCGCGAGGACGCCGCCGTACCACTCCTCGGTGCGCTGCTCGCCCTTCTGGTACGTCCGCACGGGGTCGATCATGAACTCGCCCCACGGGAAGCTGCTGGAGACCTGATGGCCCCAGCCGGTGGTGCCCGCCGAGTAATACTCGGTGCGCTGCGAGGGCGCGGCGACGGTGTCGAGGTCGCCGTTGTACGCGACGAGACCGGAGGGCCGGGCGGCGGAGGGCAGGTCGAGGTAGTCGGTGGCCGTGCCCATCGCGCGGTAGGTGGCCTTGTTCGCGGCGAGGTCCTTGTCGTGGACCCGGTAGGTGCGGTCCGAGCCGATGGGGCCGGTCTCCGGGAAGGCCAGGTTGTAGAGGTACGGGCTCTTCGCCGTGGCCTTCCAGCGCAGCGTGACCTCGCCGGAGGCGAGCTTGCCGAGCAGGGCCGTGGCCTCGTCGGTGGGCAGGCCGAGGACGGGCAGGGCACCGCCCACGTAGCCGGTGGACGGGTACCAGCGGCCCGCTGCCTCGCGGTAGCCGATGACCGCGACGGCCCCGGCGGCCCTGGCGTTCGACGCGACCGCGGAGGCGGCTCCGGTGTCCGGCAGCTTCACGAGCGCGATCTTGCCCTTGACCCCGGCGGCCGTCAGATCCTCGGGCGTGCCGGCCTTGGCGTCGACGATCTGCGCCTGTCCGGTGCCGTCCAGGTTGTTGGAGCTGGTGTTGGCGGTCACCGGGTGCAGCTTCTGCCCGCCGACGACGGCGAGTTCGGAGATCTGCGGGGCCGATGCGCGCCAGAAGCTGTCGAACTCGAAGGTGCCGTCGGTGGCGCGGCCCTCGACGTCGGCGTAGTAGCCCTTGATGCTCCGGCCGCCCGCCGCGGTGCCCGCGTGCAGCCAGGTGTCGTCCCAGCTGCGCGCGAACCCGAGGGTGGCGCCCCGCACTTCGGACGCCTTGTCGGTCTCCACGCTCAGCCGGCCGGCCTTGCGCGCGTCGAGGACGACGGTGGTGTCCTTCTTGACGTCGAGCTGCGGGCGGGCCAGGTAGGAAAGGGAGTTGATGAGGGTGCCCTCGTTGTCGGGCGTGGCGACGAAGCTGGAGAGGAAGTAGCGGCCCGGACGCACCTGGTACGTCTGGTCGGCGGCGCCCTCGTTGAAGCGGCGCTCACCGCTGGCGTCGTCGGTGCCGATCAGGTCGACGGACGACTGCCCGGCGGCGGGCTTGCCGGCGCGGTCGACGAGCTTGACGCGCAGGGTGACCGTCTCGGGCTGCACATACAGCGAGAAGGGCGTGGAGACGCCTACGCCGTCAGCGGTGGCGAGCACGCGGCCGGTGACGTCGCCGTACTGGGCGGCTTCGAGCGAGGCCGTGGGGTCGATCTTCAGGGGGACCTCGACGGTCGCCCCCGCCGGGACGGTGACCGTGCGCTCGCCGAGCCTCGCGACCGAGGAGCGGACGGCGGAGCCGTCGTTGCCGGTGACGCCCTTGACGGTCAGGCTCAACCGCACCGGCTTGTCAGTGGTGTTGGTGTAGGGCACGTCGACGGTGGTGCGGTCGCTGCTGTCCTGCGGCCAGTTGAAACTGCCGCCCTGGACGGCGCTCGCGCCGAGCACCTTCTCGTCGATCGCGGCCTTCACGTCGAGGCGCCCGCCACCGGTCTCGCGCACGTCGCCCGGGATGTCCGCGTCCGCGGAGGACACGAGGGCCGCCTTGATCTGCTGGGCGCTCCAGTCGGGGTGGCGCTGCTTGACGATGGCGGCGGCGCCCGCGACGTGCGGGGTCGCCATCGACGTACCGCTCATGGACTGGTACGCGTAGATGCCCCGGCCGCCCGCGGCGGCGGCCGAGATGGCGACGCCGGGCGCGGTGATCTCGGGCTTGAGGGTGTGCGAGCCGTAGGCGGGGCCGCGGCTGGAGAAGTTCGCGGTGGAGTCGTCGCCGTCGACGGCGCCGACGGTCAGGACGCTCGGGGCGCAGCCGGGCGAGGAGACCGTGTTGTTCGCCGGGCCGGTGTTGCCCGCCGCGATGACGAAGAGGGTGTTCTTCGAGGACTGCGCGAGTTCCTCGGTGGCGGTGGCCATCGGGTCGGTGCAGTCGGTCTGCGCGGGGTTGCCGAGGCTCATGGAGACGACGTCGGCGCCCTGGTCGACGGCCCACTGCATACCGGCGATGATCCACGAAGTGGCGCCGGAGCCCGAGTCGTTGAGGACCTTGCCGTTGAGGAGCGTGGTGCCGGGGGCGACGCCGCGCTGCTTGCCGTCGCTCGCCGCGCCGGTACCGCCGACGGTGGACGTGGTGTGGGTGCCGTGGCCCTGGTGGTCGTCCGCGTCGTCGGAGTCGGTGAAGTTCTTCGACTCGGCGACGCGCCCCTTGAGGTCGGGGTGGTCGGTGTCGACACCGGTGTCGAGGACGGCGACCTTGGTGCCCTTGCCGTCGTAGCCCGCGGCCCACGCCTCGGGGGCGTGCACCTGCTTCGTCGACCGGTCGAGGCTGGCCTGCATCTTCTCGTCGAGCCAGAGCTTCTTGAGGGAGCCGGCGGCACGGGAGCGGGGGTTGGTGACGTCCGCCCAGAAGTCGGCGGCCTTCTTCTTGTCGGCCTTCAGCGCCACACCGTCGACGGGGTCGAGCACGAGGCCGCGCTCGGCGCCGCGCGGGGCGGCGGGCGCGCTGCGTGCGACGTCGACGGACTTGTCGTAGACCGCGATGAGCGGCAGCGACTTGCTGTGCGCGTCGTCGTAGCCCTGGCGGACGAGGCCCGTGACGTTGAAGAGCTCCTCGTCGACACGGCCGTCGGCGATCGCCGTGACGGCGCCCGCCGGGTAGACGTAGAGGTCCTTGCCCGACGTCCGCGTCTGCACGAGCGGGGCGGTGCCGTCCTCGCCGGGGAGCGCGGTCGCCGCGCTGCGGCCCGAGCCGTCCTTGGTCACGAGGATCCGGTCGCCCGTGACGAGGGTGACGACGGAGCCCGCCCCCTCCTTCGCGGCGGCCTCGCTGCCGACGAGCGGTCTCTCGGCGTCCCCCCGTGGCTCGGCCACGGTAGGCAGGGCCGCGGTGACGGCCAGGACGACGGCGGTCGCCGCCACCGAGGCCGTACGCGATATCGCGCGCATCGCTCTCCCTCTCCCCAGGTGAAAGCGCAGGTAAATACGGCGCAAAGGCCCTATTCCCGGCGGATGTTGGTGCTGCGGTGGCGCCACATTGGCAGAGAGAGCGGTGGTACGGGGAAGATGGGGCGCGGCGGGTTTGCGCCGTGGCCGTTTCCCGCCACGGTGCCGCCGGAACCGAGGCTCGGGGAGGGGCATCGCCGCATGCTGGGTGCGATAGGTCTGGACGAGATGCACGAGAGCGCCTACCGCGCGCTCGTGTCGCTGGGCGCGGCCGACGTGCCCGATCTCGCGGGGCGGCTCGCCCTCGCCGAGTACGAGACCGAGCACGCGCTGCGCAGGCTGGAGCGGCACGGGCTCGCTGCACAGTCGTCCGCGCGGCCGGGGCGCTGGGTCGCGGCTCCGCCGGGCGTCGCGCTCGGCGCGCTCCTGACGCAGCAGCGGCACGAGCTGGAGAAGGCGGAGCTGGCGGCGGCGCTGCTCGCGGAGGAGTACCGCGCGCAGGCCGCCGAGCCCGCCGTGCACGATCTGGTCGAGGTCGTCACGGGCGCGGCGGCGGTCTCGCAGCGGTTCCTCCAGCTGCAGCTGGGTGCGGCGGACGAGGTGTGCGCGCTGGTCACCGGCAATCCGGTCGTCGTCTCGGGGATGGACAACGAGGCGGAGGAGCAGGCCAGCGGCCGGGGCGTCGCGTACCGGGTCGTGGTGGAGCGCGAGGTGCTGTCGATGCCGACGGGGCTGACCGAGCTGTCGGCCGCGATCGGGCGGGACGAGCAGGTACGGGTCGTGGACCGGGTGCCGACGAAGCTGGTCATCGCCGACGGGGCGCTGGCGATGGTGCCGCTGACCTCGCGCACGGCGGAGCCGGCGGCCCTCGTCGTCCACGCGAGCGGACTCCTGGAGTCACTGTCCGGCCTGTTCGAGGCGGTCTGGCGGGACGCACTGCCGCTTCGGCTCGGCGAGAGCAGTCGCGCGATCACGGAGCAGGAGCCGGACGGCCCCGACGGCACGGACCTGGAGATCCTCTCCCTTCTTCTGGCCGGACTCACGGACGCGAGCGTCGCCAAGCAGCTCGACCTGGGCCTTCGCACGGTCCAGCGGCGGGTGAAGCGCCTGATGGAACTGGCCGGGGTGACGACGCGGCTCCAGCTGGGGTGGCACGCGTACGAGCGGGGCTGGGTGTCACGGGACGTGCCGGGGCTGGACCGAAGCGGGGAGCGGACTCAGGAGCGGGCCCAGGACCGGATTCAGGAGCGGATTCAGGAGCGGGCCGGGGAGCACGTCGCGGAGGGCTGAATTCCGCGGCTGGAAGCCATCGGTGGTGGCGGAGCGTGAAGCTCTGCGATCTGCACGTTCCCCTGTTGTCCGGCACTCTTGGCAGATGGGCGCCTGGGAACTCCTGCTGGTGGGAGTGGTGATGCTGCTCGGCCTGTGCGGGGTGCTCGTGCCCGGGGTGCCGGGGTCGTGGCTCGTGTGGGCCGGGGCCCTCGTCTGGTCGCTCCAGGACCCGAACGGGCTGGCCTGGGGTGTTCTGGTCGGAGCCACGGCCGTCCTGCTCGCCGCCCAGGTGCTTCGCTGGCAGCTTCCGCCGCGCCGGCTGCGCGAGAGCGGCGCCACCCGCCGCACCGCGATATGGGCGGGGACCGGAGCCCTGGTGGGTTTCTGCGTGATCCCGGTGATCGGGTCGATCCCGGGGTTCATCGGAGGTATCTACCTCTGCGAGCGGCTGCGTCTGGGCCGGCACGGCGACGCCGTCGCCTCGACCCGGACCGCGATGCGCGCCGGCGGCTCAAGCATCCTGGTCGAACTCTTCGCCTGCCTGCTCATCGTGGGCGCCTGGATCGGGGCTGTGATCTGGGGCTAGACGCTCCGGTTCACATATACGTACAGCATCCACGTAGTGCGAGTCACATCGGATCTCTCCCGGCATATTGACGAGCTCTCGTCACATCTCTAGCTTTCCGCGAGGGATAGCTCCGATGAATCGACGTCAGCTTCGACACGTGGAGGCCGCGCCATGCCAAGACCGTCCAGAAGGACCGTGCTCGCCACCGGTTCCACCCTCGCCGGGGCCGCGCTGGCGGGCGGGCTGCCGTCACAGGCCACTGCCGCCACCCCCGGCGCGACCCCCGCCGCAGCCGCGAGCGCTCCCTCCGAGGACGCCTGGCGCACCGTCCTCGACGACGCCGACCTCGTCTGGCAGAAGATGCCGAAGACCTGGTACGAGGGCCCGTATCTGGGCAACGGCCTCCTCGGCTCCGGGATCTACCAGGAGCCGGGGAAGAACGCGATCCGCTTCAACGTCCAGCACTCCGAGGTCCAGGACCACCGCCCGGAGTTCGGCTCCCTGTTCGGTCTGGCGCGGCTGCCCATCGGCTACTTCACGCTGGAACCCGTCGGCGCCATCACCGGCCTCGACTGGCGCCTGCGCCTGCGCGACGCGGAGCTGACCGGCACCCTCACCACCGACAAGGGCACGCTCACGATCCGCGCCCAGGTCACCAACGGGCTCTCCGTCCTCGCCGTCGAGGTCACCCCGTCCGAGGGCGAGCGCGGCTTCGCGTGGGTCTTCCACCCCGCCCGGTCGATCAGCCCGCGCGCCGCGTTCCAGCCGATCCCGGCCGGCTACGAGGGCAACCCGCCCGCCGAGTCCGGTGAGTACGACGGCGTCTCCGCCTCCGTCCAGCCGCTCCTGTCGGGCGGCCAGTACGTCACCGCCTGGCGCGAGCGCACCCGTGGCGAGCGGCGGACGCTGTACGTGAACGTGGCGCACTCCTTCCCGAAGTCCACCGCCCGCGACCGGGCCGTCTCGACGGTGCGGGCCGCGGCCGTGCTCCCCTACGACGCCCTCGCCGCGACGCATCGCGCCTGGTGGCACGCGTACTACCGGAAAAGCTTCCTGTCCGTCCCCGACGCGCGCATCCAGCGCTTCTACTGGATCCAGCTCTACAAGACGGCGTCCGCCGCCCGCCGGGACACGCCCGTGATGGCGACCAGCGGCCCCTGGCTCGAGCCGACGCCGTGGCCCGCGACCTGGTGGAACCTCAACGTGCAGCTGGAGTACTGGCTGATCCACGGCTCGAACCACCTCGAACTCGACGCCGTCACAAGGGCGTTGGGCGAGTTCCGGGACAACCTCACCGCCGAGATGGCCGCCCCGTACCGCGCCGACTCGCTCGGCATCCCGCGCACCACGGACATGCACCTCGTCAACGGCGGCGCGACGAGCAACGCGCAGGGCTACGGCGTCGGCATCCCCGGCCAGGACACTCCGACGCCCGAGGTCGGCAACCTCACCTGGGCCCTGCACAACGTGTGGCTGAGCTACCGGCACACCATGGACGAGAAGATCCTGCGCGACGTCCTCTTCCCCCTGCTGCGCAAGGCGATCAACTACTACCTGCACTTCCTGGAGCCGGGGGCAGACGGCAAGCTGCACCTGCCCGCGACCTTCTCGCCCGAGTACGGCGGCAACACCCGCGACTGCAACTACGACCTGATGCTTCTGACGTGGGGCTGCCGCACCCTGCTGGATTCGGCCGAACTCCTCGGCATCGACGACGAGTTGGCGCCGCGCTGGCGAGAGGTCCTCGCCAGGCGCACGCCGTACCCCACCGACGCCAACGGGTTCATGATCGGCGCGGACATCCCCTTCGCGAAGTCGCACCGCCACTACTCGCACATGCTCGCGGTGTACCCGCTGTACGAGCTGACCGGCCGCACACCCGACGAACTCGCCCTGATCGAGAAGTCGCTGGCCCACTGGGTCGGCTTCGAAGGGGCGCTCCAGGGCTATACGTTCACGGGCGCGGCCTCGATGTCGGCGCTGCTCGGCAAGGGCGAGGACGCGCTGAAGTACCTGGGCGAGCTGATGTCCCGCTTCATCCAGGCCAACACCATGTACAAGGAGTCCGGCCCGGTCATCGAGACGCCGCTGTCGGCCGCGCAGTCCCTGCACGACATGGTGTGCCAGTCCTGGGGCGGCCTGATCCGTGTCTTCCCGGCCCTGCCCGCCGCGTGGAAGGACCTCTCCGTCCACAACTTCCGTACGCAGGGCGCCTTTCTGCTGAGCGCGGTGCGCGAGGGCGGCACGACGCGCTGGGTGCGGCTGGTGAGCGAGGCGGGCGCGCCGTGCGTGGTGCGGCACGGCATCGCGGGCGCGGTCGACGTACGCGACGGCCGGGGCAGGCCGCTCCGCCACGAGGACGCGGGCGACGGCGCGATCCGGATCACCCTGCGCAAGGGTGACTCGGCGCTCGTCACGGCGCAGGGCGACCGCCCCGACCTGAGCGTCGGGCCGGTCACGGCGAACGCACCGGCGGAGCGCTGGGGACTGCCCGCCTGACACCGACGCGTATCCCCCGCCCGGGTCTGCCCGCCTCCCGGCAGGCCCGGGCCGCACGCTGCCGTCAGTAACGAGATCACAAACCCTTGCCCTACCCCTAGGAGATACCGACTGGACGGTATTAGCCTCCCCGACCATGCACGCGCTGGCGTGTGTCTCGACAGCAGGGAGGCATGATGTCGGTTTCGTCACCGGCGGACACGGCGCGGCGCGCCGGCCGGCCGTTCCCCTCACCCCTGAGCCGCCTCGGCGGCAGACGGCTCGACCACTACCCCGAAAGTGGTCCCCGCTACTGGTACCTGGGCATCGTCGTGCTCGCCACGATCGTTCTCTACTACCAGCTGTACATCCAGTACGCGGTGTCGACAGCCATCATCAGCCACTACCACATGACGTTCCTGTACTTCGTCTACATATCGGTGGCCGCCAACGCGGTGGGCGCCTTCTCGTCCCTGGTGGCCGGTCTCGCCGACCGCTGGGGCCGGGCGAACATCGTGGTCTACGGCCTGCTGGTGGTCGGCCTGCTCACCACGTTCGCCCTGCCCAACGCGCCGGGCAAGGTGAGCTATCTGCTCGTCTACACGGCCGTGTCACTCGTCGAGGGGATGATCCTGGTCGCCACCCCGGCACTCATCAGGGACTTCTCTCCGCAGCTCGGCCGGGCCTCGGCGATGGGCTACTGGACGATGGGGCCGATCATCGGCAGCCTCGTCGTCACCGCCGTCACCTCCCGCACCTTCAGCGGCTCCACCACCTGGCAGGACGAGATCCGCTTCGCGGGCATCAGCGGCCTCGTCATGTTCGCCGTCGCCCTGTTCGGACTGCGCGAGCTGGCCCCGGCGCTGCGCGACCAGATCATGGTGACCCTGCGCGACCGCGCGCTGATCGAGGCACGGGCCAAGGGGATGGACACCGAGACGGCGCTGGGCGGTCAGTGGCGCCAGCTGCTCCGCCTCGACGTCATCGGGTCCGCCGTCGCCATCAGCGTCTACCTCCTGCTGTACTTCGCCGCCGTCGGCAACTTCGTGCTCTACTTCGCCACCACCTTCGGGTACACCCCGCAGCGCGCCAACGCCCTGCTGAACTGGTACTGGGGAGCGAACGCGATCTCGCTGGTCCTGGCCGGCCTGTTCTCCGACCGCCTGCGCGTGCGCAAGCCCTTCATGCTGCTCGGCGCGCTCGGGTCCATAGGCTTCACGCTGGCGTTCACCCTGCACGCCACCCAACCGCACACCGGCTACTACACGTTCGCGTTCATCGTGGCGGGCATCGGCGTCACCAGCGGTATCGCGTACTCGCCGTGGATGGCGAGCTTCACGGAGACGGTCGAGCGGCACAACCCGGCGGCCACCGCCACGGGTCTCGCCGTGTGGGGCTGGATCATCCGGATCACCGTCGCCCTGTCCGCCGCCTTCGTGCCTCTCGTGGTGAGCACGGTGACTCCGCTCATCGAGCACGGCGCGGAGGTCAAGGCCGCGTCGGTACAGGCGGCCCCGGCCCTCGCCATCACGAAGGCCCACCCGAAGCTCTTCGCCGAACTCGGCTCCTACGCACCGGACAAGGTGCCCGCCCCGCTGCTCGCCCAGGCGCGGAAGGAGGTCGGCGCCGAAGGGCTCAAGACCGTGCAGAAGGCGGCGCCGCAACTGAAAATCCTGCGCGAGCACGGGCCCGAGGTGCAGCGGGCGAGCGCGGACAACGCGCACGCGTGGCAGACCTGGTGGTGGGTGTGCCTCGGCGGGCAGGTGCTGTTCCTGCCGTTCATCTTCGTGATGACCGGCAGGTGGCGGCCGCGCGACGCCCGCCGCGACGTCGAGGAGCACGAGGAGCTGGTGGCCCGGCAGGTCGCCGAACTGAAGGAGAGCACCGCATGACCGCGCCGACTCGGCTGCACGCACTCGGCGCGCTCGAACAGGCGGCCGCCGTCCGCAAGGGCGAGGTCGGCCCGGTGGAACTCGTACGGCATCACCTGGACCGGGTGGAGCGCCACGACGAGCAGTTCGGCGCCTTCGTGACGGTGACGGCCGACGCCGCTCTGGCCGAGGCGGCGGCCGCGCAGGAGCGGCGCGCGGACGGGGACCTGCCGCCGCTGTTCGGCGTGCCGACGGCCGTCAAAGACCTGGCAGACACGGCCGGCGTGCGCACGACGTACGGGTCCAAGGCCTTCGGCAGCCATGTCCCGGAGGCCGACGCCTACAGCGTGACCCGGCTGCGCGAGGCCGGCACGATCAGCCTCGGCAAGACCAACACCCCTGAATTCGGCTGCTGTTGCTACACCGACAACGATGTGGCGGGTCCCGCCCGCAATCCGTGGGACCCGGCCCTGTCCGCCGGAGGATCCAGCGGCGGGGCGGCGGTGGCCGTGGCGCTCGGCCTCGTACCGGTCGCCCATGCCAGCGACGGGGGCGGCTCCATCCGGATCCCGGCGAGCATCTGCGGCCTGTTCGGCATCAAGCCGTCGCGGGGCCGGGTCAGTTCGGGTCCCGGCGGGATCGAGGTCAACGGCCTGTCCGTGCAAGGGCCGTTGGCGCGCAGTGTGCGTGACGCGGCGGCGCTGCTCGACGCGCTGGCGGGGCCCGAGCGGGGCGACCCGCACTGGGCGCCGCCGCTCCCGCCGGGCGAGACGTTCCTCTCGTATGCCGAGCGCTCCCCCGGGCGGCTGCGCATCGGCCGGTACGCGCGGCCCGCCGCCGACGGCGTGACGGTGAACCCGGTATGCCTGGCGGCCTGGGAGCACGCCTCGCAGCTGCTCGAGGACCTCGGGCACATCGTGGAGGACATCCCGACGCCGTTCGGTCCCGAGATCAGCGGCCACTTCGTGACGGCGTGGGGAGTGCAGTCGCTCGGACACACCCTCGACGCCGGGGCGGAGGAGCTGCTGCGGCCGGTGACCCGGGCCTGGCGCGAGTTCGGCCGTGGCATCAGCGGCGAGCAGCTCGCGGCGGCGATCACCGGGATGCAGCGCGCCGCACGCCGTGCGGTACGGGCGACGTCCGGCTACGACGCCGTGCTCACCCCGACGCTTGCCACGCTGCCGCAACCGCTCGCGTTCTTCGACGAGTCCGGCGACCCGCTCGACAACCTGCGCCGGCAGAGCGCGTTCAGCGCCTTCACCAGCCCGTACAACATGACGGGCCAGCCGGCGGTCAACGTCCCGCTGTACTGGACTCCGCAGGGCGGCATCCCCGTGGGTGTCTCCCTGGTGGGCCGCCCCGCCGACGAGGCCACCCTGATCGCCCTGAGCGCGCAACTGGAGGAGGCGCACCCCTGGCACGACAGGTACGCACGCCTCCTCGCCTGACCTGCGCCACGCATACGGCCCCGGTCCTAGGGCCGGGGTCCGATGCATGGCGCAGGCGACCGTGTTTGGCTGAGGTATGACCGAATTCAGCGAGACCGAACTCGACTACCTGCGCTCCCAGCGCCTCGGCCGGCTCGCCACGGTGGACCCCAAGGGCCAGCCTCAGGCGAACCCGGTGGGGTTCTTCCTGCAGGACGACGGCACGATCCTGGTCGGCGGGCTGGCGCTCGGGAAGACGAAGAAGTGGCGCAATCTCCAGGCGAACCCGAAGGTCGCGCTGGTCGTCGACGACATCCTCAGCGTCACGCCGTGGAAGGTGCGGGGCGTCGACATCAGAGGCGAGGCGGAACTCCTCACCGGCCCGCACCACCTGGGCGCGCACTTCAGCGAGGAGCTCATCCGGATCCACCCGCACAAGATCCACAGCTGGGGGCTCGACGCCTAGGGTCTCGCGTTCGGATCGGGCGAGCCCGGCATGATCCGGACGAATGACCCTAGTGGTCCTGGAGGACTCCCTCCAGGACCAGCAGCTTCTGCTTGCGCTCCAGGCCGCCCGCGTACCCGGTGAGGGAGCCGTCCGCGCCGATCACGCGGTGGCAGGGGCGGACGATGAGGAGCGGGTTCGCCCCGATCGCGCCGCCGATGGCGCGGACCGCGGCGCGTGACGCGCCGATGCTCGCGGCGACGGCGCCGTACGTGGTGGTCGCGCCGTACGGCACGGCGTCGAGCGCCGCCCACACCTTCTCGCGGAATTCGGTCCCTTCCGTGCTGAACTCCAGCTGGAATTCCTTGAGTTCACCCCTGAAGTAGGCGGCGAGCTGCGTCTCGGCGGCGGCGAAGCGCTCGGGTGCGCGCCGCCACCCGGGCTGCACCGTGCGGCCCCCCTTCTGCCCGGGCACGGACAGGGAGGTGAGGGCGCCCGACTCGTCGCCGGTGAGCAGGAGTTCACCGATGGGGCTGTCGAGCACGGTGTAGTAGGTGGTCATGACTGCTGCTCCAACTGTCGCTGTGTCCAGAGGTGTTGCTGTGCGTACGCGCGCCAGGGGCGCCAGGTGTCCGGTGCGGGTTCCTGGCCCGGCTCTTCGGGGAGGGCCACGTCCGGGTCGGCCAGGGACCGCATGCGGATGAGGGCGGCGGTGCGGGTGTCGACGCCGGGCAGAGCGCGCAGCGCGGCCTCGGCGTCGTCGCGGTCGGCGCCCGGGTCCAGGCGCAGGGCGCCGTCGGCGAGGGCCGTGGCCAGCACGCCGACAGGTCCCGGCTCCCCGGCGAGGTCGTCGGGTGAGGGGAAGACGTGGGTGAGGGTGCCGCAGGGCGCGTCGACGGCCTTCGCGTAGCGCTCCACGAGCCGCGCCGCCTCCTCCCGCCCCGCGAGCACCCGTACGGCCAGCTCGTCGGGGTCGGCGGCGCCCGGTGCGCGCAGGCCGGGCCGCGCGGCGACGAGCGGCGCGAGGCGCGGGTCGGCGCCGAGGCGCTCGTCGATCGCGTACGGGTCGCTGTCCAGGTCGAACAGGCGCCGCAGGCGTCCCACGGCCGTCGTGAGATCGCGCAGGTCCGTGAGGTGGATGCGGGCGTCGAGCCAGCCGCCGTGGTGCGCGGCGCGGCTCGCGGGCGTGGACCTGGTGCGCTCGTCGACGGAGACGACGCCGGTGCCGTACGGCAGGCGCAGGGTGCGGCGGTAGGTGCGGGTGCCGGGGGTGCCGGTCATCTCCTCGACGCCGTCGAGCGCCTCGCGCGCGAGGGTGTCGAAGAGGGGGCGGGCCTGGTAGGGCCCGCGATGGGCGAGGCGCAGGGGGATACCGGCCGCCGTGGCGGTGGCGCGCGTGGCGGGGGCCTCGGCGCGCAGCTGCGTGGGCGTACGGGCGTAGACCGCGCGGATCGTGTCGTTGAACTGGCGCACGCTCGCGAAGCCCGCGGCGAACGCGATCTCCGTGATCGGCAGGCCGGTCGTCTGGAGCAGGACGCGCGCGGTGTGGGCGCGCTGGGCGCGGGCCAGGGCGACCGGTCCGGCGCCCACCTCGGCGGTGAGCTGGCGCTGCACCTGGCGGGCGCTGTACCCGAGGCGCACGGCGAGCCCGGCGACGCCCTCGCGGTCGACGACACCGTCACCGATCATGCGCATGGCGCGGCCCACCACGTCGGCGCGTACGTTCCAGTCGGCCGAGCCCGGCACGGCGTCGGGGCGGCAGCGCCGGCAGGCGCGGAAACCGGATCCCTGTGCCGCGGCGGCGGTGGCGTAGTAGCGGACGTTCTTCCGCCTGGGGGTGACCGCGGGGCAGCTGGGGCGGCAGTAGATGCCGGTCGTCTCGACGGCGAAGAAGAACTCCCCGTCGAAGCGCGCGTCACGGCTGCGCACCGCTTCGTACCGCGTGTCCTCATCGATCATCACGCCCTCCAGTGTGCGCCTGCGCGGCGCCGGGGGCTGGCGGGATTCGGACAGGGCACTGCCCGGGGAGTGCCGCGGCCCCCGCGCCCCGTACGGGAGGGCGGGGGCCGCGCGGGGCCGCCTCAGCCGAGGCGTCCCCGCTTCGCCTCCATCGCGGCGCGGCCCTGGGCACCGCGCATCTTCCAGACGCGCCGCATCTCGTCCCGCAGGCGGGCGTCGGTGCGGGCGGCGAGCCGCCGGTTCTCGCGCAGCAGCTTGCGGTAGCTGTCGAGGCGGCGCGGGGGCAGCGTCCCGTCGTCGAGTGCGGCCAGCACGGCGCAGCCCGGCTCGGCGTCGTGGGCGCAGTCATGGAACCTGCACCCCTCGGCCAGGGCCTCGATCTCCGAGAAGACCTGCCCGACGCCGGACTCCGCGTCGAAGAGCCCGACGCCACGCAGCCCGGGGGTGTCGATCAGGACCCCGCCGGTCGGCAGGACCAGCAGGTTCCGGGTGGTCGTGGTGTGCCGGCCCTTGCCGTCGACGTCGCGTACGGCGTGCACGTCCATGACGTCGGCGCCGAGCAGGGCGTTGGCGAGCGTCGACTTGCCCGCTCCGGACTGGCCGAGCAGCACGGACGTCCCGTCGAGGAGCGCGCCGAGCACGTCGATGCCCTGTCCCTCCTCCGCGCTGACCGCGAGGACGTCCACGCCGGGCGCCGCCGTCTCCACGTCGGAGACGAGGTGCGCGACGGTCGCGGCGTCCGGTACGAGGTCGGCCTTGGTGAGGACGACGACGGGCTGGGCGCCGGACTCCCACGCCAGGGCGAGGAACCGCTCGATACGGCCGAGGTCGAGCTCCGCGGCGAGCGATACGGCGATCACCGCGTGGTCGACGTTGGCCGCGAGGATCTGGCCCTCCGACCGCTTCGACGAGGTCGACCGCACGAAGGACGTACGGCGCGGCAGATACGTGCGGACGTAGCGGGGATCGCCGCCGTCCGGGTCGACGACCGCCCAGTCGCCGGTGCAGAGGACCCGCAGCGGGTCGTGCGGGGTGACGAACTCCGTGTCGGCACGCACGGGTCCTTCGGGGGTGACGAGGTCGCACTGGCCGCGGTCGACGCGGACCACGCGGCCGGGCACGAAGCCCTGCGCGGCGTACGGGGCGAACGCGACGGCCCAGTCGTCGTCCCAGCCGAAGTCGGCGAGGGGATGCCGGGAAGTCTCGGTGGAGAAAGGGGAGTTCAAGGGGTGACCCTTCACAAGGGTGGCCCCGGCGCGCGCTCGTCGGCGCGAGAGAGTGGTTGGTCAGCCGGTGGCCACGGAGGTGGGATGAACGGGCTTGTGGACGCGGGCGGCGCCCTGCGTGACGGCATTCATCGAAGTCCACCTCCTGGCTTCTCGTGTGTGCGCACACCACTGCGTGGCGGGCGTCGCCGAGCGTACGGGAGGGGACGCCCCGCGCGCCATGGATTAATTCCGGCGGGCCGCCCGGACCACGGCCGCGGTGCGGGCCGGTGGGATCGGAACAGCCCTCTTCCAGTGCTTCCCGCGAGTATTTACCGACCAGTAATGTTGCCGGCGACAGGCTCCCGATCCTCCCTGGAGGCCCCGTGCCCCGATCACCTGCCGGACCCGACCCCGACTCCGGTTCCCGCTCCGGCCCAGCGCCCTGTTCCGAGCCCCGTTCCGCGTCGACGCGCAAGGCGCTCGCGCTGACCGGGCTGCTCGCCGGCGCCGGGGTGACGCACTTCGTCGCCCCGAAGCCCTACGACGCCACGGTGCCCCGCGTGCTGCCGGGCTCCGCGCGCGCGTGGACGTACGCGAGCGGCGCCGTCGAGCTCGCGCTCGCGGCCGGCATCGCGCTGCCGTGGACGCGCCGCAGGGCCGCACGGGCCACGGCCGCGTTCTTCGTGGGCGTCTTCCCCGCCAATGTGCAGATGGCGGTCGACTGGCGCGACAAGCCCGCGCCGCTGAGGACCGCGGCCCTCGTGCGGCTTCCCCTTCAGTTGCCGCTCGTCCTGTGGGCGCGCGGCGTGGCCAGGGCCCAGGAGGCCGGATCATGAGCAAGCGCGTCGAAGTGGGCGACACCGTCGAGGACTTCACCCTGCCGGACGAGAGCGGCGCCCCGACGCGGCTGTCGGAGCTGCTGGGCGAGGGTCCCGTCGTCCTGTTCTTCTACCCGGCGGCCATGACGCCCGGGTGCACGGCCGAGGCCTGTCACTTCCGGGATCTCGCGGCCGAGTTCGCGGCCGTCGGCGCACGGCCCGTGGGCGTCAGTTCCGATCCGGTGGAGCGCCAGGCGGAGTTCGCCGGGAAGCACACGCTCGGCTTCCCGCTGCTCTCGGACGCGGAGGGCGAGGTGCGCGAGCGGTTCGGGGTCGCGCGCGGCTTCTCGATCGCGCCGACCAAGCGGGCCACGTTCGTGCTCGGCCAGGACCGCGTCGTCCTCGAAGTGGTCCGCAGCGAGTTCCGGATGAGCGCCCACGCGGACCGCGCCCTCGCGGTGCTGCGCGAGCGGGCGGCCTGAACACAGGCGGACCGGGCGGGTGTCGGGCCGACACCACGCCCGGCTCCCGCCACTAGCCGGCCGGGGCCGGCTCCGGCGCGAGGCTGTCCATGAACGAGCTGACGGAGAACACGGCGCGGCCGGCGCCCGCGGGGCCGTAGCCGGGGGGCGAGGAGAGGCCGTACTCCTCCATCGTGGAGCGGTAGGCCTCCAGGAGCCTGATGTGGTACTCCAGCGGCGCGCCCTGCGGGTTGGCCTTGCCGAGCGGGGTCGTCGGCTCGGGGCACCACGTGGTGAAGCGGGGCGTGATGCCGTGCGACATGAAGAAGCGCAGGCCCTCGGTGGTGGAGGCGATGGCCTCGTCGACGGTGGCGAAGCCGGAGGGCTCGGCCATCTCGACGCCGGCCACGAAGTTCGGGATCACGTTGCGCGCGCCGAAGACGTCCGCCGAGTCGAGGATGCGCTTGTGCCACTCGTCGCGGCCGACGTAGCGCTCCTTGCCGGGGCAGTACAGCTCGAACAGACGGCGGTCCCACACCTCGTAGTTGGGGTGGTAGATCTGCACGCCGTAGTCCTTGAAGCGCTGCACGTCGTCCTTGGGCAGCGCCTGGGCGACGACCTTGCCGATCCAGCGGCCGGGGAAGTGCTCCTCGATGGCCTTGGCGTACAGGCCGTAGAAGTCGGCCTCGTCGCGGCCCTGGAGCTTGGAGGTGATCGCGCCGCCGGTGAGCGTGTAGGCGGTGGACGCCTTCGTGGTGTCGTACTTGTCGATGATCTGGAGGGCTTCGAGGACCTCGTCGACGTCCTTGACGCCGGTATACGGGCGGCCGGCCGCCTTGTGCTGGCGCCAGTTGTGGTTGATGTCGCAGTACTGGCACTCCTCCTTGGCGCCGAAGTACTGGCAGACGCGGAAGACGGTCAGATAGATCAGGTAGCCCCACTGGATGGTGGGGGCCACCTCCATGACGGACTTTCCGTTGGAGAGCTTGTGCCGGTAGTACTCCGGCATCGGCGGGACGCCGACGTCCGAGATCCGCTTCCCGTCGAGGTAGAGCCCGAGCATCCCGCCCTCGTCGGCCGCGACCCGGTAGGGCGACGAGGGGTTCACGCGGACCGAGACGACCGTGCGCCGCAGGTCGTACGGACCGCCGGTGAGGATGATCTCCTCCGGGGGGCGGCGCAGCGCGGCCTCGCCGAGCTCGGGCAGCGTGCCGTGGTCGAAGGAGAAGATGAAGTACGACTTCGGCTTGACGTCACCGGACTCGTTGTCGCTGAGCGCGGACTTGTCGAACGCCACGCCGCCGCGCAGCAGGTCCTCCTTGAACACCGCTTCCCGCGGTACGTGCGGGAAGCGCTCCATCAGGTCCTCGACCAGTGCCGTGCGGCTCTGCATCCCGTACTCCTCGCTCCCAGAACCAGTGCTCGAGAACTCACGGTATGCCCCCGCTTGCGGGTCAGCCCTGCCGGGTCCCCGCGCGCGCCACGATGTGTGCCGGGGCGGTGATGCCGGTCGGCAGCAGCGGATCGGCGGTGGGCGCGCCCCAGCGGGAGGTCAGGGGCAGGGTGCCGGCCCACAGGCCGAGGGCCGCGTCGGGCCCGTCGCCGTCGTCGGGGGCGCCCGTACGGATCTTGACGGAGGCCTCGTCGAGAGACAGGACCAGGAGGGTGGTGGCGGCCAGTTCCTTGCGGCTCGGCTGCCTGGCGTACGTCCACTGGCCGGGGGTCGCGTGCTCCGTGAGGCGGCGCAGGCCCTCCAGCTTCTCGTCGGGGTCGGTGACCGTGCGCGGTACGCCGTGGATCATCGCGCTGCGGTAGTTCACGCCGTGCTCGAAGACGGAGCGGGCGAGGACCAGGCCGTCGACGTGGGTGACGGTCACGCATATCGGCCCGTCGGGTTCGGCGGCCAGGCTGCGGCTCGCCACCGATCCGTGCAGGTAGAGCCGGGTGTCATCGCGGCCGTAGACCGTGGGGACGACGACGGGGCGGCCGTCGACGAGCACGCCGAGATGACAGACGAACCCCGCGTCGAGGATCGCCTCGAGGTCGGAGCGTTCGAGGCCGGCCTGCTCGCGGAGCCTGCTGTGGCGGGTGCGGTCGGTCTGCGGGAGCGTGCGCGACAGCGTTGTCGCGATGTCGGTCTGGGTCATGCGGTCGGACGCTACTCCGTGGTCCCCGTCCCCCCGCGGGCGGGGACTTCCGACAACCCCTTTTCAAACCCCTTGTCGAAAGCGTGCGGGCGGCCGTAGCGTCGAAGGGGCCCAGGAGTGGAGGGGACACGGTGAAGCGCACATCCCGCGACATCAGGACGGCGAACCGGTACGCGGTGCTGCGCCATCTCATCGCCAAGTCCCCCGCTTCCCGGGGCGAGCTGACGGCGGGGACCGGGCTCAGCCAGGCGACGGTCGCCACGCTCGTGGGTGAGCTCACCGCACTCGGCCTGCTCGTCGAGGTCGGCTTCGAGGAGTCCGCGGGCGGGCGTCCGCGCTCACTGGTCGCGGTGGACGCGGCCGGCGGCGCCCTCATCGGCGTCGACGTGGCCGAGACGTACGTGCACGCGGAGCTCTTCGATCTCGCCCTGGGCGTCGTGGCGCGCGCACAGGAGGAGCTGCGGCCCGGCGAGTCCGCCCCGGAACAGGTCGTCGGCCGGATCGCCGCGGCGGTCGGGGCCGTGGTCGCCGCCGCGGGGCCGCGCCGCCCGCCCCGCGTGCTCGGGGTGGGCGTCACGATGCCGGGGCAGGTCGACCGCGAGCGCGGTGTCGCCGTGCGCGCCGCGAACTGGGGCTGGCGCGACGTGCCCCTGACCGCGCTGCTCGCCGAGCGCTTCCCCTACCCGGTCCATCTCGACAACCCGCTGCGGGCGGCCACGCTCGCGGAGCTGTGGTTCGGCGCCGCGCGGGGCCGCGACGACGCCGTGGTGATCAACCTCGGTACGGGCGTCGGCGCGGGCCTCGCGCTCGGTGGCTCCCTGCACCGCGGTGTCACGAACAGCGCCGGCGAGTGGGGTCACACCACGCTCGTCCTGGACGGGCGGCCGTGCCGCTGCGGCGACAGGGGGTGCGTGGAGGCCTACGCGGGCGCACCCGCCATCATGCGGACGCTGCGTGAACTCGCCCCGGAAAGCGCCCTGTTGACCGAGGACGACCAGACCGCGACGATCGGCGCGCTCGGCCGCGCGGCGGCCGGTGGCGATCCGGTGGCGCTGCGGGTCGTCCGGGAGACCGCCCGCCATCTCGGCGCCGCCGTCGCGGATCTGGTGAACCTGCTCAACCCCGAAGTGATCGTGCTCAGCAGCTGGGTGGCGGCGGCGCTCGGTACGCCCCTGCTGACCGAAGTGCGCGAGGCCGTCGCGCGGCACGCCCTGGGCAGCCCGTTCGCGGCCACCGAGATCGTCCTGTCCCCGATACCGACCGACCCCGTGAGCCTGGGCGCGGCGACCTTCGCGCTGGAAGGCGTGCTGTCGTCGCCGGGCCTGACCGGCACCACCCTCACCCCGCACACGACCTGACCGTCAAGGAGAACGATGTCCCTCCCCGAGGTGTCCCTCCCTGAGGAATCCGCACTCCCCTACTACGAGCAGGTGTCCCCCGGGACCGGCGGTGTCGCGCCGCGCTCCTGGTACGCCGCTTCCGACGCCAAGTCCCTTTCTCTCGACGGCCCGTGGCGCTTCCGCCTCACTGCGACGGCCGACGGCCACGACGAGTCCTTCGCCCGCCCCGGCTACGACACCTCCGACTGGGCGGATCTGACAGTGCCGGGGCACTGGGTGCTCCAGGGCGACGGGGCCTACGGGTCACCCGCGTACACGAACACTCTCTACCCGTTCCCCGTCGACCCGCCGCGCGTCCCGACCGAGAACCCGACCGGCGACCATCTGCGCGTCTTCGACCTGCCGGTCGACTGGCCCGCGTCGGGAGCGACCGTGCTGCGCTTCGAGGGGGTCGAGTCGTGTGCGCGGGTCTGGCTGAACGGCGAGGAGCTGGGCGAGTTCAAGGGCTCGCGGCTGCCGCACGAGTTCGCCGTCGAGGGGCTGCTGCGCGCGGAGGGGAACGTCCTGGCGGTACGTGTCCACCAGTGGTCGTCCGGCTCCTATCTGGAGGACCAGGACCAGTGGTGGCTGCCCGGCATCTTCCGTGAGGTCACGCTGCTGCACCGGCCCGACGGCGCGGACGCCGACTTCTTCGTGCACACCGCGTACGACCACCGCACCGGGCAGGGCACGCTCCGGGTCGAGGCGAGCGCGGGCGGGCGCGTGACGGTGCCCGAACTCGGCGTGGATGTCGGGGCGGGTGAGCCGGTGACGCTGCCGGTGGAGCCGTGGACGGCCGAGACGCCGCGCCTGTACGCGGGCGAACTGGCCACGCCGGGCGGGGAGATCATCCCCTTCCGCGCCGGATTCCGTACGGTCGTCGTGGAGGACGGCGTCCTCAAGGTCAACGGGAAGCGGATCCTCTTCCGCGGCGTCAACCGGCACGAGTTCCACCCGGAGCACGGCCGCGCCGTGGACGAGGAGACGATGCGCCACGACGTCCTCCTCATGAAGCGGCACAACATCAACGCCGTGCGGACCTCGCACTACCCGCCCCACCCCGCCTTCCTCGACCTGTGCGACGAGTTCGGCCTGTGGGTGATCGACGAGTGCGACCTGGAGACACACGGCTTCACCCACGAGCGGTGGAACGGCAATCCGGTCGCCGACGAGCGCTGGACCCCGGCGCTCGTCGACCGGGCCGCCCGCATGGTGGAGCGCGACAAGAACCACGCGTCGGTGATCATCTGGTCGCTCGGCAACGAGTGCGGCACGGGCGCGGGCCTGAGCGCGATGGCCGCCTCGATCCGCGAGCGTGACCCGTCCCGCCCGCTGCACTACGAGGGCGACGCGTCGTGCGCCGACACCGACGTCTACTCGCGGATGTACGCGGACCACGCCGAGGTCGAACGCATCGGACGTCACGAGGACGAGGGACCCGAGGCGCGCCGCGAACTCCCCTTCATCCTGTGCGAGTACGCGCACGCGATGGGCAACGGACCCGGCGGACTCTCCGAGTACCAGCGCCTCTTCGAGACGTACGACCGGCTCCAGGGCGGTTTCGTCTGGGAGTGGATCGACCACGGCCTCGCCAGCGAGCGGTACGGGTACGCGTACGGCGGTGACTTCGGCGAGGAGCTGCACGACGGCAACTTCGTCTGCGACGGTCTCCTCTTCCCCGACCGCACGCCCTCGCCCGGGCTCGTCGAGTACAAGAAGGTGATCGAGCCTGTCCTGATCGAGGGCGACGGGACGGCCGGCACGGTCCGCGTCACGAACCGCCACGACTTCGCGGACCTCGCCGCGCTGGCGTTCACCTGGTCGTACGAGGTGGACGGTGCGCCGGTGGAGTCGGGCCCGCTCTCCGTGCCGGCGCTCGCGCCCGGTGAGAGCGCTGACGTCAAGCTGCCCGCCCCGCCGGACGCGGCGCGGGGCGCGGAGACGCAGTGGTCGGTACGTGCGGCGCTGGCCGACGACACCGCGTGGGCGGACCGGGGTCATGTGGTGGCGTGGGGCCGACTCCCCGTCTCGGGGCGGCAGTCGGTCGTTCCGGCGAGCGGGGCGTCGCCGGTGCGGGACGCGGACGTCATCACGCTCGGCCCGGCCGCCTTCGACGCGCGTACGGGCGAGCTGCGGAGCGTCGGACAGGTGCCGGTCACTGGGGTGCGCCTGGACGTGTGGCGGGCGCCGACCGACAACGACAACGGCGCCGACTGGCAGGCGGACCGCCGGTTCGGCGTCCTGTGGCGCGCGGCCGGACTGCACCGCATGCGGCACCGCCTCGACCACGTCGCCCTGGAACCAGGCGCGTTGACGGTACGGACCCGGGTGGCGCCCGCGGCCGGGCAGTTCGCGCTCGGCACGGAGTACCGCTGGACGGCGGACGAAGGGGGCCGTCTGACCCTCACGGTCTCGGTGACCCCCGAGGGCGACTGGACGGTGCCGCTCCCCCGCCTGGGCGTCCGCCTCGGCCTCCCGTCGTCCGCGACGCACGCGCGCTGGTTCGGCGGCGGCCCCGGCGAGGCCTATCCGGACACGCGGGCCGCGTCGCGGCTCGGCCTGTGGGAGGCGTCCGTGGACGAGCTCCAGACGCCGTACGTGCGTCCGCAGGAGAACGGCGCGCGGGCGGATGTCCGCCGGGCGGAGATCGGCGGCCTGCGGATCGACGGCGAGCCGGAGTTCTGGTTCACGGCCCGCCGCTGGACGAGCGAACACCTCGACGCGGCCGCACACCGCACGGACCTGGTGGCCGGGGACACGGTGTGGGTGAACCTGGACCACGCCCAGCACGGCATCGGCTCCCAGTCCTGCGGCCCGGGCCCGCTGCCGCAGTACGTGCGCGAGGTGGCCCCGGCCGCGTTCGCCTTCACGTTCTCGGCGGCGGGGTGAGCCACGGCGGACACAACGGTCCGTGAGACGGCCAAGGCCTGTCCCGTACCCGGAAGTTGACGGTACGGGCGGGCCGGAGTCGATCACGAACACATGCCCGTAGGGGCTAGGTTGTTGTCCTGACCACGACCAGCTACGAGGGATGGCCTTCATGGGCGACGACGCTCCCCAGCACGACTCCGCCGAGCAGCTGCACCTGCGGATCGACAGCTCCAAGGCGCACCCGGCGCGGGTGTACGACGTCTTCCTCGGCGGCAAGGACAACTACGCGGCGGACCGGGACGCGGCGGCCGCCGCCCTCGCGGCGAACCCGCGCGGCTACCTGGACGTGCGGCACAACCGCGACTTCATGCGGCGCTCGGTGAACTACCTGACGCGCGAGGCGGGCCTGCGCCAGTTCCTCGACATCGGCACGGGCCTGCCGACGCAGGAGAACGTGCACCAGGTCGCCCAGCGCATCGCCCCCGAGGCGCGGATCGTCTACGTCGACAACGACCCCGTCGTCCTCGCGCACGCCCGCGCCCTCCTGGCGAGCGGCCCGCAGGGTGCGACGGCCTACATCGACGCGGACCTGCGCGACCCGGCGAAGATCCTCCAGGGCGCGGCGAGCACCATCGACCTGGACGCGCCGATCGCGCTCGGTCTCGTGGCGATCCTGCACTTCATCGAGGATGCGGACGCGTACGACATCGTGCGCACGCTGGTGGACGCGCTGCCTTCGGGCAGTGCGCTATTCCTGAGCCACCTCACCTCCGACCTGAACGCCGAGAAGATCGCCAAGGTGGCCGAGACGTACCACGAGCGCGGCTTCACGTTCGTGCTCCGCTCGACGGACGAGGTGCGCCGGTTCTTCACGGAGAACGGTCTGGAGATCGTCGAGCCGGGCATCGTGCCCGCCCATCACTGGCGGCCCGACCACGTCGCCGACCACGACGGGGGCGCCGGCCACGACGAGGCGTACGTGGCGAGCCTCGACCCGATCGAGCAGACCATGTACCGCGACATCAACGACGTCACCGACGACGACATCAACGTGTACGCGGCAGTGGCCTTCAAGCGCTGATCCCGTCCGGGGTCCGACAGAGTTAGCGTCGTCGTATGACGTCACCTCCTCTTGCCGAGGCCCTCGCCGCGGGAGCGGTCGTCCTGGACGGCGGGCTCTCCAACCAGCTGGAGTCCGCCGGGTACGACCTGAGCGACGCGTTGTGGTCGGCGCGGCTGCTCGCCGAGCGGCCCGAGGCGATCGTGGCCGCGCATCTCGCGTACTACGAGGCGGGGGCCTCGGTGGCGACCACGTCGAGCTACCAGGCGACGTTCGAGGGGTTCGCGCGGCGCGGGGTCTCCCGCGAGCGGGTGGCCGAGCTGCTCACCCTGAGCGTCGAGTCGGCGCGAGAGGCGGCTCGGCGCGCACAGGCGAAGGGGGTGCCCGGTCCACTGTGGGTGGCCGCGTCGGCGGGCCCGTACGGGGCGATGCTGGCCGACGGTTCGGAGTACCGGGGCCGCTACGGCCTGACGGTGGCCGAGCTGGACGCCTTCCACCGGCCCCGGCTCGAAGTCCTCGCCGCGGCCGGGCCCGACCTGCTCGCCCTGGAGACGGTGCCGGACACCGACGAGGCGCGCGCGCTGCTGCGGGCCGTGCGGGGGCTCGGCGTCCCGGCCTGGCTGTCGTACAGCGTCGCCGGTGACCGCACCCGCGCCGGTCAGCCCCTGGAGGAGGCGTTCGCGCTCGCCGCCGGCGCGGACGAGATCGTCGCGGTGGGCGTCAACTGCTGCGCCCCCGAGGACGTCGGACCCGCGGTGGCACTGGCCGCGCGCGTCACCGGGAAGCCGGTGGTGGCCTATCCGAACAGTGGCGAGTCCTGGGACGCGCAGGCGCGCGGCTGGCGGGGCGCGGCCACGTTCACCGTGGACCGCGTGGCCGGCTGGGAGCGGGCGGGGGCGCGGCTGATCGGGGGCTGCTGCCGGGTCGGCCCGGACCGGATCGCCGCGCTCGCCGCGGCGATACGTCACTGAGCGCGGGTGGCCTCCCGGCCGGCCCACGCATGGTCCCCTACGGTGGCGCGGGCCACCACGTCCGGCGACTGAGCGGGGTGTCCGATTCCTTCAAGACCGGCGCCGGGGCGGGTGCCTACGGTGGGGCCATGACCGAGATCACCGCACGACTGGACGCCGTCGGCGTCGTCGTCTCCGACATGGCCGCCGCCGTCACGTTCTACCGCCGCCTCGGCCTCGCGTTCCCCGAGGGGGCCGAGGAGCAGCCGCACGCGGAGGCCGTCCTGCCCGGCGGGCTTCGCGTGCTGCTCGACACCGAGGAGACCGTGAAGTCGTTCCACCCGTCCTGGCGGGCGCCGGCCCGTGGCGCGTCCCGGCACGCGCTCGCCTTCCACTGCGGCGACGCGGCCGGGGTGGACGCCGTCCACGAGGAGCTGGTGGCCGCCGGGTACGACGGCGAGCTCGAGCCGTGGGACGCGTTCTGGGGCCAGCGGTACGCCGTGGTCCTGGACCCGGACGGGAACGGGGTCGACCTCTTCGCACCGCTGACCACCACCACGTGAGAGGCGTCCGCCGGCTAGGACGCGTTCGCCCGGCGCTTGCGCACCCCGTCGAGCAGCCGGCCGCGCTGCGCCTCGGACGTGGCGAGGTCGACGCCGACGAGGGCGAGGGCCGTCGCCCCGTCGAGCACCGCGCGATCGGCGCCCGGGGTCTTGCCGTGGGCGGTGAACTCGGGGGTGTGCTGCTTGGCGCCGCCCGTGTCGTAGCCGACCGTGGGGTGGATCGTGGGGATGCGCTGCGAGACGTTGCCCATGTCGGTCGACGCCATCGTCTCGCCGTGCAGCGAGGTGACGGTACGGCCCAGCTCGCCGGCGGCCCTCGCGTAGGACCGGGTCATCTCCTCGTCCTGGCGCAGGTCGGCGAAGTCCCTTCCGTGCGCGCTCACTTCGAGCTCGGCGCCGGTGGCGAGCGCGCCCGCCTCGAAGCATGCCCTGACGCGCTGCCAGGCCTCGGCGAGCTGCTCCACGGTGCGCGCCCTGACCTCGTAGCGGGCGGCGGTGCGGGCGGGGATGACGTTCACGGCCTGGCCGCCGTCGGTGACGATGCCGTGCACGACGACGCCGGGCGGCAGCTGCTGGCGCAGCAGGCCGACGGCGGTCTGGGCGACGGTCATGGCGTCGAGCGCGTTGACGCCCTCCCAGGGGGCGAGCGCGGCGTGCGAGGGCCTGCCCCGGTAGGCGAGGTCCCAGGCGCCGATGGCCAGAGAGGAGGCGCCCACGGTGTCTTCGGGGGCGGCGTGCACCATCATCGCGGCGGCGACGTCGTCGAAGATCCCGGCGTCCATCAGGAGCACCTTGCCGCCGATGTCCTCCTCGGCGGGCGTGCCGATCAGCTTGACCGTGACGCCGAGCTCGTCGGCGACGGCGGCGAGGCCGAGGGCGGCGCCGACGGACGCGGCGCCGTTGACGTTGTGCCCGCAGGCGTGGCCGATGCCGGGCAGGGCGTCGTACTCGGCGCAGAACGCGATGACGAGGTCGCCGGTGCCGTAGGTGGCGAGCACCGCGGTGGGGAGGTCGCCTGCGCCGCGGGTGACGGTGAATCCGGCGCTCTCCATGAGGTCGGCGATCCGGGCCGCCGCGCGGTGTTCCTCAAGGGCGGTCTCGGGGTCGTCGTGCAGAGCGTGGCTGAGCCCCACGACCTGCTCGCGCCGGTTTCGTACGGCGGCGGTCACGGCCTTGCGCGCGGTCAGGGCGTCGGTCATGCGAGGTCTCCGCTCGGGGCGAGGTGCTGTACGGGGGTGGCGGCGTCGGATTGCGGCGCGCGGTAGCGCAGGGCGAGGGCCGTACCGACGAGGGCGGCGCAGGCGCACGCCCCCCAGCCCCACAGGTAGCCGGACTCCGCGATGCGCGTGGTGCCGGGCACGGCGTGGGAGGTGAAGAAGCCGCCGATGACGGCGGCGCCGATGGCCGCGCCGAGGGAGAGGGCGAGTTCGTTGAGGCCGACGGCGAGCGCGGTCTCGTGCTCCTCGACGACCTCCGCCGACAGGGTCCGCGTGATCGACTCGAAGAGCCCGGTCGCCAGGCCCACGACGAGGGCCGACGCCACGTACTGGGCGAGGCTGTCGTGGAAGAGGGCCATGCCGACGAAGCCGAGCGCGATGAGGACGCCGCCCGTGGCGAGCACGGCGCGGTCGCCGATGCGCCGGGCGAGGCGCGGGGTCAGCGTGGATCCGGCGAATCCGGCGACGACCATGGCGAGCGAGACGGTGGCGATCGCCTGTGGGCCCATGTCCATGCCGTAGCCGTTCTCGGACCGCGAGGAGCCGAGGAAGAGGGCGTTGGCGCCGAGGAAGCCGATCGTGCCGAACGCGGCGCAGAAGGTGTGGCCGCTGACCACAGCGAGCCGCGGGTTGCTCAGCATGCGGACGCTGACCAGCGGGTTCTCGGACCGGCGTTCGACGGCCACCCAGGCCGCGAGGAGGGCGGCGGCCACGACGGCGAGCCCGATCGTGCGCGTCGAGCCCCAGCCCCACGTGCTGCCCTGCGCGAGGACGAGGACGAGCGCGATGAGGCCCGCGGTGAGCAGCGCCGCCGCGCCGTAGTGGAAGCGCCCGCCCTTCGGGATGTCGCTGTCCGGCAGTACGAGACCGGCGACGACGGCGAGCACGGCGACGGGGACCGCGGTCCACAGACCCGCCTGCGCGTGCCCCTCGCTGAGCGCGCCGGCCACGAGACCGCCGACGCCGATCGAGATGAGCAGGACGCCCACGAGGAGGGAGATGCCGGTGCGGTTCTGCTCGGGGGCGCGGGAGCGGAGGATGCCCACGAGGAGGGGGAAGAAGCCGACGAGGGCGCCCTGGAGGGTGACGCCGACGGCGAGGGTCACGGCGGACGGCCACGCGGCGATCAGGAGCGAGCCGCCCGCCACCATCGCGAGCGCCACCCGCAGCAGCCTGCGGTGTCCGTGCAGGTCACCGAGCCGGGACAGCAGCGGCGTCAGCACGGCACAGGCGAGCTGGAAGAGCAGGTAGATGTTGTTCTGCCCGACGGTGCCGATGTGCAGGCTCCGGCCGACCTCGGGGAGGAGCGGGGTCAGATAGCCCTGGACGATGCCGCTGAACAGGACGACGACAGCCATCGTCGCGACCATGGCCGGGCCGGAGCTGACCGCTCTCGGCCCCCGTCCCGTTCCCGTCATGTGTGTGGACACAGCTTCACCTCTGATTCTTCTGGTGGCCGGAACCGAATGTGGTGGCTACTGTGCGGGCCGAGGCACGGGCGGCCCCGAATATTCATGGATTCGTACGTACGGAGTGCTTGTGATGCGAGAAACGGTCACCGCCAGCGAGCTCGACCTCGCTCTGGTGAACGCCCTCCAGCTGCGGCCCCGGGCGTCCTGGTCGGAGCTCTCCCCGCTGCTCGGCGTGACGGCGGGCACGCTGGCGCGGCGGTGGGACCGGCTGACGCGGGCGGGGCTCGCCTGGGTGTACGCGGCGCCGGGCCGCGAGTTCACCCGCAACCGCTGCACGGCGTTCGTGCTGCTGCGCTGCCTGCCGCAGGAGCGCTCGCGGCTGCTCGCCCGGCTGAGCGCGCTCCCGGAGGCGGTGACGATCGAGGTGACCGCGCCGGGCAGCTGTGACCTGCTGCTCGACGTGCTCGCTCCCGACCTGCCCTCGCTCAGCCGGTTCCTCACCCGGGAGCTGGACCAGCTGCCGGGGATCGTGTCGGTCGGCGCCCTGTTCGCCACGTCGCTCTACGTCGAGGGCAGCCGTTGGCGGCTGCGCTCGCTCGACCCCTCGCAGATGACGGCGCTCGGCAGTGCCACGGCGGCGCAGGAGCCGGCGCGCGGGCTCGAACTCGACCCCGTGGACCGGGCCCTGCTCGGCGAACTCGTCCGGGACGGGCGGCTCGGCCTCGCCGAACTCGCCGAGCGCACCGGCACCAGCCCGCCCACCGTCCGCCGCAGGCTGCGCCGCCTCACGGACTCGGCGGTCCTGACGTTCCGCTGCGACATCGCGTCCGCGCTCGCCGGGCATCCGGTCCCGGTGTCACTGCTCGGCCAGGTCCCCGCGCGCGACATCGGCACCGTCCACCGCACGCTCGCCGCGCTGCCGGAGTGCCGGCTCGTCGCGGCCGTCACGGGTCCCGCGAACATCTTCGCCACGCTGTGGGTGCACGACCTGGGTGACATCCAGCGCCGCGAGACCGCGCTGTGCGCCCGGCTGCCCACGCTCACGGTGACGGACCGCATCGTCGGCCTGCACACGGTCAAGCGCATGGGTCATCTGCTCGACGAGGAGGGGCGCCGGGTCGGGATCGAGCCGATCTCGCCCTGGTAGCGGCGGCGGCTTCGTCAACGAGGCGGGTCGGCGGTACGCCCGCCAGCTCCCGTACGTCGCGTGCCAGATGGGCCTGGTCGGCGTAGCCCGCGCGGGCGGCCGTCTCGGCGAGCGGCACTCCCCCGCGGGCCAGCGCGAGGGCGCGTTGCAGACGCAGGACGCGGGCCAGGGTCTTGGGTCCGTAGCCGAACGCGGCGAGGGAGCGCCGGTGCAGGCTGCGGGCGCCGAGCCCCGCGCTGTCGGCGGTCTCGGCGACGGTGCGGCCCGCGCCGAGCGACGTCACGATGTGCGCGAGGACGGAATCAGGCGGCGCGGCTCCCCGTTCGAGGGCGACGGCTTCGAGGGCGGCGGCCTGGTCCTGTGCCGCGTCGACGCGTTCGGTCAGGCGCCGCACCTGGTCCGACGGCCACAGGTCGGCGAGGTCGACGCGCCGGTCGCGCAGTTCGTGGGCCGGGACGCCGAGGACGGCGGGCGCCGTGCCGGGAAAGAAGCGGATGCCCGCGATCCGGGTGGCACCGCTGATGCCGGAACGGTAGGCGTGCGTGTCCGGTCCGGCGACGAAGAGGCGTCCCTCGGTCCACAGCAGGTCCATGCAGCCGTCGGGCAGGACGTCCGCCCCGGGGCGGGGACCGTCGCCCTCGGGGGTGACGGTCCGGGTCCACAGGACCGCGCCCGCCACGCTCGGTGCCGCCCGCTCCCGGTACACGTCAGCCACGTCTTCGAGGCTACGCCGCGCGCGGGCCGCCGTCGGCCGGTCAGTCGTGGTCGTGGCGGTCGTGGTCGCGACGGCCGGTGTCCTGCGGATGGTCACCGTTCTTGCGCACGTGCGTGCGCAGGCGGGACGACACGTCGTCCGGGGGCAGGAACTTCGACCAGCGCTCGGGGAACTCGGACGGCATGTCGGGGTCGTCCGCGTCGTCGATGCCGCCGTGCGCCGCGCGGGCGGCGGAGCGCGCGACGTACTCCGCGGCCTGCTTGGTCCGCCACCGCTCGTTGGCGGCACGGGCGACCGAGGTCGCGACGGACGGCCAGACCCGGTCGATCGCCGCGTTCACCGCGGCGCCGACGAGCACCGCGAACGCGGATACACCGATCCACAGGAGCACGGCGACGGGCGCGGCCAGGGACCCGTAGATGGTGGGGCCCTCGATGGCGCTGGTGATGTAGAGGCGGAGCAGGAAGCTGCCCGGCACCCACATCGCGAGGGCCACGAGGGCGCCGGGGACGTCCTCGATCCACGGCGAACGCACGGGCACGGACACGTGGTAGAGCGTCGTCAGGAAGACCACGGACAGGAGGAGGACGACAGGCCAGTACAGGACCTGGACCACGGTCTCCGACCACGGGACCAGGGCGATCACCGCGTCCGGGCCCGCGATCATCAGCGGCAGCGCGACCGAGCCGACGATCAGCGCGATGAGGAACAGCAGGAAGGCGAGCAGGCGGGTCTTGACGATGCCGCGCACACCGTCGAGCCCGTACATGACCGTCACCGTGTCGACGAACGTGGACACCGCGCGCGACCCCGACCACAGCGAGAACAGGAAGCCGATGGAGATGACGTCGGGGCGGCCCTTCATCGCGTCGTCGAGGATCGGCCGGGCGATCTCCTTCACGCCCTGGTCGCTCAGGACGGTGCGCGACGCCTCCAGGATGTTGTCGCGAACGCCGGCGATCGTGTGGGCGCCGGTCCAGGTGTCGACGTAGGCGAGCAGCCCGATGAGGGAGAGCAGCAGCGGTGGCACGGACAGGAGCGTGAAGAACGCCGCCTCGGCAGCGAGCCCCAGGATGCGGTACTCCATGCACGAGTTGACGGTGTCCTTGAGCAGCAGCCAGGCGGTCCTGCGCTTCGAGACGTTGCGATAGAGAGCGCGGGCCCGGTGGAGTCGGCCTCTGCGTGGCCGATCGGGTGTTTCTTTTGCCTGGTGCACGTCCTTACCGTATCTGTCATGGCAGCCACCACCCACGCAGTGACCAACCAGGCTCCGCCCCTGGTGGGATATGACGTTTTTGCCGCGGACAGGGCCCTCACCGAAGGGGTCGAACGGCATCTGGAGCCCTCTCTCACGGACGAGGCCCGCGAGGAACTCGGCGGCCTCGGCCGGGCCGCCGGTTCCGCCCAGGCACAGGAGTGGGGCGCGCTCGCGAACGGTAATCCGCCGACGCTGCACACCCACGACCGCTACGGGCACCGCGTCGACGAGGTCGAGTTCCATCCGGCCTGGCACCGGCTCATGGGCAAGGGCGTCTCGGCCGGACTCACGTCGGCCTGGTCGCGGTCCGGCGGCCATCTGCGGCGCGCGGCCGCGTTCCTGGTGTGGAGCCAGGTCGAGGCGGGCCACACCTGCCCCCTGTCGATGACGCACGCGGCGGTGCCCGCGCTGCGGGCCGACCCCGCGCTGGCCGCCGAGTGGGAGCCCAGGCTGACGTCGACGGTGTACGACGCGGGGCTGCGGCCCGCCGCTCAGAAGGCGGGCGTCGTGTTCGGGATGGGCATGACGGAGAAGCAGGGCGGCAGCGACGTCCGGGCGAACACGACGCGGGCGACGCCGCTCTCCGAGGACGGCACGTACGAGCTGACCGGGCACAAGTGGTTCTGTTCGGCGCCCATGTCGGACGGGTTCCTCGTCCTGGCGCAGGCGCCCGGGGGACTCACGTGTTTCCTGCTGCCGCGCGTCCTGGAGGACGGCACGCGCAACGCGTTCGCGATCCAGCGGCTCAAGGACAAGCTGGGCAACCGGTCGAACGCGTCGGCCGAGGTCGAGTTCGACGGGACGTGGGCGCGCCGGGTCGGTGACGAGGGGAGCGGCGTGCGCACCATCATCGAGATGGTCGCCGCCACGCGCCTGGACTGCGTGCTCGGTTCGGCCGCGATCATGCGCCAGGCCGTCGCGCAGGCGATCCACCACTGCACGTACCGCGAGGCGTTCGGCGGGCGGCTCATCGACAAGCCGCTGATGCGCAACGTACTGGCCGACCTGGCGCTGGAGTCGGAGGCGGCGACGACGCTGGCGCTGCGGCTCGCGGCGGCCCAGGACGCCGTCCAGGACACCGGGTCCGAGCAGGAGCGCGCGTTCCTGCGCATCGCGGTGCCGGCCGCCAAGTACTGGGTGACGAAGCGCTGTACGCCCGTGGCGGCGGAGGCCCTGGAGTGCCTGGGCGGGAACGGCTACGTGGAGGAGTCCGGCATGCCGCGGCTGCTGCGCGAGTCGCCGCTCAACTCGATCTGGGAGGGGTCGGGCAATGTGCAGGCCCTCGACGTGCTGCGGGCGTTGCAGCGCGAGCCACAGGCGCTCAACGCGTTCCTCCAGGAGGTGGGCAGGGCGCGCGGCGCCGATCACCGTCTCGACGGCGCCATCAAGGGCCTGCTGACCGAACTCGCCGATCTGGAGGGCATCGAGGCACGGGCGCGCCGGGTCGTGGAGCGGATCGCTCTCGTGCTCCAGGGTTCGCTGCTGGTGCGTCACGCGCCGCCGGAAGTCGCGGACGCCTTCTGCGCCTCGCGGCTCGGCGGGGACTGGGGTTCGGCGTTCGGCACGCTGCCGCACAGTCTGGACCTGCGGTCGGTCGTCGAGCGGGCGCGCCCGGTGAGCTGAACGACCCGGCGAAGTCTCGCGGTGGCGACCGAGGTCACAGATCTTGACGACTCAGGTCACGGGGGTGATGCTGCGCCGACACGGCATCACCCCCGCCCTTAGGCCCCTTGAGGAGCTCCCGCGCCGCCGGAGCGGCACGGTTTCAGCTTCGACCGGCGTACGGCTGTTCGCCAGAGTTGCAGAGGGTTGCAACCGTCGTGCCCTCCTTTCGGCCCCACGAAGGCCGGAGAAGCGGCACGATGAGCACACGTCCGCACGCACCGGTCTGTTCCAGGAGGACCTGTGACGCAGAAGAACTCGATCGTCGATCTGGGCCGGCTGTCCACGATGGACGTCTCGCTGGCCGCGCGGCTCCTGAAGGGCGTCCGCGCCGCGACCCTGTCGGGGCAGCGGCCGCGGATCCTGCCGCGCCCGGTGATCGGCGAGTCGTGGAACCGCATGCTGCGCAGTGGTGTCGACCCGGACCGTGACGTGCGGTCGGGCCTGTTGAACCTCGAGGAGATCGAGGAGCGCCGGCAGGCGTCCGGCCTCACGGAGATCCTGCCGGTGCTGCGCGAGGCACTGGTCACCGTCGCGGACGCGGCGCAGCACATCATGGTCGTGTCCGACGCGGACGGGCGCATCCTGTGGCGCGAGGGCAGCGCCGCGGTGCTGCACAAGGCCGACCGGCTCGGCTTCGAACTGGGCGCGGACTGGGCCGAGGAGACGGTCGGCACGAACGGGGTGGGCACGCCGCTCGTGACGCGGAGCCCGGTGCAGGTGTTCTCCGCCGAGCACTTCGTGGTGTCGCAGCACGCGTGGACGTGCACGGGGGCGCCGATCACGGACCCGCGCGACGGGCAGCTGCTGGGCGTCGTCGATGTGAGCGGCCCGATGGAGACGATGCACCCGGCGACGCTC
Source organism: Streptomyces sp. NPDC107517 (assembly GCF_055582645.1). NCBI lineage: Bacteria > Bacillati > Actinomycetota > Actinomycetes > Kitasatosporales > Streptomycetaceae > Streptomyces > Streptomyces sp. NPDC107517. The sequence goes on along the minus strand of NZ_JBVJPM010000001.1, from coordinate 361,887 downwards.
TCGCTCGTCGGGGCGGTGGCGCAGCTCGCGGAGGCGCGGCTGCGGGAGCGTCATGCGGTGGCCCTGGACCGCTTGCGGGCCGTCGCGGCGCCGGTCCTCGCGCGGATCGGCGGACGGGCGGTCGCGGTGGACGTCCAGGGCTGGACGGCGGCGGTGACCGGGATGCAGCCGGTGGACCGGATCGCGCTGCCCAAGTCGCTGTCCGAACTCTCCGAACTGTCGGAAGGACGGGCCTGGGTTCCGACCCTGGGGATGTGCGCGGTGGCGCCGCTGCCCGGCGGCTGGCTGCTGCGGCCCGACGGCCCGGGCGGGGCGGCCGAACCGCTCGGCGGCACCCGCGTCGTCCTGGACCTGAGCGGGCCCCGGCACTGGTCGGTCACGGTGACGGACGGCACGCGGTCCTGGTCGCACGAGCTGAGCCCGCGCCACGCGGAACTGCTCTATCTGCTGGCCCTGCACCGCGGCGGGCGCAGCGCGTCCGGCCTCGCACAGGACATGTTCGGCGACCCGACGCGCACGGTGACGGTCCGCGCCGAGATGTCGCGGATACGGCGCTATCTCGGCAGCCTGCTCGGGCACCGCCCGTACCGCTTCCACGAGGAGGCGGAGCTGGAGGTGGTGCTCCCGCAGAGCCCGTCGGACCTGCTGCCGCACTCGGTGGCGCCCGGGGTGCTGAGGTCGCGGTCGGCGCCGCCGCACTGACACCGCCCCCGCAACAGCGGTGCTGTCACGCGCAGTTGACCGGCGCGCGAAGCTCTCAGACCCGGGCGAGGATCACCGAGCGCGTGAGGTGGCGGGGCCGGTCCGGGTCGCGGCCGCCGGCCACCGCGACCGCCACCGCGAGGCGCTGGGTCCGCACCAGTTCGGCCAGCGGGTCGAGGCCGCCGGCCACCCACATGCCGCCGGTGGCGTGCACCTCGTCGGCGAGACCGGCGGGCGCGTCGCCGAGCATCCAGGTGGCCGTGCCGCGGGTCGAGACGCTGATCGGGCCGTGCCGGTACTCCAGGGCCGGATAGGCGCCCGCCCAGGGGAGTTGACTCTCGCGCATCTTGTGGGCCGCCTCGCCGGCGAGCCCCACGGTCCAGCCCCGGCCGAGGAACGTGAACTGCGTGCAGCCGACGAGCCACGGGGGCAGCGGCTCGGCGAGCGCGTCGTGCGCGTCGTCCACGACCTCCTGCGAGTGCAGCCCGAAGTGGGCGCGCAGCAGGGTGAGGGCCGAGGTGGGGAAGCGCGTCTGCACGACGGACTTCTCGTCGGCGAAGCCGAGGACGAGCACGTCGTCGGCGGCGGACGCCACGGGGGTCGCGGCGTCGGTCGTGATCACGGTGGTCCTGACGCGTCCGCGCAGCCCGGCGAGGAGGCGGAGCACCTCGGTGGTGGCGCCCGAGCGGGTCAGGGCGACGACCCGGTCGTAGGGGCGTCCGGCCGGGAACTCAGAGGCCGCGTGGGCGTGTGTCTCGCCGTGACCGGCGTTCTCGCGCAGCGCGGCCGCGGCCTGCGCCATGAAGAGCGAGGTGCCGCAGCCGACGATCGCGACGCGTTCGCCCGGCTCGGGCAGCAACGCGGCCCGCTCCAGGGCCAGTTCGGCCGCCCGGTCCCAGCACTCGGGCTGGCTGTGCAGCTCGTTCTCGATATGGCTCATGGCGCCCCCTCACATCCCAGCGCATGCTTGGTTGTGCAATTTATAGCGCGTTTTCAAGCATTTGAGATCAGCCGGACCCGTCGAAGTCCGCCTGGAGTCCATGTGCGCGTTCCAGAAGTCCATGCCCTGGCCCACCCGCCACGGCCCCTGCCTTGTCGGGCAGGGCCCTACGGGCGCCCGGTCACACGCAGATGACGTCGATGCCCTGCGCCGTGATCTCCTCGACGAGCGCCTCGGGGGCATCCTTGTCCGTCACCAGGATCGACACCGCGTTCAGCGCGCACACCTGGGCGAACGCCCGGCGGCCCAGCTTCGAGGAGTCGGCCACCACGATGACCGTGCCCGCGCGTTCGGCGAGCGAGCGGTTCGCGCTGGCCTCCGACTCGTCGTGGGTGGCCGCGCCGAGGTGCGGGTGGACCGCGTCCACACCGAGGATCGTGTAGTCGAGGGCGAGGCTCTGCAGGACGGACGTGACGAGCGGGCCGACGAGTTCGTACGAGCTCGGCCGGGCCACGCCGCCCGTGACGACGATCTTCACATGGGGGCGGATCGCCAGCTCGTTGGCTATGTTGATCGCGTTGGTGACGACGGTCAGCGCGACGCCGCCGGACGTGCCGCCCGGGTCGGTGCGGACGGCCAGTTCCCTGGCCACCTCGGAGGTCGTGGTGCCGCCGTTGATGCCGACGACGGAGCCCGACGGGACGAGTTCGGCGACCGCCTTCGCGATGCGCTGCTTCTCGTCCGCCTTGCGGGCCGTCTTGTAGCGCAGCGGCAGGTCGTAGGCGACGGAGCTCACCACGGCCCCGCCGCGCGTGCGGGTCAGCAGAGACTGCCGGGCCAGTTCGTCCATGTCGCGCCGGATCGTGGCGGAGGAGCAGCCCAGTCGCCCGGCCGCCTCCGTGACATCGAGATGACCCTCATTGCCGAGTATTTCGAGCAGTTGGGTCCATCGGGCGTGTGCGCCCACTTGTTCCTCCTCGCGACGCGCGTAGCGTAACGCGCGCCGTTCTCCGCATCCAGACGTGATCATCCGCGCACGTGCACATGACCGTCCGTGTGCGCACAGGCGTGGGCGGACCCGCCCCCTCCGACGGGCCCGCCCACGCCTGCGCCGTGGCTGCTACTCCCCTGCTTCGCGCGTCAGTTGCCCGCCGTCGAAGTACGCGAGAAGCTCCGGCTCGAGCTCCGGGACGTCGTACGGCACGCCTCCCTCGCGCAGCGAGCGGGTGGCCAGCGCGCCCGCGGCGACGCTCATCCGGGCCGCGACGGGCGAGGTGTCGGTGAGGCCGCCCTCGCGCGCGAAGCGGCAGAACTCGTCGATGATGCGCTCGTCGGCGCCGCCGTGCGAGCCCGTCGCCTCGGGCACGCGGTACACGATGTCGGCGTCCTTGCGGTAGCCGGTCGGCCCCGTGTTCCAGACCCTGACCTCGTCGCCGGGGCTGTCCCCGAAGTTCTCGAGGCGGCCCTCGGTACCGATGACCGTGTAGTTGCGGAAGTAGTCGGGGCTGAAGTGGCACTGCTGGTAGGCGGCGATGACGCCGTTGTCCAGCTGCATGTTCATCACCGACACGTCCTCGACGTCCACGACGTGGTGCAGGTCGTGGCGCGCGGTCGGCGGCCAGTCGAACTCCTTCAGCCAGCCGTCGGGACGCGGGGTGTCCGGCTCACGGCGCGGCAGGTCCCCGTAGACCATGAGATCGCCGAGGGCGTTGACGCGCTTGGTGTAGCCGCCGGCCAGCCAGTGCACCACGTCGAGGTCGTGCGCGGCCTTCTGGAGGAGGAGACCCGTGGTGCGGGTGCGGTCGGCGTGCCAGTCCTTGAAGTAGTAGTCGCCGCCGTACGAGACGAAGTGCCGTACCCACACGGTCTTCGGCTCGCCGATCTCGCCGCGCGCGATGATGTCGCGCATGAGGCGCACGACGCCCATGTGGCGCATGTTGTGGCCGACATAGAGGCGGGTGCCGGTCTTGTACGCGGTGCGCAGGATGGTGTCGCACTGCTCGACCGAGATGCCGAGCGGCTTCTCGACGTAGACCGGCTTGCCCGCTTCGAGCGCCTCGCAGGCGATGGCTTCATGGGTGTCGTCGGGGGTGGCGACGATGACGGCGTCGATCGAGGGGTCTTCGAGGAGCCTTCGGTGGTCGTCGACGGCGACCGCGCCCTCGTACAACTCCGGTACCTTCGCCCGGATCTGCGGGTCGAGGTCGGCCACCGCCGCCACGACCGACCCCTTGCCGGGGCGGTGCGCGGCGGTCGCCAGGTTCCGTCGCAGTCCGAGCCCGATGACTCCGATGCGCAGGTCTTCCACGTGCGGGTGTCCTGTTCTGTGTGCGAAACGCCTAATGGTGCGGGGTCCTGCCGGGCGGTGCTACTTGCTGTCGGCGATGGCCTTCTCGAACTCGTCGCGCATCGCGTTGCCCGCCTCGCGCTGCCAGGTCGGCAGGATGTCCTTCTTGAAGGAGGAGAGCGGGGTGCGGCCGGCGACGATGTCCTTGACGGCCTGGTACACGGTGTCCGTGGAGGACGCGCCCTTGTTGGCGTAGGTGTCCGAGAAGAAGCCCGTGGTCGGGTTGATCTTGGCGAGCTTCATCAGCTCGACCTGGGCCCCATGGATGCCGCGGGTGATGTCGGGCTTGCCCGGCAGGTACAGCGTCTCGGGGGCGTTGCCGAAGAAGTTGATGGCCTGGCGGGTGGTGATGACCTCGGCGTTGCCCTTCTTGTTGAGGAGCACGTCGCCGTCCTTGGACCGGGTGTGGTGCGTGCCCTCGATGCCGTTGTCCAGGAAGAGCCGCTCCTCGCTGCCGAAGGGCGCGCTGAGGTAGTTCATGACCTGGAGCAGCGTCTCGATGCGGTCCTTGCTCACGGCCTTGTTGATGGCCGTGAAGCCGACCGATCCGTAGCCGTAGCCCCAGGTGGGGGTCATCCCCTTCTCCGCGGCGAACGGGACGACGACCTTCTCCGGCCAGTCGTACTGGTTGCTGTCACTGAGGAAGCCGGGGAAGGACTGGACGTGCAGTCCGAGGAACCCGCCCTCCATCTTCTCCAGGGTCGTCGGCAGGTTCGGGTCCGGCCAGAACAGCTGCGCCTTCTGGCACTTGAGGGCGAACTCGAGGCCGGCGTGGAACTCGTCGGTCTCGAAGTAGTGGGTGAGCTTCCCGCCCTCCGTGCGCCAGCCGTTGGGCGCGCCGTGCCAGTACGCGAACTGCAGGATGTGGTTCACGTACGCCGGCTCGAGGACGTACTTCTTGCGCTTGACGTCGAGGAGTTCCTTCGCCTTGTCGAAGAAGTCCTGGGCGCTGTCGAACTGCACGCCGCCGACCGGCTTCCAGAAGTCCTCGTTCGCGACGTAGACCTGGCCCATGCGGCCGTACGGGACCGCCATGCCCCAGATCTTGCCGTTGAAGACGGCCGTCTTCCATGCGAACCCGGGGATGTTGGCGAGGTTCGGGTACTTCTTGACCGCGTCGCCCGACAGGTACTCGGTGAGGTCGTGGAACTTCGCCTCGAGCAGCGCGGGGACGTTCTTGAGGCCCTGGTTCGGCGGGAACCACATGAGGTCGGGCATGTCGCCGCCGGCGATGATGGCGTTGAACTTCGCGCGGTAGACGTCGTCGGCGCCGAGGCCGTTGACGATCGTCATCTTCAGCTCGGAACCCAGGCGCTTGTTCAGCTCCTGCCAGTACTGGTTGCGGTTCATCGCGGGGGCCGCGGTCGTGAAGGTCTCGGTCAGGGCCGTGACCGGCTTGCCGTCGCCCGGCTTCTTGGTGACGCTGCGGGTCAGGTTCTTGGGGTAGCGCAGGTACGCCGGGTCGAGACCCGCCGCGTTGCCCGGCAGGTCGGGCGCCGGGACGTTCGCGGGGACGTACGTCGGCAGCTTCAGCTTGGCCGACGCCTTGGCGCCGCCACCACCCGAGGCCGCGCCGGAACCACAGGCCGTGAGGGAACCGGCACCGGCGACGGTGAGGCCGGCGACGGTCGCGGCACCGAGGAACCCGCGGCGGTTGAAGTCTCTGGACATGACTCTCCTAAGGGGCGAGGAGCGGTTGAGGGTGGTGGCTCAGGGGGTGAGGGGGTGACTCAGGCCTTGATGGCGCCGGTGAGAACGCCCTTGACGAAGTACTTCTGGAGGAACGGGTAGACCGCGATGATCGGCAGGACCGCGAGGATGAGCACGGCCATCGACAGGGCGGTGCTGGCGGGCAGCACGCTCACGCCGAGCGCCTTCGCGTTGAAGGTGTCGCCCTGGAGGACGTAGCTGCGCAGCACCACCTGGAGCGGCAGCTTGTCCGGGTCGTTGATGTAGAGCATCGCGTTGAAGAAGCTGTTCCAGTACGTCACCGCGTAGAACATGCCGACCACGGCGATGACGGCCTTCGACAGGGGGAGCACGATCCGGCACAGGATGGTGAGTTCACCGGCGCCGTCGAGACGGGCCGCCTCGTGCAGCTCGTCGGGAATGCCCTGGAAGAACGCCCGGACCACGATGATGTTGAACGCGTTGAGCAGGATCGGCGCGATCATCGCCCCGTAGGTGTCGAGGAGTCCCAGTTCCTGGACCACCAGGTAGTTGGGGATGATGCCCGGCGTGAACAGGAACGTGCCCACGACGATCAGGAGCAGCGGCTTGCCCGCGAAGGTCCGCGGCCGGGAGAGGCCGTAGGCGAGCGCGATCGTGCAGAGCAGGCTGAGCGCCGTGCCGACGACCGTGACACCGATGCTGACGACGGCGGCGCGGGTGATGACACCGCCGGACAGGACCACCCGGTACGCCTCGAGCGTGGGGTGCGACGGGAACAGCACGTAGCCGCCGTTCGCGGCGAGTTCGGCCTTGGAGGAGAGGCTGGTGCCGATGGCGAGCAGGAACGGGTAGCCGACCGCCACGATCATCGCGACGATCACGATGAACTTCAGCGTCTGGGCCGCCGGGTTGGGCTGTTCCATCCAGGCGGGACGCTCGGCGGAGCCGCGGCGCTTCCTGCTGCCGGTGCGGCCTTTTCGGCTCTCCCGGCTCTCCTGGCTCTCGGGCCGCAGGGTGGTGGAGATGGGCGCGGTGCTCACTGGTAGACCCCCTGCTCGCCGAGGCGGTGCGCGAACTTGTTGGCGAGGACGATCATGACGAAGCCGATGACGCCCTTCATCAGGCCGGCGGCGGTGGACATGCCCCAGTCGCCGTCGACGACGCCGTGGAAGTAGACGTAGGTGTCGAGGACTTCGGAGGCGTCCCGGCCGACGTTGTCGCGCTGGAGCAGGATCTGCTCGAAGCCGACCGACAGGATGTCGCCGAGGCGCAGGATCAAGAGCATGATCATCACGGGCCTGATGCCGGGCAGCGTGATGTGCCACATGCGGCGCAGCCAGCCCGCTCCGTCCATCGCCGCCGACTCGTAGAGCGAGGTGTCGATGGAGGCCATCGCGGCGAGGAAGATGATCGCTCCCCAGCCGGCGTCCTTCCAGACGCTCTGGGAGGTGATCAGGTAGATGAACGTGTCGGGGTTGTTCATGATGTTCCCGACATGCACGCCGTGCTCGTTCAGGTAACTCGTGACCGTGCCGGCGCCGCCGAAGACCTGCTGGAACATGCCGACGACGACGACCCACGACAGGAAGTGCGGCAGGTAGACGACCGTCTGCATGAGGCGGCGGGTCTTGTTGCTGATCAGCGAGTTGAGGAAGAGCGCGAGGGCGATCGGCGCGGGGAAGTAGAGGATCAGCTGGACGGCGCTGATCTTCAGCGTGTTCCAGACGGCCGTCCAGAACTCCGGCTGTTCGAGCAGGGCCTTGAAGTTGTCCCAGCCGACCAGCGGGCTGCCCTTGAAGCCGAGGTAGGGCTGGTAGTCCTGGAACGCGATGCTGTTGCCCGCGAGCGGGAGGTAGAAGAACACCGCGAAATAGAGGATGCCCGGCACGCACAGCAGGAGCAGGGTGCGGTCCTGCCTCAGCCGCTCCCGCAGGCTCCGCCGGCCGGCGGGCCTGCGCCCCTTCCCGCCCGGAGTCCCCTTCGTGCCGGACGCCTTCTTCCTGCCCGACGTTCCGGGTGCCTCGTGCGGTAGGTCGGGCGGGTTTTGCGATGTGGGCGTGGGCGATGCGGACGCAGCGGCCGACACATTCACCTCCTGCGTCGAGTGGCGAGCGAGGGTTGGTTTCACAGGGCCCTCGCGGGGGCTGCGGCCCGGCGCGCGAGGTACCGGAATCTTGCGTCAGCCCGCCAACAGATGACAAGACTTGATTGGTAACTATTTAGATCTTGCAGCTTCACGCATGAAACGCGCAGACAACGAACACAGCCACCGCAGGTTCACTCACCGTCCCCGACCTGGGCGAAGTCGCCCTTCTGCGTTCGGCCCAACGCCCGCCGGTGTTTGGACTCTGGTGGAAATTGCTTCCCGGGGTCCGACTGCTCGGCAGTACGAGGCGGACGGCAAGAAGCACCGGGACCCCGAAGCCGAAGGCGTCGGAGAGCAGGTACCGGCCGGACGCCGATGCCCTTGCCCCGCGCCGCCCGATGGCGCAAGATGTGGCCGCCGCGCGCGATCATGCTCTAAGTGAGAGATCTTCAATCACCTTCGCGCACACAGCGCGGCGCAGCCCGACACACTCCCTCCACGCATCCACCTCCATCACAGGCAGGGTTTTCGATGACTGGACGCTTCACCCGTTCCCTCAGGCGGCGGTCCGTGCCGCTCCTCGCGGCGCTCGGCCTCGCCGCCGGGGCCGGCCTGGCCTCGGCCCCCGCGGCGAACGCGGACGACACGATCGGCACGACCCCGGGGACGTACACGTACTACTCGTTCCCGTCGGCGGCCGACGGGCTCAGCGAGGTCACCTGGTCCACGACGGTCGAGAAGGACCCCGGTTACAACGCGAACACCTTCTGGAGCCATCAGTTCGGCTTCAACGTCGGCAACGGCGCGTACATCGGGATGCAGCGCAACGGCGGCGACAAGCCGACGTTCCTGTTCTCGGTGTGGGACAGCTTCGAGCGCAAGCCCGGCTCCGAGGGCAGCTACTGCCTCCAGTTCGGCGGCGAGGGCGAAGGCTCCAGCTGCCGCATGAACCACGACTGGGAGGAGGGGCACACCTACACCTCCACGGTCGCCTACGAGGGCGACGGCTGGTTCGGCGCCACCATCCACGACACGACCACGGGCGAGTCGTTCAAGCTCGGCAGCGTGCAGACGCCGGCCACCGCCATCAAGTCCACGGGCCTGATCGACTGGGTCGAGTACTTCGAGTGGAACAACCCGCGGGCCACCTGTTACGACCAGCCGTACTCGGACGCCCACTTCGGCCTGCCCACCGGCACCGCCGTCGGCGCCGGTGCGACCGTCAGCTCGGTGACCAGGACGAAGAGCAACCCGCCGTGCGCCGCCGCCGTGGACGCGCGTCCCGACGGAAGCACCAATCAGCGTCTGGCGCTGGGCAATTCGAAGCGCGCCGAGATCTCCGCGCCCGGCGACAAGTGCCTCGCCCCGAGCGGCGCCGCCGAGGACGGCGCGGAGCTCACGCTCGCCGCGTGCAAGGACAACGGTCCCGGCGCCTTCGAGCAGTCATGGGTCCTCGCGGCCGACGGCACGGTGCGGCTGCCGTCGGACTACTGCCTGACCGCGAGCGACAAGAAGAGCGTGCGCATCGCCGACTGCGCGGGCGACATCGCCACCGGCGGCAAGGTCACCGATCCGGCCAAGCTGTGGACGTACAACCCGGTCAGGAAGACCCTGGTGAACCAGGCGACCGGGCGCTCTCTCGCCCACGCCGGCTCCGGCGTGAAGCTCGCGCCGGCCGGACCGGACACGCAGGGCTGGCACGCGCCGGTGCCGGTCGGCGCCCCGTAGGGCGCCCCGACCAGGATCAGGGCGCCCCGCCGATCGTCACCGGTCGGATGAACTCCCGTTCCACGCACCGATGTTGGGCGCCGCTCCCGGCACCACCGGGTTGCCCGCGAAGTCGCGGGTGCCCGCGTCGGCGAGCGGCGCCCCCGTTCCGAGGGCGGGTGATCCGGCGCGCAGGGCGTAGGCGGCCGCGGCGTCCCTGTGACCCGTGGCCGTCCCCGGACGGGCGAGCAGCGGGTCGGCGGTGGTGCCGCCGGGGTTCGCGGGCGCCGCCCCGATCCCGTACAGCGCGTTGTGGGACGCGGTGACGCCGCCGGAGCGCAGGGTGAAGGCCGCCGCGCCGGCGCCTTCCTTCACGACGAGGTTGTTGTCGAAGGCGATCTCGTGCCGACTGCTGGTGTTCTCGTTGACGACCGTCTGGCCGACGCCGTCACCCACGTAGATCGTGTTGTGCAGGAAGCGGACCCCGGAGAACGAGCCGCGGCAGGTCTCGATGCCCCTGAAGTGGTCGTTCTGGCTGATGTTGAAGCGGATCACGGCGTCGCCGAGGGTGCCGTCGGCGCTGCAGACGAGGAAGAACCCGCCCGCGTTGTCGTGGCTGTAGTTGTACTGGAAGACGGTGCCGAAGGAGCCCTCGTCGACGTCGTACGCCATGCCGTCGCGGGTCGTCTCGCCGCCGGACGTCTCGTTGTACTGGAAGACGGTGCCGTCCGCGTTCCACGGCCACATGCCCGCGTTGTATCCGGCCGAGCGCCGCTGGAAGCCGTGCAGGGTGTTGTGCTCGACCAGGGCGTTCTTGGTGGCGGTCATGACGATGCCGTCGCCGCCGAGGTCGTCGAGGGTGTTGCCGCGCACGACGACGCCGGTGGACGGGACCCAGTGCGGGCCGTTCGGGTCGTAGCCGCTGATGGCGGGCCGCTGGTTCCAGCTGGACGCGAAGAAGATGCCCTCGCGGTCGACCGTCCTGAGGGTGTTGTGCTCGACGCGTACGTCGTCGTAGCGCGTCTCCTTCGCGGACCCGGTGACGGAGAAGAGGATGCCCGCGGAGCCGTCGTTGTCCTTGGTGTCGTCCCCGCGGATGTCGTGGATGTCGAGGCCCGTGAGGCGGTAGTGCCTGCCGGTGCCGTAGTCGCTAAGGACGACGCGCACGCCGCGCCGCTTCGTGCCCGGGTTCGCCGCGTTGGTGATCTCCAGGTCGGAGACCTCGATCCACTGCGTGTTCCGCAGGAGGACGGTGTCGGGCGCGCCCGCGCCGTCGATCACCGGCTTCGCGCCGGTGCCGTAGGCCGCGATGCGGACGGGGCTGCCGGGAGCGCCCGCGCCGTTCGGGGTGAGCGTGCCCGTGCAGCGGGTGCCGCGCTCGAGGAGTACCTGGTCGCCGGGGCCGAGGCGCTGGGCGTTGACGGCGGCGAGGGTGCGCCAGGGCGCTGCCCGCGTGCCCTTCTGGGGGCCGGCACCGCTGCGGCAGTCGACGTAGTGGGTGCGGGACTTGAGCGGGGAGGCGGCCGTGGCGGCGGGGGCGGCCGCGAGGGCCGTGACGCCGGCGGTCGCGGCGGCGCAGAAGGCGACGAGCGAGGTGCTGACGCGGCTGCGTCTCATGACGTACCTCCGTGAGTGGTTGCGGATGCCGGAGGGGATGGGGTCTCCCGGCGGGACGGCTCAGAGCGTGCCGCCCGTCCGGGCCCGACTCCATGGACTTACGGAGGGGGTTCGTGGACATCCGCCCGGCCGGGACCGGCCGCGGCCGGTCTGCTCGTATCGCGGCCGGTCGGCTCGTATCGCGGACCGCCTTGGACGGCGCGCGGGCCCCGTGATTGCCTGACGTGCATGAGCAACATCGCTGTGACCACCTGGTCCCTGGAGCAGACCGCTCCGTCCGACCTCCGGCCGGCCCCCGCACCCGAGGGCGACGACCTCCGTGTCGTCCGCGCCGAGGTGCCCTCGCCGGAGTTCAGCCGCTTCCTGTACGCGTCCGTCGGGGGCGACATCCTCTGGACCGACCGGCTGGGCTGGACGTACGCGCGGTGGCAGGAATTCCTGGCGCGCCCGGGCACCGAGACGTGGGTGGCGTACGAGAAGGGGACCCCGGCCGGTTACGTCGAACTGGAGGCACAGGACGACGGCGTCGTCGAGATCGTGTACTTCGGCCTGATCCCCGCCTTCCGGGGCCGCCGCATCGGCGGTCACCTCCTCTCCTACGGCGTCGCGCGTGCCTGGGACCTGGCCGAGCGGTGGCCGGACCGGGCGCCGACGAAGCGGGTCTGGCTGCACACCTGCAGCAAGGACGGCGAGCACGCGATGGCCAACTACGAGCGGCGCGGGTTCCGCCTCTTCGACACGAAGGTCGAGGAGGAGCCCGAGGTGGCGACGCCGGGGCCGTGGCCCGGGGCGTAGCCGGGGCGACAGGAGCGAGAGAGAGACAAGGGGTCAAGGGGCGCCGTGGGACACCGCGGCGCCCCTTCCCGTACCCTCCAGTCACACTCCAGCGGCCACACCCGGGTTCCATTCCCGCAGCGTCCAGTGACGCGCGACACATCTGCCCACGATGCGAGACAGTCATGTCCACCTTCTGGACAGTGGTGGACTGGGCCGAAAGTCCCATGACACGCTTCCGTCATGGATCGAGCTGGAATTGCCTTGGTGAGTCGGCGGCACGTCGACCTCGGCCGCATGTCCAGCGCCATGTGTCCGGTGAGCTGACTCCACCAGCACCGCCGCACTTTCTCCCGTTACAGCACTCTGCGCACCGCCGCGCCCTCGCGCGAAGTGTGCTGGTCAAAGCTGTCAGAGCCTCCGCCCGCCCGAAGGACGTACACCCATGGCTGCCACCCCTGAAAAGCCCACGACCGCCGCGCCGCGCCGCAAGGTGAGCCGTCACCGCGGCGAGGGCCAGTGGGCCGTGGGCCACTTCACGCCGCTCAACGGCAACGAGCAGTTCAAGAAGGACGACGACGGTCTCAACGTGCGGACACGCATTGAGACGATCTACTCGAAGCGCGGCTTCGACTCCATCGACCCCAACGACCTCCGGGGCCGCATGCGCTGGTGGGGGCTCTACACCCAGCGCAAGCCCGGGATCGACGGCGGCAAGACCGCGATCCTGGAGCCGGAGGAGCTGGACGACGAGTACTTCATGCTCCGCGTCCGCATCGACGGCGGCCGGCTGACCACCGAGCAGCTGCGCGTCATCGGCGAGATCTCGCAGGAGTTCGCGCGCGGCACCGCCGACATCACCGACCGTCAGAACATCCAGTACCACTGGATCCGCATCGAGGACGTGCCGGAGATCTGGCGACGCCTCGAAGCGGTCGGGCTCTCCACCACCGAAGCCTGCGGTGACACGCCCCGCGTCATCCTCGGCTCGCCCGTCGCCGGGGTCGCCGCCGACGAGATCATCGACGGCACGCCCGCCATCGACGAGATCCAGCGGCGCTTCATCGGCAACCCGGAGTTCTCGAACCTGCCGCGCAAGTTCAAGACCGCGATCTCCGGCTCCCCGCAGCTCGACGTGGCGCACGAGATCAACGACATCGCGTTCGTCGGCGTGAACCACCCCGAGCACGGCCCCGGCTTCGACCTCTGGGTCGGCGGCGGCCTGTCCACCAACCCCAAGCTGGGCCAGCGCCTCAGCGCGTGGGTGCCGCTCGACGAGGTGCCGGACGTCTACGGCGGCGTCATCGGCATCTTCCGTGACTACGGTTACCGCCGCCTGCGCACCCGCGCCCGCCTCAAGTTCCTGCTCGCCGACTGGGGCACCGAGAAGTTCCGGCAGGTCCTGGAGGACGAGTACCTCCAGAGGAAGCTGGTCGACGGCCCCGCGCCCGAGCAGCCCGCCGGCACCTGGCGCGACCACCTCGGCGTGCACCGCCAGAAGGACGGCCTCTTCTACGTCGGCTTCGCGCCCCGTGTCGGCCGCGTGGACGGCACGACCCTCACCAAGATCGCCGAGGTCGCGGGCGCCCACGGCTCCGGCCGGCTGCGCACCACCGCCGAGCAGAAGATGATCGTGCTCGACGTGGCCGAGGACCAGGTCGAGTCGCTGGTGGCCGAGCTGGAGGCGCTGGACCTGAAGGTCAACGCGTCCCCCTTCCGGCGCGGCACCATGGCCTGCACCGGCATCGAGTTCTGCAAGCTCGCCATCGTCGAGACGAAGGCGCGCGGCGCCTCGCTGATCGACGAACTGGAGCGCCGCGTGCCGGAGTTCGACGAGCCCCTCACCATCAACATCAACGGCTGCCCGAACGCCTGCGCCCGTATCCAGGTCGCGGACATCGGTCTCAAGGGCCAGCTGATGCTGGACGCGGACGGCAACCAGGTCGAGGGCTACCAGGTGCACCTGGGCGGCGCGCTCGGTCTCGAGGCCGGGTTCGGCCGCAAGGTCCGCGGCCTGAAGGTCACCGCGGCCGAGCTGCCCGACTACGTCGAGCGGGTCCTCAAGCGCTTCCAGGCGGAGCGCGAGGACGGCGAGCGCTTTGCCACGTGGACCGCGCGCGCCTCCGAGGAGGCCCTGTCGTGAGCGAGCGGGCCGCCCCCTTCTACTGCCCCTACTGCGGTGACGAGGACCTGCGTCCGAACGAGACCGGTCACGGCGCGTGGGAATGCGCGGCGTGCAACCGGGCCTTCCAGTTGAAGTTCCTCGGTCTGCTGACCCGGGGAGTTCAGCGCAACGACGGTGGAGGGGAAGACATATGACGACCACTCGGACCACCCAGGTCCCTGACCGGACCGAGCCCGACCTGCGGGAGCTCGCGGAGCGGGCCGGGCGCGACCTGGAGGACGCTTCCGCCCTGGAGATCCTCACCTGGGCGGTCGACACGTTCGGCAAGCGCTTCTGCGTGACCTCCTCCATGGAGGACGCGGTCGTCGCCCACCTCGCCTCGCGCGCCAGGCCCGGCGTGGACGTCGTCTTCCTCGACACCGGCTACCACTTCGAGGAGACCATCGGCACCCGGGACGCCGTCGAGGCCGTGATGGACGTGAACGTCATCACGCTCACGCCCCGCCGGACCGTCGCCGAGCAGGACGCCGAGTTCGGGCCGAAGCTGCACGACCGCGACCCCGACCTGTGCTGCGCCATGCGGAAGGTCAAGCCCCTTGAGGACGGCCTGAGTTCGTACACGGCATGGGCCACGGGACTGCGCCGCGACGAGTCCCCGACGCGGGCGAACACACCGGTCGTCGGCTGGGACGAGAAGCGCCGCAAGGTGAAGGTCTCGCCGATCGCCCGCTGGACGCAGGACGACGTCGAGGCGTATGTCGCCGAGCACGGCGTGCTGACCAACCCCCTCCTCATGGACGGCTACGGCTCCGTGGGCTGCGCCCCCTGCACCCGGCGCCTCCTCGAGGGCGAGGACGCACGGGCCGGCCGCTGGGCCGGAAGCAACAAGACCGAGTGCGGGATCCACGGCTGATGCCCGGGACCACAGAGACTTTGGAGAAGCAAGTGACCGGAGCCACCGTCTGGCTCACGGGTCTGCCGAGCGCGGGCAAGACCACCATCGCCAACGAGCTCGCCGGGCGGCTGCGCGCCGAAGGCCGCCGCGTCGAGGTGCTCGACGGCGACGAGATCCGCGAGTTCCTCTCGGCGGGCCTCGGCTTCAGCCGCGCGGACCGCGACACCAACGTGCAGCGCATCGGCTTCCTCGCCGAACTCCTCGCCCGCAACGGCGTGTTGACGCTCGTCCCGGTGATCGCACCCTTCTCGGACAGCCGGGAGGCGGTACGCAAGCGCCACCAGGCCGGCGGCACCGGTTACCTCGAGGTGCACGTGGCCACGCCCGTCGAGGTGTGCTCCGTGCGCGACGTGAAGGGCCTGTACGCGAAGCAGGCGGCCGGCGAGATCTCCGGGCTCACCGGGGTCGACGACCCGTACGAGGCACCCGAATCGCCCGACCTGCGCATCGAGTCGCACACCCAGACCGTGCAGGAGTCCGCGGCGGCGCTCTACGCGCTGCTCACCGAGAGGGGTCTCTCATGACGACCGTCGCACCCACCACAGGCGAAGAGACCGACAGCCCGTACGCGCTCTCGCACCTGGACGCCCTCGAGTCCGAGGCCGTGCACATCTTCCGTGAGGTCGCGGGCGAGTTCGAGCGGCCGGTGATCCTCTTCTCCGGCGGCAAGGACTCCATCGTGATGCTGCACCTGGCGCTGAAGGCGTTCGCGCCGGCGCCGGTGCCGTTCACGCTGCTGCACGTCGACACCGGGCACAACTTCCCCGAGGTCCTCGAGTACCGCGACCGCGTCGTCGCCGAGCACGGCCTGCGGCTGCACGTCGCGTCCGTGCAGGAGTACATCGACCGCGGCGCCCTCAAGGAGCGCCCGGACGGGACCCGCAACCCGCTGCAGACGGTGCCGCTGACGGAGAAGATCCAGGCGGAGCGCTTCGACGCGGTCTTCGGCGGCGGGCGCCGCGACGAGGAGAAGGCGCGCGCCAAGGAGCGCGTGTTCTCCCTGCGCGACGAGTTCTCCCAGTGGGACCCGCGCCGCCAGCGCCCCGAGCTGTGGCAGCTCTACAACGGACGCCACGCCCCCGGCGAGCACGTGCGCGTCTTCCCGCTGTCCAACTGGACCGAGCTCGACGTGTGGCAGTACATCGCCCGCGAGGGCATCGAACTGCCGGAGATCTACTTCGCCCACGAGCGGGACGTCTTCAAGCGCTCCGGCATGTGGCTGACCGCCGGAGAGTGGGGCGGCCCCAAGGACGGCGAGAACGTCGAGAAGCGCCTCGTCCGCTACCGCACGGTCGGCGACATGTCGTGCACGGGCGCCGTCGACTCCGACGCGACGACGCTGGACGCCGTGATCGCCGAGATCGCCGCCTCCCGGCTCACCGAGCGGGGCGCGACCCGTGCCGACGACAAGATGTCCGAGGCCGCGATGGAAGACCGCAAGCGCGAGGGGTATTTCTAAATGACCACCACCACAGAGCAGTTGGCCGACCTGTCGGCCACCACCCTGCTGCGGTTCGCCACCGCCGGTTCCGTCGACGACGGCAAGTCCACGCTCGTGGGCCGCCTGCTCCACGACTCCAAGTCGGTCCTCACGGACCAGCTGGAGGCCGTCGAGCACGCGTCCCGCAACCGCGGTCAGGAGACGCCCGACCTGGCGCTGCTCACCGACGGCCTGCGCGCCGAGCGCGAGCAGGGCATCACCATCGACGTCGCCTACCGCTACTTCGCCACGGCCCGGCGCCGGTTCATCCTGGCCGACACCCCGGGCCATGTGCAGTACACCCGGAACATGGTGACCGGCGCGTCCACCGCCGACCTCGCCGTCGTCCTCGTCGACGCCCGCAACGGCGTCATCGAGCAGACCCGCCGGCACGCCGCCGTCGCCGCGCTCCTGCGCGTGCCGCACGTCGTGCTCGCGGTGAACAAGATGGACCTCGTCGACTACGCGGAACCCGTCTTCGCGAAGATCGCCGAGGAGTTCACGGCGTACGCGTCCGACCTGGGCGTTCCCGAGATCACCGCGATCCCGATCTCGGCGCTCGCCGGTGACAACGTCGTGGAGCCGTCCGCGAACATGGACTGGTACGGCGGCCCGACCGTGCTCGAGCACCTGGAGACGGTCCCGGTCAGCCACGACCTGACAAGCTGCCACGCGCGGCTGCCCGTCCAGGTCGTCATCCGCCCGCAGACCGCCGAGCACCCCGACTACCGCGGCTACGCGGGCCAGATCGCGGCCGGCACGTTCCGCGTCGGCGAGTCCGTCACCGTACTGCCGTCGGGCCGCACGTCGAAGGTCTCCGGGATCGACCTGCTGGGCAAGGCCGTCGACGTGGCGTGGACGCCGCAGTCGGTGACCCTCCTCCTGGAGGACGACATCGACATCTCGCGCGGCGACCTGATCGTGCCGAGCGGCGACGCGCCCGCGACCTCGCAGGACGTCGAGGCGACCGTCTGCCACGTGGCCGACCAGCCGCTCGCCGTCGGCCAGCGCGTGCTGCTCAAGCACACGACGCGCACGGTCAAGGCGATCGTCAAGGAGATCCCCTCGCGGCTCACCCTGGACGACCTGTCCCAGCACCCCGAGCCGGGGCAGCTGGTCGCCAACGACATCGGCCGCGTCAAGGTCCGTACCGCCGAGCCGATCGCGCTCGACGACTACGCCGACTCGCGCCGTACCGGTTCGTTCCTCCTCATCGACCCGGCGGACGGCACGACGCTCGCCGCGGGCATGGCGGGCGAGGCGTTCGCCGGCACGCAGCAGGCGGCTCACGCGGAAGAGGCCGCGCAGGCCACGGACGACGACGGCTGGGACTTCTAGTCATGACGTCCATCGACGTCTATGCGACGTTCGCGAAGGAGGGCGGCCGTGTCGGCAGCGGCGCCCTCGGCGCGGGCCAGGGCGGGGTCGGGCGATGTCGCGGCGTGACGCTCTCAGCGGGGAAGGGAAGCGCGCACCGCTTGCGCGCCCGCTCGCCCCGCGGCCTGTCCGTACGAAGACGAAGCCCTGCCGACCTCCCGGCCACGCCCTGAGAGCGTGACCGCCGGGCCAACGAGAGGACCACCTCCCGTGCCTGCCAACTCCGCCTCCTGGCGCCGCGGTCTCGCCGCCGTCGCCGCCCTGCCGCTCCTCGCGCTCGCCGCGACGGCCTGCGGCTACGGCTCACAGTCCAAGGACGACACGTCCGACAAGACGAACGTCGCCGCCCAGGGCAAGAAGCTCTCCGCCGACACCGTGAAGATCGGTTACTTCGGCAACCTGACACACGGAACCGCCCTCGTGGGCAACCAGAAGGGCTTCTTCCAGGAGGAGCTCCAGGGCACGCAGGCCAAGTACCAGATCTTCAACGCGGGGCCGTCCGAGATCGAGGCGCTCAACGGCGGCTCCATCGACATCGGCTGGATCGGCCCCTCGCCGTCGATCAACGGCTTCACCAAGTCCCAGGGCAAGAGCCTGCGCATCATCGGCGGTTCGGCGTCCGGCGGGGTGAAGCTCGTGGTGAACCCGAAGAAGATCAAGTCCCTGGACGACGTCAAGGGCAAGAAGATCGCCACCCCGCAGCTCGGCAACACGCAGGACGTCGCGTTCCTCAACTGGATCGCCGCGAAGGGCTGGAAGGTCGACGCCAACAGCGGCAAGGGCGACGTCTCCGTGGTCCGCACGGACAACAAGATCACCCCGGACGCCTACAAGTCCGGCTCCATCGACGGCGCCTGGGTGCCGGAGCCGACGGCGTCCAAGATCGTGGCCGAGGGCGGCAAGGTCCTCCTCGACGAGTCCGACCTGTGGCCCGGCAAGAAGTTCGTGATCACGAACATCATCGTGTCGCAGAAGTTCCTCAAGGAGCACCCGGACGTCGTCGAGGCCGTGCTGCGCGGCTCGGTGAAGACGAACGCCTGGATCAACGCCCACCCGGACGAGGCGAAGGCCGCGGCCAACAAGCAGCTGGCGGCCGACTCCGGCAAGGCGCTGCCGACGGACGTGCTCGACCCGGCGTGGAAGTCGATCCAGTTCACCGACGACCCGCTGGCCTCGACCCTCGACAGCGAGGCGGCGCACGCGGTGAAGGCGGGCCTGCTGGAGAAGCCCGACCTCAAGGGCATCTACGACCTCGCGCCGCTGAACAAGGTCCTCGAGGCCGAGGGCAAGGGCGCGGTCGCCGACGCCGGCCTCGGCGTCAAGTAACCGCTTCGGCAATGCCCGTAATCGCTTGAGTTCCCAGGAGGTGACGACCATGGCAACGACCCTCGTCAAGGCCGCGGACGGCGGCACGCGGACCACCGGCCCCGCCGCGCGGATCGAGCACGTCTCGAAGTCCTTCGCCACGCCCGCCGGGCAGCAGCTCGTCCTGGACGACATCAGCCTCGATGTCGCTCCGGGCGAGTTCGTCACCCTCCTGGGAGCCTCGGGCTGCGGGAAGTCGACGCTGCTCAATCTGGTCGCGGGCCTCGACCGGCCCTCGTCCGGCGAGATCAGCACGCAGGGCCGGCCGGCCCTGATGTTCCAGGAGCACGCCCTCTTCCCGTGGCTGACCGCGGGCAAGAACATCGAACTGGCCCTGAAGCTGCGCGGCGTTCCGAAGGCGGACCGCCGCACGCGGGCGGAGGAGCTCCTGGAGCTCGTCCGTCTGAACGGCGCGTACGGCAAGCGGGTGCACGAGCTGTCGGGCGGTATGCGCCAGCGCGTGGCGATGGCCCGCGCGCTCGCCCAGGACAGCCAACTGCTGCTGATGGACGAGCCGTTCGCCGCGCTCGACGCCATCACCCGCGACGTGCTGCACGACGAGCTGACCCGCATCTGGCGCGAGACGAACGTCTCCGTCCTGTTCGTCACCCACAACGTCCGTGAAGCGGTGCGCCTCGCGGAGCGGGTCGTGCTGCTCTCGTCGCGGCCGGGCCGGGTGGCGCACGAGTGGCGGGTCGGCATTCCGCAGCCCCGCCGCATCGAGGACACCGCCGTGGCGGAACTGTCCGTCGAGATCACCGAACAACTGCGTGGGGAGATCCGCCGCCATGGCCAGCACTGAGACGACGACCGCGGACAAGGACACGGGCGCCGTCAAGGACTCGGTCCCCGGGCAGGACCTGGCCGGTCTCGAAGCGGGGCTCGACGCCCTGGAGACCGTGCAGACCGCCCGTACCCCGCTGCGCCAGACGCTGGTCCAGAAGGTGCTGCCGCCGCTGACGGCGGTGCTCCTGGTCCTGGTGGTGTGGCAGGGACTGGTCTCGTTCAAGATCGTCGACGACCCGAGCAAGCTGCCCTCGCCGTCCGCGGTGTGGGGCGAGGTGTCCGACGCGTGGCTGCAGGGGACGCTCCTCGACTACATCTGGACGAGCGTGTCGCGCGGCCTGCTCGGCTTCCTGCTGGCACTCGTGATCGGCACCCCGCTCGGCCTGGTCGTCGCCCGGGTCCGCTTCATCCGGTCCGCGATCGGACCGATCCTGTCCGGCCTCCAGTCGCTGCCCTCGGTCGCCTGGGTCCCGCCGGCCGTGATCTGGCTGGGCCTCGACAACAAGATGATGTACGCCGTGATCCTGCTCGGCGCGGTCCCCTCGATCGCCAACGGCCTGGTGTCGGGCGTCGACCAGGTGCCGCCGCTGTTCCTGCGGGCCGGCCGCACCCTCGGCGCGACGGGCCTGCGGCACACCTGGCACATCGTGCTGCCGGCCGCGCTGCCCGGCTATCTCGCGGGCCTGAAGCAGGGCTGGGCGTTCTCGTGGCGCTCGCTGATGGCCGCGGAGATCATCGCCTCGTCGCCGGACCTGGGCATCGGACTCGGCCAGCTCCTGGAGAACGGCCGCAACGCCAGCTCCATGTCCATGGTCTTCCTCGCCATCTTCCTGATCCTGATCGTCGGCATCGCCATCGACCTGCTGATCTTCAGTCCCCTGGAGCGGCGCGTCCTGCGCAGCCGCGGCCTCCTGGTGAGGAGCTGACCCCGCCATGCACCAGCGCCCCGCCCGCCCGGTCCTGCTCGTGATCGCTCACGGCAGCCGCGATCCGCGCCATGCCGCGACGGTCCACGCGCTCGTACGCGAAGTACGGGCGCTGCGGCCGGGGCTGCGCGTGGAGACGGGGTTCCTGGACTTCAACGTTCCCTCGGTGAACGGCGTCCTGGAGTCCCTGGCGGCCGAGGGTGTACGTGACGTGGTCGCGCTCCCCCTGCTCCTGACGCGCGCGTTCCACGCGAAGGCGGACATCCCGGCGGTCCTGCGGCAGGCCCCGGCCCGGCTGCGGATCCGCCAGGCGGAGGTGCTCGGCCCCTCGCCGCTCCTGACGGCGGCGCTCGAACGCCGTCTGTACGAGGCCGGGCTCACCCCGGCCGACAAGCCCACGACCGGGGTCGTCCTGGCCTCGGCGGGCTCCACGGACCCGGAGGCCATCGCAGTGATCGCTGAAATCGCGCGGGAGTGGCGGCACACCGGTTGGTGCGCCGTGCGACCTGCGTTCGCCTCCGCATCTCTGCCCCGCACGGAGGACGCCGTGGCGCAACTGCGCGCCGAGGGTGTCCACCGGGTGGCGGTGGCCCCCTATGTCCTGGCCCCCGGCCACCTCCCGGACCGCATCGCCCGCGGCGCCCTCGAAGCGGACGTCCTCGCGGACGTACTGGGCCCGGCACCGGAGGTGGCGCGGCTGCTCGTGCGGCGGTACGAGGCGGCGACGGTACGGGAGTTGGCGGCGATGGGCGCGTGAGGCGCGCCGCGCGGGCCGAGGACTGAGGACCGAGGGCCGAGTACGCGTTCGGCGGCGACCGGCCCCCAGCTCCAGCGGTTCGAGGAGCCGGGCGTCGGCGCGCGCACCCTCAAGACGCCCGTCGTCGGGCGCCGGCGCGCTCTGGGCGGCGCGCAACCGCTCCACGCGCGACGTCCGTTCGTTCATGCTCCCGAAGGCAGTGGCGGGGTCTGACAACCCGGTCCGGACGAACTCGGCTCGGGTCCCGTCGCCCCCACGGTCCCGAGCACAACCCATGTCGCCCGACGGCCCGTTCGAGCTGTACCGCGTCCGCGGTGCAGTCGGTCTCTCTGCCCGAGGCGTTTCGCGCAGGGGCCGGCGGTGGCGCGAAGGGACGCGACGGCTAGCGGGGCGCCGCGGCGGCCTGCGAGACGAGTTCCGTGATCGGCATGGATCCGGCCGGGCGGCGCTCGCGGGCGAAGCGGTCCGCGACCGACTGGAGGGCGTCGTTGACCGGGGTCGGCACGCCGTGCAGCCGTCCGAGCAGGCCCATCTCGCCGTTGAGGTAGTCGGACTCGATGGTGCCCGTGCCGCGGCTGAGGGACTGCCACGACGAGCCGCCGCTGCGCTCCGAGCCGTCGAAGGGCTCGAAGCGGATCTTGTCGCCGCGGGACTGCTTCTCCTCCTCCTTGGAAGCGAAGGCGATGCCCGCCGCGGTGAGCACTGCCTCGCCCTCCGCGCGGGCGCGCCCGTAGAGGGCGAAGCCCTCATCGGTGGTCATCACCCCGGACACGGCCTCGATCGCGTTGGCCAGGTTGCCGAGGAGCTTGGCGTACTTCCAGCGCATCACGTCGGGCACGACGGGCGACTCGAAGGAGGACTTCTCCAGGTCGGCGGAGATGCGGTGAGCCGTCTCGTCGGTGCCTCCGGGGAACCGGCCGATGTGCAGGATGCCGGTGAGCGGGGTGCCCGCGGCGGACACGACGCCGGGCTCCACGAACGTGGCGGGCAGCCAGACGCACATGCCGTACACGCGCCGGAAGAGCCGCAGCGCGAGGCGCTCGCTCTCCACTCCGTTCTGCGCGCAGACCAGCGGCAGCCGCTCGGCCGCGGTGCCGCCTCCGGCGACCGGCCGGCCCGCCCACGCCTCGAGCGCGGCGACGCTGTCCTGGGTCTTCACGGCGAGCACGAGCACGTCGTCCGGGCTCAGTTCGCCCAGCTCCACGGGCCCGGCGACGACCGGGAGACGGTGGACGTGCGGGCCGTCGGCGGTGACGAGCCGCAGCCCGTGGTCCCGCAGTGCCTCGTACTGCTTGCCGCGGGCGACGAGGACGACGTCGTGCCCGGCCTGTGCGAGCCGGCCGCCGATGGCGCCGCCGACCGCTCCTGCTCCGATGATGAGGTAGCGCATGCCAACGAGCCTTTCACAGACGGCTGTAGGGGCCATCCACGATCGGGCAAACTCTCGCGCTCTTCGTACGCCGGCGTGCGAACCTGCTCCCCGTGCGCACCCGCGTGGCCCTCTGGGGGACCGGACTCCTCTGTCTGCTCGTGGCCGTCATGGGCGGCTGCTCCGCCTCCCGTCAGTGGCGGCAGGCGGAGCTGATCGACGCGGCTCCGGTCCGCGTCACCGGCGTCGTCACCGCTGTCGAGCACGTGCCGAAGAGCGGCGACGAGCAGGTGATCGCGTACGAGGTCCAGGGTCACCGGCACACCGTCAGGAGAGCGCTGGGCACGGGCCCCGGCAGTCCCGGGGTCGGTCACCGGGTATGTCTGGAGGCCGACCGGGATCACCCCGGCGTGGTGCGGCTCTGCGGTGAGCGGTACCCGTCGGGCGACGACATGTATCCCACGTACGTCCTGGTCACGGTCGCCGGAGCCATCGGAGCCTGTGTCGTCGCGGGTCTCGCGGTCGGGGTCCGCCGCCGCTCCCGCTCGGAGCCGGCGCGCTGACGTCTGCGCGCCGAGCTCAGTCCCGGCCGAACGGCGTCCCCTGGTGGAAGTAGAGGAGCCAGCCCTCGTCGCCCTGCCGCCACAGTGAACTGCGGTGTGCGCAGGCGCCGTTGCGGTCGGTGTCGAAGGTCAGATGGACGAGCCCGGGGCCGAGCCGCACGCCCTTCATCCGCGAGACGGTGAGGGGCCGCACGCTCGGTTCGGGCGTGGCGGAGAGCTCGGCGATGATCGCGGCGCGGTCCCTGCGGCGGCCCGACTCGCCGAACTCGACGTAGTCGGGGTGCAGCAGCGCGCCGAGCAGTTCCGGGGAGCGGCGCACGGCCGGGTCGAGCAGCCGCAGCTCACCCTCGATGGCGGCGTCGACGGCGTCGTCGAGCTCAGACACCGGTCATCTCCACGAGCTTGACGACGGTGTTCCAGTTGCGGGAGGTGGCGATGAGGCCCTTGTTCAGGGCCGGCCGGGAGAGCACGGCGCCGAGCTTCGAGCGGCCGAGGCCCTCGGGGGCGTAGAGGTACAGCTCGCGCGGGCCGAGCCGGAAGTCCTCGGGGGCGAACTCGGCCGGGTCGACGGAGGCGAACCGCTCGGGGTCGACGGGCCCGGAGAAGTAGGTGACGTGCAGCTGCTTGCCTTCGAGCGAGGCGGCGGGGAAGGGGCACGCGTCCACGACCGACGCGAGGTAGGCGTGCTCGCGCACGATCACGTCCACGCCGAAGCCGAACTCCTTCTCGATGGCCGCGCTCAGCTCGGCCGCCAGGGCCTCCTCGTCGCCGTGGTCGCTGGTGAACGTCGCGTTGCCGCTCTGCAGATACGTCCGTACGTCGCCGTGCCCGAGCCCTTCGACCAGGGGGCGAAGCCGCGCCATCGGGACCTTTCTGCTGCCGCCCACATTGATCCCGCGGAGCAGTGCCGCGTACGCCTTTGTCGCCATGGGGACACGATAGGCGGCCGCCGCGCCCCGTGGGGGAGGGCACGGCGGCCGCCGGTCAGGGGTGCTGCCGGTGCTACTCGACGATCTTGAGGAGCTTGTTCGGCGTGCCCTCGCTCGCGTTGGAGATCTTGTCGGGGGTCGCGCCGTCGGTCAGCGCCTTGGAGACGTCCGCGGGCGTCGCGTCCGGGTGGCCGCTCAGGTAGACGGCGGCGGCGCCCACGACGTGGGGGGTCGCCATCGACGTACCGGAGATGGTGTTGGTGGCGTCGTCGCCGGTGTTCCAGTCGGAGGTGATGTCCGAGCCGGGGGCGTAGATGTCCACGACGGAGCCGTAGTTGGAGAAGTCGGACTGCTCGTCGTCCTTGGTGGAGGAGGCGACGGTGATGGCCTCCTTGACGCGGGCCGGGGACCCGGCGGACGCGTCGGTCGACTCGTTGCCCGCGGCGACCGCGAAGGTGACGCCGGAGGCGATGGCCTTCTGGACGGCCGCGTCGAGCGCCTCGTCGGCGCCGCCGCCGAGGGACATGTTGGCGACGGACGGGCCCTGGTGGTTCTTGGTGACCCAGTCGATGCCCGCGACGACCTGCTCGGTGGTGCCCGAGCCCTCGTTGTCGAGGACGCGGACGGCGACGATCTTCGCCTTCTTGGCGACGCCGTGCGCCTCACCGGCGATGGTCCCGGCGACGTGTGTGCCGTGGCCGTTGCCGTCGTCGGCGTTGTCGTCGTTGTCGATGGCGTCGAAGCCGGAGGTGGCGCGGCCTCCGAAGTCCTTGTGGCTGACGCGGACGCCGGTGTCGATGACGTACGCGGTCACGCCCTCACCGGCGCTGTCCGGGTAGGTGTACTTCTTGTCGCCCGCGGTGTCCGCCTGGTCGATGCGGTCCAGGCCCCATGACGGCGGGTTGTCCTGGGTGGCGTCGATGTGGAACTTCTTGTTCTGGACGACCTTGGCGACCGACGAGTCGGCGGCGAGGCGCTTGGCCTCGGTCTCCGAAAGGCCGTTCACGGAGAATCCGTTGACGGCGGAGGAGTAGGCGCGCTTCAGCTTGCCGCCGTACTCCTTGGCGAGGTCCTGCTTGGCGTCCGTGTTCGCCTTCTGGTCCAGCAGCACGATGTAACTGCCGGAGACGGCGCCCTTGGCGTCGAGCCCGTAGACCTTGCCCTCGGCGGGGGTCGAGGCGCCGGCCAGGGAGCCCGCGAAGACGGTCACTCCGACCGCGGTGGCAGCGGTGGCTATCGCCGCGGCGAGTTTCATCGTGCTGCGGGCACGCTTGTGAGTTGCCATGAAGAGGGGTCTCCTCGTGGTTTCTGTGGGGGGTTTGTGGGGGGTTTACTGATGGATCTCAACGATCCCCCGGCAATCTCCGGAAGATCTCCGGGGGTTGGCACGAAACACTGTCCGATTGACGCGGGCAGATCAAGACCTACATACAGCTGTGACTTGTTCAACAAGCCTTCGTAATAACAATTCGGGCTTCGACCGACACTTCGGACTCCGGGAATTCCCCATGGGCGCAGGGGACTTGAGTTTTCCCGAGCAGGGCGCGCACCCCGCCCGCAAGGAGGAGATCGCCGAGGAGAGGGTGGGGGGCGTGAGGACGGCGCAGGCCGAGGTACGCGTCGGGGGCGCCCCGCCGGACCGTCAGGTCCGGCGGGGCGCCCCCTCGTGTTCGAGCACCCGCAGGTTCAGGCCGCGGCGGGTCGCCGGCTGCGCTCCGCGAACGAGTCGATCGTGCGCGTGAAGTCGCGGGTCGACAGCAACAGCTTGTAGATGATGGCGAGTTCGAAGAGGAGCAGGAGCGCTCCGGACACGATCGTCGCCCACAGGACCTGGTCGATCAGCGGGCCGATCATGAAGACGCCCATCTGGAACTCGATCCCGCTGATCAGATGGGTACGGATGCGGTGCCGGAGAAGGAACGAGCGCAACCGCAGGTATACGGGGAAGCGGCTCCTGAACTCCTGGTGCAGGTCGACCACTTGGGGCGCCGGCCGCGGCGCGGCCTCCGCGATCCCCTGAGCCGACCGCGCCTTCTGGAGGTCCTGCTCGATGTCCGCTTCGGGGTTGTCGCGCAGGAGGTCCTCCATGAAGGCGAGCTCGGCCTCGTTCTCGGCGCGCCGCGCCTCCTTGACCCGCTCCTTGATCTGCTTGCGCATGGAGTGGCGGATCTTGAAGATCTCGAGGGAGTTGATGTAGCGCAGGGTGTCGAGGCCGACGACGGCCAGAGCGAGCCAGATGTAGAGCTCGTCACCGGTGCGTTCGTACTGGCCCGCCATGAGCGCGACCCCGCACACCATGACGCGGATGCGGTCGAAGACGAAGTCCAGCCAGGCGCCGAAGACCGACCCCTGGCCGGTGAGCCGGGCGACCTTGCCGTCCATGCAGTCGAGGATGAAGGACAGGTGGTAGACGACGGCGCCGGCGATGAGCCAGCGCCAGTCGCCCAGCCAGAAGCAGACGGCGGAGCCGAGGCCCAGGACGAAGGCGGCCCAGGTGATCTGGTTCGGCGTGATCCTCGTGCGCATCGCCGTCAGCCGCACGAGCGGCGTGGCGACCGGATCGACGAGCAGAACGGTCCACCACGCGTCCCGCTTCTTCTGCGTGATGCGGCGTACCTCGTCGAGGGGCGGTATGTCTCGGCGCATGGCTGGTCAACTTCCTGGCGTTCGAGGTGAGTTCATCTCACGCTAGAAAGCCCTTCACGCAAGGTTCAAGTAGCACAGAGCGCAACCTTTGGCCGGGGGTAACGGTCGAACTCCATGGCCAGGTCGACGACTTCGCCACGAACCACCTGCGTTACCCGAGCGTTATGAAATGACCTGACTGTTACCCAAAAAGCGCGATCGCTTCACGCCTCCCGTGGAACCAGTACGCCGATCCGCTCGACGAGGTCGGCGGCGCGCCGCGTACCGCCCTCACCCGCCATCTCCGCCCGGACCTCCTGGAGGCGGCGCGCCACCTCCGCGTCGGACACCAGGGCGAGCACCGTCTCCCTGAGCTTCTCGGGCGTGGCCTCCTCCATCGGTACGTGGCGCGCGACGCCGAGCCCCTGGAGCATGTCGGCGTTGCCGAACTGGTCGACGGCCTGCGGGACCGCGACCATCGGCGTCGCGGTGGCCAGGCCCTCCTGGCTGCCGCCCGCGCCCGCGTGCGTGATGAAGGCGTCGGCCTGCCTGAGGATCGCCAGCTGCGGCACCCAGTGGTGCACCTCGACGTTCGCCGGGATCTCACCGAGCTCCTCCTCGTCGACGAACTTGCCGATCTGGAGCACCACATGCCAGCCGGGCAGGT
Source organism: Streptomyces sp. NPDC107517 (assembly GCF_055582645.1). Lineage (NCBI taxonomy): Bacteria > Bacillati > Actinomycetota > Actinomycetes > Kitasatosporales > Streptomycetaceae > Streptomyces > Streptomyces sp. NPDC107517. Next base: position 334,119 of record NZ_JBVJPM010000001.1, on the reverse strand, counting down.
CGCCGAAGGCCTCGATGCAGGCGCGGTAGAAGCCGGGCTGCTTGGTGAAGGACGAACCGAGCGAGACGAGGAGGACGCTCTCCGCACCGGCCGGGCGCTGCCACTCGCCCTGCGCCGCCCGCTCGCCCTGACAGGCGCCGACGAAGGTGTAGCGGCTCTCGTCCACCCGGTCCGCGTTCGGCTGGAGCGCCTTGGGGATGAGGACGAGGCAGCGGTCGGGGCGGCCCATGAAGTCCTCGACGGAGCCGTCGATCCCGTTCGACCTGATCCAGCTCTCGAAGTTCTCGTAGAACGCCTTGCCGCGCGGCGTCTGCTTCAGCGGCTCGAACATCGGCTTGCCGACCTCTTCCTCGTACCCCTCCCAGGCCACGAGGTTCGGCGAGAACTGCACGATCGGGACGTTCCAGCGGTGGGCCAGGACGCGGGCGGGGTAGGCGGTGATGTCGTAGAGGACGAGGTCCGGCTCGTCGTCCTCGTAGAGATCGATGAGCTGCGGCAGCGCCTGGATCGCGTCGGTGAGGAAGGGTTCGAGGTGGTCGATCAGCTCCGTGCCCCACGCTTCCGGGTCGTCGTCGGTGGGCAATGTCGAGTGCCAGATCTTCGGCTCGGCCCCGGCCTCGGCGACCTTCTCGGCGAACTGCGGCGGGATCGCGTACGTCACGCGGTGCCCGCGGGCGACGAGCTCCCTGATCACCTCGATGCTCGGGTTCACGTGCCCGTGGGCGGCGATGGAGAACATGGCGATATGGGCGTTCCTGGGGACGGTCATGACGCCACCGTAAGTGAGACGAGACGTCTCGTACAACTTATATTCGGCCGCCGCTACGCATAGAACCGCGAGACGCTCTGCAGGACACAGGCAGGCTTTGTCGCTCCCTCGATCTCGACGGTGCCGTCGACCGTGATCTGCACGCCGCCCGGCACGTCCTCGACGCCTGCGAGGCGTGCGGCCAGGCGGATGCGGGAGCCCGCCGGCACGGGGGCGGGGAAACGGACCTTGTCGAGGCCGTAGTTGACCTTGGTGGTGACGCCTTCCACGTCGAGGAGCTCGGTGAACATCGGGATGAAGAGGGAGAGCGTGAGGTAGCCGTGCGCGATGGGCGCGCCGAAGGGGCCTTCCTTGGCACGCTCGGGGTCGGTGTGGATCCACTGGTGGTCGCCGGTGGCGTCGGCGAAGGTGCCGATCCGCTCCTGCGTGACGTCGGTCCATTCACTGGAACCCAGGTCGCTTCCGGCGAGCTTCTTGAGTTCGTCCAGGCCGTTGACGGTGATGCCCATGAGGGGCCCCTTCACTGTGTGCTGATGCGTTCGGTGGTCATGAAGTGCCGTGCAGGCGGCGGACGTCGGCCTTGACGAGCTTTCCCGACGCGGTGCGGGGCAGGGCGTCCACGACGACGGCCGACCTGGGGATCTTGTAGGGGGCCAGGCGCCCGGACAGCGACGCGAGGACCTCGTGCGGGTCGGGCGCGCGGCCTTCGCGGGCGACGAGGACCGCCCTGCCGACCTCGCCCCACTTCTCGTCGGGTACGCCGATGACCGCGCACTCGGCGATGTCCGCGTGGGCGAGCAGGGCGTCCTCGACCTCGGCGGGGTAGATGTTCTCGCCCCCCGAAATGATCATGTCCTTGAAGCGGTCGACGATGGTGACGTAGCCGTCCGCGTCGATCCGGGCGGCGTCCCCCGTCCGGAACCATCCGTCGGCGAACGCCGCGGCGCTCTCGTCGGGCAGACCCCAGTAGCCGGGCATGACATGGGGCCCGCGCACCAGGACCTCGCCCGTCTCGCCCGGCTCCACCGGCACGAGATCGGGGCGCGCCACGCGTACGTCGCTGAAGAAGTGCGGCACTCCCGCCGTGCCTGCCTTGCTGACGGCGTGCTCGGCGTCGAGGAAGAGGGTGCCGGGCGCCGCCTCGGTCATCCCGTAGCCCTGCAGGAAGGTGAGTCCGCGGTCCTGGTAGGCCGCGATGAGCGGGGTCGGGACGGGCGAGCCGCCGCAGCTGAGCATCCGCAGCGACGACAGGTCGGCGTCCGGCCAGCCCGGTTGCCGGGCGAGCCGGTCGAACATCGTCGGGACGCCGAACATGAACGTGACCCGGTGGCGCTCGACGAGTTCCAGGGTCGCCGCCGCGTCGAACGAGCCCACCAGGACACAGCTGCCGCCCTTGAGCAGCACCGGCAGGGTGAGCATGTTCAGGCCGGCCGTGTGGAAGAGCGGCGCCACCACGAGCGCGACCTCGTCGGCGATCAGGTCCTGGTCGACCAGGACGTTCACGGCGTTCCAGGTGAGGTTCCCGTGCGTGAGCATGGCGCCCTTGGGACGTCCCGTCGTCCCGGAGGTGTACATGATGACGCCTACGTCGTCGGGGCCGACCCGCACGTCGATGGCGAGGGCCGGGGCGGCGGCCAGCAGTTCCTCGTACGCCGGTCCGTCCGCCTCGACAGCGGTGCGGACGCCCGGCAGGTCACCGCCCCGCGCGGCGGCGTGCAGCAGCACCGTGGCTCCGGAATCCCTTATCTGGAAGGCCAGTTCGGGCTCGGCGAGCCGGGTGTTGAGCGGCACGAAGACCGCGCCGAGGAGCCCGGCGGCGAACAGGGCCTCCAGGAACGAGGGGTGGTTGGGGCCGAGGTAGGCGACCCGGTCGCCGCGCCGGACGCCGAGCGCCCGCAGGGCGTGGGCGAGCCGGGTGGTGCGCTCGTGCAGTGCGGCGTAGGTGACGGCTGCGCCGGCGTGGATCAGTGCGGTGCGGTGCGGGGTCTTGCGGGCCCGGCGTGCGGGCCACGACCCCAGTCCCTCGTTGCGCATGTCCGGCCCCTTCACGGTGTTGTCAGCCCGAGCAGCCGGGCGGCGTTCTCCTTGAGGATCTTCGGCCTGACCTCCTCCTTGACCGGCAGCTTCGCGAAGTCGGCGAGCCAGCGGTCGGGGGTGAGGACGGGGTAGTCCGAGCCGAAAAGGACCTTGTCCTTCAGCAGGGTGTTGGCGTACTGGACCAGCTGCTGCGGAAAGTACTTCGGTGACCAGCCCGAGAGGTCGATGTGCACCCCGGGCTTGTGGGTGGCCACGGCGAGCGCCTCGTCCTGCCAGGGGAACGACGGGTGCGCGAGGATGATCTTCAGATGGGGGAAGTCCGCGGCGACGTCGTCCACGTGCATCGGGTTGGAGTACTTCAGGCGGATGCCTCCCCCGCCGGGCACGCCCGCACCGATGCCGGTCTGGCCGGTGTGGAAGAGCGCGACGGCGCCGGTCTCCTCGATCACCTCGTAAAGCCCGTACGCCATACGGTCGTTGGGGAAGAATCCCTGGATGCTGGGGTGGAACTTGAAGCCGCGCACGCCGTACTCCTCGACCAGGCGCCGGGCCCGGCGGATCCCGGCGCGGCCCCGGAACGGGTCGATGCTCGCGAACGGGATCAGCACGTCGGGGTTGGCGTGCGCGGCCTCGGCGACCTCCTCGTTGGGGACGGGTTCGGTGCCTGTGGCGGACTCGGCGTCGACGGTGAAGATCACGGCGGCCATCCGCCGCTCGCGGTAGTAGGCGGCGGTCTCCTGGAGGGTGGGCTTCCGGTTCCCCTCGACCTTGAAGTAGGTGCTGGACGCGGCGTTCAGCTCCTCGTCGAGCGAGGCCCGCCCCTCGGACGACACCTCGGCGTGCGTGTGGACGTCGATCGCGGTGAGTGCCGCCACGTCGATACCGCTCATGCCGGGATCACGCCCTCGGGAACCTCGGGGAGGCGTGGCGCGGGGATGCCGACGGTCTGCGGTTCGCGCCCGACCGACGTGTGCCAGGTCTCCGCGATGGTCCGCGGACTCCAGCCGCCGTCCGCGTAGGCGACGGACACCTCCTGCGGGTGCGACCACAGGGCGAGCTTGTCACCGCCGATGCCGATGCACTGGCCCGTGACGTCCCGGGCCGCTTCGGAGGCGAGGAAGGGCACGAGCGCGGCGCAGTCCTCCGGCGTGCCGAAGCCCTCACCTCTACGCAGGAACCCGGGCAGCGGCTCGCCGCCGCGCAGGGCGTCGACGTACGGGGCGAAAGCGGGGATGGTCTCGGTCATCGCGGTGGCGGCGACCGGTACGACGGCGTTCACGGTGACGCCCGCGCGGGCCAGCTCCATGGACCAGGTGCGCACCATCGCCGCGATCCCGGCCTTGGCCGCCGCGTAGTTGGTCTGCCCGAAGTTGCCGCGCTGGCCCGCCGGGGAGGCGACGAGCACCAGGCTGCCGCCCTCGCCCTGTTCGCGCATGCGTACGGCGGCGGCACGTGCGCAGGTGAAGGTGCCCCTGAGATGGGTGGTGACAACGGCGTCGAAGTCGTCGTCGGTCATCTTCCACAGCACCCTGTCGCGCAGGATTCCGGCGTTGGTGACCATGACGTCCAGCCGGCCGAACTCCGAGACGGCCCGGCCGACCAGGCGCTCGGCGGCCTCGGTGGTGCCCACGGGGACGACCTCGGCGACGGCCCGGCCGCCGGCCGCGGTGATCGCCTCGACGGCCTGCCCGGCGACGTCCGCGTCGATGTCGTTGACGACGACGCTCGCCCCGGACCGGGCGAGGGCGGTGGCGTAGGCGAGGCCGAGTCCGCGGCCGCTTCCGGTGACGACGGCGACCTTTCCGTCCAGGGAGGTCGAGGGTTCTGATGACACGTCAGACATTGCGGCTGTGCCCTTCCGGTGGCGTGAACAGGTACGTGAAGGAGGAAGGCGGCCGAGGAGATCCGATCCGCTCAATCCGTACCGGCCGACGAGAAGGACGCTAGGACCAATCATTGTTGTCGTCAATAGTTGCCGTAAACCTTTAAGTCCTTCATGCTGGAGCCGACCTCTCGCACCCCCGTGCCCGCACGGACCGACCCCGGAGCCCGACATCGCTGACGAAGATGCGCCCTGGATGCGCGCGCTGCACGCCGACACCGGCTATCTCCTCTACCGGCTCGGGCTGCACTCGGGCCGGCTGTTCAACGCCACGCTCGAAGAGTTCGGTCTGCGGCTGCGGCACTACGCGCTGCTGCGCTACCTCGCCACCGTGGAGGGCGCCCTGCAACGCGAGCTGAGCGACCGGCTGGGCTACGACCCGAGCGCCATCGTGAGCCTCGTGGACGATCTGCAGGACCTCGGCCTGGTGGAGCGGGGACCCGCGCCGGGCGACCGGCGCAGCCGCATCGTCGCCCTCACGGACCGGGGCAAGGACGTCCTGCGCGACACCGACAAGGGCAGCCGGCGCGTCACCGACGAACTGCTCGCCCCCCTCGACCCCGGTGAACGGGCCACGTTGCAGGCCCTGTTGGCGCGGGTCGCGGAAGCGGACCGGGGCTGACCCGGCGGACATGACAGGGCCGTCGGAGGACTCCGCGGACGCGGCGCGCAGCCGTTCCGCTGCACAGCGGCTGCTGGCGGTGCTCGGCGCGTTCGACCACCGCAGACCCGCGCTGTCGCTCACCGAGATAGGCCGCCGGGCCGGGCTGCCGCTGGCCACCGCCCACCGCCTGGTGGGCGAGCTCACCGCGTGGGGCGCCCTCGAACGCGACGCGGCGGGCAACTACCACATAGGGCTGCGGATCTGGGAACTGGCGGCGCTGGCCCCGCGCGGCCCCGCCCTGCGTGAGGCCGCGCTGCCCTTCCTCGAGGACCTCTACGAGTCGACCCACGAGAACGTGCATCTCGCGGTGCGCGACGGCATCGACGTCGTCTACATCGAGCGGCTGTCCGGCCGTCACGCGGTCGGCGTGCGCAGCCGCGTCGGGGCGCGCTGGCCGCTGCACGCGACGGGCGTCGGACTCGTCCTTCTCGCCCACAGCGCCAGGGCCTTCCAGGACCAGGTCTGCGAGCAGCCGCTCGCCGCCTTCACCCCGCACACCCTGTCCGACCCCGTCCTGCTGCGCCGCGTCCTGGCCGAGGTGCGGCGCACCGGCTGCGCGGTGGCCGACCGTCAGATCACGGACGACGCGGTCTCGGTGGCCGCGCCCGTGCGCGGGCCGCGGGGCGACGTCGTGGCCGCGGTCTCGCTCGTGGTCCCCTCGGCCGGGACACAGCCGCAGTCGCTGGTCCCGGCCGTACGGCTCGCGGGGCGCGGTATCTCGCGCGCCCTCGGCTGGCGGCCCTGAGGAGTCAGGGGGAGACCGTTGCGGCCGGTGTCCCTGCAAGTGACGTGCACGGACAGCGGATCGCGGGAACGGCACGGCCCACGAGGCCACGGTGGATGTGGTGATCCTGCGGGGGATCCGCCACAGCAGCAGCTGCGACGGATCCCCCGCAGGTCCACGTCCCATGGAGGTCCTCGGCCCGGTGAGGATCAGGCCGAAGAAGAGAACAGCGCCGTCACTCTCCCCACGGCGTGATCCCCCAGCGGACGGTGTGCTGCTCGCCGGGACCGAGGCTGACGAGCCCGGTGCCGCTGCGGAAGGCGTCCGGAGGGCAGGTCATCGGCTCGATGGCGACCGCTCGACGGCGCTCCTCCGGCGGCAAGGTGTCACCCGTGTAGAGCTGTACGTGATCGGCGCCCTCACCCAGCCACACATCCGTACCGAACGCACCCGACGGGTGGGCCAGGCGCACCACGGCCCGGCCGTCCGCGTCCCGGTCGAGGTCACCGAAAGGGGTGTCCAGCCGGAGCGCACCGACAGCTCGTGGCGTTCGCAGGTCGTACTCGGTCCCGGCGACCGGCTCGGCGGCCACCGGCAGGCCGCGCTCGTCGGTGCGCAGCCGTGTCCGTGCGGGGACGGTCAGCACCGCCTGGTCGACGACCGCGGTGCCCGGGGCGATGTAGGGATGCTGGCCGAAGCCGTAGGGCGCGGCGCTCGCGTCGAGGTTGCGCGCGGTGACGGCGACTTCGAGCCCGCTCTCGCCCAGTGCGTACTCGGCGCGGACGTGGAGGTGGAACGGGTAGCCCGGCTGCGGCCACAGCGGAACCTCCAGGACGGCGCGGCTGCCGCTCGCCTCCACGACCCGCCACGCGACCCACCGGAGCAGCCCGTGGATGGCGTTGCCGCCGGCCGGCTCGGTGAGCGGCAGCTGCAGATCCTGCCCGTTCCAGGGGTACCGGCCGTCACGGATCCGGTTGGGCCACGGCACCAGGATCTGGCCGCGCCCGCCGGTGATCCGGTCCTGTTCGCCGAACCCGTCGATCACGGTGCGTCCACCGGCCGTGTAGGAGCGAACGGCCGCTCCCAGCTCTACGACGACGGCACGGTGCGTGCCGCGGCAGAGGGTCAGTTGCCGTCCGGTGCGGCTTTGCTGCACGCGTGGCCTCCTCGGTCCCCCTGTCGGTGCCGTCGGGCGCCGACGTGGTGGTGGCCTGCGGCGCCGGCCCTTCCCTCGGGAGCGTGCGGCCCCGCATCGACCCGGTCAAGCGCAACACGTTCCTGCCGGTGCGTCGCCGGGTCTGTTCGCCCGGCTCACCGGCCGGACGTCAATCATCTCCGCGCACCGCCTCCGCCGCCCGTCCGACGGACCCACAAAGGCGCCACGATGCCCCAGCGCCGGACCCCCTCCCCTGCGATCGACCGACTCCGGCCGTCGTCTCGCCGGCCGGCACGGGCGAGCGGTCGTCGACCGCTTCGACGCGCATGGGCAACCCGAGTGGCAGATAGTGGGAGCCAGGGGCTCTTTCGAGACGTCGGAGCAGTCATGGACCGCTACCCTCCCATCGCCGAACACGGCCTGGTGGGCGACCTGCAGACTGCCGCGCTCGTCTCGTCGCAGGGTGTCGTGGACTGGTTCGCCGCTCCCCGGTTCGACTCGCCCAGCATCTTCGCCGCCCTGCTCGACCACGACGGCGGTGGGTACATGCGGCTGGCCCCCGAGCACCCCGACACGACCTGCAAGCAGCTCTACTACCCCGACACGGCCATTCTGGTGACGCGGTTCATGTCACCGGACGGGGTGGGCGAGGTGGTCGACTTCATGCCTCCGGAGCAGACCCGCACCGCCACCGACCGCCACACCCTGGTACGCGTCGTACGGGCCGTGCGGGGGACCGTCGTCTTCACGCTCGAGTGCCGCCCGCGCTTCGACTACGGCCGGGCCGAGCACCAGCTGGAGCTCGGCGAGAACACCGGCCGTTTCCGCTCCCCGGGGATGGACGCGCACCTGCAGGCCTCCTTCCCGCTGGAGCGGGACGGCCAGGACGTACGCGGCAGGGTGACGCTGAGCGCCGGCGAGTCGGGCGGTGTCGTGTTCACCGTCTGCGCGCCCGGCGGCGAGGCACCCGCGCCCCTCACGGTCGACGGGATCACCGCACAGCGCAACCACACCGCCCAGTTCTGGCAGGCGTGGTTGCGCCAGTCCCGCTACCGGGGCCGCTGGCCCGAGCTGGTGCACCGTTCGGTCATCACCCTCAAGCTCCTCACCTACGCCCCCACCGGCGCCCTCGTCGCGGCGGCCACCATGGGCCTGCCCGAGCAGGTCGGCGGAGAACGCAACTGGGACTACCGGTTCACCTGGGTACGTGACAGCGCGCTGTCCGTGCGCGCGATGCTGGACCTCGGCTTCGCCGAGGAGGCCACCGCCTTCCTCCACTGGCTGGTCGACAAACTGCAGGAGCGCGAGGGCAAGGAAGAGCCGCTCCGGACGATGTACCGGGTCGACGGCAACCCCGACCTGCCCGAGGAGACACTCGAGCACTTCGAGGGCTACCGCGGCTCCTCCCCCGTCCGCATCGGCAACGGGGCCGCCGACCAGCTCCAGCTGGACATCTACGGTGAGGCCCTCTACGCGTTGTCCCAGGGCCGCGAGATCGCGCAGCAGGCCACCTACCGGGGATGGAAGGCTCTGACCAGGACGCTGGACTGGTTCGCCGGGGCATGGGACCGGCCGGACGAGGGCATCTGGGAGACCCGCGGCGGCCGTCAGGACTTCACGTACAGCCGGGTGATGTCCTGGGCCGCCTTCGACCAAGGGCTGCGCCTGGCCGACCACTTCCGCAGGCCCGCCGACGTGGAGAAGTGGCGCAACGCGAGGGACGCCGTCCTGGAGCAGGTCATGGAACGCGGCTGGAGCGAACGGGAGGGCGCCTTCGTCCAGCATTACGGCGGCGACGTCCTGGACGCTTCGCTGCTGCTCATGCCGAGGGTCCAGTTCATCGCCCCCCGGGACCCGGCCTGGCTCGCCACCCTCGACGCGATGGACCGCAAGCTCGTCTCCGACAGCCTCGTCTACCGCTACGACCCGGCGGCATCGCCGGACGGGCTGCGCGGCTCGGAGGGCACCTTCAGCCTGTGCACGTTCCTCTATGTCGACGCGCTGGCCCGGGCGGGGCGGCTGCCCCAGGCCCGCTACGTCTTCGAGAAGATGCAGACCCACGCCAACCACATCGGGCTCTTCGCCGAGGAGATCGGTCCGAGCGGGGAGCAACTGGGCAACTTCCCGCAGGCGTTCACGCATCTGTCGCTCATCATGGCGGCCACCACCCTCGACGAGGCGCTCGACGCGGAGAGCGGGCGCTGACCCATGGTCTCTCATGCCCGTCCGGCAGGACCGCCACGGCTGACCGCCGACGAGTTCGGCGTGCTGTACCGGGACCTGCGCTCGCGCAGCGCCTGGGCCGCGGGTGACCGGGGCACTCTGGCCGCGCTGACTTCCGGCCGGGTGCTGGCCGCGACCCGCGAGGTGCGGACCGGCCGGACGGTCACGCTCGCCGCGCCGGTGGACACGCTGGCCGGCCCGGACAATCCCGAGCCCGCCGAGCACCGGATGTACAGGCAGCCGGGGGAAGACACCTCCAGCGGGCTCCACTTCGCGAGGGACAGCTTCGCGATGAACGTGCACGGCGACGCCGACAGCCACATCGACGCCCTCTGCCACGTGATCTACGACGGCACACTGCACGGCGGTGTGCCCTCGAGCAGCGTCACGGCGGGCGGGGCGACGAGGCTCACCATCGAGGCGGCGCGTGACGGGATCGTCGGACGTGGCGTCCTGTTGGACATCCCGCGGCTGCGCGGCGTGCCCTGGCTCGAGCCGGGTGATCACGTGACCGTCGACGACCTCGCCGCGGCCGAGACCGCCCAGAATCTCCGCGTGGCAGAAGGCGACCTGCTCTTCGTCCGCGTCGGCCACCGCCGGCGCCGCGCCGAACTCGGGCCGTGGGACGTGGCACATGAGCGCGCCGGTCTCCACCCGTACGCGCTGGAGTTCCTCGCGGACCGGCGGGTCGCCGTGCTCGGCGGCGACGGGAACAACGACACCGCCCCGAGTTCCACCGAGGGCGTCCACTTCCCCGTGCATGTGCTGGCGATCCACGCCATGGGCCTTCACCTGCTGGACTACCTGCAGTTCGAGTACCTGGCACCGCTCTGCGAGGCGGAGGGGCGCTGGACGTTCCTCTGCGTGATCGCCCCGCTGAGACTGCCGCACGCCACCGGCTCGCCGGTCAACCCGATCGCCGTCCTGTGACCCCGGTGCCGACGGTCGTGGTGGTCATGGGCGTCTCGGGATCGGGCAAGTCCACCGTGGGACGCCTGCTCGCGCAGCGGCTGAAGGCGCCGTTCCTGGAGGCGGACGACGTGCACCCGGCCGCGAACCGCGCCAAGATGGCCGCGGGTCACCCGCTCGACGAGGAGGATCGCCGGCCGTGGCTGCTGTCCGTCGCCGCATGGATCCGGAAGGTATCCGACGCCGGACAGGGCGGGGTGGTGGCGTGCTCGGCCCTCAAGCGCGAGTACCGGGATCTGTTCCGTGGGGCGGGCGCAGGCGTGTGGTTCCTGTATCTGGCGCTCGACCGCGGGAGCGCCGGTCGACGGGTCGCGGGCCGTGCGGACCATTTCATGCCCGGCGGGCTGGTGGACTCCCAGTACGCCGCCCTCGAACCGCTGCGGCCGGACGAGCCCGGCCTGACCGTCGACGCGGTGGCCGACCCGCAGACCATCGTCGACCAGGCGGTGCGCGCCGTCCGGGAATTGAGGTGACCGCCGCCTGTACGACTCCGCCGGGTCGCCGCCACCCGAACCGCCCGATAGTTTATAAATGGCATTAAATATCCCCATTGCGCGAGCGTCTGCACGGAACAGCGCAGCTCACAGACCCCGACGGGCGCCACGGCCTGGACAGCCGACGACTCCGAGAACGGGACCCTCTCATGGCCGACGATCAGCACTACGACGTCATCATCATCGGTACGGGGGCGGGGGGCGGTACGCTCGCCCACCGGCTGGCCCCCACCGGAAAACGGGTCCTGCTCCTGGAACGCGGCGGCTACCTGCCACGGGAGCGGGACAACTGGGACTCCACGGCCGTCTTCGTCAAGGGCAAGTACCGCGCCCCGGAGTTCTGGTACGACAAGCACGGCAAGCAATTCCCCCCGGAGGTCAATTACTACGTCGGGGGCAACACCAAGTTCTACGGCGCCGCGCTCTTCCGGCTCCGGCCCGAGGACTTCGGCGAACTGCGCCACCACGACGGCGTCTCCCCGGCGTGGCCGATCCGCTACGAGGACCTGGAGCCCTACTACACCCAGGCCGAACACCTCTACCTGGTGCACGGGCGGCACGGTGAGGACCCCACCGAAGGACCGGCCGGCGCGCAGTACGCCTACCCGCCGGTCGAACACGAGCCGCGCATCCAGCAACTCAGTGACGATCTGGGGAAGGCAGGCCTGCACCCGTTCCACCTGCCGATCGGCGTGAACCTCACCCAGGACGAGAACGGCCGGGCCACCCATGACAGCGTCTGCATCCGCTGCGACCGGGTCGACGGCTTCCCCTGCCTGGTGGGTGCGAAGTCCGACGCACAGGTGATCTGCGTCGACCCGGCACTGACGTACGACAACGTCACGATGGTGACGGAAGCCGATGTGAGGCGCCTGGAGACCGACCCGAGCGGACGCACCGTCACCAGGGTCGTCGCCGAACTCGGAAACGGAGCGACCGAGGCGTTCAGCGCCGACATCGTGGTGGTCGCGGCGGGCGCGGTCAACTCCGCCGTCCTGTTGCTGCGTTCGGCCAACGACAGGCACCCCGGCGGGCTCGCCAACAGCTCGGACGTGGTGGGACGCCACTACATGCGTCACAACAACCTGGCGCTGATGGCGGTGTCGAAGGAACCGAACCCGACCAGATTCCAGAAGACCCTGGCGCTGAACGACTGGTACCTGGGCGCGGACGACTGGGAGTATCCGCTCGGCGGCATCCAGATGCTCGGCAAGTCGGACGCCGACCAGATCCATGGTGAGGCACCGCGCTGGGCCGGTGCCGTCATGCCCGGCATGCCCTTCGAGGTGCTGGCGCACCATGCCGTCGACTTCTGGCTGTGCGGAGAGGACCTTCCGCTGCCCGAGAGCCGAGTCACCCTCGACAAGGACGACGCCATCCACCTGGCTCTCGACGAGGACAACAACACCGCCGGGTTGAAGCGCCTCCAGGACAAGCTGCGGGGAATGCTCGGGCACCTGGGCATGCACGAGCACCACCTCTTGGATCACAGCATCTACCTGCACAAGGGCATGCCGATCGGCGCCACCGCGCACCAGGCCGGCACCGTGCGGTTCGGCGAGGACCCGAAGAGTTCTGCCCTCGACGTCAACTGCAAGGCCCACGACCTCGACAACCTCTACGTCGTGGACACCAGCTTCTTCCCCAGCATCGGCGCGGTGAACCCGTCCCTGACTGCCATCGCCAACGCCCTGCGGGTCGGCGATCACATCGCCGCCCGCCTGCGCTGACGGGGGCTCCGTGAACCGGCCGGGCACCGCTACAGGTTGTCGCCGGGCGTTCCGGCAGCCCGTGTGTCGGCGTCGGTGAGCTCCTCCAGCTCACCCATCGTGTCGAGCCGGTACAGCAGCACCAGCGCCGGACCGACCAGCAGGATCGCGATGGCGGTGACGATCATCAGCCAGCGCAAGGTGTGAGCGGCGCCGGCCGCCTCGGCCACCGTCAGCGAGGTGGGCAGCACGTACGGCCGCTGCGCGAAGCCCCAGGCGCCGATGACCAGGGCGACGCTCGCCACCGAGGTCCAGCGGGACCAGCCGTAGGAGCGGCGCCACACGAGCAGGACCGTGGCCTGGGGAATCCTGAGGCCGCCGGAGACCGTCCCGTCGGGATGCAGGCGCCCGAACATGTACTCCGGTACATGGGTGTCGGTCTTCCAGACGACCTCCGTGGCGGCGAACTTGATCGGCTGCTTGTGGAAGACGGCGCGAGCGGCGGAGTCACCGAGCACGAACTGGACCGGAGTGAGGATCGCGGCGACCGTGAACGGCACGGTGAAGCCGAGCCGGTGGTAGCGGTCACGGCGCCCGCGCAGCCGGCCGACCGCGTACACACCGGCGACCACGTAGCCGGCGGTCAGGAGCATCGCGACCACGAAGTGCCAGTACTCCGGGCCGGACATCGGTGTGAAGATCGCCTGCCGTACATCGACGGCGAGGGGATTGCCCTGGGCGTCCAGGCGGAAACCCTGCGGGGTGTTCGTCCAGGAGTTGACCGCGATGATGCCGAACGCCCCCATCAGGGCGGCCAGGGGCAGCGGTACGGCGAGCCAGAAGTGGGTCCAGGGCTTGAGCCGGCGCCAGCCGTAGAGGTAGATCGCGATCAGGACGGCCTCCAGGAAGAACGCCCACGCCTCGATGCCGAACCCGAGGCCGAAGACATCGCCCCAGCGACGCATCATGCCGGGCCACAGCAGACCGAACTCGAAGGACAGGACGGTGCCGGTGACGACGCCGACGGCGACGGCGACGGCGACGGCGACGGCGAACTGAACGGCCATCACCGCCGACCAGCGCCGGGCGAGCGTGAGGGCGACGGGGTCGTTGCGGCGAAGCGCGCGGTGGTGCATGAGCAAGGTGATGAACGGCAGGGCCACGCCGAACGGGACCAGCAGGATGTGCGAGGCCAGGGTGAAGGCCATCACCTCTCGGGCCGGCAGGAGCTGGGCCGGTGTGCTGTTCGCCAGCAGGGCAGCGGTGCTGAGCATGTGAGCCTCGATGGTCTGCCCTGCGCAGGTGGCGGGGCTGCGGAGGGACAGGTCGCAGAGGGTGCCCGCAGAAGGCCGGCCGCAGCCGGCCTCAGTCAGGCTCAGGCGCCCTCGGCCCGGCCGCACGGGCCGCCGTCACGTCGGTGTCGGGCATGGTGAAGGCGCGTTCGCGGCGCGAGCCGGTGGCGAAGACGACGGACCAGCTGAGCACCGCTCCCAGTCTGCTGCGGAAGCCGGTGAGAAAGGCCAGGTGGATGAAGAGCCAGGCGAGCCAGCCGGTGAAGCCCGACAGATGCAGCGGGCCGGCCTTGACGACAGCCCGGCCGCGGGCGATGTAGGCGGCACTGCCGAGATCGACGTACTTGAAGGGCTTCGGCTTCTTCGTCCTGCCTTCGACGGCGTGGCGCACACTCCGGCCCGCGTACGCACCCGCCTGCATGGCGACCTCCGCCAGTCCCGGCAGCCGGTTCAGGCTCATCACGTCGCCCGTGACGCGGATCTCCGGATGGCCGGGGACGGTGAGGTCGGGTTCGACGAGGATGCGTCCGGCCCGGTCCTGTTCGGCACCGGTCGCGCGGGCCAGCGCGGCCGCGATCGGCGGCGCCTCGACGCCCGCCGTCCACAGCACGGTGCGTGCGTCGAACCGGGTCGTCCTGCCGTCGTGGTCTCGTACCGTCAGGCCGTCCGCGCGAACGTCGGTGACCCTGGTGCCCAGGTGGAGCTCCACTCCGAGACTCCGCAGGGTGCGGGCCGCACGGTGGGCCAGTCGCGGGCCGAACGCACCCAGCACCGCGTCGGACCCCTCGAAAAGCAGCACCCGGGCCTTGGCGGAATCAATGTTCTGAAACTCCCGGTCGAGCGTGTGGCCGGCGATCTCCCGGATCTGGCCCGCGAGTTCGACACCGGTCGGCCCGCCGCCCACGAGGGCGAAGGTGAGCCATTGCTGCCGTTCCCGCTCGTCCGCCGCCGTTTCGGCCATCTCGAATGCCCGGTAGATCCGCCGGCGGATCTCGTGCGCGTCGTCCAGGGTCTTCATGCCGGGGGCGTGCTCGGCGAACTCGTCGTGCCCGAAGTAGGACTGACGCATGCCCACCGCGACGATCAGATCGTCGTAGGGCAGCACGACGTCTCCGCCCTCGGGTCGCCGGGCGTGGACCAGCCGGGCGTCGGCATCCACGTCGGTGGCTTCGGCAAGCACGCAGCGCACGTTGTGATGGCGCCGCAGGACCCCGCGGAGCGGTTGTGCGATCTGCCCCTCGGACAGGATCCCCGAAGCACACTGGTACAGCAGCGGCTGGAAGAGGTGGTGGGCGCGGCGGTCGACCACGGTCACCGCGACCGGTGACTTCCGCAGGGCACGGGCGGCGAACAGCCCCGCGAATCCTCCGCCGAGGATCACCACCCGGCGGGGCGTGACGTGATCCCGCATCGGAGATCAGCCTCCGGTGGCGAAGCCGGGGAAGAGCGTCATTCCGCCGTCGACGTAGAGGGTGGTGCCGACGACGTAGTCGAGCAGGTCGGACGCCACGGCGACGACGGCGTTGGCGATGTCGTCCGGGTCGCCCACGCGGTGGTACGGGATCAGGCGCAGGAGGTCGGCCTCGGCCTCGGGGGTGGACCAGGCGTCGCGGTTGATCGGCGTGCGGATGGCGCCGGGTGCGATCGCGTTGACCCTGATCCGCTTGGGCGCGAGCTCCTGGGCGAGGGTCTGCATCAGCATGCCCACACCGCCCTTGGAGGAGGCGTAGTTCACGTGCCCCGACCACGGGATGATCTGGTGGACCGAACTCATGCAGATGATCTTCCCCGCCGAACGGGAGACCTCCTCCACCACGCCGCGCCGGATGAACTCCTTGGCGGCCTCACGCGCGCACAGGAACTGGCCCGTCAGGTTGACGGCGATGACCTTCTCCCACTGGGCGAGGGACATCTCGGTGACGGCCGCGTCCCGCTGGAGGCCCGCGTTGGCCACCATGATGTCGATGGTGCCGAACTCCTCGACCATCCGCGCGACCATGGCGGTCACTTGGTCCTCGTGGGACACGTCGGCCTGGTAGGAGTAGGCGCGGACACCGAAGCCCTCGATCTCCTTGACGACCTTGTCCGCCTCTTCCGCACCCACGACGTAGTTCACCACCACGTCCGCTCCGGCCCGGCCCAGGGCGATGGCGGTCGCCCGGCCGATGCCCGAGTTGGCACCGGTCACGAGCGCCTTCTGGCCCTTGAGGAGCTGCGCGGACACCGTCCCGCGGCTCTCGTTGGAGTTTCCTGCCACCAGTTCTCTCCTTCTGCCTTTTCGACGGACGCCCTCGAGGACCGCACGACGCGCAGGAGGAAGACGGAACGTCGGCCGGCCCGTCAGGCAGACACAGGAGCCGTCGCACACCCGGCCCCCAGACGAAAGCACCCCGCACCGCGATGGGGCAGACCGGCACGCAAAACAGCCGGACTTCAGCCGGGCGCGTCACACAGTCGGGCTACGGCCACCCCCGGACCCCGCCCGGGCCGGTGTCACGCGGACCTCCGAGGGGCCGAGGGGCACACCGAGCCCGCTGGACTGCGGCGGCAGAGCTCCTGAACCGCCGGAACACGGCGGTCGAGTCGTCACGGAATCCGGGGGTCTCCCGATACCTCTCCTGGATCCGAACCCCGCTCTGACCAGGTCATACATAAAGGCGCTTCCGTGAGACGGAAGCCGTATTGCACCCCCCTGACGCCCTGTCGGACGATGCGACCACCATCAGAGACGGGAGCCGCATCCATGCCTCACACGACCGCCTTCGCCAGGAACCAGTGGTATGTCGCGGCCTACGGGACGGAGGTCGGGCGGGAACTCCTGGCCCGCACCGTCCTCGGCGAGCCGATCGCCTTCTACCGGACCGAGGACACGGGTGAGGTCGTCGCTCTGGCCGACCGCTGCGTGCACCGCCGCTTCCCGCTCTCGCAGAGCCGGCTCGACGGCGACAAGGTGGTCTGCGGCTACCACGGCTTCACCTACGACACGACCGGCACCTGCGTGTACGTCCCCGGGCAGAAGCGCATCCCCCGTACCGCCAGGGTGAGTTCGTACCCCGTGGCCGAGCTGGACTCCTTCGTGTGGGTGTGGATCGGCGACCCGGCGCTGGCCGACCCGACGACGATCCCGCGGGCCCCGCACCTGGCCGACTCCGCGCACTGGACGACGGTCGGCGGGATGGAGCCCATCGACGCCGCCTACGGCCTGCTGGTCGACAACCTCATGGACCTCTCCCACGAGACGTATCTGCACGGCGGCTACATCGGCACGCCCGAGGTCGCCGACACCCCCATGACGACCGAGGTCGACGAGGGCGCCGGCATCGTCCGCGTCAGCCGGCACATGGACGACGCCGAGTGTCCGCCGTTCTACGCCAACTCCACCGGCATCAAGGGCCGCATCACCCGCTGGCAGGACATCGAGTACCACGCCCCCTGCCTGTACCTGCTGCACAGCCGCATCGCCCCCCAGGGCGTCCTGCCGAACCCGGACGGCACCGACCCGGACGCCTTCCACGTGGAGATCACCTACGCGATCACACCGTCCACGCAGAACCAGGTCTACGACTTCTGGGCCGTCTCCCGCGACTTCGGCCACGGCGACGAGGAGATGTCGACGTTCCTGCGCGACTTCAACCACGAGGTCGTCATGCAGGACGTGAACGCGCTGAACCTGCTCCAGAAGGCCCTGGACACCGAGCCCGCCGGCTACCAGGAACTCAGCATCAACATCGACACGGGCGGCCTCGCCGCCCGCCGGATCCTCGCCCGCCTCGCCGCCGGGGACGACCGGTCCGCGACCCCCGACACCGTCGCGCGATGAGCCGCCCGCCCACCGCCGAGGTGTACCGCGTCGACTGGGTCCCCGGCACCGACGAACTGCACGGCATCTGCCACTGCGGGGCCGAGCACGACACACAGGACCCCGTGGCGATGTGGCAGTGGATGCTGTCCCACCCCGATCACCTGGAGGACGACCGGTGACCCCGCCCTACGAAGCCGACCTCGTCGTCGCCGCGCGCACCGAAGAGGCCACCGGCGTCATCTCCTTGACACTCCGTCACCCCGGGGCCGAGCCGCTGCCCGCCTGGGAGCCGGGTGCCCACGTGGACCTGGTCCTCGCGGACGACCTGGTCCGCCCGTACTCGCTGTGCGGCGACCCCGCCGACCGCACCGCCTGGACCGTCGCGGTCCTCCACGAACCGTGCGGACGCGGCGGATCGGCCTACGTGCACGAGAAGCTGACCCCGGGCGTGGTCGTCCGCGTCCGGGGACCGCGCAACCACTTCCCGCTCCACGAGGCGCCGGGCTACCGCTTCGTGGCGGGCGGCATCGGGATCACCCCGATCCTCCCGATGGTGGCCGCCGCCGAAGAGGCGGGAGCCGAGTGGAGCCTGCTGTACGGCGGGCGGTCGCGCGACTCGATGGCGTTCCTCGATCGACTCTCCGCCTACGGCGCGAAGGTGCGCGTCGCGCCGGAGGACGAGACGGGGCTCCTCGACCTCGACGGATATCTCGGCCCGCCGGACACGGGCGGCGACGGCACCCTGGTCTACTGCTGCGGCCCGGGACCGCTCCTCGACGCCGTCGAGGCCCGGGGCGCCGCGCACACCGAGCGTTTCCGTCCCGCGCAGGACGGACCGGACGGCGCCGACGGCACGGACCATGCCTTCGAGGTGGAGCTGCGGCGCTCCGGCCGCACCCTGACCGTGCCGCCCGGCCGGAGCATCCTGCACACGGTGCGGGAGGCGGGGGTCGAGGTGCTGTACTCCTGCGCGGAAGGCACCTGCGGGACCTGCGAGACCGACATCGTGGAGGGTACGGCGGACCACCGGGACTCCGTGCTCAGCGCCGAGGAGCGGGCGGCGGGCGAGACGCTGATGATCTGTGTCTCGCGCTGCCGGGGCCCACGCCTCGTCCTCGACATGTGACCCCCTTCCGGGTTTCGCCCTACCTCTGATATCTCGCGAGCACCAGATTCCCGTCCTTCACCAGCCGGTCGCGCAGTTCGCCGAGGCCGATCGAGCCGCTGTAGTACTCCTGGAGCGCGGGCGTCGCCACCTTGTCCTTCCACTCCGCGTAGCCGCGCACCGACTGCGCCGGGGCCGAGCGGAGGTCACCGGCGAGGGCCGTGCCGGTCGCCCAGTCGTTCTTCTCCGTGTGCAGGGCCGGGTCCTTCAGCGCCTCGGTTCCGGTGGGCAGCATCCAGTCACCGAGCGCGAGGCGCACCATGTTCGGCGGCTGCAGGAGGAAATCGATGAACTGCGCCGCCTCCTTCTTGTGCGGGCTGTCCTCGGCGACGGACAGGGTCTGCGGGGACACTCCCTGGGCCAGGCCGTCACGTCCCGCCGGCGCCGGGAGCACCTGCCAGTCGAAGCCCTTCGGCGCCTGCTGGACGATCTGCTGCCGATAGGAGAAGCCGAGCGGGACCATCGCGTACTTGCCCGCGAAGAAGCCGGGGAGCGTGTCGGAGCCGCCCATGCCGAGCGTCGCGCCCGAGGCGCTGCCGTCGGTGCCGACCTGGTCGTGGACCGTACGGGGCAGGACCTGGTCCGCGGCGTCGAAGCGGACCGTCACCTTGCCGTCCGCGCCGCGGTGGAACATGCGCCCGCCGGCCGAGAGGGAGAGGTTGAGGGTCGCCGAGACGGGCTCCTTCAGCGGCCACGCGACGCCGAACTTCTTGTCGCCGCTCAGCTTCTTCGCAATGGCCCTGAACTCCTCCCAGGACCAGGGATCCGCGGGTGTCGGGATGCGGACGCCCGCCGCCTCGAGGATCTTCGCGTTGGCGACGAGGACCCGCGGCTCCTGGAGGAACGGCACGCCGTAGACGCCGTCACCGAAGGTCGTTGTCTCCCAACTGTGCTGCGGGATGTCGGACTTGAGGCGGGCGGGCAGCAGGTCCCGCAGGTCCGCGAGGTAGCCGCCGTACGCGAAGTCCGCGAGGTCGTCCGAGGCGTCATGGATCACGTCCGGCGCCTCCCCTCCCTCGAAGGAGGTGAGCAGCTGGTCGTGGACGCTGTCCCAGCTGCCCTGGACGTACTTGACCTGGATGTCCGGGTGCGCCGCGTTCCACTCCTTCACGAGTTGCTTGTTGGCGTCGACGGACTCCTTCTGCCAGGCGAGGGACTGGAATTCGAGAGTGACCTTGCCGTCGTCGGCCGTTTTGCCCGAGGAGCAGCCGGTGACCAGCAGGGCAACGGCCGCGGCGACGGCGGCCAGCCGGCGTACGCGCCTCATGACTTCACCGCCCCGGCCAGCATCCCGCCGGTCAGTCGGCGCTGGATGAGCGCGAAGATCACCAGTGAGGGCAGGGTCGCGAGGAACGCGGCGGCGGCCAGCGGCCCGAGGTCGGCGACGCCTTCCGCGCCGAGGAAGTGCGTCAGGATCACGGGCAGCGTCTGCCTCTCGGGGGTCTTCATCAGGACGAGCGCGAAGAAGAACTCGTTCCACGCGGTGATGAACGCGAACAGCGCCGTCGCCACCAGGCCCGGCGCGAGCAGCGGCGCCGTGACGAAGACGAGCGTGCGCAGCTTTCCGGCTCCGTCGACGGCGGCCGCCTCCTCCAGTTCGGGCGGCACGGCCCGGACGTAGCCGACCAGCATCCACAGCGCGAAGGGCAGCGACCACACGACGTAGACCATGGTCAGGCCGGGCAGCGAGTTGATCAGGTGCAGGTTCTTCAGGATCAGGAAGAGCGGGATGATCAGCAGGACGAACGGGAACGCCTGGCTCACCACCACCCAGCCCGTCGCCGCGCGGGACAGCAGCGAGCGGTGGCGGGCCATCACGTAGGCCATCGGGGTCGCGATGACGACGGCGATCAGAGCCGCGCAGAGCGCCACGAGCACGGAGTTGGCGGCGGCCCTCAGGAGGGGCTGCTCGTCGAAGGCCTGACGGAAGTTGGCGAGCGTCGGGTCCTTGGGTATCCACGTGGGGTGCAGGCTCGCGAGTTCGCGGGGCGGCTTGAACGCCGTAGAGATCAGCCACAGGAACGGGAACGCGAGGAAGACGAGGTAGGCGAGCAGCGCGAGGTACTGGCCCGCGCGCGCCGGCCTGCTCGGCCGGATGCCTGTACGGGTACGGCTCACTGCTCGTCGCCTCCCTTGAGCCGGCCCACGAGGTAGAAGGCGAGGATGACCGAGATGACCGCGACCATCACGCATCCCATCGCCGCCGCGTAGCCGAACTGGCCGTAGCGGAAGGCCTCTTCGTAGGCGAAGAGCATGGGCAGGCGGGTCCGGCCGCCCGGGCCGCCGTTGGTCAGGACGTAGACCAGGGCGAACGAGTTGAAGTTCCAGATGAAGTTGAGCGCGGTGATGGCGAGCGCGACCGGCTTGAGCGCGGGCCAGGTCACCGCGCGGAAGCGGCCCCAGGCGCCCGCGCCGTCGAGCGCGGCGGCCTCGTGGAGTTCGGGCGAGGTGTTCTGGAGCCCGGCGAGCAGGGCGACGGTGGTCTGCGGCATGCCCGCCCAGATGCCGACGACGATCACGGCGGGCAGCGCTGTCGCCAGGCCGGTGAGCCAGTCGCGCCCGTCACCGAGGCCGAGGTCGCGGAGGGTCTCGTTGAGGATGCCCGCGTCGGGGTTGTAGACGAGGCGCCACATGATGCCGACGACCACCTCGGGCATGGCCCAGGGAATGATCGCGAGCGCCCGCGCCAGCCAGCGGAAGCGGAGGTTCTGGTTGAGCAGGAGCGCGAGGCCCAGCGCGAGCAGGAACTGAGGGACGGTCACCCCGACCGCCCACAGCAGGCCGATCCGGAACGAGTCCCAGAACAGCGTGTCGTGCAGCAGGTCCTGGAAGTTGAGCGCGCCCACCCACTGGGTCGGCGCCGTGCGGCCGGCCTGCGAGTCGGTGAACGCCAGCGCGATGCCGTAGAGGAGGGGCCCGACGCTGAGCACGAGGATGGGGATGAGGGCGGGCAGGACCAGGAACCAGGCGGCGCCGCGGTCCGCCGGACGCCCCCGCTCGGGTGGCCCGGACGCACGCTTCACCGGCCGCGTCGTCGCGGTCGTCAAGGTCACGGATTCGGCTCCTTCGGGCGGCGGGTGGGGGCTCCGGCCGCCCCAGGGCCCGTCCGGCGGGTCATGGCGGGGCGCGAGGTCCGGCACGCCGTCCCTTCACGAGCGCGGCCACTCGGCTTCGGCATGATCCAAGCGAAAGGCCCTGGCGGCCCCCGTCATCGTGCTGAGGGACCCGTGCCCCGTCAAGCCGCTGCGCACGACGTTGTCCGTTACGGCGCCGACCGGGGCGTATGCGCACGTGAAACGGGTGCGAGACTGGGCCCGGACCATGGGATCGGCTGGAGGCACGTGATGGATGAGGCGCAGGCACGGAAGGTGCTCGCGGCGGCGGGGCTCCCCGGGGGACAGCACGGCGACGGACAGCGGGACGGCGGGCCGGAGGGCGGCGGGCCGGCGGCCGAGCTGCTCGCGCTCGGCGAGAACGCCGTGTTCGCGCTCGGCGACCTGGTGGTCAAGGTGGGCCGCGACCCCGAGCTCCTGGAGCGGGCCCGGCGCGAGCTCGCCGTCGCGGGCTGGCTCGCCGGCCAGGGCGTGCCGGCCGTACGGGCCGCCGAGCCCGAGCCGCTCCTCGTGGACGGTCACCCGGTGACGCTGTGGCACCGCGTTCCGGCCGCGCTGCGCCCCGCCGAGCCGCGCGACCTGGCCGAGCTGCTCCGCCACGTGCACTCCCTGCCCGCCCCGCCCATCGCGCTGCCGCGCCGCGAGCTGCTCGGCGGCGTCGAGCGGTGGCTGCGGCTCGCCGGCGACGCGATCGACCCCGCCGACGCCGCGTATCTGCGCGAACGGCGCGACGGCTTCGCGGACGCGGCGGCGGCGCTCGTCCCCCACCTGACGCCGGGCCCGATCCATGGGGACGCGCTGCCGCGCAATGTGCACATCGGCCCCGACGGACCCGTCCTCGTCGACCTGGAGACGTTCTCCTGCGACCTGCGCGAGCACGACCTGGTCGTCATGGCGCTCTCCCGCGACCGGTACGGGCTCGACCCCGAGGCGTACGACGCGTTCACGCGGACGTACGGCTGGGACGTGCGGGAGTGGGACGGGTGCGCCGTGCTGCGCGGCGCGCGCGAGACGGCGAGCTGCGCGTGGGTCGCCCAGCACGCGCCGACCAACCCCAAGGCGCTCGCGGAGTTCGAGCGCAGGGTGGCATCTCTGCGGGACGGGGATCCGACGGTGCGCTGGTACCCGTTCTGACGGCTTCCTTCGGGGCGCGCGGCTGAACTTCCGCCCGTGCACGGGCATTTGGACTCCCGCGCAGGAATTGTTGGACTTTCGCGCCGAATTCATCCGATCTCTTCCCCGTGGCGAGGTCCTGGAGCAAGGTACGGCGGAGTTCGCCGACCCTTGCCTGGAGGACCTGATGCCCGTGCACCCCGAACCCGGCTCCGCCGTCTCCCGCCGCTCCGTCCTCAAATACGGCTCAGCCATCGGATCTCTCCTGGCCCTGAGCCAAGTGCCCGCCTTCACGGCACAGGCAGCCCCGAGACCCGGCGGGCGCCCGGCCGCGCCACACCTCGTACCCGAGGCCGACGCGGTCGCGCTGCGCTACGGGTCCCCGGCGGCGGAGGACCTGCTAATGCGGGAGGGGCTGCCCATCGGCAACGGCCGCCTCGGGGCCGTCGTCTCCGGCCACCCGTCCCGCGAGGTCCTGTCCGTCTCGGACGTCACCCTGTGGACGGGCGGAGCGAACGACGCGCTCGAGTCCGACGGTCAGTTCCCTTACGACACCGCCCACTTCGGCTCGTACGGCGTCCTCACCAAGGCGTATCTGGAGGTGCCGGGGCACGACCCGTCCGCCGTGAGCGGCTACCGGCGCCGCCTCGACCTCAGCAACGGCCTGACGACGGTGGAGTACGAGGTCGGCGGCACCCGCTTCCGGCGCGAGATCTACTGCAGCCACCCCGACGACGTGATCGTCGTCCGGCTCACCCGCGACGGCGGCGGCACCTGGCGCGGACGCCTCACCCTGACCGGGACGCGCGGCGAGCCGATCACCGTGGACCCCGCCACGGCGTCAGCGGGCTTCGCCGCGAAACTCGACAACGGCCTCGCCTACGCCGCCGTCGCGCGGGCGGCGACGCACCGCGGCGGCACGGTCGGCGCGAGCGGCTCCTCGGTCACCTTCGAGGACTGCGACGAGGTGCTCCTCGTCCTGAGCGGCGGCACCTCCTACTCCCCCGACGCCGACGGCTTCATCGACCGCGACGCCGACCCGCGCGCCACCGCCGCCCTGCGGACCGCCGCCGCGGCGAAGGCCGGCGCGACCCGTCTCCTCGCCGCCCATGTCGCCGACCACCGCGCCCTGTTCGACACCATGAGCGTCGACCTGGGCGCGTCCACCGAAGCGCAACGGGCTCTGGACACCGACAAGCGCCTCCTGGCCCGGCAGGCCTCCGGCGGTCGCCCCGACCCCGAACTCGAGGCGTCGTACGTCCAGTTCGGCCGCTACCTCACCGTGTGCGGCTCGCGCTCCTCGCTGCCGCTCAACCTCCAGGGCCTGTGGATCGACCGGAACGACCCGGCGTGGATGGCGGACTACCACACCGACATCAACCTCCAGATGAACTACTGGCCCACCGACAGGACCGGCCTGCCCGACTGCTTCGACGCTCTCGCCGACTACTGTCTCGCCCAGGTCCCGCACTGGGAGAAGACCACCCGCGAGCTGTTCAACGACCCGCGCAACGGCTTCCGCAACACGAGCGGTGAGATCGCCGGCTGGACCACCGCGATCTCCACCAACACGATGGGCGGCCCCGGCTGGTGGTGGCACCCGGCGGGCAACGCCTGGCTGTGCAACTCCCTTTACGAGCACTACGAGTTCACCCTCGACCGGCGCTATCTGGCGAAGATCCTGCCGCTCCTGGAGGGCGCCTGCGCGTTCTGGGAGAAGCGGCTCGTCACGGCGACGGTGAAGGACCCGAAGACCGGGGCCGATGCCGAGGTCCTCGTCGACGACCACGACTGGTCGCCCGAGCACGGCCCGACCGACGCGCGCGGCATCACGTACGCCCAGGAGCTGGTCTGGCAGCTCTTCGAGAACTTCCGCACCGCCGCGGCGGCCCTCGGCACCTCCAAGGCGTACGCACGCCGCGTCGCCGCCCTCCAGAACAGGCTGTACCTGCCGCGCGTCAGCCCCGCCACCGGGTGGCTGGAGGAGTGGATGGGCGGCGCGAACCTCGGCGAGACGCAGCACCGGCACCTCTCCCACCTCGTCGGCCTGTTCCCCGGCGACCGCGTCAGCCGCGACCGCAGCCCGCACGACGTCCTCGTCGGCGTCGACAAGGGCCTCACGGCCCGTGGCATGGACACCTACGGCTGGGGCTGCGCGTGGCGCGCCCTGTGCTGGGCGCGGATGAAGGACGCCGAGAAGGCGTACCAGCTCGTCGGCACGGTGCTGCGGCCCTCCGTGAACCACAGCAACGGCACCGCGCCCAACTTCTTCGACATGTACCAGCTGGGCGGCGACAGCTCGGTGTTCCAGATCGACGCCAACTTCGGCACGACGGCCGCCGTCATCGAGATGCTGCTCTACTCCCGCCCGGGCCTCGTCGAGCTCCTGCCCGCGCTGCCGGTCGCGTGGGGTGCGTCGGGCAAGGTCACCGGCATCGGCGTGCGCGGCGGGTTCACGGCCGACCTGGAGTGGAAGGACGGCGTGGCGACGAGGCTCCGGCTCACCTCGACCGGCGGCCGCACCACCCGCGTGCGCGCCGGCTCCTGGACGAAGGACGTGAGCCTGAAGCCGGGCGCGAGCATCACCCTGACCCCCTCGTACGCGTCGCAGCGCTACGTTCTCGTCAACCGGGCCGACAGCGGCATGGCGGTCGAGGTGTCCGGGACCGCCGAGTCCGCGCCGCTGGTCCTGGGCACGCGCACGGGCGGCGCGTCGCAGCAGTGGAAGTTCGCGGAGTCCCTGGACGGCGGCCACCGCCTCACCAATGTGCACTCCGGCCTGACGGCGGACGTCAGCGGCGGCCAGGCCACGGAGAACGCCCCGATCGTCCAGTACCGGGCCACCGGCGCCGACAACCAGCACTGGCGCACGGAGTCCACCGATGGCGGCCATGTCCGGCTGGTGTGTGTCCGCACGGGCAAGGTCCTCGGCACGGCGGGCGGTTCCACGGCGACGGGCACGGCGGTCGTCCAGCAGACGTACACGGGTGCGGCGTCGCAGCAGTGGAGGCGGATGGCCGTGTAGGGCGGCCCGGTGACGGCGGGATCTTCACGGCTTCACCGGCCCCGGGCCGGTGTCTCCGTGCGGCCCCGCCCCACCCCACTCAGACCCCGGGCCCCGTCAGCTCCCGCATCGGCCACGCCGCCTCGACCACTGCCTGTGCGTCGCCCTTGCGGCGCAGGAAGGACTGGAAGTCCGCCGCCCACTGCGCGTACCACTCGATCTGGGACTCGTGGAGCCGGGCCGGTCCGAGGGAGGCGACCTTCGGGTGGCGGCCGGCTATCGCGGCGGCCAGCTGCGCGGCGGCGAGGGCGTCGGCGGAGGCGTCGTGAGCGGACTCGAGCGTCACGCCGTACTCCGCGCACACCGCCTCGAGGTTCCGCTTGCCCTTGCGGTAGCGGTCCACCGAGCGGTCGATCGTGTACGGGTCGATGACGGGAGCCGGGTCCATGCCGCCGAGCCGCTCCCGCAGCGACGGCAGGCCGTGGCGGCGCAGCTCGGCGGAGAGCAGGGTCAGGTCGAACGCGGCGTTGTACGCGACGACGGGCACGCCCGTGCGCCAGTACCCGACGAGCGTCTCGGCCATGGAGTCCGCGACCCGGTCGGCCGGCTCGCCGTCGGACGCCGCTCTCTCATTGCTGATCCCGTGCACGGCGACCGCGTCGGCGGGGATCTCGACCCCCGGGTCCGCGAGCCACTGCCGGTGCCCCAGCGGCCTCGCGTCCTTGACCTCTATCACCGCGCCCGTGACGATGCGCGCCTCGCGCGGATCCGTCCCCGTGGTCTCCAGGTCGAAGCCGACCAGCAGCTCCTGGTGCCATCCCATCGCGGCCCCCTTCTTCATGGTGCGTCCCCGTGTCTCCCCAGTGGCCACCACGATGACATGCGGCACTGACAACGGGCCGGGGGCGTGCTGCTTCCCGGGGCGTCCTCGCCGTGCGGCGGGGTCAGGACACGGGCCGGGCGTCCGCCCAGGCCAGCTCGAATTCTTCGCGGTACGTGGAGAAAAGTCCGGCTTCCTCCCCTTCGCGGGGACTGTTCGCCTTCACCACGCGTCCGGGCCCGCGCAGCACGAGGACCGGCGCCTCCATGCCCCTGGCCCGGCGCAGATACGACTGGACGACCCCGACGCCGTCCGACCCGTCGCCGTCGACCAGATATGCGGTGAACCGTGGCGTCTCGTCGTAGACCTGGATCTCGAACGCACCCGGGTCGCGCAGCCGGGCCCGCACCCGGCGCATGTGCAGGATGTTCATCTCGACGGCGCGGCTCAGCTCGCCGCGCTTGAGGCCCAGCTCGCGCTCCCTGCGCTTGACGGCGCTGGAGGCGGGGTTGAGGAAGAGCAGCCGCACCCGGCAGCCGGACTCGGCGAGCCGGACGAGGCGGCGGCCCGAGAAGTTCTGCACCAGCATGTTCAGGCCTATGCCGATGGCGTCGAGGCGGCGCGCGCCGCCGAAGATGTCCTCGGCCGGGAACTGGCGCAGCAGCCGCACCCGGTCCGGGTGCACGCCCACGACGTCGGCGTACCGGTCGGCGACGAGCTCCTCGACGGCGTCGACGGGGAGCCTGCGGGCGGACGGCACGTCGGAGCCCGCGCCGAGCATCTCCAGGAGCCGCCCGGAGGCGCGCTCGGCCTGGGCGAGGACGGCCTCGGACAGGGCGCGGTTGCGCGAGACGACGTTCCGCGTCACCTCGAGCTCGTCGAGGGCGAGTTCGACGTCGCGGCGGTCGTCGAAGTACGGCTCGAAGCAGGGCCAGTGCTGCACCATCAGCTCGCGCAGCTGCGGCAGGGTGAGGAAGCTGAGGACGTTGTCGTCGGCCGGGTCGAGCAGATAGCCCTTGCGGCGGCTCACCTCGCGCACGGCGACGGCCCGCTGGACCCACTCCTGCCCGGCGGGCCCTGCGGCGGCCACGACCCAGTCGTCGCCGTGGACGGGTTCGTAGATGGGGCGCAGCACCGCGGCCACGACGGCCCGCAGCCGCTGTTCGACCAGGTTCAGCCAGATGTAGGCGCGGCCGGCCCGCTGCGCGCGCGTACGGACCTCGCTCCAGGCATCGGCGCCCCAGGCGAACTCCGACTCCGGTCCGATCTGGGATCCCATGTCCATCGGCCGCGCCAAGGACACCGCTCCGGGCGGGACGTCAGCGGAGCTCCCCTCGTGACCTCCGTCACCAGGGGGCAGCTCCAGCCCACCCGAGCTCACCCGCGCACCGCCTTCCGCTCCCCCGAGCACTCCCCAGCAACGATCAAGGAAGGGTACTCCGGTAGCGGTCGGCGGTGCAGCCGGATGGGCAGGGTAGTTTCTCAACTGCCGTTTCTGGGCACGCCGTTCTGGTCCGCGAGGTCGGCGGGAGTGAGCGGATTCATAGCGGTCACGTCCCTGGGGGCCAGTGAGAAGCCCTGCCAGTGGACCGGCATCGGCTGCTGGTCCTCGTCCCGGGCGATGTGGTGGAACCCGATGTTGACCCAGGTGATCGGGTGCGTGAGCGTCTGTCCGCCGACCCACTTGTCGACGCTGGCGCCTCCGCAGTTCCCGGCCGGGTTGTCGCTCGCGTACTGCTCGCACTTCTTGTACTCGGTGAAGTACACGTCGTGCTTGGTGAACGAGCGGCCGGGGAACTTGCTGGAGCGGCCGGGCACGAACTCGTAGGACCTGGGGTGGCCGTCCTTGTTCTTGCCCGCGGTGCTGACGACCCGCCACCAGCGCATGTCCTTCGCGTCACCGGCGAGTTCCTTGGTGACGGGGGTGCGGGTGGTCTTCGTGGTGGGGCTGCCGCTGCCGGTCGGCGCGGTGACCTTGGAGTCGTACTGTTCGACCTTGGTCTTGGGGGAGCCGTCGAGGCCGAAGTTGAGCCGCCAGAAGACGTTGTGGGCGTGGCTCTCGGCATAGGCCCGGGCACCCTTGCCGATCGGCCAGCCCTTGCCGTCCGTGCCGTTGTAGTCGTACGGGGAGATGCTGCCGGTCGCACCGACGTTCGACGTGATCGTCCCGTCCGAGGAGAACCGCCACTCGGTGATGTACTCGTACCAGGACGCCTTGTTGACCGTGTAGACGAGGAGGTCCTTGCCCTGGGCGGTGTAGACCTTGCCGCTGCCGCCGGTGCTCTCGTCGTCGTTGAGCCGGTACGCGTGCCCACGCGCGCGCGTGGTCGTGCACAGGCCCTGCACGTTGCCCCGGTCGGGCACCTTGACGGTCTTGATGGTGCCGCCGGGGCACTCGCCGGGCTTCAGGTTCTGCAGGGCGTACCCGAAGTCGGTGCCGGTGACGTCGTCGTACTCGTTCTCACCGTCGTCGTAGGGGACATGGACCTGCGCGAGGCGGGCGCTGGTGAGGACGGCGATCGGCTTGGGCTCGTCCCTGGGCTGGTAGCTGACGTCGTCGAGAACGAGCCCGGACAGCGTGTTGTAGTGCCAGCACATGCGCCAGGTCGTGCCCCCGTCGAGGACCTGCTCGATCTTGTACGCGGCGCTGCAGGCCGGGGCCGCGGCGGCGGGCGCCTGCGGGGCGGCCGTGGCGGGGCCCGCGGCGCTGACGGCGGTGCCGAGCAGCGCGAGGGACGTGAGGGACGTGAGGGCGACGGCGGCCCGGGCGCGGGCGCGCCGAAGTCTGTTGGCGTGCATACGGAATGACTCCTTCAAGCAGGAGGAGAGGCGGGCGTGAGGGACTCAGCCGAGGCGGCCGACGGTGCGCGCGCTGAGGTCGACGACCAGGGCGCGCGTGTCGATCCACGGCCCGTTCCTGACCTTGGTGACGACACGCAGGCACCGGTGCTCGCCGCAGGCGGTGAGGCCGGACGGGACGTGGGCGACGGTCTCCTTGCGGAAGACCATGCCGCTCAGCTCCAGCTGGTTCGTGCCCGTGAGCTGCTTGCCGGTGGCGTCCTTGTAGTCCTTCTTCAGGCCGGCGCCGAGCGGGTCCGCGATGAGGAGCTGGGTGGCCTCACGCAGCTCGCCGGGGCTCGGCGGCGGCTGCACGCCGTGCGCCGTGTCGGTGTTCTCGACCTTGCCGCTGTCGAGGTTCACGGTCCTGGTCACGACCGTGTCGGCCTTGTAGTCGTAGTAGACGACCTCGGCGCGGCGCTCCGCCGCCCGCGGGCCGCTCTGCGTGGGGTCCACCTCGCTGAGGTTCGTGGACAGGTGCTGCGGCCCCCGGTCGCCCTCGACGTCCCGCGCGCTCCTGCGCAGTCCGTTGCCCGCGACGGCGAGCTGTTCGGCGCGCTTGATCTCGTCGTCGGTGAGCGGGTCCCTGCCGACGCCCTTCTCGCCCTCCTTCGGCGCGGCCTCCATCACGCCGTCCTTCGGGACCGCGTCCTGCTGGGCGGAGCCGGCCTCGGCCTGGTCACCCGCGCCCGCCTCCCCCGGCAGGATCACGCCCAGCAGCACGGCGGTCGCCGCGGCCGCGACGGCCGCTCCCGCCATCATTTTCCCCAGATGGCGTCTTGCGAGCTCTCGCACATCTTCCCCCTGTTGTCCCCGCGGCCCCACCTGTGGGCGACGGGTATGCGTGGTCTTCCAGTAAGAGGGGCCCAATTCCTAGGTGGTTCCGTCACTTTCGGGAAGACTCTCGCCGAAGTCGCCCGGGGCATCCGGGCCGGAAGTGGAAGAGTCGTACCCATGCAGGTCTGGCCTGGACAGGCGTATCCACTCGGTGCCACTTACGACGGCGCCGGCACCAACTTCGCGGTCTTCTCGGAGGCCGCCCGGCGCATAGAGCTGTGTCTGCTGCACGACGACGGGTCGGAGACCGCGGTGGAGCTGCGGGAGACCGACGCCTTTGTGCGGCACGCCTATCTGCCCGGCATCATGCCGGGCCAGCGGTACGGCTTCCGCGCGCACGGCCCGTACACCCCGGAGCGGGGCCAGCGGTGCAACTCCTCGAAGCTTCTCCTCGACCCGTACGCGCGTGCGATCAGTGGCCGGATCGACTGGGGCGAGGCGGTGTACGGGTATCCCTTCGGGTCGCCCGACAAGCGCAACGACCTGGACTCGGCGCCGCACACGATGACGTCGGTCGTGGTCAACCCCTACTTCGACTGGGGCGACGACCGCCCGCCGCGCACCGAGTACCACCGCACTGTGATCTACGAGGCCCATGTGAAGGGCCTCACGATGACGCACCCGGCCCTCCCGGACGAGCTGCGCGGCACCTACGCGGCGCTCGCCCACCCGGCGATCCTGGACCACCTCACGGAACTGGGCGTGACGGCGCTCGAACTGATGCCGGTCCATCAGTTCGTCAACGACCACCGCCTGGTGGAGATGGGCCTGAACAACTACTGGGGCTACAACACCATCGGCTTCTTCGCCCCCCACAACGCCTACGCCTCCTGGGGCGACCGCGGCCAGCAGGTCCTGGAGTTCAAGTCGGCCGTACGGGCACTGCACGAGGCCGGGATCGAGGTCATCCTCGACGTCGTCTACAACCACACCGCGGAGGGCAACCACCTGGGCCCGACGCTGTCCTTCAGGGGCCTGGACAACGCCTCGTACTACCGTCTGGCGGACGACCGCCGCTACTACATGGACACGACGGGCACCGGGAACTCGCTGCTCATGCGGTCGCCGCACGTCCTGCAGATGATCATGGACTCGCTGCGCTACTGGGTCACCGAGATGCACGTCGACGGGTTCCGCTTCGACCTGGCGGCGACGCTGGCGCGGCAGTTCCACGAGGTGGACCGGCTGTCGTCGTTCTTCGACCTGGTGCAGCAGGACCCGGTGGTCTCCCAGGTGAAGCTGATCGCCGAGCCGTGGGACGTCGGCGAGGGCGGCTACCAGGTGGGCAACTTCCCGCCGCTGTGGACGGAGTGGAACGGCAAGTACCGGGACACCGTCCGGGACCTGTGGCGGGGCGAGCCGCGCACCCTCGCCGAGTTCGCCGGGCGGCTGACCGGCTCGTCCGACCTCTACCAGGACGACGGCCGCCGCCCGCTCGCCTCCATCAACTTCGTCACGTGCCACGACGGCTTCACCCTGCGCGACCTGGTCTCGTACAACGAGAAGCACAACGAGGCGAACGGCGAGGGCAACCGCGACGGGGAGAGCCACAACCGGTCGTGGAACTGCGGCACGGAGGGCGACAGCGACGACCCCGGGGTGCTCGGCCTGCGGGAACGTCAGACCCGTAACTTCATCGCGACGCTGATGCTCTCCCAGGGCGTGCCGATGCTCAGCCACGGCGACGAGCTGCGGCGCACGCAGAACGGCAACAACAACGCCTACTGCCAGGACAGCGAGCTGGCCTGGGTGCGCTGGCCCGAGGACGGCGAGCAGGACTCGCTGCTGGCCTTCACGCGCGCGATGGCGCGGCTGCGGCGTGACCACCCGGTGTTCCGCAGGCGCCGCTTCTTCCACGGGCGGCCGGTCGAGGGCACCCACGACGAGCTGACCGACATCGCCTGGTTCACGCCGGAGGGCAAGGAGATGACGCGGGACGACTGGGGCGCGGCACAGGCGCGGGCCCTGTCGGTGTTCCTGAACGGGCACGCGATCTCGGAGCCGGGCCCGCGGGGCGAGCGCATCTCGGACGACTCGTTCCTGCTGCTGTTCAACGCCTCGCCCGACGCGTTGGAGTTCCTCGTGCCGGTCAATCACGGGCGCCAGTGGGAGGTCGTCGTGGACACGGCGCTGCCCGAAGGCGTGCCGCTCGGGACCGGTGCGAAGGTGCAGGCCGGCGACCGCCTCACGCTCCTCGACCGGAGCCTGACGGTGCTGCAGCGGCCGGCGTGACGCGTGGTTCCGCGGGAGCCCTGACGAGGAGTGCGACGCCGAACGCGAGGGCCGCGGCCACGCTGCCCACGGTGAAGGCCGCGGCGGGGCCGTGGGACTCGGCGAGGCGGCCCGCCACGGCGAGCGTGACCGCCTGCCCGCCGACGAAGGCACTCGCGGCGAACGTCATGCCTTCGGCGAGACGTTCGCCCGGCACGGCGCGCTCGGTGAGTCCGAAGCCGGTGATCAGGTTCGGCGCGAAGACGGCGCCGAACACGGTCACCGCCACGTAGAGGCCCGGCATGCTCTGCGTGCCGATCAGCAGCAGGGACAGGAGCGCGGCGGCCGCGGTGGCGACCCGCCAGCGCAGCGCGAGCCCGAAGCGCTCCGGCACGGCGGCCATGGACAGGCCGACGGCGGCGCTCATGACGCCCATGGCCGCGTAGACGAGGCCCGCCTGGTCCTCCTGGCCGAGCTTCTGGGTGAGCGCCGTGATCCCGGCCCCGCAGCCGCCGAGAAGGATGCCGAGGAGGACGAGGCCGAGGCGCACGAGCCGGACCTCGCGCGGCATCCGGGGCCGCCGGGCGCGCGGCTCCTTGGGGGTGGGTGCCCCCGCGGGCCGGACCGCCGTCGCCGTCGGGTGCAGCGCGAACGCCGTGCCGCAGGCGGCGACCAGGAGAGCGGCGGCCCCGAACGCGTACGCGGGGTGGCCGACGAAGGACGCGACGCCGATCAGTGCGGGCCCGAGGACGAACGACAGCTCGTCCATGGTGCTCTCCAGCGACAGCACGGTGTTCACGACGCGCTCGTCCGCACCCCCGCGGCGGACGAGCGCGACGCCCCGGGCCCTGGCCAGCGGGCCGATCCCCGGCACCGTGGCTCCGGCGAGCACGCCGAGCGCCACCAGGAGCGGGGTGGTCGCTCCCGCGAGGGCGCCGAGCGTGTAAGTGGCGATCGCGACGGCGTTCAGCAGCGAGCAGCACAGCACGACGCTCCGCTGACCGCGCCGGTCGGCGAGCCGGCCGACGACCGGCCCCATGGCCACCTGACCCAGCGCGAGCGCGCAGGCCACGGTCCCTCCGGTCGCGAGGGAACCGCTCGTCCTGGTGATCAGCAGGACGCTGCCGAACTGGATCACCGCCACCGGCAGCCGCCCGAGGAACGAGAGCACCGGCAGCAGCGCCCCGGTCGCCCCGAGCACCTCGCGGTATGTCGCCGACGTTCCCCCCGCTGCCTGTGCCATCGTTCGAAACTATCGACGGCGCCGGTGACATATGCATGCGGCGATGACACGAAAGACGCCGGGGCGGGTACGTAGGTTCGCATGACGCGCATGACACCGGACCATCACGAGGGCGAGGTCCCCGCCCCGCCCACGGCCACGTACCGGATGCAGCTCCAGCCGGCGTTCCCGTTCGCCGCCGCCGCCGGAGCCGTCCCGTATCTGGCCTCTTTGGGTGTCTCGCACCTGCATCTGTCGCCGGTCCTGGAGGCCGTACCCGGTTCCACGCACGGGTACGACGTCGTGGACCACGCGCGTGTGCGGGACGAGCTGGGCGGTGAGGCCGGGCTCCGGGCGCTCGCGCGGACGGCGCGGGAGCACGGGCTCGGCCTGATCGCCGACATCGTGCCCAACCACATGGCGTCGGCGGCCGGGCTCAACCGGCCCCTCCAGGAGGTGCTGCGGGACGGGCCGCACTCCCCGTACGCGCACTGGTTCGACATCGACTGGGAGGCGCAGGGCGGGCGGGTCCTGCTGCCCGTGCTCGGCCACCGGCTGAGCCACGAGCTGGACCGCCTGGAGGTGGACGGCCGTGTGCTGCGCTACTACGAGCACGCGTTCCCGCTGCGCGAGGGCACGGAGACGCTGCCCCTTCCCGAGCTGCTCGACGCGCAGTGGTACCGGCTGGGCTGGTGGCGTCTGGCCCGCACCGAACTCAACTACCGGCGCTTCTTCACCATTTCGGACCTCATCGGGGTGTGCGTGGAGAACCGTGAGGTGTTCGACGCCACCCACGAGAAGATCGTCCAGCTGCTGCGCGAGGGCGTCCTCGACGGGCTGCGCGTCGACCACCCCGACGGCCTCGCGGACCCGGGCGCGTATCTGAAGGACCTCGCCGACGCGGCCGGCGGGCGCTGGACCGTCGTCGAGAAGATCCTCGGCGAGGACGAACAGCTGCCCGCCGCCTGGCCGGTGGCAGGCACGACGGGCTACGACGCGCTGCGCCGGATCGACGGCCTGTTCACCGACCCGTCGGGCGCGGACGAACTGCGCTGCCTGTTCAGGCGCTTCACGGCGGCGCCCGCCGACCGGGGCGGCGACTGGGACGCCACGGCGCGCCGCGCGGCCTACCAGGTCGTCACGCACGAGCTGGCGGCCGAGGTGGACCGCCTCACGCGCGAGGCGGGCAGGCTGTGCGCCGCCGACGCGGCCCTGCGCGACCACGCCCCGTGGGCCCTGCGCGCCGCCGTGCGCGAACTCCTGGTGCGCCTCGACGTGTACCGGCCGTACGTGACCGGGGGCGCGGACCCCGAGAGCGTGCTCACGCCCGAGGACGCCGCGGACGCGAAGGGGGTGTTCACCGTCGCCGAGGAGGCCGAGGCGGTGGACACCGTGCGGGATCTGGCGCTCGGGAAGTGCGGGCCGGGGCCCGAACACGGCGCGTTCCGGGCGCGGTTCGCGCAGACGGCGTCCGCGCTGCGGGCCAAGGCCGTCGAGGACACGGCGTTCTACCGGCACGCGCCCCTGCTGTCCGCGACGGAGGTCGGCGGTACGCCGCAGAGCCCCGCCGTGGACCCGGAGTCGTTCCACGCGTACTGCGCGCGCGTGCAGCGCGACTGGCCGTACACGGGCACCGTGCTTTCGACGCACGACACCAAGCGGAGCGCCGACGTGCGGGCGGGGATCTCCGTGCTCACGCAGTGTCCCGGGCTTTGGGCCGATCTGCTCGCGGAGGTCACCGGGCGGACCGCGCGCGAGGGCGGCGTGACCTCGTCCGATGCCCAACTCGCGTGGGCTGCCTGGCAGACGGCGGTCGGGTTCGGCCACCAGGACGGCGAGCGGCTCCAGGGCGCGATGCTCAAGCATGTGCGCGAGGCGGGGCTGCACACGAGCTGGACCGAGCCGGACGCGGACTACGAGAAGGCGGTACGCGACTTCGTGGCGGCGGGCCCGTGCGGGCCGCCCGGGGAGCTCCTCACCGCGTTCGCGGACGCGTTGCGGCCCCACGTGCGGGCGAACGTCCTGGGGGCCGCTCTCGCCCATCTGACGATGCCGGGGGTGCCGGACGTCTACCAGGGGACGGAGCGCGAGTACCGGGCACTGGTGGACCCGGACAACCGTGCGCCGGCCCGCTTCGACCTGAAGCTGCTGGACTCCGCCGAGGGATCCGTGCCCCCCGATCTGTCCGACGAGAAACTGGCGCTCACCGTCGCCGCGCTGCGACTGCGCCGGGCGCACCCCGAGTGGTTCGGCGGCGGGTCGACGTACGATCCGCTGCCCGCGCGGGGGTCGGGCGCCGCGCACTGTGTGGCGTTCGCACGCTCCGGGGAGGCC
This sequence comes from Streptomyces sp. NPDC107517, assembly GCF_055582645.1. Taxonomy (NCBI): domain Bacteria; kingdom Bacillati; phylum Actinomycetota; class Actinomycetes; order Kitasatosporales; family Streptomycetaceae; genus Streptomyces; species Streptomyces sp. NPDC107517. The sequence continues at coordinate 297,741 of NZ_JBVJPM010000001.1, read as the reverse complement.
GTCGCCGCCGTGACCCGGCTGTCCCTGCGCCTCGCGGAGGCGGGCGGCTGGCGCGACACGGAACTGCCGCTCCCGGAGGGCCGCTGGGTCGACCTGCTCGCCCCAGGACGGGAGTTCACCGGCCACACACGCGTGGAGGAGCTGTTCCACCGGCTTCCGGTGGCGCTCCTGGTGCGGGCGCCGGTCGGCTGAGGAGGGCCTCCGGAGGAACTGCACGGGCGGCGCGCGCGTGCAGGAGGCGTTCAGCCGGGTTCCGGTGGCGCTCCTCCTGCGCGCACCCGTCACCTGACGCGTGCCCGGCAGCGTCTTCGGGCCGCGTGTGATCAGGCCGCTCTCCGAGGCCGTCGGCGCGGCGTTCCGCGCCCCGGCGGGCCCCGGGCCGCACCAGCGGGGAGGCATCCGATGCCGCCTTCTTGACAGGTGCCGCGCAGCATGGGGTACTGCGGGATGCGACGCGGGGAGCACCAACGGGGGTGAGTCACGTGACGGAGCAGCGCTACCCGAATGTGGCCGAACTGGTCCGGTCAGCACGGGAGCTGGCGACTCACCGACCCGACCTGTGCGTTCTGCGCCAGGTCGGGACCTCACGCGCGGGCCGGCCGCTGCACCTGTTGTCGGTGGGGCACGACCACCACGCGGTGCTCGTGGTCGCGGGCGCTCACGCGAACGAGCCGGCCGGCGGCGCCACTCTGCTGCGCTTGGCCGAACGAGCCCTGATGGAACGGGAGTTGCGCACCGACTGTTCCTGGCACTTCCTGCTCTGCGCCGACCCCGACGGCGCGGCTCTGCACCGCACCCCCTCGCCACGCACCCTGCTCGACTACCACCGGCACTTCTTCCGCCCCGCGGGCCCCGAGCAGCCCGAGTGGTCACCCTCCGTGCTGCCGCCCGACCGGCTGCCGCCCGAGACGCGGGCCCTGACCGGAGTCATCGACGAGCTGCGCCCCTTTCTCCAGGTGTCGCTGCACGGCACGGACCTGGGCGGCAGCTGGGTGCAGTTGACGCGCGACATACCGGGGCTCGCGGAGCCGTTCGCCAAGTCGGCGGCGGAGCTGCACATCCCGGTGGAGACTGGGGCGTCGGACGCGGCGGGCTGGCCCGCGACGGGCCCCGGCGTCCATGTGATGCCGGAGCCCGGCGCCGAAGCCGCGTTCCCCAGCCTGCCGGACGACGCCCGGCACAGCACCTGGCACCACGCCCACCGCTACGGAGGCCGCACGGCGATCGTCGAGGTCCCGATGTGGGCGAGCGACCTCGTGGACGACCCGGCGCCGCACCCCGCCCCGGACCGGGCGCTGCGACGCCTCGCGCAGCGGCTGAGCCGGGACACGCTCCTCGTGGAGGAGATCCTCCGCTCGGCGCTGCCGCGGCTCCCCGAGGTGGACGGGCCGCTGATGCGGGCGGCGCGCTGGGCCGTCGCGCTCGTGCCGGGTCTCGCGGACGACTGGCTGAAACCGCCGCCGCCGGACGCCACGATGGCGTACGTGGGGAGCATCGACGCGTTCTCCAGACGGCTGCCGCTGCGGGCGGCCGCGATGCTCCTGCGGGTCCTGAAGGAGGCCGACGACCCGGACGCGGAGCGTCTTGAGCAGCTGGTGACCCACTGGTGCGACGCGTTCGCGGAGCGGTTCAGCGCGCGCTGGGTGCCGCTGGAGCACCAGGTCGAGCACCAGTCGCGTACGACCGTGGCGGCGGTACGGCACACCCGCGCGGCGGGCGACTGAACGCGAATGCGCCCCGGCCCGACCGGAGTTGTCCGACAGCTAGTCGGCGGACAGCCGGAACGACATCCGTCCGAAGGCGACCTGGTCGCCGTCCTGGACGACCGCCGCGCCGACGACCCGCCGCCCGTTGACGGACGTGCCGTTGGTGGAGCCGAGGTCACGCAGCACCCACATGCCGGCCTGCCTGCTCAGTTCGGCGTGCACCCGGGAGACGGTCTCGTGGCTGAGGCGCAGTCCGTTGGCCGGGTCACGCCCGATGCGCAGCGGGTAGGGGTTGTTCGGCGACGGCAGCTGCAGCTTCGGGAGGCGCTCGCGCTGCCATGCCCCGCGCAGCCGCACCGTGAAGCCGGAGATCGCCGCCACGGTGCCGAAGACCGCCCGGGACCAGCGGCCCTCGGTGTGCAGATCGGCGGTGAGCGCGGCCAGTTCGTCGGGCCTGCGGGCGGCGAGGGCCAGCTCCATGCGCCGTACGAACGTGTCGTGCGACAGCCGGCCGAGTGCGGCGCCCTCACGGAGCTCCCGCAACGCCCTGTCGCGCTCGGCGTCGGACAGCCGCGCGGGGTACGTATGGTGCTCGAACGAGGAGGTCACGTACGTGATTGTCCGGCAGCGCGGCCGGGGTGTCCAGAAAACGACGAACTTCAGCCCGCCTCCGTACGGCCTTGACCAGCAAGGACGGTGACGGAACGCGGTGTGTGGAAAACCGGGCGCGCCCGTCCCGTGCCCGCTGCTACGTTCGACAGCTCGGACCGCCACCGGGCGCGTTCACGTGGACCAGGAGAATTCTTGACCGCTGCACCGCAAGGAAGCCCGCCCCCGACGCACGACGACGCGGAGCTGACCGTCCGCGCACTGACCGAGGAAGACGTTCCGCTTTTCCGTACGTTCGAGGATCCGGGCCTCGTGGGCCGCGTCATCACCGGCGTCGGCCATCGCACCGTCGCCGAGGGCGGCGACTACCGCCCGGAGTGGACCTGGGTCGCCCTGCGCGAGGGGCGCGTCGTCGCCCGGGCCGCCTGGTGGGGCGGCAAGGACGACACGGAACCGGTGAACCTGAACTGGTTCGACGTCCTTGAGGACGATGTCGAAGCGGGCGCCGAACTGCTGCGGCGGGCCCCGTTCGACGTCGAGTACGAGCTGATCCTGCCCGCCCGCTGGCGTGAGGACCCGCGGACGCGGGCGGCCGCCGAGGCGCGCATGGAGGCGGTCACGCGGGCCGGCAAGAAGCTGCTCGTGGAGCGGCTGCGCTACCGCTGGACGCCCGAGAACGGCCTGCCGGAGCGCCCCGGCCGCCTGGAGTTCCGGGCGGAACCCGACGACGAGGTGATCCTCGACGTGCTGCGCCGGGTCCACTCGGCGACGCTCGACGCGCACGCGCGGCACACCATCGAGGAGTCGGGCCTCGACACGGCCGCGCAGGAGGAGCTGGACTTCTTCCACTGGTGCCCGTCCCCGCGCGAGTGGTGGCAGCTTGCGTACACGCCGCAGGGCGAGCTGGCCGGCCTGCACATCCCCGCCCACAACCCCGGCGGTCCGTGCATCGGGTTCATCGGCGTGGTGCCGGAGCAGCGCGGTCACGGCTACGCGTACGACCTGTTGGTCGAGTCGACGCACTTCCTGGTGGAGCGCGGCGCCGAGTTCATCGCCGGGGCGACGGACGACGGGAACTTCCCGATGGCGGCCAACTTCACGAAGGCCGGGTACCCGGTCACGGAGAAGCGCATCCATTTCGTCTGAGGTTCACCGGCCGGTTCGGCCGGCGGGTCCGATCCGGCGAGGAATGCGCGGAACCCGCTGCGAATCCCAGCGGATCGATCTCCGCTGACGCAGGATGGACGGGTCGTCACTGTCGGCAGACAAGGGGGAACCGTCCGTGCAGTTCGAGGTGTGGGCACCACAGGCAGAGCGGGTCGCGCTCCACTGCGAGGGCACCACGCGCGCGTTGGAGCGCGATCCGGACCGCGAGGGGTGGTGGGCGGGCGAGGCCGACGCGCAGGACGGTTCGCGCTACGGCTTCGCGCTCGACGACGGGCCGGTGCTGCCCGACCCCCGCTCGCGCCGCCAGCCGGACGGGCCCGACGGGCTGAGCGCGGTCGTCGACCATGCGCGGTACACGTGGCGCTCGGAGTCGGGGCCGGGCAGCGGCCTCCCCGGCGCGGTCCTGTACGAGCTGCACGTGGGGACGTTCACGCGTGAGGGCACGCTCGACGCCGCGGCCGAACGCCTGGGCCACCTGGTCGAGTTGGGCATCACCCATGTGGCGCTGATGCCGCTGTGCCCGTTCCCCGGCCGGCACGGCTGGGGCTACGAGGGCGTCAGCCCGTGGGCGGTGCACGAGCCGTACGGGGGCCCCGAGGCGCTGAAGCGTTTTGTCGACATGGCGCACGGGCTCGGGCTCGGCGTCGTCCTCGACGTGGTCCACAACCACCTGGGCCCCTCGGGCAACCATCTGCCCGCGTTCGGGCCGTACTTCACCGACACCCATCACACGCCCTGGGGCGCCGCGGTCAATCTGGACGCCCCCGGTTCCGACGAGGTGCGCGCGTACTTCGCCGGCAGCGCGCTCGCCTGGCTGCGCGACTACCGGATCGACGGGCTGCGCCTCGACGCGGTGCACGCGCTGCGCGACACGCGCGCGGTCCACTTCCTGGAGGAGCTGTCCACGGCCGTCGACGCCCTCGCCGAGGAGCAGGGCAGGCCCCTGTTCCTGGTCGGCGAGTCGGACCTCGGCGACCCGCGCGTGATCACCCCGCGCAACCACGGCGGCCTCGGGCTCCAGGCGCAGTGGAGCGACGACTTCCACCACGCCCTGCACACGGCGGTGACGGGCGAGTCCCAGGGCTACTACGAGGACTTCGCGAAGGCGCCGATGGCCGCGCTCGCCAAGACCCTGAGCCGGGGCTACTTCCACGACGGCACGTACTCGACGTTCCGTGGCCGTCATCACGGCCGCCCCATCGACCGCACCCGCACCCCCGCGCACCGGCTGCTGGGCTACGCCCAGACCCACGACCAGATCGGCAACCGCGCGCAGGGCGACCGGCTCTCCGCGAGCCTGTCCCCCGGGCTCCTCGCGTGCGCGGCCACGCTCGTGCTGACGGGGCCGTTCACGCCGATGCTGTTCATGGGCGAGGAGTGGGCCGCCGGCACCCCGTGGCAGTTCTTCACCGACCACACCGACCCGGCGCTCGCCGACGCCGTACGCAAGGGCAGGCGACGGGAGTTCGCGTCGCACGGGTGGGCCGAGGACGACATTCCCGATCCGCAGGACCCGGCGACCCGGGAGCGCTCCTGCCTGGACTGGTCGGAGCCGGACAGCGACTCTCACGCGCGCGTGCTGGCCTGGTACCGCGAGCTGATCGCGCTGCGCCGTGTGCGGGCCGACCTGACGGACTCCGACCTGGCGGCCGTGCGCGTGGCGTACGACGAGGAGGCCCGCTGGATCGCGTACCGGCGGGGCGATCTGCGGGTGGCGGTGAACCTGTCGGACAAGCCGGCAGCGGTGCCGGTCGGCCGGAACGGCTACCGGGTGCTCGCCGCGTGGGAGCCGGTGGGGCTGCCCGGCAAGGACGGTCTGCTCACCGTCCCTCCGCAGTCGTGCGCGGTGCTCGTCGGGCCATGAGCCGGCCCGTCAGGGGCTTCAGCCGCTCTCCTGGTCCTTGTCGGCGAGTTCCGTCACGAGTTCGAGGAGGATCGCCTCCCACGCGCGCTCCAGCTGGGTGCGCAGCAGCGGCACGGGGCTGTCGTCCGTGCCGTGGAGGCGCTCGCCGAGGCGGACGAGAGTGTCGCAGCGGGCCAGCCACAGGCCGCGCAGGCTGGCGCGGGCGCCGTAACCGGCGAGGGTCGCCGCGCGGACGGCCGCGCGGGCGCCGACCGAGACGCACAGGCCCGCGATGTCCTCGGCCGGGTCGCCGATGAAGGCGTCGGTCCAGTCGAGGACGCCGCGCACCCGGCCGTCGGGGGTCACGTTGAGGTGCTCGCCCTTGAGGTCGTTGTGGACCACGACGGCGCCGGGCTGCGGGGCGAGCTGGGCGGCGGCCTGCTGGGTCAGCTGCCCGAGGCGCACGGCTTCGAACTCGCCGTCGCCGCCGAGGAGTTCGGCGGCCCGCGCCCCTTCCCGGCGCAGTACGTCGAGGGAGCGCGGCGCGGTCCTGGTGAGCCCGAGCGCCTCGGCCCGCGCGGTGGGCACCTCCCGGAGGCCGCCGAGCAGCCCCGCGAGGTCCTCCTCGCCGGCCGCGGTGACGTCGACGACCTCGCCCGACGCGCCCGGCAGCCGCGTATCGAGGGTGTACGTGCGTCCGGTCGCCCACTCGCCGGACGCGAGCGAGGCGGGCACGGCGATGCCGACGTGCTGGCGCACGAGGTCACGGAGCCTGATCTCGCGGCGCTGGCGCGCGGACGACGGCGCGTCGAGGGCGAGGCGCAGCACATAGCGGGTGCCGACCCACCAGGTGGAGTGCTCGCCGCCCTCGGCCACGGCGCTGACGTCGAGCCGCCCACTGTCGGGGAGGAGGGCGTCCAGCAGTTTTCGTACGGTGTCCTGAGTGGGCCGCGGGGCGTCGGACATGGCGTCTAGCTCACGATCGCCATGTCCCGCGACGTGCTGTTCAGCCGTCGTACGCCGTCCTCGGTGACCGTCACGATGTCCTCGATGCGCACCCCGAAGCGGCCCGGAAGGTAGATGCCCGGCTCCACGGAGAAGCACATTCCGGGGACGAGGGGCAGTTCCTCGCCCTCGATCATGTAGGGGGGTTCGTGGGTGGTGACGCCGATGCCGTGGCCGGTGCGGTGGATGAAGAACTGGCCGTAGCCGAACTCGGTGATCACGGCGCGGGCGGCGCGGTCGACGTCCTGGCAGGCGGCGCCCGGTTCGACCGCCGCGCAGCCCGCCGCCTGCGCCTCGCGCACGACGTCGTGGACGCGCTGCTCCTCGGCGGTGGGCTCGCCGACGTGCACGGTGCGGGAGGTGTCGGAGCCGTAGCCGTGCTTGAGGCCGCCGAAGTCGAGGACGACCATGTCGCCGTTCTCGATGACGCGTTCGCCCGCCTCGTGGTGCGGGTTGGCGCCGTTCGGGCCGGATCCGACGACGGTGAAGTCGACCTGCGAGTGCCCGAACTGCCGCAGCAGATCGGCGAGATCGCCCGCGACGTCCGTCTCCCTGCGGCCCGCGAAGGGCACCTTCTTGATCTCCTCGTACGTGGCGTCGGCCGCCTCGCCCGCCGCCGTCAGCCGTTCGAGTTCGGCCGCGTCCTTGACGGCGCGCATCATCGGCAGGGCCTCGGTGAGGGAGGCGTACGAGGTGTCGGGCAGTGTCTTCTGCAGCCCGATGAGGTGCATCGCCCACGCGTTGTCGCTGATGCCGAAGCGCCCGGAGGCGTCGAGGAGGGGTGCGGTCACCGCGTACGGGTCCTTGCCGTCGGTCCAGTCCCGCAGGGTGAGGGCGTCCGCTCCCACCGCCTTCGCGGCGTCCGGTGCCTCGAGCGTGGGGACCACGAGGACGGGGTCCTGGCCCGGGGCGAGGACGAGCATCGTGAGGCGCTCGGTGTCGGCGGTGGGCGAATAGCCGGTGAGCCAGACCATGTCGGGGCCGGGGGCGACGAGGACGCCGGCGAGCCCCGCGTCGGCCGCGGACCGGGCGGCGCGCTCCATCCGGGCCCTGTAGTCGTCGGCCGTGAACGGCGCGGGCGTGGCGGTCATCCGGTCCTCCGGGTGCTCCGAGCTGAACCTTGCTTCTCCGAACGGGACGTACGGGCAGCATCCTGCCCGCCCGCAGGGCCCGACGCGAGTCTGTTCCCGCATGCGCGCGCCGTCCGGCCGGGCCGCCATCTAACGCCTACCCATTGAGCAACCATTACAACTAATGGTTAGATCGGCGCTATCCGTTAAGACCCTTCGCCGGAGGACTACGACCATGCTTGTACTGGCCCAGATCAGCGACCTGCACCTCGACGGGTCCCCGCGCGCCACAGCGCGCGCCCGGCGCGCAATCGACCACCTGCGGGCGCTGCCGGGCCCCCTCGACGCCCTCCTGGTCACCGGCGACATCGCGGACCACGGCGCGGAGTCGGAGTACGAGGAGGCGGCGGAGCTGCTGGGGCTGCACGACGGCGGCGCACCCTTCCCCGTCCTGACCTGCCCCGGCAACCACGACAGCCGGACGCCCTACCGCAAGGCGCTGTTGCGCGAACCCCCGGCCGAGGGACCGGTGAACCGGGCCCACCACGTGGGCGGCGCCGTGGTCCTCATGTGCGACTCCAGCATCCCGGGCGCGGACGAGGGCCGGCTCGACGAGGAGACGTACGGCTGGCTGGAGGACACCCTCGACGAGATCGACGGCGAGACGCCCGTCCTGCTCGCGTTCCACCACCCGCCGGTGCCGCTGCACCACCCACTGCCCGACGCGTACCAGCTGGCCCGACCACGGGAGCTGGCCGCCCTCCTGGAGCGGCGGCCGGAGATCGCCGGGATCATCGCGGGGCACGCGCACACCCCGGCCGCCACCGTGTTCGGGGGCCGTCCGCTGGTGATCGGCCCCGGGGTGACCTGGACGCTGCGGCTGCCCTGGGAGGGCGAGGGTGTGGCGGACCGGGACGCCCCGGTGGGCCTGGCCTTCCACATCCTCGACGACGAACGGCGGCTGACGACACACTTCCGGGTGGTCTGATCTCCCCCATCGGGCGATCCCCTAGATCACCACTCCAGGAGTCACCGCCAGCACCTGGCGCACGCCCGACTCGTGCCGGACCGTCAGCGTGACCTGCCGGCCCGGACGCGCGGACTCCACCGCCCGGGCGAGGTCGCCCGCCGAGCCGATCCGCGTCCCGCCGAAGGCCGTCAGTACATCGCCCCGGACGAGACCGGCCGTATAGCCGGGACCGGGCACGTGCACGCCCACGAGCAGCGCCCCCGCCCCCTCGGGCGCGTCCACCGCCTCGACGCCGAGCGCCGCCCGCACGGGGCGCGCGGAGAGCGACGGCGAGGCGGAGGCGGTCGGCGGATGTGGCGGTGCGAGCGCGGACGGCCGCGGCGCCGCCCCCGCCTGCTGCTGCATCTCGGCCAGCTTGCTCATGCCTATGACGGCGGCGCCGACCGTGCCGAGGCCGACGCCCGACAGCACGAGCACCGCGCCGAACAGCAGGCCGAGCAGCAGGGTGACGAGGCGCTTGCCACGGCGCCGAGCCGCATGCGGGCGGCGGCCGCCCGAACCGTTCCCCCGGGCCGCCGCCTCACGGCGCGGGGCTCCGGGCATCGACTTGGGGCGCAACGCGGTCTGGTCCATGGCCCACCTCCGGCCAAAGCTCTACCCGTCCGCGTCCGGCGCGACGATCCTCGAACGAGTGAGACTGAACCGGGCATTTCTGGCATCCGGTCAGCCGCCGTGCCCACCCTGCCCCTCGCGCCCTCCATGCCCCGCGCCCCGCCCCGTGGTCGAACTTCATCGCCTCGGCGGGCATCACGACGAACGGCCGCATCATGCCCATGCCCTCGCGCTCCAGGAGATGGTCGGGCGCGAGCGGCGCGCGTGCCGCCGACCGTCGCGTCGAACCCCGACACGTCGTACGTGTCACGGCCGAGGCACCGCACCCCACGAGGGTTCCATGAATCCCTCATTACGGCCGAAAAGGTGCGGCAACTGCCCCGGTACGAAGCCATGCGCGCGCCGGGCCAGGTCGGCGGCTCCGTAACGGCGGCAGTCGCGGTGCCAGTTGAGGATTCCGGCCATCCAGTTCTGGAGCTCCACCACGTAGCCGTCCATGGCCGCCCGGGCCTTCGGCGACAGCTTGAAGTCGTCGTAGAGGACGGGGAATTCATGGGTGGCGACATGTTCGAACTGCTGCAGGCGCTGCGTCATCAGGTCGTGCACGACGCCGAGCGCGGTCGGGTAGTCGCAGCCGAAGAAGTTCTGCACGACGAGGATGCCGTTGTGGATCTCGCCCTCGTACTCGATCTCCTTCTGGTACGAGAACACGTCGTTCAGGAGCATCGCGTAGTCGACGGCCGCGTTCTCCAGGGAGCGGACGGGGCCGCTGCGGTAGACCTCCGGGGGCACGTCGGGGCCGTGGCCTAGGCGGCACAGGTTCATGGTGAGGTCGGCGCCGAACGTGGCGCGGCGCATCTCCAGATAGTCGACGGGGTCCGGGATGCGGTTCTGGAGCCGGTTGGACAGCTCCCACACCCAGCTCTCGGTCATGACGTCGACGGACGCCTTCAGGGTGCGCCGCTGCGCGGTCGTCATCCCGGCGGCGGTGCGGGCCCAGAGGTCGGCGAGACCGCGCTCCATCGCGTTCACGGGCGGCGGGAACTCGCCGCCCTCAATGGGCATGCACGCGGACAGCCGCTCGGTGCACAGCTTCGCCGCGGCGAGGTCGCGCCGGTTCCCGAAGACGAGCGGATAGTAGTCGTCCCCGTACGTCCCCCAGGCCAGCCAGTGCGCGCTCAGGTCCAGGGCGTCCTGGTCCCCGTCGGGGTCGATACCGGCCGAGCACAGGGGCAGGTCGTAGGCGGCGAGCTTGTCCTCGTCCCAGACACCCTCCTCCAGGATGCCCATGGCGTGCGCCCACGAGGTGATGCGGCGGCGGGCCAGTGCCAGGCCCGGGTTCAGCCGGAGCGTGAACGGCATGCAGAGGTCGGGGATCCGGGAGGGCCCGACCTTCTGGAACGGCACATGCGTGTAGGCGCGCAGCCGTTCGGCGCCCGCCGCGGCGAGCAGCGCGCCGATGTCCGCACCGGAGGTGCCGATCCCGGTGGGCCCCGCCAGCGGGTTGCTCCCGGTCGCCCCCTCGTTCATGTACCGGCTGGAGCGCAGATGCCATTCGTGGCCGCCGGACTGCCAGTCCTGCAGGCCCCTCGTGTAGGCGGCGACCGCGGCGGCCTCGGACGGTGTGAGCCCTTTCTCGACGGCGAGGACGGGCACTTCGGTGAGCGCGGTGTGCTCGAACTGGTGGAGGCGCGAGGTGAGGATGTCGTTGACGGTCTGCGCGGCCTCCTGCGTCGTACAGCCGAAGAAGGTCTCCAGGACGAGTACGCCGTTGCTCAGCTCGCCCTCGTCCTCGACCTCCCGCTGGTACGAGAAGAGGTCGTTGCGCAGGTGCACGGCGTCGGAGAACGTCTCCATCAGGACGCGCAGCGGCCTCGACCCGGCGACGGACGCGGGCACTTCGGAGGTCGCGTACTCGACGAGCCCCGCCGACCAGGGCGCACCGCCGACCTTGCGGCGCATCTCGATGTACTCGACGGGGTTGGAGATCCGCCCCTCGTCGATGTTGGACAGCTCCCACATCGACTCGTTGAGGAGGTGCTCGGTCGACTCGGCGAACCTGCCGCGCCAGTCCTCCGACATGGCGGGCACGGTGCGCGCCCAGAGGTCGGCGAGGCCGGCCTCGACCGGGTTCTGCGGCTCGGGCACGGGGGTCGCCAGGTCCATCGGCATGAACAGCGGCAGGCGGTCCAGATAGGCCTTGCCGCCCTCGCGGTCCATGGTCCGCTTGAACGTCTCCAGGAAGTGGTCGTCGAAGAAGAAGACCCACACGTACCAGTCGGTGACGAGGGACAGGGCGGGCCCGTCGCAGTCGGGGTGGGTGTACGCGCACAGCAGTCCGTAGTCGTGCGCGTCGAGGTCGCTCTGCTCCCAGATGCCCGACCCCTCCAGCATGCCCATCTCGCGGGCCCACTGCGTGGAGTGCGCCCGCGCCTCGTCGAGGTGTGGATTGAGCCGCGCCTGGTACGGCATGTAGAAGTGCGGCAGTTCGAACGGCTGCGTCATGGCCCGGCCCTACCCGTGGCCCCCGGCGGACATCCGGACGGCGGCACATGATCGCACCATCGCGTGAACCGGCGACTGATGAGCGTCCGGACGGGGAAAAGGGCGGTACCCGATCCCACCCGATCCCCAGCTGAGGAGTCTTCGGTGAGCCAGGCCACGGAGCCGTTGATCGTCGTCGGAGTCGACGGTTCGAAGCACTCGAAGGAAGCCCTCCACTGGGCCGTGCGACAGGCCACGCTCGTCGGCGGCCGGGTGCACGCCGTCATGAGCTGGGAGTGGTCCACGAATCCCTTCAGCCTCGGCGGGCCGGCCGACGGGGACACGGAGTTCGGCGGCCACGAGCTGCTCTCCCCCGAGGAGACCTCGCGCGTCAAACTCCTCGACATCGTCACGGAGACGGTCGGCGAGAGCCCGCCCGTCCCGGTGCACAGCCGCATCGTGCAGGGGCCCGCGGCGAAGGTCCTCGTCGAGGCGTCCGGGGCCGCCGAACTCCTCGTCGTCGGCACCCGCGGCTACGGCGGCTTCAAGGGCGCGCTGCTCGGCTCGGTGAGCCAGCAGGTGACGCAGCACGCGCACTGCTCGGTCGTGGTGGTGCGACACAAGTCCGACAGCTGACGCGAGCGCCGGCCCCGCCCCCGTCGCCCACCCGACGGGGTGTCAGCGGCGCGCGTGCCAGAGTGCCCCCATGGATGATGCCCGCGAGTTCCCACGCCAGTACGCCCGCACCCGCCGCTTCGCCCTGGGCGCGCCCAGCCGGTTCACGGTTTCGGCCGACGGCGAGCGCGTCCTGTTCCTGCGCACGGGCGGCGGCGCCGACCCCGTGAGCGCGCTGTGGCTCCACGAGGACGGTGAGGAGCGGGTCCTCGTGAACGTCTCGCGCACCGCGCGCGCGGGAGACGTGCCGGCCGCCGAGCGCGTGCGCAGGGAGCGGGCGCGAGAGAGCGCGGTCGGGCTCGTCTCGTACTCGGCCGACGCCGAGTGCCGCACCGTCGTGTACGCCCTGTCGGGAGCGCTCTGGGCCGTGCGTGTCGCGGACGGCGTCCCGTTCCCCGTGTCGGCGGCGGGCCCGGTCGTGGACCCGCGCCTGTCGCCCGACGGCCGTTCGGTCGCGTACGTCACCGGGGGCGCCCTGCACGTCGTCACCCTCGACGGCGAGGACCGGCTGCTCGCGGGGCCCGAAGGCCCTGACATCACCTACGGGTTGACCGACCACGCGTCCTCGGAGTCGATGGGCCGGGCCCGCGGACACTGGTGGGCGCCCGACGGCGGCGCGCTGCTCGCGGCGCGCGTGGACACGTCGCGTGTGCAGCGCTGGTATCTCTCCGACCCCGCCGACCCTTCGGCGCCGCCGCGCGCCGTGCGCTACCCGGCGGCGGGCACGGCCAACGCCGACGTGTCGCTCCATGTGCTGCACCTGGACGGCTCACGGGCCGAAGTGGACTGGGACCGCCAGGCGTTCGAGTACGTGCCCGTGGCCGGGTGGGACGCGCACGGCCCGTTCGCCGCGGTGCAGAGCCGCGACCAGCGGACGCTGCGCACGCTGGCCGTGGACCCCGCGACGGGCGCCACCCGCCTCCTGGACGAGCAGCTCGACGCGGCCTGGGTCGAGCTGGTCCCCGGCGCCCCGTGCCGCACGGCGTCCGGCGCGCTGGTGACCACCCGCGACGAACAGGACACCCGCCGCCTCGTCCTGGCCGGGAAGCCGGTGACCCCGGTGGGCCTCCAGGTCCGCCAAGTTCTGGGCGTACAGGGTGAGTCGGTGCTGTTCGAAGGCGGCGACGAGCCCACCGAGACCCATGTGTGGACCTGGGCGTCCGACGCGGGCTGCGTCAGGCTCACGGACACACCGGGCGTGCACACGGCCGTCTCGGCGGGAGGCACCACGGTCCTGGTGAGCCGCCGGGAGGACCGTACGACCGTGGAGGTGACGAACAAGGGCAACCCCGTAGGGGAGATCGCCTCGCTGGCCGAGCGCCCCGTCGTCCCCACGCGGCCCGTTCATCTGCGGCTCGGGGAGCGGGAGTTGCGCAGCCAGCTGTTCCTGCCGTCGTGGCACACACCGGGCAGCGGCACGCTCCCCGTCCTGGTGAACCCGTACGGGGGCCAGCACCTTCTGGTCGCCACGCGCGGCCTCGGCTGGCCCGCGCATCTGTCGCAGTGGTTCGCCGAGCAGGGCTTCGCGGTCCTGGTCACGGACGGGCGCGGCTCCCCGGGGCGCGGCCCCGCGTGGGAGAAGGAGATCCGCGGCGACATCCTGACGCACGCCCTCGACGACCAGGTCTGTGCCGTGCAGGCGGCCGGGGCGCAGTTCCCCGACCTCGATCTGACGCGGGTCGCGATCCGCGGCTGGTCGTTCGGCGGGTTCCTGGCAGCGGGCGCCGTGCTGCGCAGGCCCGACGTCTTCCACGCGGCGGTCGCGGGCGCGCCGCCCACCGACCAGCGGCTGTACGACACGCACTGGAAGGAGCGCTATCTCGGCCACCCCGACGAGGAGCCCGAGAACTACGAACGCTGCTCCCTGATCGCCGACGCGCACCTGCTGCGCCGGCCGCTCCTGCTGGTGCACGGGCTCGCCGACGACAATGTGGCGGTCGCGCACACCCTGCGCCTGTCGGCGGCGCTGCTCGCGGCGGGCCGCAGCCACCAGGTGCTCCCCCTGCCGGGCGCGACGCACATGGTCACGCAGGAGAGCGTCGCGGAGAATCTGCTCCTGTTCCAGCTCGACTTCCTGAAGAAGTCCCTGGGGTCCGACGCTCCGGGGCTCTGATCCCTGCTCCCCCAGGACTGCGACGACTCGCCGAGAGGCGTGCGCCTACCAGTGCGCGGGGCGGCTCAGGGTGGCCGGGATCCTGGTCGAGCCGTCCCCGCGGGCCGCGTTGACCTGCGCCTGCGTGAGGAAGATGCTGCCGGTCAGATCGGCGCCCTGAAGGCGCGCGTCGCGCAGGTCGGCCCCTATGAGGTCGGCCTCGCGCAGGTCGGCGCCGCGCAGGTCGGCCGCTATCAGGTAGGCGCCGCGCAGGTTGGCACCCCGCAGATCGGCGCCCTTGAGACGGGCGCCCATCAGGTCGGCGCCCCGGTGGTTCTTCTTCCGGCCGGGCACGGCCGCCCGTACGAGTTCGCTGACCTTCAGGAGGGTCTCGCTGACCTCGCCGCGGAGGGTGGGGACGTCGGCCGCGGAGAGGGTGGCGGCGTCGGCGCGGGTGAGCTCCTCGATCCCGTCGAGGGCGCGCCGCACGTCCACGTGCGCCGGGCGGGCCCGGTCGAGCTCCAGCGCCTCGGTCAGGTACCAGAGCAGTTCGTGCAGTTGGCGCATGACGGGGAAGACGTCGAACATCGTGCGCGCGGTCCCGCGCGACGTACGCCAGTCCTCGCCGCCGAACGTGACCTGTGACACCTGCTGACCGGCGCCGAAGCAGTCGAAGACCGTGCAGCCCGAGTAGCCCTTGTCGCGGAGCGTGGTGTGGATGCCGCAGCGGAAGTCGTCCTGGAGGTTGTGGCACGGCCGGCCCGCGGCCTTGTCCGCGGCGAAGTCGGAGGACTTGGCGAAGGGCAGCGCGACACAGCACAGCCCGAAGCAGTTCCCGCAGTCGGCGCGCAGATCGAGCCGGCGCCGGTGCCCGGCCTCCGCAACGGCGCCGGTGCCCGGGGCGGAAGTGCCCTGGACGGTTGCGGTGCCCGGGACGGCCGCGTCGGACGCCACGGCCTCAGGACGGTTCTCGCGCTTCTGGGACAACGGGCCCGGTCTCCTACGTGGTGTCTGTTCGACGGGTACGGCGTCGTCGCCCGTGCCCGGATGGAGCCTCATTGTCCCCGGTGCCGCCGCGCGCCCTTGTGCGCCCCTGGGGTGGCGGGCCACGGTGGTGCGGCGCAGGCAGGGACCGCTCGTCCCCTCACCGACCGTCAGGAGTCACCGTGGCCTCCTTCGTCCTCCCGCATGAGCTGCACGGCACGGGACCGCACAAAGTGGTCGCCGTGCACGGCTGGTTCGCCGACCGCGGCGCCTACACCCCGCTGCTGGCCGACCTCGACCGCTCCGCCTTCCAGTACGCCTTCGTGGACCTGCGCGGCTACGGCGAGGCCAGGGACGCGGGCGGTGCCTACACCACGGCGGAGGCCGCCACCGACGTGATCGCACTTGCGGACCGACTCGGCTGGGAGCGGTTCTCGGCGATCGGCCACTCGATGGGCGGGAGCGTCGCCCAGCGGATCCTGGCCGCCGCGCCCCACCGGCTGCGCAGGCTGGTCGGCGTCTCGCCCGTCCCGGCGTGCGGGCTGCCGCTGCCGCCCGAGCAGTGGGACCTCTTCGCCGGCGCGTCCCACGCCCCGGAGAACCGCCGCGCCATCCTCGACATCACGACCGGCGGCGCACGCCCGGCCGCCTGGCTCGACCGGATGGTGGAGCGGTCGCTGGAGGTCAGCGATCCGAAGGCGTTCCGGGCCTGGCTGGACTCCTGGGCCGGCGAGGACTTCCACACCCGGGTGGAGGGCACCACGGTCCCCGCGCTCGCCGTCACCGGGACGCTCGACCCGGCGCTCTCGGCCGACCTGATGCGGGCCACCTGGATGAGCTGGTACGCCCGCGCCGAACTGACCGAACTCCCCGCGTGCGGCCACTACGCGATGGACGAGACACCGCTCGCCCTGATCCGGACAGTGGAGGACTTCCTGAGGGCGGACGGGCCGGACGACGAGGCGCACGTATGACGGAACCGACCAGTGCGCCGCCCACCGCGGACGCCTCGGACACTCTGGATGTCCCGGCGGATGTCCCGGACATCCCGGACGTCTTCGACCCGCGCCGGTACGCGCGGGGCATCCCCCACGACAGCTACCGCACGCTCCGCGACCACCACCCCGTCGCCTGGCAGGAGGAGCCGGAGGTGCTGGGCTGGCCCGCGGGCCCCGGGTTCTGGGCCGTCACGCGCCATGCCGACGTGGTCCGCGTCCTCAAGGACACGGCGACGTACTCGTCGTGTCTGGGTGCCACGCAGATCCGCGACCCCGACCCGGCGGACCTGCCGTTCATCCGCTCCATGATGCTCAACCAGGACCCGCCGGACCACGGCCGGCTGCGCCGCCTCGTGAGCCGCGCGTTCACCCCGCGGCGCGTGGACCGCTTCGCCGCGCTCGCCCGCGACCGGGCCCGTGCCCTGCTCACGGCGGCCGTCGCGGCCCCCGGCCCCACCATCGACCTGGTCTCGGCGGTCACGGACGACTACGCCCTCCTGAACCTCGCCGACCTCCTGGGGGTCCCGGACTCCGACCGCGGCCTTCTGCTGCACTGGACGCAGCGCGTCATCGGCTATCAGGACCCGGACGAGGCGGACGAGCCCGTTCTCGACGCCGACGGCAGGCCGGTCAACCCGCGCTCCCCCGCGATGCTGCGCGACATGTTCGCCTACGCTCGCTCGCTCGCCGCGCACAAGCGGACCCACCCGGCGGACGACGTCATGACGGTCCTGGCCACCGACCCCGACCTGGCGGCGGCCGAACTGGAGATGTTCTTCTTCCTGCTCACGGTCGCCGGCAACGACACGGTGCGCAGCGCGGCCCCCGGCGGCCTTCTGGAGCTGGCCCGGGCGCCGAAGGCGTACGGTCTGCTGCGCGACGGGAAGGCCGACCCGGCGACGGCGGTGGACGAGCTCCTGCGCCGCCACCCGCCGGTCCTCACGTTCCGCCGCACCGCCGCCCGCGACACGATCCTGGCGGGCCGCCGAGTCCGCGCGGGTGACAAGGTCGTCGTCTTCCACGCCTCGGCCAACCACGACGAACGCGTCTTCGACGACCCGCACCGGCTCGACCTCGCCCGCAGCCCCAACCCGCACGTCTCGTTCGGGGACGGTCCGCACGTCTGCCTGGGCGCGCACTTCGCGCGCCTGCAGCTGCGGGTGCTGTACGAGGAGACCTGTCGGGCCCTGCCGGTGCTCGAGCCGGCGGGCCCACCACGGCGGCTGCTGTCGAACTTCATCAACGGTGTGAAGGAGCTCCCGGTCGCCACGGCCCCCGGCTGACGTCTCTCCCCGGTCTCTCGTGGCCCGGTCACCCGCCGGGCCCGGTACCGTGGGGGAGGAACGATCTCGTGGGCCTCCTGGCGGGCTGCGTGAACCCAGGAGGAACCAGATGACGACGAACCGCGGACGCAAGCACGTGATCCGGAGCCGGATGACGTCGACCGGAGAGTCGTACGTCGTCGCCGCGAAGAACCTCAAGGCGATGAAGGACATGGGCGCCACCGCGGAGGCCGTGCGCACCCAGCGCTGGCGGCCCGCGGACTCCCTCGACGTCCCCTGCCCCTGCGGCGGCACGTGCGAGCCCGGCGAGAAGTGCGACCGCTGTCACGCCCGCCACCGCCACGTGGGCCGCGCCCCCGGCAGCCTCACGGACGTCGAGACGTGGATGGACAAGTACGACTGCATGGGCTGCGCGTCCTCGTACACGCTGACCGTCGTCCTGCCCGGCCGCCCGTGGGGCATCGCCGAGACGGTGGTCCAGGGCGGCTCCGCGGAGCCGGAGGTCCGGGCCCGCGTCTTCCCCGGCGTCGTCCACCCGATGATGCGCCCGGAGACGCCGGCGGAGGACTGAGCCTCCGCCGGGGCCGCGGTCAGCCCGCTTCCGGCGCCAGCTTCAGCGAGATCGAGTTGATGCAGTACCGCTGGTCCGTCGGGGTGGGGTAGCCCTCGCCCTCGAAGACGTGGCCGAGGTGCGAGCCGCAGCGGGCGCAGCGCACCTCGGTGCGGACCATGCCGTGCGAGCGGTCCTCGATCAGCTCGACGGCGTCCGTGTCCTTCGGGTCGAAGAAGGACGGCCAGCCGCAGTGCGACTCGAACTTCTCGCCCGAGGTGAAGAGCTCCGCGCCGCACGCGCGACAGGAGTAGACACCCTTGGTCTTGGTGTCCGTGTACTCACCGACGAAGGCGGGCTCGGTGCCGGCCTGGCGCAGTACCGCGTACTCCGCCGGGGTCAGTTCCGCGCGCCACTCCTCGTCCGGCTTTTCGACGTCGTACGACATTCAGCTCAGTCCTTCACTTGGCGAGGCGGTCCAGGATCTGCGGGCCGAGCTCCGTGACGTCACCCGCGCCCATGGTCAGAACAAGGTCGCCCGGCTTGACCATTCCCGCGATCACGTCGGGCACGGTCGCCTTGTCCTGAACGGCGTCCACGTCGGCGCCCGCGGCGCGGGCCGCGTCGATGATGAGGCCGCTGGTGATGCCGGGGATCGGGTCCTCGCGGGCCGGGTAGATGTCCAGGACCACGGACGCGTCGGCGAGGGCGAGGGCCTCGCCCATCTCCTTGCCGAGCTCCTGGGTGCGGGAGAAGAGGTGGGGCTGGAAGACGACGAGGATCCGGGAGCCCCCCGCGGCCGAGCGCATCGCCTCGAGGTCGGCGGACATCTCGGTGGGGTGGTGCGCGTACGAGTCGATGACCTGTACGCCGTTCTCCTCGCCCTTGAGCTGGAGGCGGCGCTTGACTCCGGTGTACGACTTCAGGGCCGCGGCCAGGTTCCGGGAGGGGATGCCGAGCGCGACGCCGGCGGCGAGCGCCGCGACCGCGTTGTGCGCGTAGTGGCGGCCGGGGACCGAGACGGTGAAGGTGAGCAGCTTGCCGTCGAGGAGGACGGTGACCTCGCTGGTCAGACCGCGCGGAGTGACCTTGTGGATGCGGACGTCGGCCGCCTCCGACTCGCCGTACGTGACGACCTTGAGGGACGTCGTGTCGCGCAGCCGGCGGGTGAGCTCGACGGCGCCGGACTGGTCCGCGGCGATGACGAGCGTGCCACCGGGGACGATCTTGGAGGCGAAGGTCTCGAAGGACTCGTAGATCTCGTCCATCGACGCGTAGTTGGCGTGGTGGTCGAGCTCGACGTTGAGGACGATGGCGACCTCGGGCGCGTACTTGTGGAAGCTGCGGTCCGACTCGTCGGCCTCGGCGACGAAGATGTCGCCCTCGCCGTGCAGCGCGTTCGAGCCGGGGGCGTCGAGGTCGCCGCCGATGGCGTACGAGGGGTCGAGGCCCAGGGAGGACAGCGACACCGCCAGCATCGACGTGGTCGTCGTCTTGCCGTGCGTGCCGGCGACCGCGATGGGGCGCAGGCCCTCCATGAGGGAGGCGAGCGCGTCGGAGCGGTGGACGACGGGAATGCCGAGCTCGGCGGCGCGAACCAGCTCGGGGTTGTCGGCGCGGATCGCGGAGGAGACGACGACGCAGGTGGCGTCCGGCGCCAGGTGCCCGGCGTCGTGGCCGATGTGGACGGTGGCGCCGATCGAGCGCAGCGCCTCCGCCGTGGCGGACTCCCGGGAGTCACTGCCGGCGACCTGGGCGCCGCGCTGCGTGAGGATCTTCGCGATGCCCGACATTCCGGCGCCGCCGATGCCGATGAAGTGCGGTCGGTCCATGGCGGTGGGCAGGCCGGGTGCCATTGATTTCTCCCTGGGACGGTGTGCTGCTGCGTGCCCACTGCGGCGGGCAGGCTCAGCCTACTTTCTCCGTGCACCCCGCCCGCGCAACCCTGCACCGCCCCGGCGGCGAGCGGGCCTAGGCCTTGCTGTACGAGAAGAGCTTCAGCACCGGAACGCCCACCTTGTGCCGGGCGCGCGAGGCCCAGTCGCGGTGGAAGAACTCCTCCACGTAGTGCGGGTCGGTCAGGACGATGACCTCGTCGGCGCCGATCTCGTCGACGAGGGACTTCAGGGCGTCCAGGGGGTGGTCCTCGACGAGGCGGCCCACTGCCTCGCAGCCGGCCTGGTGGAGTGCGGTGAGGGAGACCTGGAGCGCTTGTTCGCCGGGTTCCGTGGCGTCCTGGCCCTCGGGTACGTCCCCTTCCTTCGCCGCGTCGTCGAGCTCCCCCATGGCGACGTCGTCGATCGCCCGCAGCAGGCGGTCGGCCTGGTCGCCGCGGGGCTGGAGCAGCACATGGAAAGCGACTTCCTCGTCACCGTGCAAGGTGGTGACGAACTCCACGTCGGCGGACGTCAGGGCCTTCTCGATCATCAATACGCTCGTGAACACGACAGGCGCCCTTCTTCTCTCCTCCGTGGGCCGTCGACTCTCGACCGGTCCCTGCGGAAACCATCCTGCCCCGTGGCCGCACGGGGTCTGCGAGATTTAGTGTGCCCAGCGGAAGGTAAACGGAACGGCACATTCCGCTGATTGTCAGCTCCGACGGTATCGGGTGAACAGGAACCCGGCCTCTTCCAGCACAGAAGCCATCTCGAAACGTTCAGGGACGCTCAGGGACGGTCCGCCGGCAATCCGCTGGGCGTCTCCGGCGGCGAGCATCGGCGACAGCGTGAGGCAGAGTTCGTCGAGCATCTGTGCGGCCACGAACTGGCCGAGCAGGCGGGGTCCGCCCTCCGTGAGCAGCCGGGTCAGCCCGCGCTCCGCGAGCGCCCGGACCGCCCGCTCCGGCTCGACGGTGGTGCCCTCGCCTGCGATCAGCACCTCGGCGCCCGCCTTGCGTGCGGCGTCCAGCCGGTCGGGCGGCGCTCCGGCGCCGGTGACCACGAACGTGGGAACGAGGGGGGAGGTGAACAGCGGAAGGGAGAAGTCGAGGTTCAGGCTCCCGGTGATCACCGCGATGGCCGGGGCGGGTGCCTGTCCGGCCGCCTCCCTGCGCCCGGCGAAGGCCTCACGCGCGCGTGCCGGGCGATAGCCCTCCAGGCGGACCGTTTCCGCACCGACGAGGACGGCGTCCGCGAGCCCGCGCAGGGTGCCGAAGATCCGCATGTCGGCGGCGCTCGAGATGCCCTGCGAGCGGCCGTCGTGGTGGGCGGCGCCGTCGAGCGTGGAGACCATGTTGGCGCGCAGCCAGACGTCCTGCCCGGCGGGGTAGGCATAGGCGTCCGCGAGCTCGTCGAGACTCCATTCACGGGCTTCGTGGGCCGCGTGATCTGCTGTTTCGTACGTCACAGGGAACAGGCGTCGCATGTCACGCAGTGTCGCACGGCGTCTAGAGTTGGGTGCTGTGTCGTCCTCCACCACCGCCCCGGCCCAGAGTCCGATAGCCGACGCGGCCCCGCTGTCCCTGTGCGCCCGTGAGCCGCTCGTCCCGGCGGACCGTCTGGTCGCCGAGATGGTGCCCCCGCCGCGCTTCGACTCGGTCCGCTTCGAGACATACATCCCGGACCCCCATCAGCCCAGCCAGACCGAGGCGGTGCGGGTCCTGAGCGGCTTCGCGGCCGGGCTCGGCGGCGCCCACGCGAGCGGCTCCGGCAAGCGGCGGTGGTTCGCCAAGAAGCCCGCGGCCCCCACCGGGCCCCGCGGCGTCTATCTGGACGGCGGCTACGGCGTCGGCAAGACCCACCTCCTCGCCTCCCTCTGGCACGCCACCCCGGCGGCCCCCGAGCAGAAGGCGTTCGGCACGTTCGTCGAGCTGACGAACCTGGTGGGCGCGCTCGGCTTCCAGCAGACCGTACGGACGCTCGGCGAGCACCGGCTGCTGTGCATCGACGAGTTCGAGCTGGACGACCCGGGCGACACCGTCCTGGTGTCGAGCCTGCTCGGCAAGCTCGTCGACGCCGGCGTCGCGCTCGCCGCGACCTCGAACACGCTGCCGGGCAAGCTCGGTGAGGGCCGGTTCGCCGCCGCCGACTTCCTGCGCGAGATCCAGGGCCTGTCCGCCCACTTCCGCCCCCTGCGGATCGACGGCGACGACTACCGCCACCGCGGCCTGCCCGAGGCGCCCGCCCCGTTCTCCGACGAACAGGTGACGAAGGCGGCGTACGCGACCCCGGGCGCCTCGCTCGACGACTTCCCGCATCTGCTCGACCACCTCGCGCGCGTGCACCCCAGCCGCTACGGCGCCCTGACGGACGACCTCAGTGCGGTCTGCCTGACCGACGTGCAGCCGGTCCCCGACCAGTCGACGGCGCTGCGCCTCGTCGTCCTCGCCGACCGGCTCTACGACCGTGAGATCCCGGTGCTCGCCTCGGGCCTCCCCTTCGACCGGCTGTTCAGCGAGGAAATGCTGAACGGCGGCTACCGGAAGAAGTACTTCCGTGCGATCTCCCGGCTGACGGCGCTCGCGCGGGACTCCAAGGGGCTGGTGCGCGCGTAAGGGCTTCGGCCCGGGGTCACCGGCGGCGGCGCCTGCCGGCCACAAGCGCGGCCACAAAGCCCACCGAGCTGACGAGCACCGTCAGGACAGCGGCGCACACCGCACTGACAAGCCAGTCGGCATCCCTGCCCTGCCTCGCGTCCTCGCTCCACCACATCACCGTCAACACCACCCACGTACCACTGATCCAGGCGACAGCGCTCCTGACCGATGGCGCCTTGAACGGCGCTGCGCGGTCGATGTGCTCAAGGGCCTCCTTGGCCATGCGCTCCCACCGCAGCGTCAAGGCGAAGAGAAGGCCGACCCCCGTCCCGACGGCGACGAGCGCCAGGGCATCGGCCGCCCCCGTGAACCGCCACCCCGCGACTGCGCAGATCCCCACCATGAGCGCCGCCGTCGCGGCCCCCAGCAAGCCACCCGCGCGCACCGGATGCCGATGGCCGTAGGCCTGGACCCGGCCAGGACGCCGCGGCGCACGGGCAAGGCTCCGGTCGCGGTCCACCAAGGACCGGACCACCACCCGGTCGATCGCGCGCCCCGCCCCCAGCAGCACCTTCACGTCCCCTCCTGTCCTAGCCATCCGCCCAGCCCCCCGAGCCGTACGCACGGGACAGTAGATCGGTTACACGAGCAACCGCCCCCCACCTGGCGCTGTTACGTGCGTGGTTCCCGTGACGAAACGCCCGTGATAGACACAGCCGGGTCACAGTTCCTGTCCGCCAACAGGAGGTTGCCCCATGTCTGAAGCACGTACCTCACGTACCGCTCGGTCCTCCGCAACACGACGTCAGGTCCTCGCGCGCAGCGGCGCTTCCGTCGCGGCGATCGCCTTCGCCGGAAGCCTCTCCGAGCTCTTCGCGGGCACCGCCGCCGCGCAGAGCCTCGGCCGGAAGGGCTACGGCCCGCTGATGCCCGACCCCGCCGGGCTGCTCGACCTGCCCGCGGGGTTCCGCTACAAAGTCCTCTCGCGCGAGGGCGACCCGCTGCGCTCCGGCGAGGGCAAGGTGCCCAGCAACCACGACGGCATGACGGCCCTGAAGGGCAGACACGGCCGGGTCCACCTGGTCCGCAACCACGAGAACCGCGTCACCGCGAAGATCGCCGTGCCGGCCGTCGAAGGGCTCACCTACGACCCGATGGGCAAGGGCGGCTGTACGGCGCTCACGCTCGACCAGCACAACAACGTCCTGTCGGAGCGCGTCGCCATCGCCGGCACGGCCGTCAACTGCGCGGGCGGGCACACGCCTTGGGGTACCTGGCTGACCTGCGAGGAGACCGAGGACAAGGCCGGCACGAACGGCTACACCAAGGACCACGGCTTCATCTTCGAGGTCGACCCGGCCGACCCGCACCGCTCGGGCGCCGTGCCGCTGACCGCGATGGGCCGCTTCCAGCACGAGGCGATCGCGATCGACCCGAAGCGGGGCGTCGTCTACGAGACCGAGGACGCCTTCCAGAAGCCCTTCGGCCTCTTCTACCGTTTCCTGCCGGAGAAGCCCGAGGGCGGCCTCGGTTCCCTGCGGGCGGGCGGAACGCTCCAGGCGATGCGGGTGCCCGGGGTGCCGGACCTGTCCGTGATCCAGGAGACGGGCGCGGTCTTCGACGGCATCGAGTGGGTCGACGTACCCGACCCGCTGGCCGCGCAGACCCCCGTCCGCCTGCAGGACTTCGGCCCGAAGGGCATCACGCACGCGCAGAAGCTGGAGGGCTGCTACTGGGGCGGCTCGTCCGTCTACTTCGTCTCCTCCTTCGCCCACAGCGCGGAGGGCTCGGCGGCCGACCACTTCGGGCAGATCTGGCGCTACGACCCGAACAAGCGCCGTCTCACGCTGGTGATCGTGTTCGGCCCGAGCACCGACGTCCAGCTGCCGGGCGAGGAGCCGGACAACATCTGCCTCGCTCCGAGCGGCGGCCTGATGGTGTGCGAGGACGGCGAGGGCGCGCAGCACGTCTTCGGGGTGACCCGTAAGGGCGACGTGTACGCGATGGCGCGCGGGCGACAGAACATCGGCACGGCGCAGGAACCCGCGTGGGGCGAGTTCGCCGGCGTCACGTTCTCCCCGGACGGCGACACGATGTACGTCAACTGCTACACGCCCGGGACGACCTTCGCCGTGACGGGGCCCTGGCAGCGGTAGCGCAGGCGCCCGGCACGTCGCACGATCGAGGGACCTGACGGGAAGGGGTTGCGCGGTGGCCAAGGCCGACAAGCATGCGAAGCGGAAGGGCAGGGACGAGGCGGCCGAGAGCGCCGGGAAGTCCCGGGACGAGGCCGGACACGGGTCCGCGAAGGTGCCCGGGAAGACCTCCGGCGCGAAGGCGCCCCTCCCGCTTCGTGAGCTGCTGCGCATCCCCGCGGGCAAGCCCGTGGATCTCGCCTCCTACGACGCGCGGGCGACGCCCGCGGGCCCCTCCGGCAAGGCCGCCGGTGTGGAGGCGACCGCCCGTATGGGGGAACGCCTCGCCGGCCTCCAGGAGCGCCTGTGGGCCTCCGGTACGGCGGGCGACCGGCGCCGGATCCTGCTGATCCTCCAGGGCATGGACACCAGCGGCAAGGGCGGCACGGTCAAGCACGTCATCGGCCTCTTCAACCCTTCCGGCTGCCGCATCAAGGCGTTCAAGGCGCCGACCGCCGAGGAGCGCGGCCATACGTTCCTGTGGCGCATCATGCGGGCGCTCCCCGAGCCCGGCGAGATCGGCATCTTCGACCGCTCGCAGTACGAGGACGTCCTCGCGGCCCGCGTCCGCGGCCTCGTCCCGCGCCGCCAAGTGGGCGGCCGCTACGGCCAGATCAACCGCTTCGAGCAGTCGTTGGCCGAGGACGGCGTGACGGTCGTCAAGTGCTTCCTCCACATCTCGTACGAGGAGCAGCGCGAGCGGCTGCTCGAACGGCTCGACAACCCGGACAAGCACTGGAAGTTCAGCATGGGCGACATCGAGGACCGCGCCCTGTGGCCCGCCTACCAAGAGGCGTACGAGATCGCGCTCGAGCGCTGTTCGACGGATGCAGCGCCCTGGTACGTGGTGCCGGCGGACCGCAAGTGGTACCGCAACTGGGCCGTCAGCAAGCTGCTCCTGGAGCATCTGGAGGCGCTCGGCCCGACGTACCCGAAGGCGGACTTCGACGTGGCCGGGGCACGGGAGCTGCTGCTCGCGCAGGGGTGAGGCGGGCGGGGGTTCCGGCCCGGCCCGGGCAGTGTCGCGTCGTGGACGCCTCGCACCGGCGCGCCGCCGTCAACTGCGGCTGATTCACCGAGCGTGCCGACCCCGCCCCTTGGGCAGGGTCTTATGGGTCCTGCCGGGCCCGTAGGACCCTTCAGGACGCCACCCCTAGGGACAAAGGACACGGGACACATGGAGCGACACGCAGCCTGGGAGTTCACCGACGACCGCGGGCATGTGGCGGCCGCGGGGGACGTGCCGTTACGGGTGGTGGCCTACATACAGGCCGGCGCCACCCTGTGGGATCACGGGATACGGCCGGTGGGGATCTTCGGCTCGTTCCACGACGGGGATCTCGCCGACCCGGCCAAGGCGGGGACGCTGCCGCTCGACGATGTCCGGTACCTGGGGGCGGGCCACAGCGTGGGGCTGGAGGCGGTCCTCGCGGCCGAGCCCGACCTCGTCGTCGCCGTCACCTACGGCGGCGGTCAGGTGTACGGCGTCGATCCGGACGTGGCGAAGCACCTGGAGGAGCATGTCCCGGTCGTAGTGGTCGACGTCGGTCAGGGCCGTTCGCTCACCGCGGTCAGGGAGCGCTTCGCCGAGCTGACGCGCTCGCTCGGGGCGCGGGACCGGGGCGGGGCCGAACTGGAGCGCGCCATGCGGGAGTTGGAAGAGGCCGCGCGGGACCATCCGGGGCGGGTGCTGGCCCTTTCGCCGGGTGGCGCGGACAGCGTCCATCTGGCACGCCCCGCCAAGTGGCCCGACCTGAGCGCGCTGACGGCTCTCGGCGTACGGACCGTCGAACCGCCGCAGGGGCCGGGCGCCAACTGGAACACGGCCGGGTGGGCAGAGGCCGCCGCGCTCACCCCCGGCATCGTGCTCGTCGACTCCCGCGCGAACGCGGCCCCGCGCGAGCAGTACGCGGCGAACCCTTACTGGCAGCAGGTCGCGGCCGGGGCACGCCTGCTTCCCTGGAACCCCGAACTCCCCGCGAGCGAGTCCGCGCACGCGCGCTTCTTCGACCAGGTGAGCGGGGCGCTGCGGGACACCTGAGCCCTCACCCCTCGCCCACCTGGCCCGGCGCCGCATCGCACACGCGGCACGGTGCGCAATCAGAGGAGTACCCGGCCGAGGCGATGTCGATCGGCAGCGATCCGCTCTTCGAGGTGGCCGACCACTCGTACAGCCGCTACGCCTTCACGGCTGAGTGCCGACCACCTCGCTGTGCCCCCGCCGCACCTGCCCGCCCGCACCTGCCCGCCCGCGCCGGTCCGGCGCGGGCGGGCAGGACGGTCAGGCTCTCAGGACGCCGGGACTTTCAGCTTGTCCCAGCTGGTCTTGCCCGGTATGCCGTCCGCGTCCTTGCCCTTGAAGCCGAGCTTCTGCTGCCAGGCCTTGTAGGACTTGCGGTCGGCATCGGTCCACTCGGGGCTGGGCCCTTCCTCGTAGTGGTCGCAGCCCTCGGCGACCAGGCGGCGGCCCATGGCCGTGATGACCGCGGACTTCTGGCCGTTGTGGAAGAAGCCGCTGCCCGGGAACGGAGCGTGCGACGGCTTGGACGGCGTGGGATTCGGGCCGGGCCCGGGGTCGGAACCCTGGGACTTTCCGGCGAGCCGGTCGGCGATCCGCTTGCGCATGCTGTCCATCGTGAAGCCGCGCGGGTCCTGCTTGCCCGGCTGCCACTCCTTGTGGCCGATGACCGACCGCTCGCTCCAGCCGTAGTGGCGGCAGATCGCGGCGGACACCTTCTCGATGGCCTCCTTCTGCGCCTCGGGCCAGGGGTCTTTGCCGTCACCGAGGTTGATGCACTCGAAGCCGTAGAAGTGCCGGTTGCCGTCGGTGTCGGCCTCGTTGTCGTGCGGCAGCGTCGACTCGTTGACCACGGCGCGCAGGACGTCGCTGTCGCCCAGCCCCGCGTGATTGGCACGGCCGTTGCCGACGAGGTGGATCTCGCCCTTCTTGTCGATGACGCCGTGGCACAGCGGCCCCGGCAGACCCGAGTAGCCGTTGTAACAGATGTTCACGGAGGCGTCCGTGCCCGAGGTGACGGTGTGGTGGATCATCACGCCGTTCACCGGGCCCCAGGGACCCTTCGTATTGCGGTTGTGCGTACGCCAGTTGCGCACCTCGTGGACCGTCAGACCCTCTTTACGCAGGATCTCCACCAGCTTGGACGCGCTCAGAGGTGTGGCCATCACTCGTCTCCTTCCACGGCGGACTCCGCCTCTGCGGTGGTCTGCGACCTGCTGTGCGAGGGGCTTTCGGCCGCGAGCTCCTCACGGTGTGCCTGTTCCTCCGCCGCGAGGGTCGCCTCGTCCGCGGCCGGGATGCTGATCGCGAGCGGGCCGAAGGCCAGGCGCAGGTCGACGGCGCTCTCCTCGCCCTTGACCAGGGCCAGCGGGGCGAAGTGGCGGACGATGCCGGCGGGCCCCTGGAGCAGCGGGCGGCGCGCCGGGTCCGTCGGCCACTCGACGCTGCCGGTGGCGGTGCGGGCGGGGACGAGCCAGTGGTCGCCGGTCCGGTAGGTGCCGTCCTTGGCGAAGTACACCTCGACGCCGTCCTCCAGAGGCAGCCACTCCCCCTCCGTGACGGGGACGGCGCCGCCCTTAAGGGCCGCGGTGCGGCCCCTGCGCTTCGGGCCCTCGCGGTGGTCCCAGCGGCGCAGGAACGGGTGCAGACGGGGCAGCCGGCCCACGCCCGGCCCGGGCTCGGCGGAGAGGCGGACGCGGCGGCCCGGCAGGTCGAGCTCCTCGACGCGCAGCAGGGGCAGGGCTTCCAGGCGGGAGGCGCCGGCGGTGTCCGTGAACTCGACGAAGTCGCCGACGTCCAGGTCGAGCTTGTCGTCGTGACCGAGGGACGCCAACTGCACCCAGGTGCCGTCCAGTTCGTCGACCGGGAAGACGACCGAGCCGTTCTCGCGCGACCACTTGAAGGTGGCGTCCTTCGCCTCGCCACCGGCATGGACCTCGACCCGGTACAGCTGGTTCTCCGGACCGCGGTAGCGGGCATCGGGCCTGACCAGACACGGGTCCTCGTCGGCGTGGTCGGGCCGCTCGCTGCGGGCGGCCAGCCGGGCGGTGGCCGCCGCCCGGCTCTGTGCCCACTTGTCGAAGGCCGCGCGGACGACCTCCTTCGACGGGTCGGCGTCCTCGATCGCCAGCGCCGCGAGAGACAGCGGCAGCACCTGCCAGACCACCTTGACGCGGGCCGCGGTGTCCGGCATCGCCGCGCCGAGGGCGACCTCGCGCAGTGCCGGGTTCTCGGCCGCGTTCACCGACCGCTCCCACACGTTCAGGTAGACCACGAACGGCGACTGCGCGGGCGAGGGCAGCCGGTCGCCGGGCTTCTCCGCGTCGCGGTAGGCGTCGGGCTGGTCCCAGTAGGTCCAGTACGAGGGCGGAGTGGCCGAGTCCTGTGCGCCCTCCGCGCCCTCGGCGTCCTCGTCCGGCACGGGCGTGCCGGGGGCCGGGCGGTCCGCGTCGACCAGGATGCCGTCGACGTAGTAACGGCCGCCGTGGATGTGGAGGGTGTCGATGTCGTGCTTGCCGCCCACGTACTCGATGCGGAAGCCCGCAGCGTCGCGCGGCCCGCCGTAGCGGCCGATCAGGTCCGCGGTGAGGGTGCGGGCCCGGTGGAGCTGGATCGCGGTCTGCTCGTTGGCGTCGGCGTCGAGCTGGACGCGGCCCTGCTGGGCGACGACCGCGGAGTAGTGCCGCTCCGGGTGGAAGGTGAGACGGGAGAGATCAGCGTGCATGAAGGGGGTCCCCCTGGTTCAGAAAGTGCGGGTGGGTCGTACGGCGGCACTGCTCAGGTCACGAAGTAGATTCCGGCGTCCGTGCCCGCGGGCGTGTAGTCCGAGAGCCGCGCGCGCAGACCGTCCTCGCGCTGCGGCCGGTACAGGTCGTGGAAGGCGCCCATCTCGGCAGCGTCGTCCGCGCCGCGCCGTATCTCCTCGGGGCAGCCGTCGGCCAACTGCCCGTACCAGGGCGTCCCGTAGCGCACGGCGGCGAACAACGGCTGTACACCGGGCGTGAGATCGGGCCGGCAGCGGTGGCGTCGTGGTGTGCGCGAGCCGGCGGGGACGTACGAGTACCGCAGGCAGCCGATGCCCCGCCGGGCAACGCGCAGCTTGCCCGTGAAGACCGAGTTCTCGGCGATCTCCACCGCGTGCGTGTGGACTTCTCCGATGACGGTCGCGCGGTGCGCGTGCAGCACGGCGTGAGCGAGGCGGCAGTCAGGGGCGGACAGGGCCTCACGGTCGTGGCCGGTGGCGTCGAGGATGCTGTCGCGGAGGTGGATGTCGAGGGGGTCCTCGCCGACCTCGTCGCCGATGACCTCGACGGTGCCGAGGACGCTGTGCTCGATCTGGAGGCAGGCGGTGGTGCGGTCCAGGACGATGCTGGGCTCGTCGGGCGAGTGCGGCTCGCACTCGGGCTCCAGTGACCAGCCCGGGACGAGGGTCGCGTGCCGTACGACGACGGCTCCCATCGGCCCGGTGACATTGATGCCGCGCCCGGCGACCAGCAACCCGTCGAGGACGATGCGCGGCCGCTCGTGCGGGGCGCAGTCGTCCGCCACGGCACGGATGTTGAGGGCGTCGGGACGGTTGCTGTACCAGTCGAGCAGGCGCAGCACCGGCCGGGTGCCCTCGGCCGCCCGGAGCTCCAGCCGGTCGCCGGGGTCGAGGTCGAAGTCCAGCTGCTCCTGGTACGCGCCGCTGTGCGTGATCTCGATGATGCCGTCGGGCCCGGTGCGGTCCGCACGGCGGTCGTGCTGCCAGGCCCGGTACGCGTCCATGATCTGCCGGTACGGCTGTCCCGGGCCGACCCGGTAGAAGGCGGCGTCGGGCCGGTCCACGCGGTCGGGCCGCTCGTACTCGCCGCCGCCCATGTCGGCGCCGGACGCGTAGTGGTAGTCCACCCACACGCCCTGCCGGGGCGCCGACCGCGCCCCGAACGCGATCCGCCCGAGCTCCGGGTCGACGGCTACCTGACCGCGCTTCGGCCGGTAGCGCCAGTCGGACAGGTCGGCGACCACGATGTCCGAGGGCGGTACGGGCCTGTCCTCGCCGTCGCGCCGGATGACGAAGCTCTTGCCGGGACCGTAGTAGTCGAGGAGACGGTCGTGGAGCAGGCGGCGGGTGATGAACGCGGGGACGTTGTCGACCGTGGCGATGTGGGTCGGCGACGGTTCCGGGACCGGCTTGGTGACCAGGGGGCTGTCACTGCCGAGGATCGAGAACGTGTAGAGGTTGCGGGCGCGGTCGATGCAGTACGCCGGAGAGGACGTCAGCGGGTACGCCTTGAGCCGCCAGACGAAGAGGCCGACTCCCGCCGGAGTCCAACCGCCCTGCCTCTTGGACGAGTTGGCACGCCGGATGTCGACGGTGCGGGCAGTGCTGTCGAAGGGGCCGCCGGCGAGCGCGAGCGCGGAGCCGTCCCGCAGGTCGAGGAGACGGCCCCTCTGTGCGGCCGTCTCCCGGAACAGCTTGACCGACTGGTGGTGAGCGACCAGCCGCGACAGCTCGACGGCCCGGGCGGGCCAGCCTGCGACCTGCTCGGAGATCTCTTCCAGCAGGTGCAGCGTTCCCTTCCGGCGCCGGTTGGCGACGGTGGCGGCCACGTCCGCGCGCGGCGCGACGGCGTCGGCCAGCGCGGCACGCCCGCCCTCGTGCAGGCCCGTGGTGAGGACGCGTTCGTAGCCCGGCAGGGTGCGGTAGCCGACCAGATCGCCGAGGTACGGCAGTACCCAGGGGGCCGCCGTCTCCACGAACAGATCCTCGTAGCCCTGCTCGACGCCGTCACGGACCCGGTCGAGCTGCTCGGAGATGACCGCGAGCAGCGCGCGCAGCGGCTCGCCCTCCTCGGCGTCGCGCAGGAGATGCCAGCGGGGCAGCAGGGCGGCGAGGCCGTCGGGTTCCCGGTTCGTGGTGCGGGCCGTCGAGTCGAACTGGACGTCCGGGGACATCACTTGACCTCCGTCAGGATCAGGGTGTCCGCGGCTCGCGGGGACAGCAGGGCGAGCTGCGCCGGGCGGATGCCGCGGAAGACGAACACCGACCGGCCCTTCGCCAGGCGCCGGGTGTCGGTGATGTCGGGATTGAGGCGCAGGAGTTCGGCGAGCGGAATGCCGTAGCGCGCGCAGACCGCCGACAGGGTCTCGCCGTCGGCGTCGCGAACGGTGTGGACTCTCTCGTCGTACGTCGCCTCGTGCGCGGGAACACTCGACCGCGGTGCGCCGGGGTCGGTGAGCAGCTCGGCGAGCTCCTCCGGGGTGGCGGACGCGGGGACGCCGTTGAAGACGTCGACGTCGACGTAGTCGACACCGGGCACCGTGTGGGCCGCGGCGAGGAGGTCGGAGAGCCGGGCTGCCTGCCCCAACTCCCGCCCCTCATAGCCGAGTCGGCGCAGCAGCGCTTGCCGCAGCCGTGGTTCGACGGATTCCCAGGCGTGGTCCGGAGCGACCTTCACCTTGGCGGCGACGAGCAGCAGGACCAGTTCGCGCACGTCCACGCGGACGGACAGGCCGGCGTCTCCGTACTCGGTGAGGGCCCCGCGCAGGGCGCGCAGGGTGGCTGATCCCGCACCGTCTCCGTCCAGGGGCACGTCGTCGGTGCCCGCTACCGTCACGTGCAGTACGCGCCGCCGCCCGTCGAAGAGTTCGCGCGCGGCGGCCCGGCCGATACCGGCGCGGGAGCGGGCGAAGTCCTCGTAGTCGGCCGCCGAGACGAGACGGTCGAGGGCGGAGACGGCCAGCGGGATCGTCCGGCGTGTCAGGCCCGGGCCGTCCGCGTCGGCGCCGCCCGTGGCCGGGCGCAGGTTGGTGACGGCGGTGACACCGAGCGGACGGGTGAGGGGCTGGGTGAGCCGGTCGGCCGGGACGTTGGCGGCCTTGCCGGTGCCGAAGCGGTAGCGGGCGTGGACGTTCTCGTGGCCGCTGGGCAGCCGGGCCCCGTGCACGCCGTCGCCGAAGGTGACCGTCGTCCGGCCGTCGGAGGCGGTGCCGGTGATGTAGATCCGCTCGTGCGGGCCGCGTCCGGCGAGGCTGTCGACCTCGTGCCACAGGACGCCGTCGACCCGGATCTCCAGCACCGGTGTGGCGCCGAGGGGGTTGTCGTCGGCGAGCCAGGTCAGCGGGGACTGCCACAGGGCGAACGTCTGGTTGACGCGGTCCGAGTCGCCGCTGCCGATGGCCTCCTCCCGGCTCTCGCCGTGCGTGGCCTCGACGACGTTCCCGAGGATGCGGACCGTCTCGCGGCGGTAGCGGTGGGCGAGGTCGGTGGTCAGGGTGAGGCGGGTGTGGACGCGGTCGCCGGGCAGCTGCGGATCCACTGTCTGGTCCGCGGCGGCGATCGTCACGACCTCCCCGGCCGTGACGCCGGCCGTCCCGGGGATGTCGCTGCGCTCGCCGGTCACGATGAGCGTGCGTCCGGCGCGCAACCCGTCGTACAGCTCCGCGAGTTCGATCGCGTTGCCGTGGACCTCCTCGCCGAGCGGCTCGTCCGCCAGACGCAGCGGTTCGCCCGCCGCGTACACGGTCGTGTCGCGGATGTGCGAGAGCAGGACGTCGAACTCGTCCATCCAGGGGTCGGCGAGGGTGAGTTCGGTACCGCGGCCGGTGATGCCGTAGTTGGTGTACGCCGCCGTACGCGCGGCCACGACCTGGGTGGTGACGAACGCGAGCGCGGCGTCGCCGGGTGTGCCGTCCTCGGCCCCCTTGGCGGGGCGCCGGATCGCGACCCAGCTGCCGACGGTGATGCCGGTGTGCACGGTGTCGAGCTGCAGCACGCGCCGGTTGACGGGCGCGGGCTTGCCGGCGATGACGATCTCGACGTTGGGCTCGGTGCCGCCCACCGTGTAGCGCAGGCTCACCTCGTACTCGGCGTGGGTGAACTGCTGGGTGGCGCCCGGGCGCAGGGAGATCTCCTGTGCGGTGCCGTTGTTGATGCCGATGTGGATCACGCGGTCCTGGTCCGGACGGGACACGAACAGGGTGCATTCGGGCAGACCGTCGCGGAGGCGCACGGTGACACCGGGCTCCTGGGAGTCGGCGGGGCGGCGTACGAGCCAGCTCAGGTCGCGGTCCTGGGCGGAGCGCGTCGACAGGTCGACCTGGCCGGGGCCCAGCGCGAAGGTGACCTGCCGGGTGACGGGCAGCGGCACTGCCCGCTGGTCGGAGCCGTTGCCCTCGACGTACTGGAACTCCGCCCGGATCGGCGCCTTGCCCGCGGTGTCGTGGACGACCCGCATGCTGGTCAGCACGGCCCCCGTGAGCGGCCAGTCCGCACTGCGGATGACCCGGCCCTTGTCGTCCTGGACGGGCTTGAGCGGGGCCGTGGCGCCGAAGGGGGACGCGGTGACCCGCATCGCGATCAGGTCGCGCAGGAGTTGCGCGCCACCGGGGGCCGCGTCCCCCGCCCTGCGCCAGGCCGGGTAGAGAGCGGTGAGGCCGGGGTTGAGGGCCGCGAGGAGGCGGGCCGTGTCCGTGCCGGGGCGCTGGGGGCCGGTGCCGGAGGGCGGGGCAGGGGTCTGGGTGCGGAGGGCGGGGAGGACGGCGGCCAAGGTACGGAAGGCGGCATCGCGCGGGTCGGCGGCGCCCTTCGCCCCGGTGGCCACCCGGGTCCCGGGGCTCTGCGCGGGCGCCAACTCCATGGCCCGCTCGGCAAGTTCGGCGAGGACCGCCTCCAGCTGCTCGAACCAGGCGGTCACGTCCTCCCACGGAGCGGCCAGCACCTGCGCCTCGCCGAGGCGGGCGACGGGCTCGGCGAGGGCGGCCGCGAGGCTCTCGGGGGTCTTCACGTCGTCCAGGGCCGCACGGAGCGACGCCAGAACCTGGTCCTCGAAGTCCTCGATCAGCCGGCTGACGGGGCGGGGGTTGGGCACCTCGGGCGTGGGCGGCTCGTCGCCGGGCTCGCCGGGGGCCGCGGGCTCGGCGGTCCACCGCCGCACCCCCTCGACCAGCTCCTTCAGCGTGGGCGGTGCCGACTTCTGCAGGGAGATCGCCGTGATGTCGTCGTCCCGGTCGATGCGCACGCCCGCGACGGGCAGCAGCTTCCGTTGGCCTGCGGCCTGTTCACCGAAGACGAAGAGCAACTGGTCGCCGGTCTGCAGGGAGTTCGCGGTGCCCTCGACGAAGAGCCCGGAGCGGCGCTCCAGATCCTCCGGGGTGACCAGGGACGGCCGGCGCCTGCGCACCTTCAGCTCGTTCCAGTCCCAGCGGGCCGTGAGGTCCCGGCTGGTCTCGAACGTCACGGACTCCTCGTCGGCGGAGGCGGGCACGCCGTGGGTGCGCGCGCCGCGCGGGATCAGCACGGGCAGCGCCTCGGCACGCGGGTCGCGTTCGAGGGTGTACGCGAGGTGGGTGGTGGCGGCGACGCCGGGCCGGGGGCGGTGACCGACAAGGCGCCCCAGCAGGACCAGCGAGCGGTGCTCGCCGGCCGTACGGATGTAGGCCTCGTCGGCGATCCGCTCCGAGTGGAAGGTGAGCAGGTCGCCGAGGACGGCGGTGGCGTCGAGGAGGCCGACCGCCGGATCGTCCGGGGTACGGACGGTCAGGCCGCGGAGCGCCGGGTACGCCGGTGAGGCGAGCCGGTCGAGCAGGGCGGCGAGGAACGAGCCGTACTCGCCGACGCGGTAGTCGAGGGCGGTGCGGCCGGGCGGGTTGTGCAGCGGGGCGGGCACGAGACGCTCGTCGTGGCCGCCGCACGCGCCCCCGCAGGAACAGGCCCGGCTCATCGGGCACCTCCCAGGGATATCTCCAGCAGGCCGTTCTCCGGCCGGTCCGGGTCGTTGTCGCAGGTGGCGATCTCCAGCGGGCCGAGCCGCAGCACGCCGTCCTCCCTCTCTCCTCGGTCCTGTTCGAACAGCCGCCGCAGCCTGATGACTTGGGCGCTCCGCACGCCCGGTACGGCGGCGGCGACGGCGATCAGACGGCTGAGCCGTACGGGTTCGCCGAAGGTCAGCGCGTCGGGGTGGAAGAACCCGAGCCGGCCGCCCGCGAGGCGGCCGCTGCCCAGCACCCGGTACAGCTCGGCCAGGATCTGCCCGTGCTGGTGGCCTGGCGCGGCGCACACGCTCAGCGCGATGTCGAGGGGCACCGGGCGGGCGGGGCCGACCACGAGGTCGTGGCCGATGCGCCGGTAGGCCTCCAGAGACTGCTCGACCCGGGCGAGCAGCTCGGCCGACGGCTCCGCGCTGCCGACCGCGTCGATCGCGACGTGGGCCTCCTGGACGCTGCCGGACCAGCGGATCTCCGCGGCGGCGCGCTGCACCCCGGGCAGTTCCGCCGCGAGCGCGGCGTAGTCCTCCGCCGTGACGGCACGCAGGCGGGTGCGACGCAGGTCGAGCGGGGCCAGCTGGCGTGCCTGCTCGACGGGTTCGGGCTCGATGCCGCCGGTGGCGGGCAGCGGGTTGCGGACCGCGGCGGCCGGCGGATGATCGCAGTCGCTCTGGACGACCAGGTGGTTGATGGCCTCCGCGCCGACGTTGCCCGCGATGCCGCCGCCGAGCCGGTGGCGCAGGGCGAGCCGGCTGCCCGGCGTGGGCTTCGCCCCGTGCCGCCCGTCGCCGAAGCGCAGGGCGAGGCGGCCGTCGTCCTCCAGTTCGCCGACGAAGTGCCGGTCGCGGGGGCCACTGTGCAACAGGTCGCGGCGGGGCTCCCAGGTCAGGTCGCCGTCCTCGACCTGTACGGCGGGCAGGGCCTTGCGCGGGTCCTGGCCTA
This sequence comes from Streptomyces sp. NPDC107517, assembly GCF_055582645.1. NCBI lineage: Bacteria > Bacillati > Actinomycetota > Actinomycetes > Kitasatosporales > Streptomycetaceae > Streptomyces > Streptomyces sp. NPDC107517. Next base: position 261,317 of record NZ_JBVJPM010000001.1, on the reverse strand, counting down.
GCGCGGCGGTCGCGGATCCGCGCAGTACGGGTTCGTCGGGGTGCAGCCCGGCCGCGTGATCCGGACCCCAGCTGTGGGCGATCTCCCAGGCGATGTGCCCGTCGAGAACCGTGCCCGCGCGGGCGCGGGAGGCGAGGATCTCCACGCGCCGGAGTTTTGTGTCGAGCAACTCGTCGTTCCTGTGCAGGAGTTCACGCAGGGCACGGACGGGATGCGCCCGCAGTTCGTACCGCTCGATGACCTTCAGGCCGTAGATCAGGGTGAGTTCGTCGATCTCCGCGGCGGCGAGCCCGTCACGGTCGCGGGCGCTGCGCCACAGCTCGACGAGCCGCTGCCGCACCCGTCCCGGAATGGCGGCGATCCGCTCGGCCTGCCCGGCGGCGACGGCCTGTGCGTCCGGGAAGGGCACCGCCTGGACGACCGGGGAACGGCCGAGCACCGGGCGGAAGCGGGGCGCGATGCCCGGGTAGACGGACTGCGCGAGCAGGGTGCGCAGGGCGGCGGCCTGGGCGTACGCCGTGCCGGGCACCACGCGTTCGTGCCGCTGCCCGGCGCGCTCCAGGCCGAGTCCGGCGCGTACGGTCGCCGCCTCGCCCACGACCTCGAACAGCTCGCGGACGTCGTCGGGCGCGAGGGCATCGCCGCTCTCCGCCTTGTCCGTCAGGGAGTTGACGAGCCGGGCGGGCGCGTTGCCTTCCTTGCGGTCGTGGCAGCCGAAGGCGGGAGGGTCGCAGGGGGCGACGACGGCCGGCTCGGGCGGCACGGTGGCCGTCCGGGGCAGTCCGGTGAGGGTGCGGCCGTGGTCGACGAGGACGACGTTGCCGCGCGCCAGGGTCACATCCTCGACGGGCAGGCAGTCGCGGCCACCGCGCGTGGTGAGGCAGAACGGGAGGCGCAGCGCGTCCTCGGCGGCCCAGGTGACCTCCAGGACCGGCTGGTCCTCGATGCGGTCGACGCCCGGGGTGACGGAGGTGAGCCGTACGGCCTGACGGTGGCTCGGGTCCTGGTCTCCGGGGGTGCCGGTGCGCGGGCCCTTCACCTCCTCCAGGATCAGCAAATCACCCGGATTCAGGTCGAGTTGACGATCCCGACAGGTCTCCGGGTCGTCCCATTCGTCGCGCAGGGTGGCGGAGGTCGCGCCCTTCGGCAGCGTGCAGACCTCGCCGCCCCAGGTCCACAGGCGGATCGCGTTGTGCGCGACCTTCAGCTCCAACGGGTCGGCTGTGACGACCGGTTCGAAGACCTCCACCGAGCCACGCTCGTCCAGGTCACCGAGGTCGTTCTCGTCGATGACCGTGCCGGGCTCGGGCCGGTCGTGCGGGTCGAGGGTGCGGACGTCGACGGAGGCGAAGCGGAAGGTGCCCGGGGCGAGCGTGGTGTCGCCGCCGGTCCGGACGGTGACGTAGGCGCGCGCCGTGCAGCCGTCGTGCATCGCGTAGTCGATGAGCCGGACGTGCCGGCGTACGGAGACGCGGCGGCGCGCGGTGTCCAGGTAGGCCTCGGTGGCGACCGCGTCCTGCTGGTAGCTGATCTGGTCACCCGTGTACGCGAGCAGTTCGACGAGCGTGACGCCCAGGTCGGCGGGGTTGCGCTCGACCCAGTCGGGGGTGGTGAGCGCGAGCCGGTCCAGGAGGAGCTTGCGGATGGTGTCGTAGTCGCGGGCCGTGTAGTCGACGACGGGAGCGGCCGGGAAGTCCGGCACCTCCTCGCCGTCGCCCTTGCAGTCGAAGGGAGTCGGGCAGTCTGGCCGGAAGGAGAAGGACGCGCGGTGGTAGCGCTGGTCGAAACCGCGGAAGGGCTCGGTGCCTGGCCGCCCGTACGGGTCGGTCTCGACGAGCGAGAACACGTACTCGGAGGTGTCTCCGGCCCGGTCGAGGGTGACGTAGAGCCGGTCGTCGAGCTCCGGGTCCTCCTCGCGCTCGACACTCACATCGACGGCGGTGATGCCGGTGATCCGGCGGCCGCCGTCGATCCGGACGTTCTCCGGTCCGAGTCCGTGCGGTGCCTTGCCGAGGAAGGTGACGGTGAGCAGCAACCCGTCGTCGCCCACCTCGACGGAGTCGACACCATTGAGCTGAGCGGCTCTTACCTTGACGCGGCGGGAGGTGGTGGTACCGGTGGTCACGCCGCCCTCCCTTCGAAGACGTCGTCCGTACGGGTTCCGGTGGCGCGCAGGACGTACGACAGGTAGACCCGTACGGCGTCGTCGGCGCTCTCCACATCGAGGGCCACCACGTCGATGAGGTCGCCGAGCCAGCGCTGGAGCGAGGCCTGCACGGACAGTTCGAGCGTGCTGACGAGTTCGGGGCTGTTCGGGGCGAAGACCAGGTCGAGGAGCCCGCAGCCGAAGTCGGGGCGCATCACCCGCTCGCCGGGGCTGGTGAACAGCAGTTGCTCGATGAGGTCGTGGACGTGCTCGCCGTGGTCGGCGTGCGCGGTGCGTCCCCGGCGGTCGGCGCGCAAGGGGAACGCGATGTCGCTGCGCGGGCGGGCTCCCCGGCTCGTCTGGCTCATCGGACGATCACCTTTCGCTGAGCGGCCTGGACGACGGGCGGCCCCTGCGGCACGAACGCCGCGGTGAAGCACTGGCCCGCGGAGGTGTCGAGCAGCACAGGGGCACCGTCGACCGTGACGCCGGCGCCGTCGGCGGTCCAGCGGACGGAGACGCAGGGCTTGTGCACACCGTCTTCGGTGTGCGAACAGCCGGTGACGACGTACGCGTGGGTGGCCGTCGCGACGGCCACTCCCCCGATGCGTACGCCGCCGGAGGGTGTGGTGGCGGCGGTGACCCGGCCGCCGTGCGGGCAGCCGATCACGGCGCCGGCGTCGAGCAGACTCCCGGACACTTGGTGCTTCCCCCGTCTTCTATCGCTTCGAGAGCACGGTCAACTGGCCCTCGTTGATGGTTACTTCCTTGCCGCGGAGCACGATCTCGGCGCCTGCGCCGGTCGCGATGACCACGGCCTCCTTGGTGATGCGGATGTACGCCCCGCCCTGGGCCTGGAGCAGAATCCCCTGCTCGGCACCGGCGGTGTCGCTCATGACGATCTTGTGCGCGGCGGGTGTCTGTACGACGACCGGCTTGCTGGGCGAGTTCGCCGCCAGCTCGCGCCGCGCGTCGGGCGGCAGCTCTTCCGCAGCCCCGTACCAACACCCGGTCCACACAGGGAAACTGGGATCCCCCTGCTCGAACTCCACCCACACACCGGCGCCCGGCGGCGGCACGACGAACTGCCCGGCCTCGGGCCCGGTGAACGGCAGGCACGGAAGCGCCCAGGTGGATGCCTCGTCACCGAGGACGTCGGGCACCTCGACGGTGATGCGGCCGATGCGCAGCGGGTCGTTGTTGTCGACGACCCGGCCGCGGAACTTGCCGAGGTAGCGATTGCCGTCTGCCGCCATGCTGAACTGCTCCTGATCAAAGGGTTGTTATTACGGTCGGACGTAGTCGCTGCGCGCCTCGAGCCCCTCCCTGGAGAGGGTGAAGTTCTGATGGAAGGAACCCGGCCGCAGATTGTGCGTGACGGACTTGACGTAGTAGTCACCGTCGTACGCCCGCCCCGAGCCGCGTACGCCGACCAGTTGGCGGGGCTGCAGGATGTAGCCGTGCCGGTTGACGTCGAGCGACCCGGACCCGGAGACGACGTCGGCGGACACGGCGGCACGGGCGAGGAGTTCGGCCTCGGCCTGCTCGCGCTGCTGCTTGGCGGTACCGGAGAGGGTCTTGCGCTTGAGGGCCGGAGTGGGCCGGCGCCCGAGGGGCGGCCGCAGGGGGCTGATCGGCGGCTGCGGAAGAAGGGTCGACTGCCGGGTCCCCGGATCCTGCCACCGCGCCTGCGGCTCTTCCCGCGCCGTCCCGTCGTAGGCGAACGTCAGCTGGTCCACGGTGCTGTTGACGTCCATATTGACGTTGAGGGCGTGCTGACGGATGCCGAGCCGGACCTCGGGGCCCCAACGGGCGGCGGACTGACCGGGGTTGGGGCCGGGCTCCAGGTAGAAGGTGTAGCCGTTGGCACGGGCGAGGTCGGTGACGTACTGGAGGTCGGTACCGGTCTGGTAGTGGACGCGGAGATCCTGGTGCGGGGGCTGCGTGATCTTCTCGGCGTAGACGTCGGGCCGGATGCCGTAGTCGGAGTAACGGCGCAAGATGTCGAGGACGCGCTCGGAGGGCGGGAGATTGGGGTACCGGGCGGTGCGCTCCTCCAGGTCCATCAGCAGCGTCAGGTCCTCGCCGGTGACGGTGAGGGTGGAGTGCCCCGGCTGATTGCTGGCACCGACTTCCTGACGGACGATGAGCCCGTCGAAGAGAACATCGGTCGTCCCCCGGACGCTGACGGTGACGATGAGCCGCGTCTTGGGATCGAAGAACCCTTCGGGCAGCAGCTGCTTGTTGATGATCCCGCTCTTGGTGAGGTCGAAGGCGAGCTGGAACCCGCTGCGTTCACCGGCGGTGGCGGTGATCTGGGCGGACAGCAGGGCTTCGGTCACCTCGGCGGGCACCGGGCGGGCAAGCTTCGGCCCCATGAGGAGCGTGATGTGGACGGGGCCCTGCCCGACAGGCTGTTCAGACACGCCGACGTCCCCCCGGCTCGGGGATCTCGACGACCCGCCCCGCCTCGTCCGTCAACTCCCTCGGATCGAGTACGGGATTGGCGTCGGCGATCCGCCACCACTGACCGGGGTCGCCGAAGAAGCGCTGGGCGAGCAAGTCGGGGCGCTCGCCGGCACCGACGACGTGGGCCTGGGTCTCCTGGACGTCGAGCGGGGGAAGCAACCGGCGCTTGGCGTACCGCACTTCACTCCCGTCGGGCAGCCGGTGGATACCGATCTCGACGTCGTGGTACCGACTGCTGCGCGGATAGGGATGGGCCCCGGGTATCGCGCTGAGGGCACTCTCGTAAGACTCGATGTCAGCCATGACGGTGGCCGTCAACCCCTTCCACTCATCACGTCGGCACCCGGCAGCCCGAGGGCCCCAAGACTCCCGCCACGCGCGGCGGCGGCGAGCCGCTCCTTCTGCGCGAGGTGGGCCATGTACAGATCGGCACCGCGGTGCCCGGCCGGCAGATCACTGACGGTGAGGATCTTCATCCCGATGCTCAGCGAGGCCCGAATCGGATTGAGATTCACGTCAAAGGCAGACTCATTGACGGAAAGCTCGGTGAGCCGCACGGGCATGACCCGCTTGCTTCCCCATGTGAACAGCGTCAACGGCATCTCGATCGGACTGATCTCGATGGTCCCGTTCTGCGCGAGCCGACTCGCTGCGCGCAGCTGGGCAGTGGTCGGCTGCACGAGCATTTCGAGGGTGGCGAGTTGGGGGTGGATCCCGTCGGGCGCGGCGATCTCCAACTGATCGGTGGAATCGATCTCGGCGGTAAATTTCCAGGTCTCTTCGGCGGGGCCCTTGAGGCGGAGCGCCTCATTTCTGTCCCCGTTCCCCGTGCCGCCGCTGCCGCCGTCACCACTGTCCCCGGCGGACTGGGGCGCGATGCTGCGCTCCAAGGTGTCCGGGTTGAACTGGAGCACGATGATGCGTTGGGGGGTGCCGCGGTCGGGGTCGACGACCACGATGCCGGAGCGGATGGGTTTGGGTATGTCGGCGTAGCGAGTCACTGGTCTGTCTCCTCGGCCCGGTCGAACAGCTCCGTGGCGCGGGCGGCGGCACGAGCGACTTCGGGATCGCTGTCCGTCTCGGCCATGCTCGAAAGGAGTTCGCGGAACACCGGCCATTCCGTGTAGACCATCGCCCACACGGCGGCCAGGCGCACCTGTCCACTCTTGTGCTGGACCGACTCCCGGACCCGTAGGGCGACTTCCTCGTTCTCCTCGATCGGCGCACCCGCCCCGAGGCGCAGCAACGCCTTTTCCCAGGCTGCGGGATAGATGTTCACATCGAAATTGTGCAGCAATTCCTCAACGGTCCACGACGGCAGCTGGATCGCGATTTCCTCGCCGAGCCGCTCGGCCGTCGCACGGTCGTCGTGACGGGCGACGAGATAGATACAGTCGAGGACCTCGTCGATGATGTAATGGGCGGTTCCGCCTCCCGGCACGTCCCACCTGACCTCGTAGAAGACTCCTCTTTCCGGATCGCTCTCGATCTGCGCGTAGAAGTTCCATCCGTTCTGCTCCGCGACGGCACGAACGGTGGCCGGCTGCACCTCGTCACGCAGGACTACGTTCCGACTCCGATATCGAGGGACGGGCATCTGGCGGATTTCCCTTCAGGGCTGTTCTCTCTGAAATGTCACACGTTGACGTCACACGTTGTAAATTCTCTTGATCTCGTTTTCGATCCTATCGAAGAGAGCTTTCTTGGGGTCACCCTCGTTGGAGAAGTCAAGCTCCAGCGAGGCAGCCCAGCCCTGCAGGAATCTCACTTCTTTTCGCGCCATGACCGTGGCGTCCTGCGTAGTGTTGACCGATCCCTGGTGCGCCGCTTGGGTCCACGCGTCCTGGGCGTACGCGTTGTTCCACCCACGTATCTGATTGCGCGCGGCTTCCCGCTCGTGATCCGGGAGGTCCTTGTCGTTGGACCTGTCCCGTGCCTCCTTCCGCATCTGGTCGGTTACTCCCTGGGAAGTGAGGTGCTTCTCGTAGTCCATGCCCGTGAGCTTCTGCAGCTCGGTGGGCGTCAGTCCCTCGTCCCTGCCCATGCCCGCCAAGCGCCGGGCGACCGCCTGGCCGCTCATGCCCTGCGACATCGCTTCCTCGAAGGCGTAACGGAAATTGAGTTGGCGGCCGCGGCTCTGCGCGCCCTTGGGCGCCATGGGGAGCTTCATCATGATCCGCTGCAGACTCGCCATTCCGCGCCGCCGCTGGTTCCTGGTGATCTCCTGCGGATCGCGGCTGCCGAGGCTGTAGGCGAGAGCCCGGTACACGAGGTCGCTCTGTGACCTGTTCTCCTCCACGGCGCCCAGAGTGTGGAGGAAGAGACGCTGGGTCTGCGGAACTCCCGTCCCGCCACCTCCCCTGCCCGACACGTCCCCGAGCATGGCCTGCGCGAGTTTTCGCTGCTGATCCTCGGACAGCCGCGCGAACATGTCGATGTAGTCCTTGTTGAGCTTGTCCTTCTCCGCCGCGCCGATCTGCTTGGCGATCTGGTTCCTCGGGGAGTCCGGTCCCTGGTTGCCCTGCTGGATACCGGCTGCCCCACCGTCGGAGGTGTTCACCCTCCGGTAGCCACCGGCCTGCATGGGACCGGCGGCGCGCATGCCCGCGGCCAGGACGGGAGACTGGCCGAACTCGCCGAGGTCGGCCTGCTTCCCGTCCTCGTCGAAGAGCCGGTTGGCCCCAGGGGAGTTCGCCTTCGCGTTCTGCACGGAACTCGCGACCTGCCGGATGTGCTGGAGCAGCTCGTCCCGGTCGAGCTTGACGCCGGCCACGACGGCCTGGCCGGGGTTGAGGACGGCCTCGATGTCGAAGTGCTCACCACCCCGGATGGCGAGGCTGGTCAGCCGGTTCCAGACGCGGAGGCCGGCGAGGGTGGCGTTGAGGAGCGTGTGCCGTACACCCTTGCCGAGGAGCCGGCGCAGCTGGGGGCGCATACGCGCGACGATCTTCTGTAGCCGCGCCTCTTTGGATTCCTTGGACTTCTCGTCCTTCTTCCGCTGGTCCTGTTTCCTCCTCTTCTGCTCCTGCTGCTGCCTCTTGTGGTCCCGCAGCCGCTCCTTCTTCCGCTTGAAGAAGTTCCGCAGCTTCGTCGCACCGTTCTTGAGGGCCTTACCGAGCTTCGACTTCTTCAACTTGCGGCCGAGGGTCCTGGCCGCGTTGCCGACCTTCTTGAGGGCTGACTTGACCGTGCCCTTGGCCTTCGACAGGGCCTTGCCGACAGGCGATTTGGGCTTCTTGGACTTGGTCGGCTTGGGGCCCTCGATCTCCTTCTTCTTCTTTGGAGACGGCGTCCTGGACTTGCTGTCGGGAGTCCTGTCCTGGCTGGGTTTCGCGGATTCCGGCTTCGTGTCCTTTGGCTTGGTGTCCTTCGGCGCTGTGTCCTTCGGCTTACTCTCGGCCGCGTCCGGCTTCTTCGCCGACGACTTCGGCGTGGCCGTTTCCTTCTCCTTCACCGGCGACTTCGGCTCCGGTGACGGCTTACCCTTCGGCCTCGGCTCGGCGCCATCCCTGGACAGCGCCTGCCTGGCCTTCCGCATCGCCCCCCGCGCCGAATTGACCGCAGCCCCGGCCGCTTTCTTCGCCCCGCCCCCGACCTTCTTCAGGCCGTCCATGATCTTCTGGGCCATGCCCTTGAGGCGCTTGCCGACGCCCTTCGTCGCCGAAGCCAGCTTCTGGAGGAGGAAGTTGGTGATGAAGTCCAGGAGGGCGACCACGCCCGCGGCGACCGCTTCCGCGAACAGGCACGCCGCCGGGCCCGCCTTCACCGCCTTCAGGTAGGCCCAGAACTTGCCGAACGCCGACAGGATCGAGCTGACCGTCGACCACGCCGCCATCAGGCCCTGGATGATCGTGAGGATCGCGCCCGCCGCCGGGACGATCATCGAGACGACCTTCTCGATGACCAGCGTCGCGATCATCATCGGGAGGGAGGCGATGATCGCGTCCCAGGCCATCTTGCCGATCTGCTTGATCGACACGCAGCCCTTCACCAGGACGTCGATGACCGCCTTGCCGAGGCCGAGGATGCCCTCGACCTTCGTGTCGAACCATCCCTTGACCGCCACCTTGATGGCACCCCAGAGGTGGTCGGTGATCCCGGTCTTGGCCGAGCTGCCCGCCTTGGAGATCCAGCCGCCCGGGTCGGGCGCGATGTCGGCGACCAGCGCCGCGAACTTGCCCAGCGCCTCGATCGCCGCCTGCGCGAACTTGATCGCGCCCACGATGACGGCCTGGTAGGCCTTGATGACCGCCTTGACGCCCGCCTCAAGGACGTCGAGGAGCTTGTTCAGGCCGGCCGCCAACGCGTCCAGCAGCGTGTTGACCGCCTTCTTCAGGCTGTCCGCCAGCTGGTTGACCTTCGCGATCGCCGCGTCCCGCAGGCCCTCGATCGCCTTGCGGAAGCGGTCCCGTAGCTCCGGGAAGGCCGCGAGGAGTACGTCCCCGATCGCGATCAGCGCGTCGGCGAGCGCGTTGATCGCGTTGACCGCCAGATCACGTACGAAGTCGATGGCCTGGTTGGCCCACGTCTTGAACGTGTCGATGATCCCGTTGACGGCCTTGCGGGCGGCGTCGAAGACCGCGGTGACCGCCGCGAGCAGGCCCTTGAAGAAGTCGGCGACCTTGTCGGCGATCCAGCCGAACAGGCCTCCGGAGGGCTTCTTCTCCTCCTTCTTCTTCTTGGCCTCCTTCTCGGCGTTCTCGCGCTCGGTGTCGATCGAGGAGTTGTCCTTGTCCTTGCGCTCGCTGACCTCCTTGTCCTTGTCGTCGCGCGCCTTGACGATCTCCTTGTTCTTCTTGCCGTGTTCGTCGTCGGACTTCTTGTCCGCGTCCTCGACCTTCTTGTCCTGCTCGCCGCGCCAGTCCTCGCGCTGCTTCTGCGTCTCGCGCGCGACCCGGCCCCTTTCGGCCGTCTGCTGCGTCGTGTTCCGCTCGACCTCGCTGTCGATCTCGGTCTGCTTGTCCTGCTTGGCCCGCTGCTCGCTCTGCTGGTGTTCCTTGTCCTTGGCATCGAGGTCGCCCTGCGCCTTGCCGGCGCCACCGGTGATCTCGGTGCCCTTCTCCTGCTTGGCGACCGCGCCGACGCCGGCCTTCGGCGCGGGAGTGGCCTCCAGCGCGCCCGCCTTGCCGCCGCCCGCGCCGCCGGAGGCCTTGCCCCGGAGCTCTTCCCGGGGAGCGTTCGGGAAGATCTGGTCCTCGCCGAGCGGCTTGGCCGCGTCGTCGCGGCCCGTCGTCTGCAGGTCGGACTGCTTGTCCTTGAGCGCCTTGGCCTGGTCGTCGGTGCGGGTGGGGTCGCTGGCGCCTTCGAGACGGATCTTGGGCGCCGGGCCCACCGTCTTGTTCTCCAGCTCCGGGTCGGTCGTCGGGACCGCGTCGGCCGCCGCCTCGACGTTCTTCGCCTCGGCCTCGCTGAGTCCCTTGTCGGGCACGGCGGGGGCCGGCGGCGGCGCCACGTCGGCGGTGGCCTCCTTGCCCTGGGCCTTGTCGCCGCCCTTGGCCTTCTGCTTGTCGGCCTGGTCCTCCGGGCCGATCCGCTCCACCTTGCCGGTGACCTGAGCGGCCTCGGGCGCGGCCTCGGGCGGCGCCGAACGCGTCTGCGGCGCCCCCGAAGGCCGCTCCCGCGACGGCGGGGCCGCGTCGAGCCGCTGCTGCTCCTCACCGATCTTCTTGTCCGCGGCCCTGTCGACCCCGGGCATCGCGGCGGCCGCCTGGTCGGGCGCCAGCTTGCTCACGGTCTGTACGGCGGCCTTGGGGTCCTGCCCCGAGACGTCCGGCGGGTCCTGCTGCTTCTCCTCGGGCGCGGCCTCGCCGCCGCCCCCTCCGCAACTCCCCTGCCCCTCTTCCTTCTCGGGCGCGGGCGCGGGCGGCGCGCAGCCACCGCCGTCCTTCTCCAGCGAGGCCTCGGGCCGGGGCGCGTCCGTCGTGGCGGTCTGGCCGGGCCCGTCGGTCTGCTCGGCGGCCGGGCTCACCGCAGCCTGCGCGACGGACGGCGCGGCACCGGGTCCGGCAGCGGTCGTCGGCCCGGTCTTCTCGGCGGCACCCACGGGTCCGCGCGGCGCGGCGCCGGGACCGCTCTCCTTGGGCACCTGGCTCTTGGCCTGCGGCGCCTCGCGCTCGGACCGGGGCGGTTCGGCACCGCGCCGGGCGGCGGGCGAGGGATCGCGGTCCTCGACGGGGGTCTTGGGGGTCTGCGCACCGGCGGGCTTGGTCACGGCCGCGGCCACTGGGCTCGCCACCGACGGTATCGCCCCCGCGGCAGCGGCGCCCGTACGGGACTGAGCAACCGTACGATCCCGCTGCTCGCTCTTCTCCGCCTCCGCGTCCTCGGCGTCCGGCTTCTCGTCGTCGTCCGCCCCGTCACCGTCGGCGGAATCCGGCTCCTTGTTCTGCTCCTTCTCCTGCTGCTGCTCCGGATCGGGCTTCTCGGCCTCGGTCTCGGGCTGTTCCTTGTCCTGGGTCGCCGGGTCCTGGCCGACCTCCTGGTCGAGCGGCTTGTCGGTCTCCTGGAGGTCCTTGGTGCCACGGTCCTGGGCCTGTGCGGCGGGCCCGTTCTCGGGCTGCGGGGCCTCGCCCTCGACGGGCCCCTCGTCCTGCCCGGGGGCCTTCTGCTCGGTCCCGGCGCCGTCCTCGTCCTGCTCCCCGTCCCGCTTCTCCCGCTCCTGCTCGGTCTTCTCGGCCTTCGTCGGCGGAGGGGTGGGGAAGGAAGGCAGCGACGGTTCGGCGGCACCCGGCTCCAGCTTGTCCGCGGTCGGTACGGCGGACAGGTCGAGGTCGGCGTCCGGCAGGTAGTCCTCGGGCTTGAGCGCAGGTTCGTCCTGCTCGCCCGCTGCCCGGCCGCCCTCGTCCTCGCCGCCCGCGACCTCCTGGTCGGCGCCCGCTTCGAGGCCGAGCGGCCGCTCCTCCTCGCGCGGTTCGGCCTCCGCGCCGCCGTCCTCGTCCTTCTCGTTCAGGCCGTGCTCGGAGAGGGCGGAGTCCGGCTGCTCGCCGCGCTCGTCCACCTTCTCCGGGCGTACGGGGCCGGGCTGGGCCCTCTGCTTCGGGTCCGGCTCCTCGCGCTTGGAACCGGCGCCCGGCTGCGTCTGGTCGTCGCGCTGCTTGCGCTTGTCGGCGCCCGGCGCGCTCGCCTGCTGCGGGTCCGCCTCCTCGCGCTCGCGCTGCTCCTTGCGCTCCTCCTTGGCCTGTTCGGTGCCCTGCAGCCGGCCCTGGGTGCGTTCGTCGGCTTCCTGGTCGGTGCGCTCGCGGTCGCCGGCCGCCTGCTCCTCGCCCTGCTGCTCCTCCTCCTTGGCCTGCTGCCGGGAGGCGTTGCGCTCGTCCTCCTGCTCGGCGCGCCGAGCGGAGTCCTGCTCCTCGGTGGCGGCGTCCGCGGTGGCCCGGCTGCGGTCGCTGCTGCTCTTCTGGTCGCGGGCCTTGGCGTCCTGCTGTTCCTCGCGGGTGTCGGAGGCACGCCGGTCGGCGGACCGGTGGTCGGACTGCTGCTTCTTCTGCCACTGGGTGCGCTCTGCGCCGAGCTCTTCGAAGAGGTCGACCTCGGGCAACGGCGTCTCGGCGGGCTGGAGTTCGACCGGGCCGGGGCGAGCCTGGTCGGCGATCTCCAGGAGCCGGTCGTACTCGGGCGTCAGCAGCCGGTTCTCCAGCCGGTCGACGACCGCATCCTCCAACTCCTCCGACATCCGGGCGAGTTGGAGCCGTACCCGGCCGGAGGCGTCGGTCGGGTCGCCGCGCAGGCTGCGCAGCACGTTGCCCGCGAGCCGGTCCACGAGGGTCGCCGGGTCGACGGCCTCGGCGCGCATCCGGTCGGCGTCGACGGTGGCATAGCGCAGCCAGCCGGGGGTGGCCTGGCCCTCCTCGACCTGCGGGGCGGACTCCTCCCGAACGGTCGCCTGAGCAGCCGCTTCCGCCTCCCGCTCGATGGCCTGCTGCGGCAGGCTCACGGCGCCGAGCTCGCGGCCGGCCCGCAGCGCTCCGAGGCCGTGCGGGTTCTGGACCGTGTGCTGCAGTTCGTGGGTGAGCAGCCGGCGGCCCTCGTCGGTGCCGGGCCGGAAGGCGCCCTCGCGGAAGAAGACGTCCTGGCCGACGGCGACGGCGTCCGCGCCCAGCAGCTCGGTCAGCTGCCCGGCGTCCCGGCCGGTGTGCAGCCGTACCCGCCCGAGGTCGTGGCCGAGCTGCTCCTCCAACTCCCGTCTGAGGCCGGGGTCGAGGGGCTGTCCGGCACCGCTGACGATGTTCTTCGGTTCGGGCGTGCGGGACGTGGCGGCCTTCTCCTTGCGCTTGCGGCGCCGCTGTTCGGCGGCCTGCTCCGCGCGGGAGTCCTGGGTCTGGGCGCTCACCGGTCCGCCTCCCCGTGTCCGCTCAGTCCCTCGTGCACGGCACGCGCCAGCTCCTGCCCGAGCCGCCGCGCGGACAGCCCGGCGGGCAGGGGCGGCAGCCCGGACAGCGCGTCGATGGTGCGGGGGCCGTCCGCCGCCAGGGGCACGCCGTGCAGCCGGACCAGCCGGGTCAGCTCACTCTCGAACGCGGCCGACACGCGCTCCGGGTCGACCCGGAAGCCGTCGAGCACCAGCTCCCCGATCTCCACGCGGATCGCCGAGGGTTCCCTGTCCCGCGAGAGGTCTCGTGAGAGGCCCCGCGATCGACTCACACCCATCCGCGCACCTCCGTGGGCGTCAGCGAGCGCTCCAGCTTCAGGTACTCGGTGCGGGCGGCGGCGAGCATGTGCCGCATCTGCAGCCGATCGCCCTCCTCGGCGGCCAAGAAGGCCCCGGACAGGGCGATGTTGCGGATCGATCCGCCGGCGACGGTGAGCTGGGCGAGCAGCGACGCGTCGATGTCCTTCACCGGGGCCTGCGGCGGCAGCACGCGCCGCCAGATCTCGGCGCGCTCGTGCTCGGCCGGGAAGGGGAAGTCGACGACGAAGCGGATGCGCCGCAGGAAGGCCGTGTCGAGGGCGTTCTTCATGTTGGTGGTGAGGACGGCCAGGCCCCGGTAGGCCTCCATCCGCATCAGCAGATAGCTCACCTCGAGGTTGGCGTACCGATCGTGGCTGTCCTTGACCTCGCTGCGCTTGCCGAACAGCGCGTCGGCCTCGTCGAACAGGAGCAGCGCGCCGCCGCGCTCGGCGGCGTCGAAGACCCGGCGGAGGTTCTTCTCGGTCTCGCCGATGTACTTGCTGACCACCTGCGAGAGGTCGATGACGAACAGGTCGAGGCCGAGTTCCTTCGCCATGACCTCGGCGGCCAGCGTCTTGCCGGTGCCGGAGCCGCCCGCGAACATCGCGGTCACGCCGAGGCCGCGGCGCAGGGTCGCCGCAAACCCCCACTCCTGGTGGACGGTTGCCCGCTGCCGCACATGCGCGACGATCTCGCGCAGCACGCTCGTCTGCCGCTCGTGCAGCACCAGGTCGTCCCAGCCGGCCTGCGGCGCGATCCGCCGCCCCAGCTCGTCCATGCCGATCCGCGCCTCGTCGAGTCCGGCCCGCCAGGCGAGTTCTGCGGCGTCCAGCTCGTCCTCGTGCGGCAGCCGGCGGTGTACGGCGGTGGCCGCGGACCGCACGACATGCGGCGGAAGCTGGAACTGGGCGACCAGGGAACGGAGTTCGCCCTCGTTCAGGTCCACTCCCTCGAACGCGCCCGTCCACAGTTCGAGTTGTTCCTCGTCGTCCAGCCGCGGCACGGCCACCCGGGCCCCGTACGACCGCTCCGTGCGCAGCGGATCCTCGCTCGACACCACCACCGGTACGGCGGACCCGGCCAGGAACGATTCGGTCGCCGCCCGTTGGTCGCGGTCCAGTTCGCCCACCTCGACGAGCAGCGCCGAGGGCAGCAGAACCGCCTCACGCTGCCACAGCCGGGCGAGCCGGTCGCGCTCGACCGGGTCGGACGGCACGTCCTCGGCGCTCATCGAGTAGAGCCCGAGTCCCGAGCGTGCTGCCGCCGCGGCGGCGAGGTCGGCCCGGCTGCGCAGGTCCCCGCCGGTCACCTCGACGAGGGGCGCCTCGGAGTCCGCCGCCGTCGCCCAGCCCTCGGCGAGCCGGCTCGCGGCCAGGTCGTACGACGGCGTCAGCTCCCGGGGCGCCGGCGTGCGGCGCAACTGGCCGTGCAGCCGTGCGTCCAGATAGGGCGAGCCCAGCAGGAAGTGCAGGATGCGCTCGTCGAGGCGCAGCCGGGAGGTCGTCAGCCGCGACGCGTCGTCCAGCTCGACGATCCGCCAGCGCCTGAGCGGCGCCACGGGCGTCAGGGCACTCCAGTGCGGCTCGGCCAGCGCGGCCAGCGCGAGCGAGAAGGTGGGGTACGCCCGCTCGGGGTCACCGCAGGCGGCGGCACATCGGGCGGCGGCCGTGGGCTCCAACTCGTGCGCGGCGGCGAGGAGTACGAGGTCGCGCTCGAAGGGCGTGATGCCGAAGCAGGAGACGAGGGCGTCGAGCGGGGCGCTGCCGGGGCCGCCGGGCGCGGTGGCGAGTTCGGCCCCAGGGGCACCGCCGCTCTCCTGCGTGACACGCGCCGCATGCGCGTCGACGCGGGCCAGGACACGCCGGATCTCCGCGGTCAGCGTCGCACTGCCCGGGTCGGTGTCCGCCGCGCTCTGTTCGTACGTCCCCATGTCCTCACCTGCCCCCGTCGTCTCCATGCCGTGTCACTCCTGCGTGGGTTTGGCGGCCCGGGGCGCTGTCTTGCGCGTGCGTGCCGGGGCCTTGGCGGGGGATTTCGCGACGGCCTTCGCCGGGGTTCTGGCCGTCTTCTTGGCGCTCGGGGCCGGAGGTTCGACGGCGGCCCTCTTCTGCGCAACATCTTCTGGAGCAGGTGTATTTGATGACACGTCAGGGGTCGGCTGCGCCCCCGGAGGGACCGGCGCGCCCGGCGCCCCGAACGGCAGCACCCGTACCTCCGGCCGCTCCACCGGCTTGCCCGCCACCGGGGTCTCCCGGCCGTCGATGAGGACGAGGGCCGCCTGGTAGACCACCGACAGGGTGTAGGGCGTCTGGTAGAGCATCCCCCACAGCTTCGACGTCTCGTCGACGTCCATCACCGTCGGAGTGAACCGCACGCGCTGTGCCGACTCGGCGAGGTTGCTGCCCGCCAAGTACGGCCGCTCACCGGCGAGTTCGATGATGTCCTTCGGCAGGACCGGTATCTCGTGCAGCGCGCGCACCACGGAACCGATCAGCCGCTGACCGACCAGTTCCGTCTCGTCGCCGTACGCGGTGATCAGGTAGTGCAGGTCGAGTGCCGCGACGGGCTGCTTGACCAGTGTGCCGTCGGCCGCACGCGTCGGCAGGTCGTTGTTGCGCTGCGAGGTGTCGGGCGTGACCTGGTAGAGGAACACGGAGATGGTGGGCTCGGCCGGCGGGTCGGCCGGCGGCTTGCGCGGCTCGACCTTGACGGCCATGTCGATCTCGGGCCCCAGGTTGGACTCGATCAGCAGGGCGAGGGCCTGGGTGACATGGGCGAGGGCAAGTGCGTTGCTCATGGCGTCAGTTCCTCGGTTCCTCTCGGCCTGCCGGTCGTCGTACTGGTCCGTGTTCGCGGTTCACTCGCGCCCCCGCGCCAGGTATTCCGTGAGGCTCAAGGTCGCCCCGGTCCTCCCCGCGGCGGGCGTCCGCGGCCGTCCGCCGCCGGGCGCCTCGCCCGCCGTCACTTCGAGCCGCCCGATCTGCACCTGCACCACCTGCTCGACGGCCCGTGCCGGTCGCCGGGCCGCGGCCTGCCGTACGGCGTCGCGCGTTGCCGCCGTATCGGCGGCGCTGGGGGGCAGCGCCGCCGATACGGCGTGGGGAGCGGCGTCCCTGCCCGGGGGGACGGGCACGGACACCACGGGCTGTGCGGCTCCCGGCTCCGCGCGCTCCCGGCCCGCCGCACGCCGCCCGGTCTCGGGCACGGTCCGCGGCGGCGCGACAGGCGCGGCGGGCCGCAGCAGCGGCGCCTCGGCCCTGACCACCGGCGCCGGACGCGGCACCTGCTGTTCCGCCACCCGTTCGCTGCGGACGACGGTCCGCTCCCGTTCCGTGTGCGTCCGTGCCGCCGCGGCCGTCGGCGACGGCGCATCCGGCGGAGGACCTGCCGACGGCGTGGCCGCGGGCCACAGCAGCGCGTCCTCGTCCGGTGCCGGTGCGGCGGCCCGTACCGCCTCGACCCGCTCGAACGGGCCGGGCAGCCGGGGCCGTACCCGCGCCACGGCCGGCCGCGGGGCGGTGTGCCGCGCGAGCAGCCGGTCGAGGAAGTCCGGCGAGCCCTCAGGGGTCTCGGAGTCAGACATCCGCACACAGCTCCAGGTAGTAGCGGCGCCGCGTCGGGCTGAGCGCCAGGATCTCCGGCTCGCTCCAGCCGTAGGCGGTGGCGAGCAGATGGACGTCGAGCAGCACGTCCCGTGCCCAGGAGTCCAGTTCGGTCCACAGGTAGGAGGCGATGTCGAGCTCGGCCCGGGTGGCCTGCCCGCACTCGGGGCAGGCCACGTTGAGCGCCAGGTCGGCCCCGGGGTCGGCCGCCTCGACGGCCTCGACGATCCGGCGCTGTACCGGCGCGGGCAGCTCCCCGGCCGTCACCGCCGTCCCGTCGTGCACCGCCGAGACCAGGCATTGCGCGAACAGTGCCGCACGCGGATCCGCCGCCCGGGCCGCCGCCGTCAGGTCGGCGACACCGGGCAGCCTGAACTCGACGTCCCAGCCGTCCTCTTGGACCCGTACGGCCGACTCGCCGCGCCCGCCCAGCGACCCGGAGAGCTCCCCGGCGTCCAGGTCGAACTCCATGTCCTGTCCGCACGCCACACACGCCAGGCGAACCTGCATCCGCTCGCCGAACAGCGCCCGGCGCAACGCGAACAGGTCCGCCTCGCGCTCGCCCACCGGCAGTGCCGGCAGCCGTTCCGCCCCGACGTCCGGTCGTGCCGTGCGGTGCAGCAGCAGCGCACGCCCGACCGGGGCCTCGCCGAGGCCCGCCTCCCAGGCAGCCAGCAGTTCAGCCGCCCCGGTGATCACCATGTCCCCCCCCGATTTCCGCGACCGGCCACGACGGAGCCGCTGACGAACGGCGGCCCGTCGCGGCACTTCCAGCGGAGCACTCAGGCCGGGTTGAGGTACGAGGGCTCCTCCGGCTCGGGCACCTCGTAGTCCCGCTCCCAGCCCTCGCACTCGAGCTTCAGCGACTGGATGGCCACCGCGTTGGCGTTGGCGTCCAGTTCACCGAGGACCTGGTACTCGCTGGGCCAGGTCCGGTACAGCTTGTGCGAGACGGCGACCTGGCCGGCCTCGTTGAGGACCTGGATGACGAGGTCCTTGCGGAAGTCGGCGAGGGACACCTCCGAGCCGAGGCCCGCGCCGACCTGCCAGACCTTGTTGGCCCAGCGGTCGAACTCCGGGTCGTGGGTCACCCCGCGTTCGAGGGTGACGCCCTCGAACTCCGAGCGCCCCGGCGACTTGCGCGGGGAGGAGGGGTCACCGCCGTGGCGGTGCTTGACGACCTCCGTGGTCCGCTTCAGCGGACTGATCTTGCTGATGCCGGCGACCGTACGTCCGTCCCACAGGACCAGGAACTTGAAGTTCTTGTACGGGTCGAAGCGATGGGCGTTGACCGTGAACTCAGCCATCGATTTCCTTCAGCTCTCCCTGGATCCCGGGCCGCTAGAGAGCGAACTGCCCGGACGTCTGCTGGATCTTGACGACCACGAACTCGGCCGGACGGACCGGCGCGATCCCGACGAGCACGTTGACGATCCCGTTCGCCACGTCCTCGTCCGTCGTGGTCTCGCTGTCGCACTTGACGAAGTACGCCTCCCGCGGAGTGCTGCCCTTGAAGGCGCCCTGGCGGAAGAGCGTGTGCAGATACGAGGAGGCGGACAGCCGGATCTGCTGCCACAGGCTCTCGTCGTTGGGCTCGAACACGACCCACTGCAAACCGCGCTGGAGGCTCTCCTCCACATGCAGCGCCAGCCGCCGCACGGGCACGTACTTCCACGCGCTGTCGAGGGCGTCGGAGCCCTCCAGCGTGCGCGCGCCCCACACCAGCGGACCGGCCATCGGGAAGGTGCGCAGGCAGTTCACACCGAGCGGATTGAGCAGCCCCGTCTCGCGGTCCGTCAGATCGACGGTCAGCGAGCGCACTCCGACGAGCTGCGCCTCCGTGCCGGCCGGCGCCTTCCAGACACCGCGCTCGGAGTCGGTGCGCGCGATGACGCCGGCGACCGCGCCGGACGGCGGGAAGGAGCGCAGCCGCCCGGTGAGCGGGTCGGTGAGCTGCAGGTGCGGGAAGTACAGGCCCGCGTGGTTGCCGCGCACGGCGTCGAAGGCGGACAGGCCCGCCCGCGCGGAGTCCACGCTCACCCAGGTGCTGGGCGCGTCGACCAGCAGGAAGATCCGCCGCTCCTCGCACAGCCGCTGAGCGGCGGACACGACGGTGAGCGCATCCTCGGTCTTCTCGTACGACGCGAGCTCCGGCAGCGACAGCAGGTTGACGTCGGCCACCCCGCGCAGCGCCTGGATGCCGGTCTTGTCGGCCTCGGAGCCGATGAGGTCGCGCGGGCCGGGGGCCTCGCCGTCCTCGCCGCCCTCCAGCGGGAACACGGGCGGGTTGACCGAGGCCTCCAGGCCGAGGTCGTTGGCGCACTCGCCCAGGAAGCGGACGACGTCCTCGGGGTCGGTGGAGCCCGCGACGACCTGGATGCGCCGGCCGAACGCCGTGACCTCGACACCCGCGAAGGCGTGCCGGCCCGGCGCGTCGGGCAGAGCCCGCAGCTTGCGCTCCAGAAGCAGTGCCAGCCCGGCCACGGAGGACGGGGCTTCGCCGTCGCAGTCGGCGTCGTAGAGCGTGAACTCACGCTCCACGTCACCGATCTTCACCGTCACGTCGACGGCCAGGTCGGGCAGTTCGTGGCCGAACTGCTTGGAGACGGTGCCGGACGGGTCGGGGCGGCCCTCGCCCACGGCGTCGACGCGGATGAGGCGCGACCCGGCGTTGATCACGGTGGGCGCGTAGGTTCCGCTGCCGGCGTCCGTCGACAGGCCGGTGAAGCTCTCGCGGGCGTCGCCCTTGGCGTCGTAGACCCGCAGGTTGAAGGTCTCGTCGCAGTCCGGGGTGTCGTAGTCGACGGCGACCCGCAGACCGTTGCCCCAGACGCCGGGTTCCTTGGCGTGGACCTCGAGCACATGGCTCTCGCTGCGGCCCTCGGTGGACTCCAGGACGACGCAGGCGGCCTTGCCGCTGCCCGCCTTGGCGACCCTGACGATCACGGCGACGGAGCCGCCGTTGCCGAAGAACTGGTGCACCGCGTAGGCGAGCGGGCTCTGCGCGCTCAGCCCTCCGAATCGCCGCTCGAACTCGGCGAATCCGGTGACACGGACCGCCTCGTTGAGCGGGCCGCGCCGGGTGTGCCCCACGAACGCGGTCACCGAAGTGGTCACGGCGGAGATGGCGCGGGTGCTGCTGGGAAGCTCTTCGACGTAGACGCCCGGGTAAGTCGGCCTCGCGGCGCTCACGGCATTCGTCGGCATTCCCCCTCCTATCCCTTCTCGGGCACCGGATGAAAGGCACCAAGAGGCGGCAGAGGGGGAGGTATCGGCACGGCGGGCGTGCGGCGGTCTCCGGACACGCCATTTCGCGCCGGTCCGCACAACCCGTATCAGTTCCCCCGTCAATGCCCCGGACGGACGGCCGCCCGGGTCAAGCACGCACGCTTGTGACTCCTGATGCTCAAGTGCTCAACCCACCTTGGGTAGTGGGGAGTTGTGGGAGCAAGGCATGTTTACGCCAGTCCGAAAGGCGGTTCGATGAAGGGAGCCGTGTGCGACCCACACACGATGCGCACGTGTCGGAACGGATAGTTCACGAATTACACACAGCGCATGGTGCAGCAGAAGGGAACTCATGTCCTGACGTACCTCACAATTCCGGCGGCAGCGTGACCCCGCCCCGTCTCACAAGCCCCGCTGCCCTTGCGGTCTTACGGAGACGTACGAAAGGTGCTGTGGCCGATTCCGCCGGGGTGAGGCCGCGTCGCGACCGCCCGGCCCCGCGCGCGGGCGTCGTGCGGCACACGGCCGGGGTGGAGCAGATCACGGAGGCCGTGGAGGCGATGCGCGGCATCGCTCCGGGGCCGCCCGTCCGTCCCGGGGTCAGGACTACGCTGACGGTCATGGCTGACTACCGCGACGATCCCGGTCCGCGTACGGGCCCGGACGTATCCGCAACGGCCGGCGCGATCACGGAACCGCTCGCCGAGTGCGTGCTGTGCCGCAAGCCCACCGAGTACCCGGAGTCCCACAAGGGTGTGACGCTCTGCCCCGTGTGCGCATGGCAGGAGGCACAGCGCACCTCCTGCTCGGGGTGATCACAGCTGCCGCGAAGGGCCGCGGGGAACCGATCACCCGCCTGGCAGACTGGTCCGGTGAGCAGTGACGACCAGCAGACCCACCCGAACGACGCCGCCGACGCCTCTGCCGAGGTGCCGCAGGACAGCCCCTTCCGGTCCGAGCGGACCTCGCGTGACGAGGCGCCGCAGTTCGTGCTGCCCCTCGTGGCGCGGATCGAGAGGGCAGCCGCTCCCCCGGCCCGCACCGACGCGCTGGAGACGGCGGCCCGCGCGGTCCTCGTGATCCTCTCCGACCCGCGGGCGACCGGCGACGGCGAGTGGGCGCAGGTCATGCGCGACTGGCAGGACGCCCGGATCCGCAAGGTGGTGCGGCGGGCCCGCGGCGCGGAGTGGCGCAGGGCGGAGGCGCTCGAAGGGATCACGGTGACGGGGAGGTCGGCCGAGGTCCGGGTGTTTCCCCCGGTCCCGCTCGACGGCTGGCCCAAGGATCTGGCCCGGCTGCAGGTCTCCGGCACGGAACTCGACGACCCGGAGCCGCCGGCCGCGCCGGACCCCCGGGCGCCCGTCCTGTGGCTGAACCCCGAGCTCGACATGACCGCGGGCAAGACCATGGCCCAGGCCGGGCACGGCGCCCAGCTGGCCTGGTGGGAGCTGTCGGACACCGAGCGCAAGGAGTGGCGCGAGGCGGGCTTCCCGCTGTCGGTCCGGGTGGCCGACCGCGACCGGTGGGGACCGCTGACGCGGGCCGGACTGCCGGTGGTGAACGACGCGGGCTTCACGGAGATCGCCCCCGGAATGACGGTGGTCACCGAAGGGGGCAGTCGCTTCTGTCCCCTCCCGGGCGGGCAGCGGGCGTAGCCACCCACGGGCCCTGGAGTCGCTTTCGGGCGACACCGTGCCGACGCCGCCTTCTCGCCGAACCGCCGGTCATCCGCCTGTTCTCCGTATCGCGCAACGGCTGCCGTAGCCCGGCCATGGCCCTCGGTGACGCACACCACAGAGCTCCATAGGCGCTCGACGCCGTCGCCGGACTGACCCGTGGCCCCCATATCGCCCGCGCGGAGATGGAGTTCGTCCGGCGCGGCCGACCCCGCGGCCGGCTGCTCCTCGGGGCGTCGCGCGGAACCTCAAATGAAGCTCTGAACGTCCCCTCTCCTGGGTTCGGCGGCGTCCGCCGGGGTCATGACACCGGCATCGCACGGCGAACGGCCGGGGTGGAGGAGGGGAACCATGCAGCGGATCGAGCGTCTGGGTACGGGCATCGGCTGGCGTCCGGAGATAGCGGAGGCCGTGGAGGCGATGCCCGGCATCGACTGGGTCGAGGCCGTCGCGGAGAACGTGTGCCCCGGGCACATCGCGGACTCCCTGCTGCGGCTGCGCGAGCGCGGCGTCACCGTCGTGCCGCACGGCGTCTCGCTCGGCCTCGGCGGCGCGGAACGGCCCGACGAGGGCCGGCTCGCCGACCTCGCGGCCCGCGCCGAGGCCCTCGGTTCCCCGCTCGTCACCGAGCACATCGCGTTCGTACGGGCGGGCGGCGCGCTCACCGCGTCGCAGCCGCTGGAGGCCGGCCACCTGCTGCCGGTCCCGCGCACGAGGGACGCCCTCGACGTGCTCTGCGAGAACATCCGCATCGCCCAGGACGCACTGCCCGTGCCCCTGGCCGTGGAGAACATCGCGGCCCTGTTCTCCTGGCCCGGCGAGGAGATGACGGAGGGGCAGTTCCTGTACGAACTGGTGGAGCGCACCGGCGTCCACCTCCTGATCGACGTGGCGAACCTGCACACGAACCACGTCAACCGAGGCGAGGACCCCGCGAAGGCGCTCAGCGAGCTGCCGGTCGAGGCCATCGCGTACGTGCATGTGGCGGGCGGCTTCGAGCGCGACGGCGTGTGGCACGACAGCCACGCGCACCCCGTGCCGCGCCCCGTCCTCGACATCCTCGCCGACCTGGCGTCCAGGGTCGCGCCGCCCGGAGTCCTCCTGGAGCGCGACGAGAACTTCCCGGCTCCGCAGGAGCTGGAGCGTGAACTCGCCGAGATCAGGGGGACGTTGGCGACCGCGCCCGCCGATGGGCGCACCGTGCGCTTCCCTTCGGGCAAGGCCGCTCAGGACACCGGCCCCGCCCGTCAGCGGCTCGCGCTCGCGCAGGCCGCGCTCCTGTCCGCCCTCGTCGCGGGGACGCCCACTCCGGAGGGGTTCGACCGGGTGCGGCTCAAGGTCCAGAGCCGGGCGCTGTGCGCCAAGCGGGCGGACGTCGTGGCCAAGGTGGCCCCCGAACTGCCGGAGATCCTCGGCGCGGCCGCGTACCGCCCGGCGTTCCTGTCGTACGCGCGGTGCCGGCCCATGACGGGCGGCTACCGCCGTGACGCCCTCGGCTTCGCCGAGCACCTGCTCGACTCCGGCGGGCCCGGGGACGCGGGGGTGCGACGGCAGCTGGAGCGGTGGTGGCGGGAGCGGTCGGGGCCCACCCCGCCGGCCCCGCACCCGGGGGCCCGCCTGGTACGCGCGGCGCGGTCCGCCCTGCACCGGGGGCGTCCGGCTCTCCGGTCCGCCTGAGCGTCGCCACCGCGCTCCCGTACCGCAGTTGGCGTATTCGCGGGGTTACCCGGTCCCTCGCCCGTGCGGCCCACTAGCGTGCGGTGCCGCACCAGGAGGCACCATGCGCACCCGATTCGTCAACGGCACCGGACTCATCGTCGCCGGGCTCGTCACCACACTCGCCGCTCTCGTGTTCCCGGTCTGGTCGTACGCCGACCGCTCCGGCACAGGCGTGGACCTGCTCGACGAGGGGACCGTGTCGACCAGATTCGGCCCGCTGTCGGCGCTGGACCGCGAGTTCGTCACGAAGGTGCGGCTCGCCGGCCTGTGGGAGCTGCCCGCGGGCCAGCAGGCCGAGGCGAGAGGGACGAGCACGGCGGTGCGGACGGCGGGCGAGCACCTCGTCGAGGGGCACACCTTCCTGGACGCGCGCGTGCGCGAGGTCGCCGCGCGGCTCGGCCTCGAACTCCCCAACCAGCCCGACAGCCGGCAGCGGCACTGGCTCTCCGAGCTGAGCGCGGCGCACGGCGACGACTACGAGCGGAAGTTCGCCAACATCCTGCGCCGGGCCCACGGGAAGGTCTTCTCGCTGGTCGCCCAGGTCCGTGCGACGACTCGCAACTCGCTCGTACGGGACCTGGCGGACGACGCGAACAAGACCGTCCTCGACCACATCAAGATCCTGGAGTCCACGGGCCTGGTCGACTTCGACGCGCTCGCGCGGGACGCCGCCGGTACGAGTACGCCACCGCAGACCCGCTCCCCCGCCCCGCCGGGCCCGGTGACCTCCCCCGAGCCCCCTGCGCCGCTGTCCCCGTCCCCGTCCTTCCCGCTGCCCCCGGCCGCCTCCCGGCCCAAGCCCTGACACGACCCGACTCAACCGGGCACGCCAAACGGAACGTCACATACCGACAACGCTCTGTCCATATGGTGAACAAGCCGTGGCGCCACCCGAACGCGTGACATAGAAAAACGCCATGTTCTGGCTCCTGTTCCTGCTCATGGCCTGCGCCGCGGCCTTTCTGTCCTGCGCGCGCCTCTGCCTCGCCGCGGTGCACGCCGCGCACAGCGAGCCGGCCGGCGGCGGCGCGCACGAACTGACGCTGTACGAGGCCGCGTTCCTGTCGGGCGGCCCCTTCCGGGTCGCCGATCTGACCCTCGTCTCGATGGCGCGCAGCCGGCGACTGCTGCTCGCGCACACCGGCTGGGCCACCGTGGTCGACCCGGTCGGCGGCGACGACATCGAGCGCTCGGTGATCGGCGCCATCGGGCCGGACGGGCAGTCGCGGATAGGGGCGGTGCGCCGGGCGACGGCGGCCGCGGACGCGGTACGGGCGCTGGCCGACCGGCTCGTCGCGGCGGGCCTCGCCGTTCCTGACGGCGCGCGCGGCGGGGTCGCGGCCGCGGTCCGCCAGGTGCGGGCCGCCGCGCTCGCCGTCGTGGTCCTGGCCGCCGTGTCGCTGACGATGCCGGGCGGTGAGCCGGGCGACGGCGTGCTGATCGCCGCGTGGTTCGCGCTGCCCCTGATCCTCACGCTGTCCTGTCTGGCGATCGCCCGCTTCGAGGTCCACCCCTACACGCGCTGGGCCTCACCCACCGGGCAGCGCCTGATCGGCGCCCTGCCGAGGGGCGTACGCGAAGGGGTCGGGGAGGCCGCCCTGCTGACCGCGGTCGCCGTGCACGGCGTCCGTGCGGTGTCCGACCCCGCGCTGCGCTCGGCCTTCGGGACGGCTCAACGGGGTCATTGAGCCGACACCGGCAGGCCGGTGCTTTACTTCGTCAACTGCCGCACGAAGTATCCCCTTTGTTCACGTCTGCTCCCGGCAGGCGGGTGACAGCCCCGAGAGGCCGTGCGAAACGGCCGTACCAGGGCCGGACGAAAGGGACCCGGAAGAGCGATGAGAGCAGCCCCCTCCGTCTACGCGGCCGCCGGATCCCTGGTCCTGACCGCCCTCGTCGCCGCCCCGGGCCGCGCCGACACCCAGGGCCCTTCCGGCACCGCCGAACTGCGCGGCACCGCCGTCGCCGCCGCCCGCGCCGCGGCCACCGGCATCACCTTCGGTACCTGCCCCGCCGCCGAGAGCCTCCCGGACCACGTCAAGTGCGGCACCGTCTCCGTCCCCCTCGACTACGCCCACCCCGACGGCAGGCACATCAAGCTCACCGTCAGCCGCGTGAAGGCCACCGGCACGACGGCGCGGAAGGGCGGCAAGCCGGTCCGCAGGCAGGGCGCCTTCGTCTTCAACCCGGGCGGCCCGGGCGCGTCCGGCATGTACTTCCCGCTGGTCGGGCTGATGCCGGAGTGGAAGCGCATCGCCTCCGCGTACGACCTCGTCGGCTACGCGCCGCGCGGCGTCGGCCGCTCGGCCCCGCTGTCCTGCGCGGACCCGAAGCGGTTCGCGAAGGCCCCCACGCAGGCGCCGACGCACCCCTCCGCCTCGTACAAGCTGGAGCGGATCGCGCAGGCCAAGACGTACGCGCGGGGGTGCGCGAAGAACGCCGGGGGCGCGCTGCGGCACTACACGACGCTCAACAACGCCCGCGACCTGGACGTGCTGCGCGCCGGGCTCGGCGAGCGGAAGCTGAACTTCATGGGGTCGTCGTACGGCACGTACTTCGGGGCCGTGTACGCGACGCTCTTCCCCTCGCATGTGCGCCGCATGGTCTTCGACTCGGCCGTGAACCCCGACCCGAAGCAGATCTGGTACACCAACAACCTCGTGCAGTCGGTGGCCTTCGAGCGGCGCTGGGCGGACTTCCGGCGGTGGGTGGCCAAGCACGACAAGACGTACCACCTGGGCGCGACCGCCGCCGATGTGCAGCAGAGCTACGAGAAGGTCAGGGCACGGCTCTCGAGCAAGCCGGTGGGCGGCACCGTCGGCCCCGGCCAGCTCCAGGCCGCTTACCTCAAGGCCGGGTACTACGACGACTACTGGGCGATGCGGGCGTCCGCGCTGTCCGCGTATCTGAAGGGCAACCCGAAGCCGCTCGCCGAGCAGGCCGCGCCGCAGACCGCTGCGGCCGCCGAGAACGAGAACAGCTCCGCCGTCTACACGGCCGTCGAGTGCAACGACGCGGCGTGGCCCACCGACTTCCGCGTCTGGGACCGCGACAACACCGAGCTCGCGCGCCACGCCCCGTTCGAGACGTGGGACAACGCCTGGATGAACCTGCCCTGCGCGTACTGGCCCGCCCCGCGCCAGCGCCCCGTCGACGTACGGACCGCGCCCGGCGCGCTGCCTCCGACCCTGATCCTGGCCGCCGAGCGGGACGCGGCCACCCCGTACGAGGGCGCCCGTGAGCTGTGGCGCAGGCTTCCGGGGTCGGTCCTGGTCACGGAGCGCGGCGCGGGCACCCACGGCATCGCCGCCGGCTCGAACAAGTGCGTGAACAGCCACCTCGACGCGTATCTGATGGAGGGGCGCATCCCGGTGACCCGCGCCGCGTCCTGCGCCCCGCACCCCGAACCGGCGCCGCTCGCCGTGGACTGACGGCGGGCACGGAACGCGAAGGGGCCGACCGGTCGTCGAACCGGTCGGCCCCTTCGCGTACGGACCGGGTGCGAACTACGCGAGACCCTCGACCAGTTCGGCGACGCTCTTGCGGCGGCCCGTGTAGAACGGGACCTCCTCGCGGACGTGCATACGGGCTTCGGAGGCGCGCAGGTGACGCATCAGGTCGACGATGCGGTACAGCTCGTCCGCCTCGAAGGCCAGAAGCCACTCGTAGTCGCCCAGCGAGAACGAGGCGACCGTGTTGGCGCGGACGTCCGGGTAGCCGCGGGCCATCTTGCCGTGGTCCGCGAGCATGCGGCGGCGGTCCTCGTCGGGCAGCAGGTACCAGTCGTAGGAGCGCACGAACGGGTAGACGCTCACGTAGTTGCGGGGCGTCTCGTCGGCGAGGAAGGCCGGGATGTGCGAGCGGTTGAACTCGGCGGGGCGGTGCAGCGCCATGTTCGACCAGACCGGCTCGAGGGCGCGCCCCAGCTTCGTGCGGCGGAAGAGGTTGTACGCCTCCTGGAGCTGGTCCGCGGTCTCCGCGTGCCACCAGACCATGACGTCGGCGTCGGCGCGCAGGCCCGACACGTCGTACGTGCCGCGGATCGTCACGTCCTTCGCGGCGAGCTGGTCGAAGAGCTCCTGGACCTCGTCGGCGTAGCCGGTCCGGTCCTCGGGGAGCACGTCTCGGAGCTTGAAGACGGACCACAGGGTGTAGCGGATGACCTCATTGAGGTCCTTGGCCTTCTTGCCTGCGTTCGGGATCTTGGCGGGGGCGTCGTCACTCATGTGGCTATTCTCCCGCGCCTCCGTGCAGACTCTGCACCGGGTGCTGGGTGAGCTCCTCCACGCCGGTCAGGTCGCCGTCCAGCTGGTCGACGGCCGCGTAGGCGCTCGCGATGCAGGCCGGGATGCCTACGCCGTCGTAAGCCGCCCCGCACACGGCCAGCCCGGGAATCCTGGCCACATGCCCGCGGATGCGGGCCACGCGCGCGTGGTGGCCGACGGGGTACTGGGGCAGGCCCTCGTGCCAGCGCGTGACGCGCGTGGCGACGGGGGTGGCGCTCAGGCCGGTGGCCTCCCGCAGATCGTGGCGCGACACCTCGACAAGCCCGGCGTCGTCGCGCGCGAGGTCCTTCTCGTCCTGGTAGCGGCCCACGGACGTGCGCACGACGACCAGGCCGGGGTCCTCGGCCGCGATCCAGCCCCACTTGTTCGAGGCGAACGTGGACGCCTTGATCGTGTGGCCGTCGACCGGCGGCACGAGGAATCCGGAGCCCTCGGGCAGGTCCGCCTCGTCGCGCCGGAACGCGAGGGTGATCAGGGCCATCGAGGCGTACTCGACGGTGCGCAGCTCCGCGGCGGCGGCCGGCGACTCGGTGTCGAGGAGCCGGGCGGCCTGCTGCGCGGGCACGGCGAGGACGACGGCGTCGGCCTCGATGACGCGGTCGTCGACCCGGACCTCCCAGCCGTCGGGGGTGCGGCGCAGCTCGTGGACTGGGCTGTCGAGGAGGATCTCGCCACCCCGCGCGCGCACCGACTCGGCGACGGCGAGCGGGAGCTGTCCGATGCCGCCCTCGATGCCCATGAAGACGGGTCCGGTCTGCTGGTTCCGCGCCGCGCGCTCTTGGATCGCGCGGACGGCCCCGGTCAGGGAGCGGTGGCTGCGGGCCTCCTCGAAGAGCTGGGGCACGGCGCTGCGCATCGAGATGCGGTACGCGTCGCCCGCGTAGACGCCGCCGAGCAGCGGCTCCACGAGCCGGTCGACGACCTCGCGGCCGAGGCGCTCGGCGACGTACTCGCCGACGGCGACGTCGTCGCCGAACTCGGTGGCGGGCAGGTCGCGGTCCTGCTCGATGCGGGCCAGGCCCTCGTCGGACAGCACTCCGGAGAGTGCGGCGGCGGTGCCGGGGACGCCCATCACATGGCCCTTGGGCATCGGGCGCAGCGCGCCCCTGGTCCAGAGCGAGGCCGTGGCCGTACCCGGCGGCTGGAGCCGGTCCGCGAGCCCCACCTCGCGGGCCAGGTCCACGGCCTCGGGGCGCCGGGCGAGCATCGACTCGGCGCCGAGGTCGACCCGTACGCCCGCGATCTCACCGGCGCGCAGCTTGCCGCCGAGCCGGCCCGACGCCTCCAGGACGGTGACCTGCGCGCCCGCCGCGAGCAGTCGGTGAGCCGCGGCGAGCCCCGCGATGCCACCGCCGATGACGACCGCCCTCGGGGCCTGTCCCGTTCCCGTACCTGTGTCCGCTTCGCGCATGCCCCCACTGTCTCAGACCGGCGAGTCCCGACCGTGACCGCATCGGGACCGCCCGGCAACCACCGAAAGGGGCGGCCGGACCGTCAAAGGAAGCGGCCGGGGGCTGTCCTTGGCCGACCCGTCCCACTCAACCTCCGGGGGTACGTCGATGCGGATATCAGGCACCACAGGAAAGCGGCAGGGGCGCCGCGGGACGCGGGCGGCCGGAGCCGTCCTGCTCGTGGCGGCGCTGGCGCTGACGGGGTGCAGCGCCGATGCCTCGGACATCGGGGCCTCCTCGAAGGCCGATGGCGGCGAGGCCGCCGCCGCGGACCGCGGCTCCGCGCAGGGGGCGGGCGGAGGGCAGTCGGACGCGAAGTCGTCGCGGCGTGAGCCGCCCGAAGTGGCGGGCGTCCACATCATCCGCACGGCGACGCTCACCGTGCAGGTCAAGGACGTCCCGCAGGCGCTCGACAAGGCCCGCACGGCGGCCGAGGACGCGGGCGGCATCGTCGGCAACGAGTCGACCGACCGCGACGGCAGCGGACATGAGCGTTCCCGTGTCGTCCTGCGCGTGCCGCAGGAACGCTACGAGGAGGTCCTCGCGGACCTCGCGGGCTCGGGCCGGCTCATCGAGCGGAACGTGAAGGCGCAGGACGTCACCGACCAGGTCGTCGACGTGGAGAGCCGCGTCAAGTCGCAGCGGGCGAGCGTGACGCGGGTGCGCGAGCTGATGGACAAGGCGACGAAGCTGAGCGATGTGGTCGCCCTGGAAGGGGAGTTGAGCACCCGCGAGTCCGATCTGGAGGCCCTGCTGGCGCAGCAGGCGTCCCTCAAGGACCGCACGAGCCTCGCGACGATCACGCTGTCACTGACCGAGACCCCGGTGAAACCGGCGGGGCACAAGGACGACGACCCGGGGTTCACCGACGCGGTCGCGGGCGGCTGGGGAGCGTTCGTGACGATGCTGCGCTGGCTCGCGGTGGCCGTCGGCGCCGTGCTGCCGTTCGCCGTGGTGGGCGGCCTGCTGGTCTTCCTGTGGCTGCGCCTGGTGCGTCCGCGGCTGCCGCGCAGGTCCGCCTCTGCCGTGCGGCCGGCCGCGACGGCGCTCGGCCCGCTGCCCGCGCATCCGCCGGCCGGGGAGCGGGGCGAGGAGGAGTGACGGGGAAGCGGACGTAGTTTGGTGGGCATGAGCCCTACACGTGAGCGAGTGGTGGTCATCGGCGGCGACGCGGCGGGCATGTCCGCCGCGTCGCAGGCCCGCAGGATGCGCGGCCCCGACGAGCTGGAGATCGTGGCCTTCGAGCGGGGGCACTTCTCCTCGTACTCGGCGTGCGGCATCCCGTACTGGGTCGGTGGCGAGGTGGCGGGGCGCGACGAGCTGATCGCGCGCACGCCCGAGGAGCACCGGGAGCGGTCCATCGACCTGCGCATGCGCACGGAGGTGACCGAACTCGACGTCGGGGGCGGACGGGTGAGGTCACGTGAGCTCGACACGGGGACGGAGGCCTGGACCTCGTACGACAAGCTCGTGATCGCCACGGGTGCCCGGCCGGTGCGGCCGCGGATTCCCGGGATCGACGCGCCGGGCGTGCACGGCGTGCAGACCCTCGACGACGGCCAGGCGCTGCTCGACACGCTCGGCGCGACGCGGGGGCGGCGGGCCGTCGTCGTCGGCGCGGGCTACATCGGTGTCGAGATGGCGGAGGCGCTGATCCGCCGCGGATACGAGGTCACGGTCGTCAACCGCGGGCCGGAGCCGATGTCGACGCTCGACCCCGACATGGGCCGCCTGGTCCACGAGTCGATGACCTCGATGGGCATCACCATGGTCGACGACGCCGAGGTCACCAAGATCCTCACGGACGGAGACGGGCGGGCGCGGGCGGTGGCGACGACCGCCGACGAGTATCCGGCGGACGTCGTCGTCCTCGGCATCGGCGTCCGCCCGGAGACCGCGCTGGCGCGCGCCGCGGGGCTCCCCCTGGGCGAGCACGGCGGGCTTCTCACCGATCTCGCCATGCGCGTGCGCGGACACGAGAACATCTGGGCGGGCGGCGACTGCGTGGAGGTCCTCGACCTGGTCTCGGGCCGCGAGCGCCACATCGCGCTCGGCACACACGCGAACAAGCACGGGCAGGTCATCGGCACGAACGCGGGCGGCGGTTACGCGACGTTCCCGGGCGTCGTCGGGACGGCCGTGAGCAAGGTGTGCGACCTGGAGATCGCGCGCACGGGCCTGCGCGAGAAGGACGCGCGGCGGGCCGGTCTGCAGTTCGTGTCCGCGACGATCGAGTCGACGAGCCGCGCGGGCTACTACCCGGGGGCGGCCCCGATGACGGTGAAGATGATCGCCGAGCGCCGCACGGGCCGGCTGCTCGGCGTCCAGATCGTCGGGCGCGAGGGCGCCGCGAAGCGGGTCGACATCGCCGCCGTAGCGCTGACCGCGGGCATGACGGTGGACCAGATGACGGCCCTCGACCTCGGCTACGCGCCGCCGTTCTCACCGGTGTGGGACCCGATCCTGGTGGCGGCCCGCAAGTCGAGCGCGGCGGTGCGCAGGGGCTAGGTCCTCTCGTGTGGATCGAGCTGGCCTCGCGGGATCTGGCACGCACCCCGATCCACCCTGATCCAACCCGAGCCGGACGAAAGACCCTAGGGCAGGTCCGGACCGGATGCGGTGGGCGGCATCGGGGTGGACGTGCCGTTGATCTTCTCTATGGCCTGGCGCGCCTGGTCGCCGGGGGCGCGGGGCGTGGCCGCGCTCAGGGCGGAAGCGGCCGTGGCCTGCGAGGGTTTGGCGTGGGCCGCGGGCAGGCGGGTGCGCAGGCGGTGGCTGACGGCCTCGTCGAGCGTGACCGGGCGGTGCGTGCGGGCGGCGATGCGGCCCGCCTCCTGACCGAGCGCGGCCAGGTCCTCCCAGGTGAGGCGCAGCACGACGGCGAGCTGGGCCTCACCGTCGGGCAGGGCGGTGAGGGGAGGGACGGGGGCACCCGGCTGTTGGTCGGTCATGGGCTGGTCTCCTCGCTGGGGGCGGCGGGACACTGCTCGGCATGACGTACGCGTGGCGGGCGCCTCGCGTTCAGGAGGGCGGCGCTTTCGTCCGGCGGGGCGGGGTCGGTCAGGACCCCGCCGTGGCTGCCTGCCCCTAGCGGGCGGTCTGCGTGTGGACGTACTCCACGAGACGCGACAGGGAGTCCGGGTCGGTGGTGGGCAGCACGCCGTGGCCGAGGTTGAAGACGTGGCCCTCCAGGTCCGCCGCCGCGTCGAGCACCTCGCGGGCCTTGGCCTCCACCGCCTGCGGCGTGGAGAAGAGGACCGCCGGGTCGATGTTGCCCTGGAGCGCCTTGCCGGGGCCGACGCGGCGCGCGGCCTCGTCGAGCGGCACGCGCCAGTCGACGCCGACCACGTCGGCGCCGGCCTCGCCCATGAGGCCGAGGAGCTCGCCGGTGCCGACACCGAAGTGGATGCGCGGCACGCCGTACTCCTCGACGGCCTTGAACACCTTGGAGGACGCGGGCATCACGGAGCGCCGGTAGTCGGCGGGGGCGAGCGCGCCGACCCACGAGTCGAAGAGCTGGACGGCGGAGGCGCCCGCTTCGATCTGCACCTTGAGGAACGCGGAGGTGATCTCGGCGAGGCGGTCGAGCAGGTCGGCCCACAGCTGCGGGTCGCCGTACATGAGCGCCTTGGTGTGCTCGTGGTTCTTGGACGGTCCGCCCTCCACGAGGTAGCTCGCGAGGGTGAAGGGCGCGCCCGCGAAACCGATGAGCGGGGTGGAACCGAGCTCGGCCGTCAGCAGACCGATCGCCTCGGTGACGTACCAGACGTCCTCGGGCGTGAGGTCGCGCAGCCGCGCGAGGTCGGCCCGCGAGCGGATGGGCTGCTCGACGACGGGACCGACGCCCGGCTTGATGTCGAGGTCGATGCCGATGGCCTTGAGCGGCACGACGATGTCGCTGAAGTAGATGGCCGCGTCGACGTGGTGGCGGCGCACGGGCTGCATCGTGATCTCGGCGACGAGCTCGGGCATCATGCAGGACTCGAGCATCGGAATGCCCTCGCGCGCCTTGAGGTACTCGGGCAGCGAACGACCGGCCTGCCGCATGAACCACACCGGGGTGTGCGGCACCGGCTCACGCCGGCACGCCTTGAGGAAGGCGGATTCGTACGTCGCTGTCGGCTGCTGGCCCGTGGGGCGGAGGTTGGCACTCACGTCGGAAAGTCTCGCACGGGTGCGAACCCCGTCGGGCGCGGGGACATCGGGGCGGGGGTGCCGGGTGTCTCTCCCTGCGCGAAGGCCGCGTTCCCCTTAATCTTCCCCGCATGGCTGCGGCTGAGGGACGACTGTCGGACGGCGCTGAGGGAATGAGTGAATCGGAGCGGGAGGGGCGCAAGACTAAGGATCCGGTGGACTCGGCACCACCGCCGTTCCGGGCGGCGGTCGAGGCCCTGCAGGGAGCGCGGCTGCGCCCGGAGATCGAGGTGGACCCGACCAAGCCGCCGCAGCGCCTCGCACCCCACGCATACGCGCTGGAGGCCGCGGTGGTGGACGGCGACGACGACCTCGCGGACGGCCGCCTCGTCCTGCTGCACGACCCGGCCGGGCACGACGCGTGGCACGGGACGTTCCGTCTGGTGACGCTGGTGCGGGCGGAGCTGGAGCCGGAGATGGCGGCGGACCCGCTGCTCCCCGAGGTCTGCTGGTCGTGGCTGACGGGCGCGCTCCAGGGGCGGGGACTCACGTACGGGGAGCCGAGCGGCACGGTGACGCGGGCGAGTTCGCACTACTTCGGCGGGCTCAGCGAGCGTGCGCCGGCGTCGCAGATCGAGATCCGGGCCTCGTGGACACCGCGTGAGGGGCCCGCCGGGGTGCCGGACACGGCCTCGCACCTGGCGGCCTGGTGCGATCTGCTCAGCCAGATCGCGGGCCTGCCGCCGGCCGGTCCCGGGGACGCGTCCGTGGTGACGCTGCCCCAGCGCCGGGGGCCGCAGACGTCCTGAACGGTGATGTACGCGTCCTGAACGGCGGCGCAGAGGTCCTGAACGGCGGCGCGGGAGTCGTGACGGGCGAAGAGGTACAGCCATCGGTAGGCGATTTTCGGCCTTCCGCCGCCGGCGGCGACCAGGGGCAGGGGCAGGGGCAGGGGCAGGGGCAGGGGCAGAACGGATCGGGACCGGACCTCGAAGAGTTCCGGTCCCGTTGTGATTCGGTTCGATCTTCGGATGATCGATCGCGTGTCCGAATTGCACGAATTGTTACTCACTAAATCGTGATCTTTCTCTAAAGGCGGGCGGGTTTAGTGCCGAAGAGGTCTGTGACCTTGAAAGCACGGTTCGCCCCGGCTTCATCCCCGAGCCGGTCCCGTCCCGCACCCCAGGAGGCCTGGTGTCCGTTCTCCTCGAGCAGCCCGCAAGCCTGGTCGCCTACCGCCCGAACAAGCCGACCGCCATGGTGGTCGTGGCCGACCCGCGCGTCCGTTCCACCGTCACCCGCCACCTGTGGGCGCTCGGTGTACGTGACGTCATCGAGGCCTCGTCCGTCGCGGAGGCTCGTCCCCGCATCGGCAACCCCCGCGACATCTGCGTCGCCGACGTCCACCTTCCCGACGGCTCCGGCCTGACCCTTCTGTCCGAAACCCGTGCCGCGGGCTGGCCCAACGGGCTCGCCCTCTCCGCCGCCGACGACATCGGTGCCGTACGCAACGCCCTCGCGGGCGGCGTCAAGGGCTACGTCGTCACCGGCACCCGTACCAACGTCGGGCTTCCCTCCCGCCCCGGCGCCGCCCCCATCGGGTCCGCCGCGGCCCGTATGCACCGCCGCCCCCCGGGTGCTCCGAGCCACCCGGGCGGCTACCGCGAACTGTCAGGCCGTGAGGTCGAGGTGCTCCGGCTCGTCGCCGAGGGCCAGTCGAACAAGGCCATCGGAGTCTCGATGGGCCTGTCCGCGCTGACCGTCAAGAGCCACCTCGCCCGCATCGCGCGCAAGCTCGGCACGGGCGACCGTGCCGGAATGGTCGCCGTGGCCCTGCGCACCGGCATCATCCACTGACCCTGACTGGTTTACGTACCTTCATCGCCCGTCGACGGAACGTTCCGTCGACGGGCGCTGTACATACACAGATACCCTTGACAGGTGACCGACGCCCAAGAGACCGCAGCAGACACTTCACTGCGAACCACCGGGGGCGCACCCCCGGACGACGGCGGCTCTGTTGCGGAGGTGCCGATCCCCCTGCTCGAGCCGCGCGAGGGCATCCCGCCGGTGATCGCCGACGAGGCCTCCCTGGCCGAGGTGGTCGCGGCCTTCGCCGCGGGCACCGGGCCCGTGGCCGTCGACGCCGAGCGCGCCTCCGGCTACCGCTACGGGCAGCGCGCCTACCTGGTGCAGCTGCGCCGGGAGGGCGCGGGCTCCGCGCTCGTCGACCCCGTCGCGTGCCCCGACCTGTCCGCCCTCGGCGACGCGATCGCCGACGCCGAGTGGGTACTGCACGCCGCGACGCAGGACCTGCCGTGCCTGCGCGAGATAGGTATGGTCCCCAGCCGCCTCTTCGACACCGAGCTCGCCGGACGCCTGGCCGGTTTCCCGCGCGTGGGGCTCGGCGCGATGGTGGAGAACGTCCTCGGCTACGCGCTGGAGAAGGGCCACTCCGCCGTCGACTGGTCGACGCGGCCCCTGCCCGACCCGTGGCTGCGCTACGCCGCGCTGGACGTGGAGCTCCTCGTGGACCTGCGGGACGCGCTGGAGAAGGAGCTCGACCGGCAGGGCAAGCTGGACTGGGCGCACCAGGAGTTCGACGCCATCGCCTCGGCGCCGCCCGCGCCGCCGCGCAAGGACCCTTGGCGGCGCACGTCCGGGATGCACAAGGTGCGGCGCCGCCGGCAGATGGCCGTCGTGCGGGAGCTGTGGACCGCGCGGGACCGGATCGCGCAGCGGCGTGATGTGTCGCCGGGCAAGGTGCTCGGGGACGGCGCGATCGTCGAGGCGGCGCTCTCGCTTCCGGCGAACGTGCACGCGCTGTCCGCGCTGCCCGGCTTCGGGCACCGTACGGGCCGGCGTCAGCTGGAGCAGTGGCAGGCGGCCGTGGACCGGGCGAAGGAGCTGCCCGACGCGGAACTGCCGCAGCCCGGGGCGCCGCTCGCCGGGCCGCCTCCCCCGCGGGCCTGGGCCGACAAGGACCCGGTCGCCGCGGCGCGGCTCTCCGCGGCGCGGGCCGCGGTGTCGTCGCTGGCCGAGACGCTGAACATGCCGCAGGAGAATCTGATCACTCCGGACACGGTCCGCCGCGTGTGCTGGGAGCCCCCGGGCGACCGCTCCGAGGCGGCGGTGGCCGAGGCGCTGCGCGGGTACGGGGCGCGGCCCTGGCAGATCGAGCAGGTCACGCCGCTGCTCGCCGAGGCGCTGCAGCAGCCGGCCTGACCCGGCCGGCACCGCGCGGCGCCCCGCGTTCGTCGCGGTTTCGTACCGGTGGGCCCTCCTCGCTCGTATCGGCGGGGAGGGCCTGTCTAACGTCACCCCATGATCACCAGGGGGTACGAGGGATGGGTGCGGGACTTCGAGGCCGAGCGGGAGCGGCGGGCCGCCGCCGGGGAACCCGCCTGGGAGCGGGGCGCGCGGGTGGACACCGCGATCTGGCGGAGCGTGCGGCGCTTCCAGATCGGTGAGAGCGGTGACGGGGCGAATCTGATCGCCAAGGCCGACCGGGCGGGCGACGCCGCGTACACGCGTGCCGCCCGGCTGTTCGTGGCCGAGGAGCAGAACCACGCCCGGCTGCTCGGGCTGCTGCTCGGCGCCGGCGGGGTGCCGCCGCTCGCGTCGCACTGGAGCGACACCGTCTTCGTGCGGCTGCGCCGGCTTCTCGGGCTGCGGCTCGAACTCCTGGTCCTGATGGTCGCCGAGGTCGTGGCGCTGCGTTACTACCGGGCGCTGCGCGACGGCACCGACGACGGGCTCACGACGCAGGTGGCCGGCGCGATACTCGCCGACGAGGAGCGGCACGTGCCGTTCCACTGCGAGCGGCTGCGCGAGGCCTTCGCGCGGGTGCCGCGCCCGGTGGGGCGCCTGGTGCTCCAGGGGTGGCGGGCGCTGCTTCTCGCCGCGGCGCTCGTCGTCGCCTGCGACCACGGCTCGGCGCTGCGCGGGTTCGGGGTGGGACGGGTGCGGTTCGTCCGAGACGTGGTGGCTTCGGCGGGGCCCGTGGTGCGCTCGGTTCTCGATCGCGCGGTGTGACCTTCGCCGCTCCGGCCGGGGGGACTACACGTCTTGGTTACCCGCAAGTAGCATGACGGTATTCGCAGCGCGCTTCCCGCACCCCGGGTGCGCGCCGCGCGGCAGTGCCATCCCGCATCTGGAGGAGAGCCATCGTGCCTCGTACCGTCAGGGACGTCGTCTTCGTCGACGGCGTCCGCACCCCGTTCGGCAAGGCGGGCCCGAAGGGCATCTACCACGAGACCCGCGCCGACGATCTCGTCGTGAAGGCCATCAGGGAGCTGCTGCGCCGCAACCCGGGCCTCGACCCGGCGAAGATCGACGAGGTCGCCATCGCCGCGACCACGCAGATCGGCGACCAGGGCCTGACCCTCGGTCGCACCGCCGGCATCCTCGCGGGCCTCCCGCAGTCCGTGCCCGGCTACTCCATCGACCGCATGTGCGCCGGCGCGCTGACCGCCGTCACCGCCACCGCGGGCTCCATCGCCTTCGGCGCGTACGACGCCGTCATCGCCGGCGGTGTCGAGCACATGGGCCGCCACCCCATGGGTGAGGGCGTCGACCCGAACCCGCGCTTCGTGTCGGAGAAGCTCGTCGACGAGTCCGCCCTGTTCATGGGCATGACCGCCGAGAACCTGCACGACCGCTACCCGCAGATCACCAAGCAGCGCGCCGACGAGTACGCCGTGCGCTCGCAGGAGAAGGCGGCGAAGGCGTACGCGAACGGGAAGATCCAGCAGGACCTGGTCCCGGTCTCCGTGCGCAACACCAACCCGGACGTCGGCGAGACCGGCTGGGGCCTGGTCACCGCCGACGAGCCGATGCGCCCGGGCACCACGCTGGAGAACCTGTCCGGCCTCAAGACGCCGTTCCGCGTGCACGGCCGTGTCACCGCGGGCAACGCCGCCGGTCTGAACGACGGCGCGACCGCGTCGATCATCGCGTCCGAGGACTTCGCCCGCGAGCACAACCTGCCGGTCAAGATGCGCCTGGTCTCCTACGCCTTCACCGGCGTCGAGCCCGAGGTCATGGGTTACGGCCCGATCCCGGCGACGGAGAAGGCGCTCGCCAAGGCCGGTCTGTCGATCGAGGACATCAACCTCTTCGAGATCAACGAGGCCTTCGCCGTCCAGGT
Organism: Streptomyces sp. NPDC107517; assembly: GCF_055582645.1. Classification (NCBI taxonomy): domain Bacteria; kingdom Bacillati; phylum Actinomycetota; class Actinomycetes; order Kitasatosporales; family Streptomycetaceae; genus Streptomyces; species Streptomyces sp. NPDC107517. The sequence continues at coordinate 222,792 of NZ_JBVJPM010000001.1, read as the reverse complement.
CCTCGCGTTCCTGGACCACTACGGCATCGCCGACGACGACGCGCGCGTGAACCAGTACGGCGGCGCCATCGCGTTCGGTCACCCGCTGGCCTCCTCCGGCGTGCGCCTCATGACGCAGCTCGCCCGCCAGTTCGAGGAGCAGCCCGAGGTCCGCTACGGCCTGACGACGATGTGCGTCGGCTTCGGCATGGGCGCCACGGTCATCTGGGAGAACCCGCACCACAAGGACGCCGGAGGCGACAAGTGAGCACCACCACCACCGAGCTCCTGAAGGGCGCCGCCGAGCTGTTCCCGGACGAGGTCGTCACGTCGGCGAACGTACGCCACCTCGACCTGCCGTTCGGTGCGGGCCGGTTCGCGCTGATCACGCTCGACAACGGCTTCGACCACACCAAGCCGACCACCTTCGGCCCGGCCTCGCTCGCGAACCTGAACGCCGCGATCGACCAGGTCGAGAAGGAGGCGGCCGAGGGCACGATCGTCGGCGCCGGCATCACCGGCAAGCCGTTCATCTTCGCCGTCGGCGCCGACCTCAAGGGCGTCGAGCTCCTCAAGAAGCACGACGACGCGCTGGCCATCGGCAAGGGCGGCCACGAGGTCTTCAAGCGCCTCTCGGGCCTCGCCGTGCCGACGTTCGCGTACTACAACGGCGCGGCCATGGGCGGCGGTGTCGAGGTCGGTCTGCACTGCACCTACCGCACCGTCTCCAAGGCGCTCCCGGCCTTCTCGCTCCCCGAGGTCTTCCTCGGTCTGGTCCCGGGCTGGGGCGGCTGCGCGCTGCTCCCGAACCTGATCGGCGCCGACAAGGCCGTCTCGGTCATCATCGAGAACTCGCTCAACCAGAACCGCCAGCTCAAGGGCAAGCAGGTCTTCGAACTCGGCATCGCCGACGCGCTCTTCGAGGGCGCCGACTTCCTGGAGCAGTCGCTGATCTGGACGGCGAACGTCCTCAAGGGCGACGTGGCCGTCGAGCGCGCCGAGGTCGACCGCGGCGACGCGTGGGACCAGGCCGTCGAGCGCGGCAGGTCCATCGCCGACGGCAAGGTGCACGGCGCCGCCCCGGCCGCGTACCGCGCCCTCGACATCATCGCCGCCGCCAAGGACGGGAACCTGCAGGCCGGGTTCGACGCCGAGGACAAGGCGCTCGCCGACCTCATCATGGGCGGCGAACTGCGCGCGGGCATCTACTCGTTCAACCTCGTCCAGAAGCGCGGCAAGCGCCCGGCGGGTGCGCCGGACAAGTCGCTCGCGCGTCCGGTCACCAAGGTCGGCGTCGTGGGTGCGGGCCTGATGGCCTCGCAGCTCGCGCTGCTCTTCCTGCGCCGCCTCGAGGTGCCGGTCGTCCTGACCGACATCGACCAGGAGCGCGTCGACAAGGGTGTGGGCTACGTCCACGCCGAGATCGAGAAGCTGCTCGGCAAGGGCCGTGTCAACCAGGACAAGGCCAACCGCCTCAAGGCGCTGGTGAGCGGCGTCCTGGACAAGGCCGAGGGCTTCTCCGACGCGGACTTCATCATCGAGGCCGTCTTCGAGGAGATCGGCGTCAAGCAGCAGGTGTTCGCGGAGGTCGAGGCGGTCGCCCCGGCGCACGCGATCCTCGCCACCAACACCTCGTCCCTCTCGGTCTCCGAGATGGCGTCGAAGCTGAAGCACCCCGAGCGGGTCGTCGGCTTCCACTTCTTCAACCCCGTAGCGATCCTCCCGCTCCTGGAGATCGTCCGCGGCGAGCAGACCGACGACGCCTCGCTGGCCACGGCCTTCGGTGTCGCCAAGAAGCTGAAGAAGACGGCGGTTCTGGTGAAGGACGCCCCGGCGTTCGTCGTGAACCGCATCCTCACCCGCTTCATGGGCGAGATCCAGAACGTCATCGACGAGGGCACCCCGGTCGAGGTCGCCGAGAAGGCCGTCGAGCCGCTCGGCCTGCCGATGTCCCCGCTGGTGCTCCTGGAGCTCGTCGGTCCGGCGATCGGTCTGCACGTCTCGGAGACCCTGAACCGCGCCTTCCCGGAGCGCTTCACGGTGTCCCCGAACCTCGCGGCGGTCGTCAAGGCCGGCAAGCGTGGCTTCTACGTCTACTCCGCCGAGAACGACTTCAAGCCGGAGCTGGACCCCGAGGTCGCCGCGCTCCTCGAGCAGGGCGATGTCGTCCTGACCGAGGAGCAGGTCCGTGACCGCGTGCTCGACGCGGTGGCGCAGGAGATCGGGCTCATGCTCGACGAGGGTGTCGTCGCCGAGGCGCAGGACATCGACCTGTGCCTGATCACCGGCGCCGGCTGGCCCTTCCACCTGGGCGGCATCACGCCGTACCTGGACCGCGAGGGCGTCAGCGAGCGGGTGACCGGCAAGCGGTTCCTGGCGCAGGGCGTGGCCAGCGTTCCGGCGTAACCCCCCGGCGTTCCCGGTGCCCGGCATGCCGACTGGCGTGCCGGGCACCGTCGTCTGCGGACGCCGCGGCGCGGGTCAGAGCCGCTTCGCGCTGCGCAGGGTGCTCGCGTAATAGCCGTTGCCGTCGAGGCGGGACGTGCCGCCCTTGTCGCCGATCGTCGGGCCGTTGACCTCTTCGCGGCTCGACACGAAGATCATGTGGCCGTCCGTGTCGTGGCCCATGTACAGACCGACGTGGTCGAGGCGCTGCTTCGTGCGGGTGTCGAGCTTGAAGAACACGAGGTCTCCGGGCTGGAGCACGTCGATGGACTTGGGCCGGTCCGCGGCGCCGACACCCTTGAGCGGGATGATGTCGGCCCCGACGTCCGAGCGGGCCATGCCGTTGGCGGTGCGCGGCAGACCGTCGCCCGACTTGTCGGAGGACATCAGGGGGTAGCGGGCCCGGTAGCCCCACACCAGACGCTGGAAGCCGGAACAGTCCACGGACCGGGCGCGCTTGGTCTCGGGCTGCTGCGTGACCCCGTCCCGGAAGGTGTACGGGATGCCCAGGTAGTCGTAGAAGTCGGAGAGTTCGTCGCGCAGGTCGTTGCCCTCGCTGCCGTTCGGGTTGATCGGCCCGAAGTTGGCGTCACCGCCGTAGGCGATGCCCTCGTCGTCCTTCTTGACCGGGGCGCCCTCCAGGTACTGGAAGGCGAAGGCGAAGATGTCGTCCTCCTCGCTGCCGTAGAACTCCTTGAACCAGTCCTTGAACCACTTCTCCTTCTCCGCGCCCTTGCGCCAGGGTTCCGGCATGAGGCGCACCCAGTCCTCGGTGACCACGCGGGACTTGGTGTTGGCGGGCTCGGTGAAGGTGCGGCTCGGGCCCTTGAGTGTGGCCGTGCGCGCGCTGTCGGTGAAGGTCGCGAGGACCTGGCCGCCCTCGCCGCGCAGAACGGAACGCTCGGGGTTCTTCAGCCGCTCCCAGTTCCGCTCGCCGCCCTGCTGACCCGTGCTGGACTCCAGGAGCGGGGTGTCGGTGACGGCCTGGACGGCGGGCGCCTTCGCCTGCTCCTCCTTGCGCAGCTCCACCGTCAGATAGGCGCTGCCGCCGAGCAGCGACAGGACGATCGCGGTGTGCAGTACGGGGTGCTTCTTCTTGGCACTCATGGGGTCGGCTCCGGTGGGTGTTCAGGCGGACGGCATGACGCCGAGGAGGATTCCGGCGGTGAGGACGACATACGCCATCAGCGTCACCGAGCCGGTGGCGAGGATCGTGGGGCCCTTGGGCTGGCGGACCAGCTGGTAGGCGATGAGGCCGGGGACGATGAAGCCCAGGGTCTGGTTCGCGTACATCAGCGGGAACTCGAGGGAGAGGACGATCATCACGGTGGCCTGGAGCGTCACGCCGAGCAGCACTACGGCGGCGAACAGGCGCTTGCCGTAGAGGATCACGAAGCGCTGCATCAGGAGCGTGCCCACATAGGTGAGGACGGTGACGCCGACGACCATGGCCGCGCGCTGGAGGTCTTCGACCAGCGTCAGCGCGATCCAGCCCGGGGTGATCATTCCGCCCGGCGAGAGGTTCGTCGTGAGGTAGCAGACCAGGGAGAACAGCAGCCCGATCGCGATGCCGATCGCGGCGATCTCGGGGGTGAGGACGGTGGGGATCAACGTGGTTCTCCTGGGCTGCTGTGCCACTGCTGCGGGTCTTCGGCGGGCGGTGCGGGCGGGATGCGCGGTTCGAACAGGCCACGGGGGACGGGCTGTTCGGCCGGCTGGACGGGCTGGTGCTGAGTGACAGCGGGCCAGGCCTCGCGGGGCCGCTGCGGATCCTGGTACTCGGGATGCGGGTGGTCCGCGTCGCGCTGCACGGGGATGTACAGCGGGGGCGTGTACCGCGTCTCGTAGGCCTCGGAGTACTGCTGGTACGGGTCGATGCGGGGCGCGTACAGCTGCATCGTCTCGCTGTGTTCCGCTGCGGCCGGTGCGTTCTGCCAGGAGGCCTCGGCGGGCTCGAAGCGGTCCGCCGGGTCCTCGGACTCGTCCGCGGGGAGTTCGGCGAGGTGCTCCAGGAGGTGCTCGCCCTGGCCGTGGATGTTGCCGATGGCGACGAGCGAGGAGTCGGGGCCGAGGCTGCCGAGCAGCTTGGCCATGAACTCCTCGGCCTCGCGCCGGTCGCCGCCGAGGTCCACGGCCCGGTCCCGGTACGCGGCCGGGATCGCGTCGATGGCGGACTTGGCCGGGTGGCCGATGACGAAGACCTGGTCCGGATCGAGCTCGGGGATGATCTCGCCCATCTGGCCGTTGCGTTCGACGCGGTCCGGGCGGCAGTTGATGACGACGTTCAGCGGGCGGTGGATGGCGCCGAGGTCGAGGAGCTGGTTGATGTTCATCAGCGTCGACTCGGGGTCGTTGGCCGCGAAGACGTTCGCGAAGCGGACCTTCTTGTTGTCGTGCGTGAGATAGCGCTCGACGGAGAGGACTCCGGGGTCCGGCGGGGCGTCGTACATGCCCTGGAGCGCGGTGTCCCGGTCGACTCCCACCAGCTCGGCGACGGTCAGCGCGATCGCCACGTTCTCCTTGAAGGTGAACCAGCTGAAGCCGCGCAGCTCCTCGTCGCTGACCGTCTCGGGGTCGGCGTAGATCAGCTTGCAGTCCCTGGCGTCCGCCTCCTCCTGGAGGATGTGGAAGCGCTCCTGCTCGGCGGTCACGCAGATGCCGCCCTCCGGCATGGAGCGGCACAGCGAGCGCGCCACGTCGTCGAGGGTGGGGCCCATCTCGGCGAGGTGGTCCTCACGGACGTTGCACAGGACGCCGATGGTGGAGCGGATCAGCTTGGACTGGTTGATCTCCTGGAGCGCCGGCATGACGGCCATGCACTCGATGACGAGCGCGTCCGGGTTGTAGGCGGCGGCGCGGCGCACGATGCCGATCTGCTCGACGACGTTGGCGATACCGAACTTGCGGTAGACCGGTTCCTCGGTGGCGTCGGGGTGGATGAAGCGGGCGGCCGTGCCGGTCGTCTTGGCGACCGTGGTCAGGTCGCCGCCGCGCAGCGCGCCCGCGCACAGACGCGTGATCGACGACTTGCCGCGAATGCCGTTGACGAGGACGCGGGTCGGTATGTGTTCGAGGTTGGCGAAGTGCCGCCGCTGTTCGACGATTCCGGCGATCAGCAGGACGGCTCCGCACACCACGAGCACGGTGTAGAGGAAGAGCACGGGGTTCTAGTTCCTTCCGGCTCCGGCGGGCGTGCGGGCACCGCCGTCGCGTTTGCGCTGCTGGCTCTGGGCCTGCTGCCTGATCAGCTCCAGGCTGCGGGCGACGGCACCGACCTCGTCGTGGTGGCGTGGGAACAGGACGGTCTTACGGTCACCGTCAGCGAGCGACTCGGCCTGCCGGGCCAGGTCGCGCAGGGGCCGTACGACGACGATGTGCAGCCAGCCCAGGCAGGCGGCCGCCGCGGTGATCCCGAGCAGACCGGCCAGGACCGTGCGGTTCTGGAGGCTGTACTCGGGGATGGCGAGGCCCGATGCGGGCTGCCAGCTGACGACGCTCCAGCCGAGCGACTTGGCCGCGCCGCCGCCGACGAAGGGGGCGGCCGCGGCGATCTGGATGTCGCCGCCGTCACGGAACAGGACCCCGCTGGGGCGCGGGCTCATGCCGACCTTCTGATTGGTGCCGTCGGCGAGCTCGTCGAGGCGGTTGCCGGGCAATTTGTGGAAGGGGAGATAGCCGGTGTTGCCGCCGATGACGCGCCGCTCTGCGTCGACGACCCGGACGTCGCCGAGCCCGGGGCGCTTGAGCAGTGAGTTGAGGAAGTCGATACGGAACTCGCCGACCACGGCGGCACCCTGACGACCGGGCAGTTCGGCGGTGCCCACGATGACCGGCTTCTTGCCCTGGTCGTCCAGGACGCGGATGGGCTGCGCCGAGGGGCCTTCGCCCTTCTCGTTGTGCGGGCCGTGCCCGGACCTGGCGAGGACGTTGCCCCGGGCGTCGAGGACATAGAGGGACTCGTAGCGCTCGTGTTCGTTCATGGTGGCTGCGAGCACCTCGGTCATCTGCGAGGGCTTGGTGCGGTCACCGATGAGGGAGGCGACCGACATCAGGTCGGCGTGCCCCTCGTTGAGTGCGCGGCGCACCCGGTCGGACAGGGTGTCGGTGCGTTCGCGCTGGTCGTTGACCATCTGCTGGGGTACGACGACGGTGTCGCCGGCGCGGTTGAGCATGAGCAGCAGGGGGCCCGACCAGACGAGCAGCAGGACCCCGGCGACCGCGAGGAGCGCGCGGGCGCCGAAGCGGCGGCGGGCCGGCGCAGCAGGCTGCGGGAGTTCGCCGAGCAGCTGGCGGCGCAGGCGTTCCAGGGCCGCGCCGATCCTGGCGGCCTCGCCGCGCCGGGGCACTGCGACGGGCCGGGCGAGGTCGCCGCGGGTGATGCGGCGGCTCTCCAGGAACAGCCTGATCAGTGGGCGTTGCACGGTGCCGAGCAGCAGCGCGACGGTGAGCCCGCCGATGAGCAGCAGGGCGGCCGCGGCCGCCAGGCCGAACATCGGGCTGGCGGTGACCGTCGGGTCCTCGGCGACCTTGACCATGGCGACGACGGTCAGACCGAGGCCGGTGGCGACCGTGGACTCGCCGGGTTGCGGCGACGCGAGCGTGGCGTAACCGGCGACGGACCGCTCGCCCAGGTAGCGGTCGCCGCTGAGGCTGCCGCTGACGCCGAGGAAGCCGCCGGAGCCGGGCTCCTTGGACTTGACCGGGTGCTGTTCCGCCTTGTCGGCGGCGCTCTTCGCGAAGGCCTTCAGCTGCCGGTTGGACTCCTTGACCTCGGCGCGCTGAAGGTCGGTGAGCACCTGCTCGGGCTCGGGGATGCCGTCACTGCTGAGGATCGTGCCGGCCTGGTCGATGACGGCGATGGAGCGGAACTCGCCGAGGCTGATGCCGGGGAACTTCAGACTGTTGGAGGCGACGAGCAGCTGCTGCGGCCGGCCCTTCCAGTTCAGGAGCGCGAAGGAGAGCAGGCGCGTCTCGCCGTTCTGGAGGCGCACCATGCGCGGGGCGAGGCCGTTGTCGTCGGAGAGCTTGGCGCGGTCGATCGCGGTCAGCGGCACGTTCTCGCCGCGAGCGGCGAGGAGTTTGCCGGACTTGATCTCGACGACGGCGGTGCCCATCCACTTCTGGTAGACGTTGCCGATCTTGTCGAGGACGGCGTCGGCCGACACCGGATCGCCAGCGCTGAACAGCGCGGCCGTCCTGGTGAGGTCGGTGACGCCCTCGTCGACGGAGGCGCGCAGGGCGATGGCCCCGTCCTCGGCGAAGTGCTGCTGCGAGGTGCGGACGGCCTCCGGTACGCGGTCGTGTCCGGCGCGGCCGAGGGTGAGGGCGGTGATGCCCGCGAGGGCGAGGAGCAGAACCGACAGCACTGCGATGGGCGGACGAATGCCGCCGAGCAGGGACATGTCGGCCCGTCGGCGGACCTTGTGCCGCCGCTTCGGGTGCGAAGCGGCCAACGGAGGGCTCCTCTCTGGAACGTGGGGGCGCGTCCGGACACGCGAAAGTCACTCCGCGGCCGTGGGGGTTGCGCGCACCGGAACGCACAGGAGTGCGATCCGGAAACATCTGACCCACATCGAAGTCAAAGGGTTGTACTGGTGAGAAAAAAGGTGAGAAGCGTCGCTTTGACGAGACGAGGTCCTACTCGGGCAGCGGCTCCAGCGGGGCGAGTCCGTCCTTGGCCGCACCGCGGTTGAGCATCGTGCCCTCCGTGCGCTCGAAGGCCAGGCGGTAGCGGGCGCGCTGCTGCTCGCTCAGCTTCGCGCCACCGTCACCCCGGTCGTCCCGCAGGGCCGCCGCGATGTCCACGAGCCGATGGTCCTCGACCGCACCCTTGGGGAGATTGCCCGACTCGTCCGGGTCTGGCGGGATCTGCGTGAACGTCGGCACGTACTTCGCCTGTACGTCCCACTTCCCGGCCCTCTTGGTGAATTCGAACCAGCCGATGACGCCCTCCTCGGTCAGGCCGGTCGGCACGTCGTGGCGGGCGATCTGGTTGCCGAGCCCGTAGGCGATCCAGGTGCCGTCGACCTTCTCCATGGGCTGCACCACGTGCGCGTGGTGGCCGATGATCAGGTCGATGCCGGTCTCGCGCGCCAGCCTGCGGCCCAGCTGGAGCTGGGAGCGGCTGGGGTTCGGCTGGTTCTCACGGCCCCAGTGGATGCTGAGGATCACCACGTCGGCGCCGGCGGCGCGGGCCCGCTTCTCGGCGGCGGCGATGTTCTTGAAGTCGATCTGGTTGACCAGCCAGGGCTTGTCCGCCGGAATCTCGTTGCCGTTGAACCCGAAGGCGTACGAGAGCTGGGCGACCTTGACGCCCTTGACGTCCATGATGAGCGGCTTGGCCGCCTCGGCGGCGCTGCGTGCCGAACCGGTGTGCTTCAGGCCCGCCCGGTCGAGGACGTTCAGCGTGTTCTGCACACCGGCGACGCCATGGTCGAGGGTGTGGTTGGAGGCGCTGGAGCAGGTGTCGTAACCGACGTGCTTGATGGTGGTGGCGATCTGCGGCGGCACCAGGAACGCGGGGTAGCTCTCGAACGGCCCCTCCGGCTTGCCCGCGACCGGCTCGAAGTGGCAGATGGCCAGGTCGGCCTTGCTGATGACGGGCTTGACCCCGGCCAGCATCGGGTCGAAGTCGAGGCCCTTCTCGCCCCGACCGGTCACCTTGGCGTCCTTGCGCGCCTGTTCGGTGAGCTGCGGGTGGATGAGGATGTCTCCGGCCGCCGCGACGGTGAACGAGGGGCCGTCCGCGGCCGCCTTGCCGTCGTCCGAGCCGAAGGGGCCGCAGGCCGCGGTTCCCGTGAGCAGCACGGACAGGGCTATGCCGGACCACGACCGGCGGGAGGGGCGTCTATTCACCGGGCTATCTTTATACAAGTATGAGGACGAACAGGACGAAGACGGTAACGATTGCAACAACGCTGCTGATCGCAGCGGTCGTCGCGACCGCGCTCGTGGTCGGGATCACGCACCGGGACGAGCCCGCGGACAGCGGCGGCCCCGGCGCACGGCCCGGCGGCCGGACGGGCGTCGACCTGTTGACCCGGATCACGGACTACACCGCGCGCTTCACACCCGAAACCGGCTACCGGCCCCCGACACGCAGTGAGCGGCGCACGGCCGCGAGCGGCCTCCGGCTGCTGCTCACCGGCCACGCGGACCAGGCAGAGGAGCGCCTGTCCGGCATCGACCTCTCGCTGGACACCCTCACGGACAGCTCCACCGGGCGTAGGTACGCGGAGATCGCCGACCGCACCGAGCAGGGCCGCGCGCCTCGCGGCTGGGGGCGCGTGTACGTGGAGACCGGCTCCCCCGCACGCTGGTCCGTGCAGGTCCCGCACCCGGTCGCCGACCGCAACACCGAGCGGCTCGCGGTGGGCGTCCTGCGCGGCGGCCACGGCGGCGTCCTCGTGATTGCGGGCGCACATCGCAAAGCCGGCACGGGTGACGCGGCGGACGTCGCGCACCGCCGGGACAGCGTCTTCGACGCGTTCTGCGACGAGCTCGTGGAGCACAAGATCCCCGGACTCCAGATCCATGGCTTCGCCGACGACTCGGCGCCCGGTCGCGACGTGATCGCGTCGACGGGGCGGGGCCGGGAGGGCCGCGCCGACGGCCGGCTGCTCGCCGACGAACTGCGTGCGCGGGACTTCGACGTGTGCCGCGCCTGGGTACGCTCCTGTCCGCTCGAAGGGCACACCAATGTGCAGGGCACGAAGGCGGCCGCCGAACATGTGCCGTTCCTGCACGTCGAGTTCGCCCATGCGCTGCGTACGGACGCCTCGCGCACGGAGCGCGCCGTGCAGGCGATGCGGCGGGTCACCGCCGCGTGGGAGAAGGGCGGGACCTCATGACCGTGCTCCTGATCGTCGACGGCGCCAATGTCGTCGGTTCGGTCCCCGACGGCTGGTGGCGCGACCGACGGGGCGCGGCCGAACGCCTGCGGGACAGTCTGGTGACGTACGCCGAGCGCGAGGGCGTCGACATCGTGCTCGTCGTGGAGGGCGCGGCGCGCGGCGTGGAGCCGGTGCCGGGGGTGCGGGTCGAGTCGGCGGCCGGGAGCGGGGACGACCACATCGTGGAGCTGGTCGCCGCGGCCGAAAGGCCGTGCACCGTGGTGACCGCCGACCGTGAACTGCGGCGCCGCGTGGGTGAGTTGGGCGCCGCGTGTGTGGGGCCGCGGACGGTGCACGGGGGCGGGCGGGAGTAGCCCCGGGCGCCCGCGCGAGCGCCCCTCAACGCTCGGGGACGATCACGATCGCGTTCGACACCTTTCGCTCGCCCGGGCCCGAACCATGGCCCCCCGACGGGCGGTTGCGCACCTGGCCGTCCACGACGGCCGTGCTGGAGCCGCCGCCGTCCAGGTTCACCGCGTCGACGGCACCCAGGGAGACCATGATCCTCGCCGCCTCCGCGAACGTCGCGCCGACGCTTTTGCCGGGCCACCGGCCGTCGAGAACGACGAGCAGGAGCGTGCCGTCCGGCGTCACCCCGGCGACGGTCCGCGGATGCCGGGTGGTGAGCGCCGAGGCCGGATAGCCGTTGGCCCGCGCGTTGATCCACACGTGTCCGCCGCGGACCAGGGCGGGCCCCGCCCCGATGAACGAGACACCACGGCCGCCCACGACGCCGCCCCGCGGATCCGTGACCCGGTTCGTCACCTTCAGGGAGTGCCCCACCCGCGCGTGGTCCCGCAGCCACCGGGCCGCTCCGCCCGTGCCGACGAGAGTGCGCCCGCCGGCCGGAATCGCGCCGCCCGCCGGGGAACGCAGCCGGGTGACCGTGCCGTGCGCGTCCAGGACCGCCTCCGTACTGCAGGGTCCGGCGACGGGGGACGACGGGCCCCACTGCGGACGGAATTCGATCAACTCCGATTCGTCGACGCAGAGTTCGCCGTGCCGAGGTGCCGTCTCCGGCCGGTCAGTGCCCGCGAGCACGTCGCCGCTCACCCCGCCGCACCCGAGGATCCGTCCGGGCCTGCGATCGATCCCGTCCACGGTCCTGCGGGCGCCGTCCGACGAGAGCACCGAGGTCGCGGAGCGCAGCTCGGTCACGCGCGGCCGCCCCCCGCCGAGGACGAGGGCGGTGCTCCCGTTCGCGGCCTCGCTCAAAAGGCGTCCGTCCGTCCCGTAGATGCCGAGCGGATCGCCTTCGTAGCCGCCATGGTGCTCACCGGTGTGGACGTCGAAGAAGCTGCCGTTGACGGCGGCCGCGGCGCCCGCGCCGGCCGCCAGTTGACGCACGGTGGACGTTCCGGCGAGTGTCCTGCCGTGCACGGCGGTGACCGTTGCACGGGCATCGGGCGCGACCGAGAGGACGTGCACGCGTACGGGCTCGCCGTCGGCCAGGGTGCGGGTCGACCGCTGGTAGGTGACACCGCGCGGCAGCCCGGCCTGCCGCGCGGCGGCCGTCGGCGGGCCCGCGCCGTCCGTCCGGTCTCCCGCGGGCGCTCCGCACCCGGCCAGTGTCATCGCCAGCGCGACGACGGCCGTTCGCCGTCTCATGCCGCCACCCCCTTCGCCGCTCACCCCTGGAGGGGCAGCGCACCGGGTGAACCGGCCAGGTCCCCCATGAACAGAGTGACTTCGGACCACACGACGTGTCCCCCGGCCGCTTCGAAGGAGCAGGCGAAGTGGTCGTATCCCTGGTAGGTGGGATCCGACCGGTAGGTCACGCTGCCGTCGGGGGCGCAGGTGACCACTCCGTACCGGGCGCAGGTGGCACCGGTCAGTCGCAGCCCCTGCACCGGGCTGAAGCCGGCGGGAACGGTGACCCGCGCGCCGGGGCGGAGCATCACGCTGCGGCCGGGAAGCCAGGCCCGGCGGACCCGGAAGCCGCCCTCGGACACCGCGGAGGACGAGATCAGCTTGTCGCCCTCGTTCAGCATCACGCCGACGCTGACGCGCGGCAGGACGACCGCGCCTTCGGGGGCGTCGTCGCGGATGCGCAGCGTGGAGATGACGGTGCGGGGCTCGGTTCCGGTGCTGTACGTCGCGTAGCGGCCGTTCTTGGCGAGATGGGCGAAGCCCTTGTGCGCGGGCATGACGGCGGCCGTGCCGAGCAGGTCGTCCATGAGGTAGCCGTAGGTGCGGTAGGCCCCGCCGGTCGGCTGGACGGTGACGGCGAGCTGCACCTCCTGGCCGGGGACGAGGGGGACGGACGGGTCGGCGTCGGCGGCGAGTTCGAGCCGGCCGCCGTACTCGGCGTGGCGGGGGTGAGCGACCCAGGCCTGCGCCAGCGGGAACCAGGTGCTCACGCGGCCACCGCCCGCTCCGCCGTGACCTGTTCGAAGGTGTGGTCGTCGGGCCACTCGAGGCAGTCCTCGGGGAGGTACTGGACGTCCAGGTTGCGGAAGCGGTCCGGGGGCAGCAGGCCGGTCACGCGCATCGTGTCGGCGACGTGGCGGGCGCATTCGAGGGCGCCCGCCGGTCTCAGGTGGGCGTTGTCCTCGATGCCTTCGGGGTAGTTCGGGTGCTCACCCGGTTCCAGGTGGAGAAAGGCCCGCCGGGTGCCCTCGGGTCCGGCCTGACGCCACCAGTCGGTGGTCCAGCGGTGGAGGTCGACGAGCGGGACGGTCAGCGCGGCGGCGAGCTCGCGCACGGCCTCCGGGTAGAGGCCGGACGGGTGCCGCATGTTGCCGTGGGCGTCGAAGGAGCGCCGGTCGTGGCTGGTGACGAGCACCGGGTGGGCGCCGCGGTCGCGCGCCCCGTGGACGTACTGGCGCAGGTACCACTGGAAGTCGGTGAACGGGGCGGTGTGGCGGCCCGGCTCCGGCTTGCGGTCGATGAGGCCGAACGAGATCAGGAGCAGGTCGCCGGGGGCGAGTCTCTGCAGGATCCAGGCGAGCCGTCCGCGTTCCAGGAAGCTGCGCGAACTGGCCCCGGCACGTGCCGCGTTGACGACCTCCGCACCCTGCAGGAATACCGGCAGCGCCTGCCCCCAGCCGGCCATCGGGGCCATGCTGCAGGGGCGGACGGCGACCGTCGAGTCGCCAGCGAGGAAAACGCGTGTCATCGGTTGTGCTCCGTCCGCTCTCGCGTCATACGGCCCCCACCACGCCGGGGTCCATGGTCTCGATCACGTCGTAGGCGCGCTCGCAGTTGAACGTGTCTCGCAGCACGAAGAAGTCCTCGGCCCGCTTGCGGTACTCGGGTTCGACCTCGAAGCCCCGCTCGATGGATCCGATGATCTCGTTCACGGCATGGTCGACGGTGCCGCACGTGGGCCCGAAACCGTCCCTGGCCAGGTCGAAGTAGCCGCGCTTGTAGTGCTTGCTGTAGAAGGCCTCGTCGTCGAAGTTCGTGTAGACGATGGGCTTGGCCATGTAGGCCACGTCGAAGAAGACCGACGAGTAGTCCGTGACGAGCATGGAGCACTCGCGCATCGCCAGCTGTACGTCGCGGCCCGTGGTGGACACGGTGATCGACGGGTGGTCGATGCGGAAGTGCTTGAGGTACGGCCGGATCTCGTAGTGCGGCATGAACTCCAGTTCCACGTTGTAGAACTGAAGGGCGTTCAGCAGCCGCTCGTCGCGGAGCAACGACGAGAAGAAGCGGTAGTACTCGGACGCGGCGAAGGGGATCTCGGGCTTGGCGGCCTTGTTGTAGGACGGGGCCACGATGTCGCGGCGCCAGGTCGGCATGACGAGGATCCGCCGCAGTCCCGGTACCGGTTCGAGCGCGTCGAAGCGGGGCAGGCCGGTGGCGGCGACGCGGTCGTAGCCGTAGCCGCAGTGCTCCGCGTAGTAGGCGCGCTCGCTGCGTCCGGTAGTGAGGACCATGTCGACGTTGGTGACCTGCGCGTGGATCGACGGCGCCACGTCGTTGTAGACGACGCCGTGCTGCAGGAACACCCGCTTGTAGCGCAGCAGATCGCCGTATCCGCGCAGGAACGCCCGCTTGGACAGACCGGGGAAGCCGAGGTAGGCCTCCAGGTCGTACGCGTTGATGAGGCGCGAGGCATGCAGCAGGTGGACGCGGTACTTCCAGGAGAGGCGGTCGATGACCTGTCCGAGGTGGTCGATCTTCTCCCGGTCCGCGGCGTCGCCGTTGATGGCGTAGTACACCTTGCGCTTGGGCTCGTACTGCCGGATCCATTTGAACAGGTGGTACGAGTTGTCCTGCGCGGTGTCCTCACGCTCGCCGATGATCCAGATGTCCTTGCGGTGCAGCCAGGGGTGAGTGAGCCAGTACAGGAGCCGGGTGCGCCAGCCGGGCCTGCCGGGCAGGGCGGCCCTGAACTCCCGGCCGAAGCGCCTGAGCTTGTGGGTGGCCCGGCGCACAAGGCCCGCGATCCGGCGCAGCGTGATCTGCTCGTCGTCGTCGATGCCGAGCAGGAGCGTGGCGCGGCGCACGGGGTGGACACCCTTGAAGCGGTGCAGCATCTGGCGTGCTTCGACGGGGATGTCGAGGTGCCGGTCGCCGTCGTGGACGCGGACGGTCAGGGTGAGGTCACGGTTGCTGATGCCCTTGAAGTCGTCCGGGCGCAGGACGGCCCGCCAGCCGGAGTACCAGTCCTGCTCCTTGCGGGTGCGCCAGCGGTCACGGCGGTAGACCTGCTCGACGCGGACGGTGCGCTCGGTGCGGCCGTCGCCGAGGACGAGCTGGATGCGGTTGTCGAACTCGTGCGAGATGTCGGTGCCGGACAGGACGAACAGGCCCTGGAGGACGATCTGTTCGCGCTCCGTCTCGAAGGTCTCGAGGACGGCCTTCTGCCGGTCCACGCGCAGCAGCGAGGTCGGGACGTTGTCGACGGTGAGCCTGCGGTGCAGGCCCTGGTCGTCGATGTGCAGATGGGGCAGGTACTCGGGCTTGGCATGCGGGTCGCAGAACAGCGCGAAGTTCCCGGTCCGCACGGCGTGGTGCTGCAGGCGTGACATGGGGACGACCGCGTACTGCAGGATCAGGTCGTCCGGTATCTGCGCGTAGACGTCGCACAGGGCCGGGAAGATCGCGCTGATCTCCGCGCGGCTCATGATGCGGTGGATGTTGCGCAGGTACGGCTGCATGGTGCGTACGACGAAGCGCTGTGCGAGGCGCGTGGTGCGCGGGTTGAGCGTGGCGGTGCGCCTCAGGACGTGTCCGCACAGGCGGATCAGCTCCTGGGTCTTCACCGAGTCGTTCCAGGGCAGGTCGAACAGCGAGTCCTGCTGTTCCTGGTCGCGCTCGTAGAAGGTGGCCGTGGGCGCGATCGCGATGCGGCGCGCGTGCAGAAGGGCGGGCACGGCCATCCAGGCGTCCTCGTAGCCGGGTCCCTGGCCACAGCGCAGCCGCTGCTCGCGCAGCAGCCTGGTGCTGAGGAGCTTGGCCCCCAGGTCCGTGGAGAAGACGAGGTAGGGGGCGTCGTCGAGGCGTGCCACCTGGTCCGCGCCCTTGGCGAAGTACCGCTTCCACGGCTGGTCGGTGCCGCGCCGGGGGCCAGGGAAGTTGTCCTGGTCTCCGATGACGACGTCGGCCTTGGCCGAGCGGGCGGTGCGCAGGAGGCGCCCGAGGCTGTCCTCGCCGAGGATGTCGCGGGCGCGCGCGAACATCACGTAGGGCGCGCTCACGTACTGCAGCCCGTTGTCGAAGGCGACGCGCATGCCCATGGGCACCTGTGTGACGACCGAGACGTTCGGGTAGTAGGCCGCGAAGGCGGCGAGCCGGCCGGGGGTGCTGTCGCCCGATCCGTCGTCCACCAGGATCACCTGGGTCCGGGTGAAATCGGCCTGGGCTGCAAGGGAGTTGAGGAACTCGTACAGGTTGTACTCGTCGTTGTGGCAGTGCACGACGAGCGAGAGGGAGTACCGCTTCGGGGGTGCGGCCGGCTCCGGGGCGTTACTGCCGGCCCACCACAGCCAGGGCGTCCCGCGCGGGTCGAGGTCGGCCTGCTGCTCGCTGGTCTCGGGGCGCAGCGCGAGGTTGCCGCTGACGGTTTCGTAGATCTCGTACGTCTCACCGTCGCCGCGGTAGCGCTCCTGGCCCACGTCGACGCCGCGCACGCAGACGGTCGTGGTGGCGCGCTGTCCGGCGTGCCGGATCTGGACGAAGAGGTTCCAGGTGGCGCCGCTGCCGGACTCGCCGACGGTCTCGTCGAGGTCCACCGTGGTGTGGTAGCGGATGTACTCGTCGTCGACCTCGACGCCGCTGACCGCGAAGGTGTGGTCGGTCTTGGGGCTGCGGCGGCGCAGGACCGCGGTCAGTTCGAGCTTGTCCTTGGGGCCGATCCGGCCGAACTGGTTGCGGATGTAGCCCGTGACGTGGAGTTCGCCGTCCCGGATCTCGGCTCGCGTGGCCTGGTTGAACAGACGGGCGTCGGAGAGGGTCTGTCCGGTGAGGTCGAGGTCGGTCACGTCGAGGAAGCGCTCGGCCTGCGGCCGGCCGAGCAGCGAGCCCGACCAGTAGACCTTCTCGTCGCGCTCCACCAGGTCGGAGCTGAGCACGCTGCGCCGTTGGGTGTAGTCGGAGGCCGAGAGCGCCACGTCGACCCTGTCGTGCATGAGCCCGAAGGCCCGCACGCGTTCCAGGGGGCCGCACAGGTCGTACGCCTCCGGGGCGAACGACCGCAGATAGGGAGCGACGAACTGCACGAAGCCCTGGCGGTAGCCGTCGTCGCCGGTACGCAGTTCGGGCGTGTAGAGCCGCAGGTCGTGCGAGAGGAACTTGGCGGCCTTGTGGGCCATCAGCTCGTGCGCGCCGTTCTGCGCGAGGAAGGCGTCGGCCCACTGGTGCACGAGGACGCGGTCGCGGATGCTGCGCAGTTCGCCGCGCCGGTTGGTGATCGACGGCGCGTCCGTCTCACGCTCCCAGATCCAGCGGTAGACGGGGGCCGCGAGGAGAGTGATGGAGCGGGCGCAGTAGCCGGCAACGGTGGAGAAGTACGTGTCCTCGAAGTACACGCTCTCCGGGAACCGGATGCCGTTGTCGAGCAGGAAGTCGAGGCGGTACAGCTTCGCCGCGGCGATCGGGTCGTCGAACAGCTCGGGCATGGCCCTGAGCCCGCCGGCGACGGTGCGGTCGGTGCCGTAGAGCTGGGGCTGCCAGACGGTGATCTCGTCCTTGGCGAGGTTCACGCGCAGGGCGCGGCCCGCGGTGATGTCGGCGCCGGTGGTCAGGGCGGAGGCGAGGAGGACTTCGCAGGCCTTGTGGGGCAGTTCGTCGTCGGCGTCGAGGAACATCACGAACTGGCCGCTCGCGGCCTCGATGCCGTTGTTGCGGGGCGCGCCGACACCGCCGCTGTTCTGCGGGCGGGCGATGACGCGCACCCGGGGGTCGCGCAGGGCGTACTGCTGGGCGACGGCGAGGGTGCCGTCGGTGGAGGCGTCGTCGACGACGACGACCTCCACGCGCTGGTGGGTCTGGCCGAGTGCGGAGCGCAGGGCGCGGTCGAGTGTGGCGCTCGCGTTGTACGCGCCCACGACCACGGTGACCGTGTACGCGGTCGGTTCGACGTGCTGGTAGTTCATCGCGAGCGCCCCTCGGCCTCCATCCAGGTGTCGTCGGTCCGCTGCACCGGGATGGGCCGCGTGACCGTGTGGGGCGCATGCGGGGTGGCCCGGCCGGCAGCGGCGTACGGGTCATGGCTCTGGTACGGCTCATGGCTCTGGTACTGCGGCTGCGGATAGGGCTGGAAGCCCGGGTCCTCGTACGGCTCAGGGGTGGGGAACCGTTCCTCCATAGCGGCCTCGGGCGGCGCCGCGGGGACGCGCCCTCGGTGGCGGCCGGCGAACAGGTGGTCGGCGACGGTGCCGGCCGTGGACGGCGTGGGCGCCAACTCCTCCATGACCCGGGTGAAGTCCCGGGTGGACAGCCAGAACTTGTACATGATCACGAGCTCGAAGAGGCCGAGCAGTGCGGCGGAGACGGCCGTGGTCCACAGGATCTGCCCGATCAGCGGTCCCACGATGAAGATGAACATCTGGAACTCGATGCCGCTGATCAGGTGCGGCCTGACACGGCTGCGCAGGAGCGCCTGGCGCACCCGGGTGTACCAGGGGAAGCGCCCCCGGAACTGGGCGTGCAGGTCGACGACTTCACCCGTTCCGGAGTGCTGCTTCAGCACCTCGGCCTCGACGCCGGGGTTCTCCCGGAGCAGGTCCTCCATGAAGACGACCTTGGACTCGGCCTCGGACTCCTGCGCCGCCCGGGCCTGCGCCTCGGCCGCCTTCCGCTCCGCCGTCACCTTCTCGATCTTCGTACGCATGGACATGCGCATCTTGTAGATCTGCAGGGCGTCGACATAGCGCAGCATGTCGAGGAAGACCACGACGAGCGCCGCGAGCAGGTAGTAGGCCTCGTGCGTGCGCAGGTACTGGCCGCCCATCAGGGCGAGGGCACAGAACAGCACGCGGATGCGGTCGAAGACGTAGTCGAGCCAGCCGCCGAAGACGGAGCCGTTGCCCTTGAGGCGAGCGAGTTTGCCGTCGATGCAGTCGAGGATGAAGCTCACGTGGTAGAGGGCGGCTCCGATGATGAGCGAGGTCTGGTCACCGCGCAGGAAGAGCCACGCCGAGCCGAGGCCGACGAAGAGCGCGGCCCAGGTGACGCGGTTCGGGGTGACCCAGCGGAAGCGGGCCAGCCAGCACAGCATCCGCGTCGCCACGGGGTCGACCAAGAGCACTGTCCACCAGGCGTCACGCTTCTTGCACGTGAGCTTCTGAACAGCTCTCAAGGACAGCTTTCTCATTGACCCTCAGCCTCGACCCGACTGAGGCTCGACACCTCAGAGTCTTCACGTGTAGTTCACACCACTTTCGGTTGCCGTTCTAAACGGGAACCGGCGCGAGGGATCCTTGCTCTTTCAATAAAGACTCGTCAAGCGAAAACCCAAAAGCCTCTAAACATGGACCTATTGAGACAGTCGATCGAGGCGAATAACGGACAAACTAATCACTTCTGTGATATCTGCCCGATAAAGCGACGTCAAACGATCTTCACAAATGTGTGCGTGACATGGACCACTCCGTGGCGCGTACAACCTTCACAACCGTCAGGACGTCCGCGAGGCCGGAGAACTGACGGTGACCAGGACGTGATAGCGCGCCGAATTCTGTCTATAGTGCTCCGATATCCGGCCGACCTTCGCACGCCAGTACGCCCGCCGGGCGTACCGGGACGCGTTGCCCCCTCTCGCGCCGGCCGCACGACGAGGCCTTGCGGCCCCGGCGATCCCCCACGGACCCTCCGCCGTTCCGCGTGCGACCACCAGACGGCCGCGTCCCGGAGGATTGCGATCACTATGAGTCATGCCACCGCCACGCACAGCCGACGGCGCCCGCAGGGGCGGCGGGGCCGTCCGGCGAAGCCGCCGCGCTCCCGCGGGAGCCGCGTCCGGCGCATCATCCTGTGGACCCTGGTGGTGCTCGTCCTGGCCGCCGGCGGCACCGGCTACTGGCTCTACAGCAGCCTCAACGGCAATCTCCACGGCGTCGACCTGGACGAAACACTCGGCAAGAATCGCCCCGAGAAGCTGCCCACGTCCGGCCAGAACATCCTGGTCCTCGGCTCGGACTCGCGCGCGGGAGCCAACGCGGACCTGGGCACCGGCAAGGTCGCCGGCGCGCGCTCCGACACCGCCCTTGTGATGCACATACCGGAGGGCCGCACGCAGGCCACCGCGGTGAGCATCCCGCGCGACACCCTGGTCACCCGGCCCGAGTGCACCAAGTCGGACGGCTCCACCATCCCGGCGGCCAAGCGCGTGATGTTCAACTCCGTGTACTCGCTGGCCGGTCCGGCCTGTGTGGTCAAGACCGTCGAGCAGATGTCCGGCGTGCGCATGGACCACTTCATGGAGATCGACTTCTCGGGCTTCAAGGGGCTCGTGGACGCGATAGGCGGCGTCACCGTCACCGTCGACAAGCCGATCCACGACACGTCCAGCGGTCTGGATCTGAGCGCGGGCACCCACAAGCTCGACGGCACCCAGTCCCTCGCGTTCGTGCGGACGCGGCACGGCGTCGGCGACGGCAGCGACCTCGGCCGCATCGGGCTCCAACAGCAGTTCATGATCGCCCTGTTGGGCGAGATCAAGAAGCAGGACCTGCTGGGCAGCCCCACGAAGACCTACAAGATCGCCAACAGTCTCACCTCGTCGCTCACCACCGACGCCGAGCTGGCCTCCCTCAAGTCGCTCGCCGACTTCGGACGCAGCATGAACGGCGTCGACCCGGCGACCATGGAAACGATCATGCTGCCCGTGCGGTACGACACCGCGGACCCGAACCGCGTGGTGCCCGCCGAACCGCAGGCGAGCACCCTGTGGAAGGCCGTCCGCACCGGGTCCGAGATCCCCGAGTCCGCCAAGAAGTCACCCGCGCACGGGACTTCGCAGTGAGCGGGGCGCGGGTCCGTGCGCGGGCCCGCGCCGCTTTCTGCGAGGCCCGCGCCGGGTGGCGGCGGACGTCAGATCCGGTACCAGTCGCCGAGGGCCAGGCCCTGGCCCTCGGTCTGGTGGGAGATCCACAGGGCGCCGCTCTCGTCGACCGCTGCGAGGGTCACCCTGCCGTACGCGTCGACCGCGAGGCCGGGGCCGCCGACGCAGCGCCGCCCGGTCTCGGACCACCACACGCCGTTCGCCTCGGACTCGTTGACGAACGCGGAGAGCATGATCGCGCCGGTCGCGCCACGGTGCGAGAGGACCGTGCAGTCGTAGCCGTCGATGAACGTGCGGACGGCGGCGAGCTGGGTGTCGTCGGTCGCGGAGCCGAGCGCGACCGGCCAGTTGGCGGGGCGCTGGGCAACGATGTCGCCCGTGGGGTCGGACCAGTAGAACGAGACGCGCTCCCTGGCCGTCTCCAGGCCGACGGCGCTGCCCGCGACGGGCACTTGGGGAATGTCCTGGCCGCGCAGCAGCTGCCCGCCCGCCTCCGCCTGGTACCAGTGCAGCGCCGACCCGCGGGCGGGCGCGAGGAGTTCGATGCGGCCCGACGCGGTGACGGCGGGGGCGAGTCCGTGGACGGCCTGCTCACCGCCGAGGTCCTCCCACGGCTGCCACTTGCCACCCGCACCCTCGCGCCGCAGATGCACGCCGCCGACGCCGTTGCGGACGAAGACGTGGACCGTGCCGGAGGCGTCGGCCACCCCGGACGGACGGCCGAACTTGCGTGCAGCCTCGGGGTCCTTGTACGGGTTGCCGAGGCCGCGCCACTCCGAGAGCGGGCGGCCGGTCTGGTACTGGATGGCGTGCACGATATCGACGGTGACCGTGCCGTCGGCGCGGCGCCTGGCGCGCCTGCCGAGGAGATGGACGTAGCCGTCCGCGCCCTGGGTGAGCGACATGAACCGCACGTGCGGGGCGGCGAAAAACTCGGGGCCCGTCCAGCGCGTGGCTCCCGGCCGGTCCTGTGTCCAGCGCTGGACACCGCCGGCCACGGGCAGATAGGCCGTCAGCCGCCCGTCCTTGCCGAGGAAGAGCCACCGCCCGGTCTCGACGCCGACCGGTTCCAGGTACTCACCGGGCCGGCCTTCGGGCGCCTGTGCTCCCCTGGCGCTCGCCGTGCTCGCAGACCTCATCGGCATGACGGGATGCCACCCTCCCTCAGAACTCCGGCCCGGCTTGGCGCACGGATCCTGAAATTTACTATCATAGTCGTGCCGCTGTCGACAGAGGGGCATCCCGTCACACTCGCCCCGCCGGGCGGTTCACGCCCTCTCGCCCACCTCCTCGCTCCGCCCCAGCCGGCTGTGCGAGCGCCCGTACACGAAGTAGACGATGAAGCCGAGCGCCATCCAGACGGCGAAGCGGAGCCAGGTCTCCGCGGGCAGGTTCAGCATCAGCCACAGGGACGCGAGCACCGACAGGATCGGGATGAGCGGCACCAGGGGGGTGCGGAAGGCACGGGGCAGGTCGGGGCGGGTGCGGCGCAGGATGATGACGCCGAGCGCGACGACGACGAAGGCGAAGAGCGTGCCGATGTTCACCAGCTCCGCGAGCTCGCTGAGGCTGGTGAACCCGGCCAGGATCGCGATGATCACGCCGAGCAGGATGGTCGGCCGGTACGGGGTCTTGAACCTCGGGTGGACGACGGAGAAGAAGCGCGGCAGCAGCCCGTCGCGGCTCATCGCGAAGAACACCCGGGTCTGGCCGAGCAGGAGGATCAGGCAGACCGTCGTCAGGCCGACCGCGGCGCCGAAGCTGATGACACCCGCGTACCAGGGGTGCCCGGTCGCCTTGAAGGCGTCCGCGAGGGGGGCGTCGATGGACAGTTCGCTGTACTTCTGCATCCCCGTGACGACGATCGACACGGCCACGTAGAGCGTGGTGCAGATGATCAGGGAGCCGATGATGCCGCGCGGCATGTCCCGCTGCGGGTTCTTCGTCTCCTCGGCCGCGGTGGCGACGACGTCGAAGCCGATGAAGGCGAAGAAGACGACGGAGGCGGCGGTGAAGATGCCCATGACGCCGAAGTCGGTGGGCGTGTAGCCGAACATCAGCTGGATGAGCGGGGACTGGATGCTGCTGCCCGCCTCCTGCGGCTGCGCCTCGGGGATGAAGGGCTTGTAGTTGTCGGCCGTGACGAAGAAGGCCCCCGCGATGATCACGATGAGGACGACCGCCACCTTGATGGCGACGACGACCGTGGTGACGCGGGCGGAGAGCTTCATCCCGAGGACGAGGATGACGGTGAGCACCAGGACCAGGGCGGCGGCGAGGATGTCGAAGCCGAACCCGGTGGCCCCGTCCCGCCCGCTCAGCGACTCGGGCAGATGCCAGCCCGCGTTGTCCAACAGCGAACGCACATAGCCGGACCAGCCGACGGCGACCACCGCCGTGCCGAGCGCGAATTCGAGCACCAGGTCCCAGCCGATGATCCAGGCGGGGAGTTCACCGAGCGACGCGTACGAGAAGGTGTAGGCGGATCCGGCGACCGGGACGGTGGAGGCGAACTCCGCGTAGCACAGCGCGGCCAGGCCGCAGACGACGCCGGCCACGATGAACGCCAGCGCCACCGAGGGGCCCGCGTTCTCCTTGGCGACTTTGCCGGTGAGGACGAAGATGCCGGTGCCGATGATGACACCGACCCCGAACACGGTGAGGTCCAGAGCGGACAGCGACTTCTTGAGTGCGTGCTCCGGCTCCTCAGTGTCCAAGATCGACTGTTCGACCTTCTTCGTCCTGAAGAGGGTGCTGCTCACGGGCGTACCTCCCACGCATTGTCGTCCTCGACATGATCGAGGGGGCTTCCGCTGCGTATGCCTCGGCACGGACGCGTTCACGCGAATGGGCCGGTCCCACCACCCTTGCGTGGTGGTGGGACCGGCCCATGGAGCAGCCTCTGGAAGGTCAGTCTCGCGCGGGCTCCACGGCGTCCGCGGCCGTGGCGCGCTCGAAGCGGCCGTCCAGCTTGGCGACCAGACCGGTGACCTGACGCGCGATGTCGGGGGCCGTGAGGCCGATCTCGGCCATGACCTCCTTGCGCGAGGCGTGGTCGAGGAAGCGCGGCGGGATGCCGAAGTCGCGCAGCGGTACGTCGACGCCCGCGTCGCGCAGGGCCTGCGCGATCGCCGAACCGACGCCTCCCACACGGGAGTTGTCCTCGACGGTGACGACGACGCGGTGCTGCTCGGCGAGCGGCGCGAGCGCCTCGTCGACCGGCTTGACCCAGCGCGGGTCGACGACGGTCGTGGTGATGCCCTGCTTGTCGAGGAGGCCGGCGATCTCCAGGCACATCGGGGCGAGCGCCCCGACGGAGACGAGGAGCACGTCCGGCTTGGCGGCCGACGCCCTGCGCAGCACGTCCATGGCGCCGACCTTGCCGACGGCCGGGACCGCGGGCCCGACGACGCCCTTCGAGTAGCGGACGACGGTCGGCGCGTCGTCGACGTCGACGGCCTCGCGCAGCTGGGCGCGCAACTGCTCGGCGTCGCGCGGGGCGGCCAGGCGCAGGCCGGGGACGACCTGGAGCATGGACATGTCCCACATGCCGTTGTGCGAGGCGCCGTCGTCGCCCGTGACGCCGGCCCGGTCCAGGACGAAGGTGACGCCGCACTTGTGCAGCGCGACGTCCATGAGGACCTGGTCGAAGGCGCGGTTGAGGAACGTCGCGTAGACCGCGAAGACCGGGTGCACCCCGCCGGTGGCGAGGCCCGCGGCCGAGGTGGCGGCGTGCTGCTCGGCGATGCCGACGTCGTAGATGCGGTCGGGGAAGGCGTCGGCGAACTTCTTCAGGCCGACGGGCTGGAGCATCGCGGCGGTGATCGCGACGATGTCCTCGCGGTCGTGGCCGAGCTTGACCATCTCGTCGCCGAAGACGGACGTCCAGCTGGCGGCCGAGGCCTTGATGGGCAGGCCGGTGTCCGGGTGGATCGGGCCGATGCCGTGGAAGCGGTCGGCCTCGTCCTGCTCGGCGGGCTTGTAGCCGCGGCCCTTCTCGGTGAGGCAGTGCACGATGACGGGTCCGCCGAACCGCTTGGCGCGGGCCAGGGCCGACTCCAGGGCCTCGATGTCGTGGCCGTCGATGGGGCCGACGTACTTCAGGCCGAGGTCCTCGAACATGCCCTGCGGGGCGATGAAGTCCTTGAGGCCCTTCTTGGCGCCGTGCAGGGTCTCGTAGAGCGGGCGGCCGACGACCGGAGTGCGCTCCAGGAGGTCCTTGCCGCGGGCCAGGAACCGCTCGTAGCCGTCCGTGGTGCGCAGGGTGGCCAGGTGGTTGGCGAGGCCGCCGATGGTGGGGGCGTACGAGCGCTCGTTGTCGTTGACGACGATCACGAGGGGGCGGTCCTTGGCGGCCGCGATGTTGTTCAGGGCCTCCCAGGCCATGCCGCCCGTGAGGGCCCCGTCGCCGATCACGGCGACGACGTGGTCGTCCTTGCCGCGCACCTCGTTCGCCTTGGCGAGGCCGTCGGCCCAGCCGAGGACCGTGGAGGCGTGCGAGTTCTCGATCACGTCGTGGTCGGACTCGGCTCGCGAGGGGTAGCCGGACAGGCCGCCCTTGGTGCGCAGCTTGGCGAAGTCCTGCCGGCCGGTGAGCAGCTTGTGCACGTAGGACTGGTGACCGGTGTCGAAGAGCACCCGGTCCTTCGGCGAGTCGAAGACGCGGTGCAGCGCGATGGTGAGCTCGACGACGCCGAGGTTGGGGCCGAGGTGGCCGCCGGTCTTGGATACCGCGTCGACGAGGAAGGTCCGGATCTCGCCGGCCAGCTGGTCCAGCTGTTCCAGGCTGAGCCGGTCCAGATCGCGCGGTCCCGTGATGCGGGTCAGCAGCGGCACCCGTGCCTCCTTGCGATAGAGCTGATCGAGCTTTTGCCGGGCCTGTCGAGTCTAATGTTCCGCCTAGGCGCGCGGCGCCCGGGCTGTGCGTTGTACGTCACGCGATCGGCCGTACCCGAGGGGTACGCGCGTTCGGTGGCGGCTTCGCGGGACATGGCTGTGCCCGGCGTCGTCATTGGCGCCGGGCACAGGATCCAGGGGGCGTGACGGCCGCTAGGCGCGGCCCGCCGACTTCTGGGTCTTGCGGGTGACCGAGTCGATGACGACCGTGGCGAGGAGCACACCACCGGTGATCATGTACTGGATCGGGGTGGCGATGCCCTGGAGGGCCAGGCCGTACTGGATCGACGTGATCACGAGGACACCGAGCAGGGCGTTCCAGGTGCGGCCCCGGCCGCCGAAGAGGCTGGTGCCGCCGATGACGGCCGCCGCGATGACGTTCATCAGGAGGTCGCCGGAACCGGCGCTCTGGTTGGCCGCCGCGATCTTGGAGGCCCAGAAGAGGCCGCCGACCGCCGCGAACAGACCCGCGATGGCGAAGACCGAGACGCGGACCGCCGTGACGTTGATACCGGCACGGCGCGACGCCTCGACGCTGCCGCCGAGTGCGAAGACCTTGCGGCCGTACGAGGTACGGCGCAGCACGAAGTCGGAGGCGACCAGGACGATCGCGAACAGCAGCACGGCGAGCGGCAGGCCCTTGTACTGGTTGAACATGATCGCCACGGCGAAGGCCGCGATCGCGAGCAGCAACGTGCGCAGCACGAGCTCACTCAGCGGGCGGGACGGGATGCCGGCGGCCTCGCGACGCCGGTTGCCGAGGAACGCCGTCAGGAAGTACGCGGCGACCGCGACGATCGCGAGGCCGTAGGCGGCGGCGACATCGGAGAAGTAGTACGTGGTGAGCTTGCCGACCACGCCGTCGCCGTCGATGTTGATCGTGCCGTTGGAGCCGAGGATCTGGAGCATGAAGCCGTTCCAGAACAGCAGGCCGGCCAGGGTCACGGCGAACGCGGGGG
This sequence comes from Streptomyces sp. NPDC107517, assembly GCF_055582645.1. NCBI lineage: Bacteria > Bacillati > Actinomycetota > Actinomycetes > Kitasatosporales > Streptomycetaceae > Streptomyces > Streptomyces sp. NPDC107517. The sequence goes on along the minus strand of NZ_JBVJPM010000001.1, from coordinate 196,165 downwards.
CGCCGATCCGGGCGAAGAAGAAGCCGTGCAGGGCGCCGATGACGGCACCGGCGGCGAGCGCGGTGAGGACCGCGAGCCACTCGTTGACGCCGTGGGTGACGCTCATCACGGCCGTGATCGCCGCGGAGACACCGGAGACGGAGCCGACCGAGAGGTCGATCTCGCCGAGCAGCAGCACGAAGATGATGCCGACCGACATCATGCCCGTCGCGACCATGGCGACGAAGATGTTGTTCAGGTTCTCCGCGCCCAGGAACGCCGAGTTGAGGCTCTGGAAGATCGCGCAGATGACGATCAGGCCGATGACGACCGGGGTGGCGCCGAGGTCGCCGGCGCGCATCTTGCGCTTGAACTCGCCTATGTAGCCCGCGAATCCCTGCTCACGCACGAGGAGGCGGGGGTCGATGGCCACGCTCGCGTCACCCGCGGCCGCCGGGGCGTCCACGGCGGCGTGCGGCTTGTCGGTCTTTTCGATGCTCACTTCTGAGCCTCCGCGTTGCTGCGCGCCGCACGACGGGTCACGGCGTTGTCCGTGGCGCCGGTGATGGCGGAGATGATCTCTTCCTGCGAGGTCGTCCTGACCTCGAACACACCGTTGTTGCGGCCGAGCCGGAGGACGGCGACCTTGTCGGCGACGGCCTTCACATCGGCCATGTTGTGGCTGATGAGGATGACCGCGTGCCCGCGCTCGCGAAGACGCTCGACGAGGTCGAGGACCTGCGCGGTCTGCTCGACGCCGAGGGCTGCCGTCGGCTCGTCGAGGATGACCAGCTTGGGCTCGCCGAGCATGGAGCGGGCGATGGCCACGACCTGGCGCTGACCGCCGGAGAGCGAGGCGATCGGGATGCGCACGCTCGGGATGCGGATGGAGAGCGTCTCGAGGAGCTGCCTGGAGCGGCGCTCCATCTCGACCTCGTCGAGGACACCGCGGCGCTTGAGCTCACGGCCCAGGAAGAGGTTGCCGACGACGTCGATGTTGTCGCACAGCGCGAGGTCCTGGTAGACGGTCGCGATGCCCAGGTTCTGGGCGTCGTGCGGCCGGTTGACCGCGACGGCCTTGCCGTCCCACTCGATGACACCGTCATCGATGGGGTGCACACCGGCGATCGTCTTGACAAGGGTGGACTTTCCGGCACCGTTGTCGCCGACCAGGGCGACGACCTCACCGGCGTGGACCTCAAGCTCTACATCGGTGAGCGCCTGGACGGCACCGAATCGCTTGGAGACTCCGCGCAACGCCAGCACGGGCGTAGCGGACACGTGAACCATCTCCTTCGCCGCCAAAGGCCTGACCCGGCGGGAGGTTGAACAGAAGACTGAGAGGGGGGTGCGTACGTGCAGGGATGGTGCTGTCGTACGTCGTTCCGTCCGGCGCCCCGCCGTTGAGCTTGCGGGGCTGTCGGCGGCGGGGCGCCGGACGTGCTCACACGGGGCGCTCCTTCAAGGTGCGCTCATGTCCCGTGCAGGACAAGGGAGTTGCCGAAGGCGACTCCGGCCCGGTTACTTCAGGCCGATCTTGTCGCAGGCGGCCTTGTACTTGGGCGTGCAGATCTCGCTCAGGGTGTAGTAGCCCTGCTTGACGACCGTGTCCTGGATGTTGTCCTGGGTCAGGGAGACCACCGGGACGATCACGGAGGGGACACCCTTCGCGGTGCCGCTGTCGACCGTGCCGGTCTTGATGGAGTCGAGGCTCTCACCCTTGGCGACGGCGACGGCCATCTTGGCGACGGTCTCGGCCTCCTGCGGGTACGACTTGAACACGCTCATGTTCTGGTCGCCCGTGACGATGCGCTGCACACCCGCGAGCTCGGCGTCCTGGCCGGTGACCGGCGGGAGCTTGCTCAGGCCCGCGCCCTTGAGCGCGGTGATGATGCCGCCCGCCATGCCGTCGTTGGCGGAGTAGACACCGGCGATCTTGTCCTTGCCGATCGCGGAGATCGCGGCCTCCATGTTGGAGTTGGCGTTCTCCGGCTTCCACTCCTTGGTGTCGTAGGACTTGGCGATGCCCACCTTGCCCTTGAGCACCGAGAGCGCGCCGTCCTTGAACTGCTTCGCGTTCGGGTCGGTGACCGCGCCGTTCATCATGACGATCTTGGAGCTGGGCTTGGCCTTGTCGCCCATGGCCTTCAGCAGCGCCTCGCCCTGCGTCTTGCCGACCTCGGTGTTGTCGAACGAGGTGTACGCGTCGATCGGACCCTCGGCCAGGCGGTCGTACGCGACGACGGGGATGCCCGCGTCCTTGGCCTTCTTCACACCGCCGGCGACCGCCTTGTAGTCGACCGCGTCCAGGATCAGCACGTCGACCTTCTTGGTGATCATCGTGTCGATCTGCTGGGACTGGACGGTCGCGTCCTGCTTGGCGTTCAGGTACTCGACCTTGCCCTTGCCATTGGTCAGCGTCGAAATCTGCTTCTCAATGATCGGCTTGTCGAACTTCTCGTAGCGCGCGGTCTGGTTCTCCGGCAGCAGCAGGCCGACGGTGATGGCGTCGCTCTTCTTGGAGCTCGTCTTGTCGCCGCTGTCCTTGCCGCCGGACTCCTTGGCGCTGCCGCAAGCGGCGAGAGAGACAGCCATACCAGTGGCACAGAACGCAACGGCGGCACGACGCATACGCGTGTTCACTTCAGAAACCTCCCTGACGAGGCCGCGACGTTGCGGCCGAGGTAGCGGGAAGTCAACTCGGCCGCAACCTCGGCGTCAAGGAGTAAATCCTTAACGAGATGGCAACGGTGTCATGCGTTCTCTAAGTGAAGGCAGGCGTGGCCACGGCCAGAGATCCGTCCAAAAGGGTCGAATCGCCCATCTCGCTGAGCGCCAGGGCGAGCGCCCCGAGCACCTCCGCGCGGCCGCCCAACGCCCCTGGAAGGACGGACAGTTGGCGCGCCGCACTGGGGATCGCATAGCGCCCCACGGACTCCCTGATGGGCCCCAGGACCAGCTCTCCGGCCTCCGCCAGATCGCCGCCGAGGACGACCCGGCTGGGGTTGAGCAGGTTGCAGAGATTTGCGACACCACTGCCGATGTGACGGCCCACGTCGGCGATCACCCGCCGGCACCCCGGGTCGCCGTCCCGCGCGAGCCGCACGACGGACTCCATGGTCAGCCCGGTGCCGTGACTGGACTCAAGGAGCGGCAGCACGTAGCGCGCCGCGGTGAAGGTCTCCAGGCAGCCGCGGTTGCCGCACCGGCAGACGGGACCCGACTCGTCGAGGGTGATGTGCCCGATCTCGCCCGCGGTCCCGCCCGGGCCCCGGTAGATCTTCCCGTCGATCACGAGCCCGGCGCCGACACCGCTGGCGACCTTGATGTACGCGAGGTCCTTGACGCCACGCCCGCTGCCCCAGACCAGCTCGCCGAGGGCGCCCAGGTTGGCGTCGTTGTCGACGTGCACGGGCACCCCCAGGCGCCTGCTCATCTCCTCGGCGGGCTTGGTGCCGGTCCAGCCCGGCAGGATCGACGTGGAGCCCAGCGTGCCGCTCTCGACGTCGATGGGGCCCGGTACGCCGAGCCCGACGCCCGCCACCTTCGTACGGTCCACGCCGGTGGCCGCCACGAGCCGCTCGACGAGCTCCTCGGCCCGGTCGAAGCCCTGCGCCGCGGAGGCGTCCACATCGAGGGGTTCGGCCTCCTCGGCGAGCACCTGGTGGGCGAGGTTGCCGATCGCCACGCGCAGGTGGGTGTGGCCGAAGTCGATGCCGATGACGATGCCCGCGTCGCCGCTGAGCGAGACGCTGCGGGCCCTGCGTCCGCCGGCCGAGGTGGGCGTGACCTCGACCGTTCCCCCGTCCTTGAGCTCCCGGACGATGTTGGAGACCGTCGCCGCGGACAGGCCCGTCGTCCTCGCGATCTCCGCCTGCGTGAGCGAACCCGCGAGCCGCACGGCGCGTACGACCCGCTCCAGATTGGCCCGGTGCAGCGACGACTGCGACCCCGGAGTCTCCATTGACTCTCCACCCTTAGCCCCTGGCTCGCGTCACACCGGGTGACTGAGCCTTGTACAAGTTATGAACTCCAAACTCCGCTGGATGCACCGGTGGCGTCAAGCCCTTGACAGAAATCGGTTCCATCCGCCGTACACAGGGGTCGGGCCCCGGAGAGTTGTCTCTCCGGGGCCCGACCCTTGTGCGCAGCGGGTGAAGCAGCGGTTACGTGATGGCGTCGGCCGCCGGACCGGCCGAGCGACCCGGTCGGCCGTACGGCGCGACGGTGGGCGTCAGCGGAAGGTGCCCTGCGACACCGAACCGGCGATCCGGCGCTGGAAGATGATGTACACGATCAGTACGGGCACCACCGTGACCACGATCGCCGCGAACAGCGCGCCGTAGTCGATGTCGTAAACCTGCGAGGACGCGTAGGCGGACATCCCCTGGGTCAGGACCCACTTGTCCTGGTTGGTGTTGAGCGCCACCGGGAGCAGGAACTGGTTCCACAGCCCCAGGAAGTTGAAGATCGCCACCGCGGCCATGCCCGGACTGGCCATCGGCAGCATCACCTGGAAGAACGCCCGCCAGTCACCGGCACCGTCGATCAGCGCGGCCTCGTACACGTCGTGCGGCAGCGACCGGAAGAACGCGTAGAGGAAGAACACCGTGAACGGCAGCGCGAACGCGACATAGGTGAGGATCAGCCCCGGACGCGTGTTCAGCAGCCCGAAGTTCTGCAACTGGAAGAAGAGCGGCACGATCGCCAGAAAGACGGGGAAGGTCAGCCCGGCGAGCATCACGTAGTAGATCAGCCGGCGGCCGGGGAATTCGAACCGAGCCAGGATGTAGGCGCACATCGCGCCCAGCAGCATCACCAGGACCAGCGCGGAGACCACGACGATCACCGAATTCAGGAAGTACTTCCCGATGTTCGCGTCGGTCCACGCGTGCTCGTAGTTCTCGATCCTCCAGTGATCCGGCAGCGTGAACGGCGACGACAGGATCTCGCTGGTCGACTTGAAGGACGACACCAGCACCCACAGCATGGGCACGATCACGATCACGGACCACAGGATCAGCAAGCCGTGCGAGAGCGCCGCGAACCTGCGGTCGCTGCTCACGACGGCTCTCGTCAGCTTCCGGTCTCGCGCCGGCTTGAGGTCACTCGCCTGCTTCCGGTCGGCGGCTATGGCGCTCACTGGGCACCTCCCTTGGCTCCGGCACGCCGAGCCTTGAACCCAGACGCTTTCTTCTTGCCCTCGCTCTCGCCGCCGCCCGTCAGGCGGTTGACGGCGAACACCAGCGCCGCGAACACCAGGGTTACCACGGCGAGGACGACCCCCATCGCGGTGGCGTATCCGAACTGCCCCTTCCGGAAGGCGGTGTTGAACAGATCCTGGCTGATCGTCAGGGTCGAGTTGGCCGGCCCACCGCCCGGCAACAGCGCCTGTACGTAGACGAACGCGTCCAGCGCGGCGATGCCCAGGTAGATGTACGCCGTCTGCACGCTGTCCCGGATCGCCGGCAGGGTGACCGAGATCGTCATCCGGAAACGGCCTGCCCCGTCGATCCTGGCCGCCTCGTACAGCTCGGCGGGGACTCCCTTGATCGCGGCGATGAAGAGCACCGCGTAGAACCCGACGAGCCCCCAGACGATGACGAACATCAGGGCCGGCATCGCGGTCGACTCCTGGCCCAGCCAGGAGAACTCCTCGAAGTCAAGACCGAGTTTGGTGAGGATGCCGTTGAGCAGGCCGGCGTTCGGGTCGTACATCTGCGCCCAGATCAGGCCGACGATGATCGCCGGCACGACATACGGGAAGAACGAGACGATGCGGTAGAACGACGCGCCCCGGATCCCTCGGACGGGGCCGATGCTGGGCCCGCCCAGGGTGACGGCCACCGCTACCGCCAGGGCGAGCGTCAACGTCACCAAGGGCACGAAGGCCGCCAGCAACGCGACATTGCGCAACGCCTTGAGGAAGATGTCGTCCTCGAGCAGCTTGGTGAAGTTGTCCAGCCCGATGAAGTCGTAGTCCGGGCTGAAGCCGCGCCAGTTGGTCATCGCCCAGAAGATCGCCTGAACGAAGGGGTACAGGACGAAGAGTACGAAGATGGCCAGCGGTACACCGAGGAACGCGAGGAAGAACGTCACCCGGTCGAAGGTGAGCTTGCGGCGTCGGGGACGCCCGCCGCGAGCGGCCGGCGTCGGCCGGCCGCTCGCGGTGTCGGAGGTGGTGATCGTGTCTTTCATCGCAGTGCTAGCTGACCTTGATCTTGTCGACGGAGTCGTCTTCCCGGACCTTGTCGGAGATCTTCTGCAGCGCCGAGGTCAGGCCCTTGGCGTCGAGGTCACCGGCGAGGAACGAGTTCCACGGCACCAGCTGGTCGGTGTTCATGCCGTAGGCCTCGACGAAGTTGTAGGTGAAGATGTTGGTGCCGGCGGCCTCCAGCATCTTCGTCTGCGAGACGAGGGCGGACGATCCGTAACCGTCGGCGGGCACGGTGCCCTTGACGATCGTCGGGGCCAGCTTCGTCTTGGAGAAGTTGGCCGCCGCCTTCTCGGACAGCATCGCGCGCAGCACTTCCTTGCCGCCGGCCGGGTTCTTGCCCTGCTTGGGCACGATGAACGGCTCGCCCGCGGCCGCGCGCAGCGACTCGTAGGGCATCTTCGGCTTGTCGGTGAGCGTCATCGACGGGAAACCGGTCATCTGGAAGTCGGCCTTGGTGGCCTTCTTCATCTCGTTCTCGATCCAGCCACCGGACGGGTAGAGCAGCGCCTTCTGGTCGTTGCTCCAGATCGCCTGCGCCTTCTGGAACTGGGTGCCGGAGCCACCGGGGACGAACATCTTCTGCTTGACCATGGTCTCCATGACCTTGATGACGCCCTGGATGGCCGGGTGCGACCAGCAGCCCTTCTCCAGGTTCTCCAGAGCGAGCCGGACCTCGTCGCCGCCCTCCTTGATCGCCGAGTCGATCAGGAGCGTGCGGTAGTAGGTCGCCGCTTCCTTGCCGTGGACGAAGAGGTACTTGCCCTTCCGCTTCGCCTTCTGGCCGAGGTCGAGCGCCTCGTCCCACGTCTTCGGCGGGGTCCAGCTGTTCTCCTCGAACAGCGTCTTCGAGTACCAGACGCCGTACACCGTCATCACGTAGTTGAGCGCGACGAACTTGTCCTTGAACGTGCCGGGGGCCTTGACGCCGGGGTAGACGATGTCGGCGATCTTCTTGCCCTCGTACGTGTTGGCCTCGAAGAGGTCGTCGAGTTCCTCGAGCTGGTCGAGGATGCTGAGGAAGCCGATCTGGTCCTCACCGGAGTTGTCGATGAGGTCCGGCGGGTTGCCGCCGACGAACCGGGGCTGGAGCTCCGGGGCGATGTCGACGACCGGCTTGACCTGGACCTTGAGACCCTTGATCTGGTCCCCGACGACCTTGTTGGTGTAGTCGACGTAGTCGGTGCCGTAGCCGCCGTCGAAAATGGCCGCGTCGACCTTGGAGTTCGCGGCGACACCGAACGGGTTCTTGGCACCCTTCTTGCCCTTCGGGCCGCCGTCACCGTTGTCCTTGCTGGAGGGAGAGCCACACGCAACCGCGAACGAACCCATGGCTGCCGTTGCGATCGCCCCGCGCAGGAGCGTCCGCCTGTCAAGAGAGCCGGCACGAATGGTCATCTCTGCATCCTCACTGATCGATTGGATCTGTACGGTTTTGCTGCGTGTTCGGCTGCCGGACCGGGTTGGCCCCGTGCTTGCCGCACTTCTCTTTGAGCGCGTCCTGGTGTGGGTCTCCGCCTGAGACATCGGCGGAGATGCACATCGGGTCGTTCAGCCGTCGTCTCGGAGCCGCCCGGCGGCACCGATGGTGATCAGCTGAGCGATATCGGAAAAGCGGTCGCCGGGGCCGCGGTCGGAGCGACAGTCGCGCTCCGCTCGATCAGATCGCGATGGCCTACGCCGGGGGTGGATCCCATGCTCAAGTCCTCGCCTTCTCCAGGACTCAGGCGGTGAACCGGATCCTCCCCGGCACCGCGGTGACGTGCTGTGTCGTACCGGGGACGAATCCCCGGACCCCGGACCGGAATTGCATCAGCGGAACTCGTCCGGAAATGCACTGGCCCGAGGGAACGCAGTTGGAGCTGGGTGGTACTGGAAAGTCCGGGCTCTGCAGAGATGTACGGCAGTCGGTGCGTTCGCATGCTTCGCCGTTTCCCCCCTCCCCCGGGTCCTGCCCCCGGTCGCGAGACCGTCCGGGCCGGACGCCGACAGGTATAGTCCACTTCGCGGCAACTGGGCAAGATCGAATGCAGGTTTGGACGGCGTTCTTTCCCGAGTTGAGACCTCTCGGATATATGAGGCACCCATGAGCGGCCCGTGCGTGCCCTGAACGACCGATGACCTCGCTTAATGGATGGTCGCGCCAGTCTTCTCGTCCCGCACGTCGCACACGCCGGTCCCAACACCCTTGACACCACGGGCGACTTACCTCCCTACTGGACCCTGCGCTGCGAACTGACAACGTTGTCTCACGCCGGGAGGGCGCTCGCGAATGGACGGCAGATCCAGACACAGACTCAAGACCACGGCCGCCCTGGGGGCGGCCTCACTCGCACTCGTCGCCGCCGGCCAGGGAGCGTCCGCCGCGTCCCCCGGCCAACAGCCGGGCGCCGAGCGCGAGTTCAGCTCCTCGTTCGAAACGGGAGATCCCGCCCCCACTTGGCTGAACACCGTCGATACCGCCGCGGACGGCACGAAGCGGTCGTCAGGGGTCGACGGCGGCGACAGCGGAGGATTTCCGGGCAATGTCAACAGCCATGTCACGGAGGTCCGCGCCAGCGACGAGAACACGGGTGGCGGTGAGACCAAGGAGAACCTCATCGACGGCGAGTCGAGCACCAAATGGCTCTCCTTCGAACCGACGGCCTGGGTCGAGTACGACCTGGACGCACCGGCCAAGATCACGACGTACGCCCTGACGTCGGCCAACGACCACGCCGAACGCGACCCGAAGGACTGGACCCTCAAGGGTTCCACCGACGGCAAGGAGTGGACGACGCTCGACACCCGCACGGGGGAGAGCTTCGCCGACCGCTTCCAGACCAAGAAGTACGACCTCCAGAACCCGGCCGAGTACCAGCACTTCCGGATCGAGTTCACCAAGAACAACGGCGCGGGCGACGCCACGCAGCTCGCCGACCTCCAGCTGGCCACCGCCGACACCGGCTCGCCCACGCCCGGCGACATGCTGTCCCTCGTGGACAAGGGCCCCAGCGGCTCACCCACCGCGAAGGCGGGCGCGGGCTTCACCGGCAAGAAGGCCCTGCGCTACGCGGGCACGCACAAGGCCGACTCACGCGCGTACTCGTACAACAAGGTCTTCGACGTCGACGTGGCCGTCGCCCGTGACACGGAGCTCTCGTACAAGATCTTCCCGTCGATGGCGGACGGCGACCGCGACTACGACGCCACGAACGTCTCCGTGGACCTCGCCTTCACCGACGGCACCTATCTGAGCGACCTGAAGGCCACCGACAGCAACGGCGGGCTGCTGACGCCTCAGGGCCAGGGCGCGGCCAAGCGGCTCTACGTCAACCAGTGGAACGCCGTCGCCTCCTCCATCGGCTCGGTCGCGGCCGGCAAGACCGTCGACCGGATCCTGGTGGCGTACGACTCGCCGAAGGGCCCGGCGAAGTTCCGCGGCTGGGTCGACGACATCTCGCTGAAGGCCGCGAAGGCGGAGCCGCCGAAGGCGCATCTGTCGGACTACGCGGTCACGACCCGCGGCACGAACTCCAGCGGCGGCTTCTCGCGCGGCAACACGTTCCCGGCCACCGCGGTCCCCCATGGCTTCAACTTCTGGACGCCGGTGACCAACGCCGGCTCGCTCAGCTGGCTCTACGACTACAGCCGCGACAACAACGCGGACAACCTGCCGACGATGGAGGCGTTCAGCGCCAGCCATGAGCCCAGCCCCTGGATGGGCGACCGGCAGACGTTCCAGATGATGCCGTCGGCGGCGTCCGGCACCCCGGACACCTCCCGCACCGGCCGCGCGCTGCCGTTCAAGCACGAGAACGAGACGGCCCGCCCCTACTACTACGGGGTGCGCTTCGAGAACGGCCTCAAGGCCGAGATGACGCCGACCGACCACGCGGCGATGCTGCGCTTCACCTACCCCGGTGACGACGCGAGCGTGATCTTCGACAACGTCTCCGACCAGGCGGGCCTCACGCTCGACAAGGACAAGGGCATCGTCACCGGCTACTCGGACGTGAAGTCCGGGCTCTCCGCGGGCGCGACCCGGCTCTTCGTCTACGGCGTCTTCGACACCCCGGTCACCGGCGGCGACTCCACCGGCCCCAAGGGCTACCTCCGCTTCAAGCCGGGCGCCGACAAGACGGTCACCCTGCGTCTCGCGACGTCCCTGATCGGCATCGACCAGGCCAAGGCGAACCTCGCGCAGGAGCTGCCGTCCGGCTCGTCGTTCACGTCCGTACGGGACAGCGCCCGCGCGCAGTGGGACAAGCTCCTCGACAAGGTCGAGGTGGAGGGCGCCACGGCCGACCAGCGCACCACCCTCTACTCGTCCCTGTACCGGCTGTACCTGTACCCCAACTCCGGCTTCGAGAAGGTCGGTTCGAAGTACCAGTACGCGTCCCCGTTCTCGCCGATGCCGGGCCCGGACACCCCGACCCACACCGGCGCGAAGATCGTCGACGGCAAGCCGTACGTCAACAACGGCTTCTGGGACACGTACCGCACGACCTGGCCCGCGTACTCGCTCCTGACGCCGAAGAAGGCGGGTGAGCTCGTCGACGGGTTCGTGCAGCAGTACAAGGACGGCGGCTGGATCTCGCGCTGGTCGTCGCCGGGTTACGCGGACCTGATGACCGGCACGTCGTCGGACGTGGCGTTCGCCGACGCGTACGTCAAGGGCGTCAAGTTCGACGCGGAGGCGGCGTACAAGGCGGCCCTGAAGAACGCGAGCGTCGTGCCGCCCGCGGCCGGCGTGGGCCGCAAGGGCATGCAGACGTCGCCGTTCCTCGGCTACACGAGCACGGACACCCACGAGGGTCTGTCCTGGGCGCTCGAGGGCTACATCAACGACTACGGCATCGCGCAGATGGGCCAGGCCCTCTACAAGAAGACCGGCGAGAAGCACTACCAGGAGGAGTCGGAGTACTTCCTCAACCGGGCCCGCGAGTACGTGAACATGTTCGACCCGAAGGCGGGCTTCTTCCAGGGCAAGAGCGAGAAGGGCGACTGGCGCGTCGAGTCGTCGAAGTTCGACCCGCGCATCTGGGGCTACGACTACACGGAGACCAACGCCTGGGGCTACGCGTTCACCGCCCCGCAGGACTCGCGCGGACTCGCCAACCTCTACGGCGGCCGCGACGCCCTCGCCAAGAAGCTCGACACGTTCTTCGCCACCCCGGAGACGGCGACGAACGACGTCGCGGGCTCGTACGGCGGCGTCATCCACGAGATGACGGAGGCGCGTGACGTCCGGATGGGCATGTACGGCCACTCGAACCAGGTCGGGCACCACATCACGTACATGTACGACGCGGCCGGCCAGCCGTACAAGACGCAGGAGAAGGTCCGCGAGGTCCTCTCCCGCCTCTACACGGGCAGCGAGATCGGCCAGGGCTACCACGGCGACGAGGACAACGGCGAGCAGTCGGCCTGGTACCTCTTCTCCTCGCTCGGCTTCTACCCGCTGGTCATGGGCAGCGGTGAGTACGCCATCGGCTCCCCGCAGTTCACGAAGATGACGCTGCACCTGGAGAACGGCAAGGACCTCGTCGTCAAGGCCCCGAAGAACAGCGCGAAGAACATCTACGTGCAGGGCCTGAAGGTCAACGGCAAGAACTGGACGTCGACGTCGCTGCCGCACTCGGTCGTCGCGAAGGGCGGGGTCCTGGAGTTCGCCATGGGCCCGAAGCCGTCGAAGTGGGGCACGGGCAAGAACGCGGCGCCGGTCTCCATCACGCAGGACGACAAGGTGCCGTCGCCGCGCAAGGACGCCATCACGGGTTCGGGTCCGCTGTTCGACAACTCCTCGGCGACGAGCGCGAGTGCGGAGTCGGTGGACCTGCCGGTCGGCACTGACGGCGCGAAGGCCGTGCAGTACACGCTGACGTCGGACGACAGGACGAAGGCCCCGGCGGGCTGGAAGCTGGAGGCCTCGGCCGACGGCTCGTCGTGGAAGACGCTGGACCAGCGTTCCGGCGAGTCCTTCTCCTGGGACAAGCAGACGCGGGCGTTCTCGGTGAGCGAGCCGGGCACGTACAAGCACTACCGGCTGGTGTTCACCGGTGGGGCCGCGACGGTGGCGGAGGTGGAGCTGCTGTCGTGACGGACTGAGTGACGCGATCAACGGGCGGGGCGGGACCGGCAGTTGCCGGTTCCGCCCCGCCCGCCGTCGTGGGGTCAGCGCGGCTCGCGCAGGCCCGCGACGAGGAGCCCGACCAGCCGGCGCGCGTCGTAGCGGGGGTCGTTCTCGGCGCCGATGCAGAGGTTTCCGATGCCGCGCATGAGCTGGTAGGCGTCGAGGTCGGCGGCACGGATCTCGCCGGAGGCGACGGTGGCGTCGAGGAGCTGGGTGCACACCGGCACGAGGCGGTCGAGGAAGTAGGCGTGCAGCGTCTCGAAGCCGGCGTTGTCGGCCTGCATGGCCCCCGCGAGACCGTGCTTGGTGACCAGGAAGTCGACGAAGAGGTCCACCCACTGCCCCAGCGCGACGTGCGGTGTCGGGGCCGCCGCGAGGAGGGCGGGGCCGGCCTCGGCGCAGGCCTCGACCTGGTGGCGGTAGACGGCGATGACGAGGTCCGCCCGGGTCGGGAAGTGGCGGTAGATCGTACCCATCCCGACGCCGGCCTTCGCCGCGATGTCGCGTACCGGCGCTTCCACACCCGAGGCCACGAAGACCGCGGCGGCCGCGTCAAGGAGGGTCTGCTGATTGCGCCGGGCGTCCTTGCGCTTCGATCCGGCCGCGCCTCCCGTGCCCTGACCGCTGTCGTTCACCGCAGCGCTCCTTCCCTGTTCCACGAGACCCGGAGGCCCCTGTTCTACGAGACCCGGAGGCCTTGATGCCTGCAAAGCGGAACAGCGCTCCGTATCGTTAGCGGAGCGAGGTTCCGTTTCACTCATGATGTCAGACCGGGCTACCGGCGGACAAGCAACCGAACGGATGGCACTGCCATGCCCGACTCCCACACCGCGAACGCGCCGAAGTCCGCGGCCGCACCCACCCCCGTGATCTCCGCGAAGCCGGTCGTCCTGCCCGCCCCGGGCCGCGGCGAGGACCTCCGGGTCCGCGTGTCCGCGCCCGCGACCGGCACGGACCTGCCCGTCATCGTCTTCTCGCACGGCTTCGGCTGGTCGATGGACGGCTACGCCCCGCTGGCGGATCACTGGGCCGCACACGGATTCGTGGTCGTCCAGCCCACCCACCTCGACTCGCGGACGCTCGGCATCCCCGCCGACGATCCCCGTACGCCGCGGATCTGGCGCATCCGTATCGAGGACCTCACGCGGGTGCTGGACGGGCTCGACGTCCTGGAGGCCGCCGTTCCGGGCCTCGCCGGGCGCGTGGATCACGACCGCATCGCTGTGGCCGGCCACTCCTGGGGAGCGCAGACGGCGAGCACGCTGCTCGGCGCGCGCGTCCTCGACGCCGACGGCGTTCCCGGCGAGGACATGTCCGACCCGCGCGTGAAGGCGGGTGTGCTGTTCGCCCTGACCGGCCTGGGCGACGACCTGACACCCTTCGCGCTGGAGCATCTCCCCTTCATGAGGCCGTCGTTCGACACCATGACCCCGCCGGCGCTGATCGTCGCCGGGGACAGCGACCGGTCCCACCTGTCCACCCGCGGACCGGACTGGTTCACCGACGCCTACACGTACAGCCCCGGCAGCAAGAGCCTGCTCACCCTGTTCGGTGCCGAGCACTCGCTCGGCGGCATCCCCGGCTACGAGGTCGCCGAGACGACGGACGAGTCCCCCGCTCGCGTGGCCCTGCTCCAGCAGCTCACCACGGCCTTCCTGCGCAGCGCCCTCTCCCCCGAAGACACCGCGTGGAAGACGGCGACCACTGCTCTCGACGACGACCCCGACCCGCTGGGGACCCTGCGGAGCAAGTAGCAGCGCGCCGGCGACAGGGACTGAACCTCAACGGCGGACGTTCACGCCCGCACGGCTGATCCACGCACCAGCCACGCGACCGCCGCGCCGAGCACGAGGCACACGACGGCGAGGCCCCACAACAGGCCGTGGAACGCCGAGTCGTAGGTGCGCTCGCTGCCGAGGCGGACGTGTTCAGGAGCGAATCGCAGGGGACGTCCCAGACGTGCCCCTGTTGCAGGAAGCGCGATCCCCGGAACCGTCTCCGCTGCGGCAGAGAATTCGCTTGTGTCCACTGCGGACACATCGACCACGCGGACCGCGTAGCCGTCGCTGGAAATCGAGGCCCGTGCACGCCGGATGGGCGGCACGGCAATCAACAGCACGCGCAGTCCCCGTGACGGGGCGAGAGGCCGGGCAACCGGCACTCGGAGCGTGCAGCACTGGCCGCCGCCCCCTGAGGGGCGACGGCCAGGAAACCCTGGGCACTCATGCCCAGGGGCACATCACTTGCGGATCAGGCTGCGGAGCACGTACTGCATGATGCCGCCGTTGCGGTAGTAGTCCGCCTCGCCGGGGGTGTCGATGCGGACGACCGCGTCGAACTCCACACCGGTGTCGGTGGTGACCTTGACCGTGCGCGGCGTGGTGCCGTTGTTGAGCTCCTCGACGCCGGTGAAGGAGAAGGTCTCCTCGCCGGTCAGGCCGAGGGACTCGGCCGAGGCGCCCTCCGGGAACTGGAGCGGCAGGACGCCCATGCCGATGAGGTTCGAGCGGTGGATGCGCTCGTACGACTCGGCGATGACGGCCTTGACGCCGAGGAGCGCGGTGCCCTTGGCGGCCCAGTCGCGGGACGAGCCGGAGCCGTACTCCTTGCCCGCGAGGATCGCGAGCGGGGTGCCCTGCTCGATGTAGTTGCGCGAGGCGTCGTAGATGAACGACACCGGAGCGTCGGCCTGGGTGAAGTCGCGGGTGTAGCCGCCCTCGGTGCCCGGCGCGATCTGGTTGCGCAGGCGGATGTTGGCGAACGTGCCGCGGATCATGACCTCGTGGTTGCCACGGCGGGAGCCGTAGGAGTTGAAGTCACGACGCTCCACACCGTGCTCGGTGAGGTACTTGCCGGCCGGGGTGTCGGCCTTGATCGCACCGGCCGGGGAGATGTGGTCGGTGGTGACCGAGTCGCCCAGCTTGGCGAGGACGCGCGCGCCCGTGATGTCGGAGACCGGGGTGGTCTCCATCGTCATGCCCTCAAAGTACGGGGGCTTGCGGACGTAGGTGGACTCTGTGTCCCACTCGAAGGTGTTGCCGGTCGGGATCGGCAGGGCCTGCCACTGGGCGTCACCCGCGAAGACGTCCTGGTAGGACTTGTTGAACATGTCCTCGCCGATGGAGTTGGCGACGACGTCGTTGACCTCGGCCTCCGTCGGCCAGATGTCCGCGAGGTAGACCGGCTTGCCGTCCTGGTCGATGCCCAGGGCGTCCTTGGTGATGTCGACCTTCATCGAACCGGCGATGGCGTACGCGACGACCAGCGGCGGGGACGCCAGGTAGTTCATCTTGACGTCGGGGTTGATGCGGCCCTCGAAGTTGCGGTTGCCGGACAGGACCGACGTGACCGCCAGGTCGTGCTCGTTGACCGCCTTCGAGACCTCCTCGGGCAGCGGGCCCGAGTTGCCGATGCAGGTGGTGCAGCCGTAGCCGACGAGGTTGAAGCCGACCTTGTCCAGGTACGGCGTCAGACCGGCCTTGTCGAAGTAGTCGGTGACGACCTTCGAGCCCGGGGCGAGGGTGGTCTTGACCCACGGCTTGCGGGTCAGGCCCTTCTCCACGGCCTTCTTCGCGACGAGCGCGGCGGCGACCATCACGTACGGGTTCGACGTGTTGGTGCAGGAGGTGATCGCGGCGACGGTGACGGCGCCGTGGTCGATCTCGTACGTCGAGCCGTCGGGGGCCGTGACCAGGGTCGGGCGCGACGGGACGCCGTTGGCGGCGGCCGGGGAGTCGGAGGCCGGGAAGGACTCCTTGCCCGCCTCGTCGTCGTCCTCGACGTAGTTGCGCACGTCGAGCGCGAACTGCTGCGCGGCGTTGGCGAGGACGATGCGGTCCTGCGGGCGCTTCGGGCCGGCGATCGACGGGACGACCGTGGAGAGGTCGAGCTCCAGCTTCTCGGAGAAGTCGGGCTCGGCGGCCGGGTCCAGCCAGAGGCCCTGCTCCTTGGCGTACGCCTCGACGAGCGCGACCTGCTGCTCGTCACGGCCCGTCAGCTTCAGGTACTTCAGCGTCTCGTCGTCGATCGGGAAGATCGCGGCGGTGGAGCCGAACTCCGGCGACATGTTGCCGATGGTGGCGCGGTTCGCCAGGGAGGTGGCGGCGACGCCCTCACCGTAGAACTCGACGAACTTGCCGACGACACCGTGCTTGCGCAGCATCTCGGTGATCGTGAGCACGAGGTCGGTGGCGGTGGTGCCGGGCTTGAGCTCACCGGTGAGCTTGAAGCCGACGACGCGCGGGATGAGCATGGAGACCGGCTGGCCGAGCATCGCGGCCTCGGCCTCGATGCCGCCGACGCCCCAGCCGAGGACGCCCAGGCCGTTGACCATCGTGGTGTGCGAGTCGGTGCCGACGAGGGTGTCGGGGTACGCCTGACCGTTACGGACCATGACCGTACGGGCGAGGTGCTCGATGTTGACCTGGTGCACGATGCCGGTGCCCGGCGGGACGACCTTGAAGTCGTCGAACGCGGTCTGGCCCCAGCGCAGGAACTGGTAGCGCTCCTTGTTGCGGCCGTACTCCAGCTCGACGTTCTGGCCGAAGGCGTCCTTCGTACCGAACTTGTCGGCGATGACGGAGTGGTCGATGACCAGCTCGGCCGGGGAGAGCGGGTTGACCTTCGCCGGGTCGCCGCCGAGCTCCTTCACGGCCTCACGCATGGTGGCGAGGTCCACGACACAGGGCACACCGGTGAAGTCCTGCATGATCACGCGGGCGGGCGTGAACTGGATCTCCTGGGACGGCTGGGCCTGGGAGTCCCAGCCGCCGAGCGCACGGATGTGGTCGGCGGTGATGTTCGCGCCGTCCTCGGTGCGGAGCAGGTTCTCAAGGAGAACCTTCAGGCTGTAAGGGAGGCGCGCGGAGCCCTCGACCTTGTCCAGCTTGAAGATCTCGTACGACTCGTCGCCCACGCGCAGCGTGCTGCGGGCGTCGAAGCTGTTCGCCGACACGACAGTCTCCTTCATATATGTGCGCGTTCCACCGCATCCTGCCGCCACGACGATTTCGCCGATCCGCTAAGGTAAGGCTAAGTTAGGTAACCCTTACCAAGCATGGCGGCTGCGGTGTGCCTCTGTAGATATCTCGATGTCGAGATAACTCTAATACATGAGGCCGGACTGGTCATGCCCGGCCTCGGCCGAGGCGCCCCGCCGCACCACCGGCGGACCGCCCCCCTCATCGTCCCGCACACGCGCCCGCGCGCCACCAGGGCCGATTGACGGCCCGTCACTCCAATGGACCCCCCGGAATGCGGCATCTCATATCTGAGATAGCCTGCCGACATGGCAGACGACTACCTCGTACGCATCGGCAAGCTCATCCGTGACGCCCGTCAGCACCGGGGCTGGACACAGTCGCAGCTTGCCGAGGCGCTCGGTACCAGCCAGAGCGCCGTCAACCGCATCGAGCGCGGCAATCAGAACATCAGCCTTGAGATGATCGCCCGCATAGGCGAAGCGCTCGACAGTGAAATCGTCTCTCTGGGCTACTCGGGCCCGATGCACCTGCGCGTGGTCGGCGGCCGCCGCCTGTCCGGGGCGATCGACGTGAAGACGAGCAAGAACGCCTGCGTGGCGCTGCTGTGCGCCTCGCTCCTCAACCGGGGCCGCACCGTCCTGCGCCGCGTCGCCCGCATCGAGGAGGTCTACCGCCTCCTCGAGGTCCTGAACTCCATCGGCGTCCGCACCCGGTGGATAAACGGCGGCGTGGACCTGGAGATCGTGCCGCCGGCCGCCCTCGACATGGACGCCATCGACGCGGCCGCCGCCCGGCGCACGCGCTCGATCATCATGTTCCTCGGCCCGCTCCTGCACCGCCTCGACCACTTCAAGCTGCCGTACGCGGGCGGCTGCGACCTCGGCACCCGCACCATCGAGCCGCACATGATCGCGCTGCGCCGGTTCGGTCTGGACATCACGGCGACCGAGGGGCTCTACCACGCGCAGGTCGAGGCGGGGGTCTCCCCCGGCCGGCCGATCGTGCTGACCGAGCGCGGCGACACCGTGACCGAGAACGCGCTGCTCGCGGCCGCCCGCCACGACGGCACCACCGTCATCCGCAACGCGTCCTCGAACTACATGGTCCAGGACCTCTGCTTCTTCCTGGAGGCCCTGGGCGTACGCGTCGAGGGCATCGGCACGACCACCCTCACCGTGCACGGCGTGCCGCAGATCGACGTCGACGTGGACTACTCGCCGTCCGAGGACCCGGTCGAGGCGATGAGCCTGCTGGCCGCCGCGGTGGTCACCGAGTCCGAACTGACGGTGAAGCGGGTGCCGATCGAGTTCCTGGAGATCGAGCTCGCGGTCCTGGAGGAGATGGGCCTCGACCACGACCGCACGGCCGAGTACTTCGCGGACAACGGCCGCACGCGCCTGGTGGACCTCACCGTCCGGCCCTCCAAACTGGAGGCGCCGATCGACAAGATCCACCCGATGCCGTTCCCGGGCCTCAACATCGACAACGTGCCCTTCTTCGCGGCCATCGCCGCGGCGGCGCAGGGCCAGACCCTCATCCACGACTGGGTCTACGACAACCGCGCGATCTATCTCACCGACCTGAACCGGCTCGGCGGGCGCCTCCAGCTGCTCGACCCGCACCGCGTCCTCGTCGAGGGCCCGACGCGCTGGCGCGCCGCCGAGATGATGTGCCCGCCCGCGCTGCGCCCCGCCGTCGTCGTGCTCCTCGCGATGATGGCCGCCGAGGGCACGTCCGTGCTGCGCAACGTCTACGTGATCAACCGCGGCTACGAGGACCTGGCCGAGCGGCTCAACTCCGTCGGCGCGCAGATCGAGACGTTCCGGGACATCTGAGTCGATCGACGCCGTTCAGGGCCGCGGGAAGAGGTTGAGCAGTTCCTCTTCCGCGGCCCATCGGCGTATCTGCTCCACGATCAGGCGCTCGGCGCGCGGGCGGAAGGCTGCCGAACCGCCCGCCACGTGCGGGGTGATGAGGACTCCGGGGGCGTGGCGCAGGGCGTGGTCCGCGGGGAGGGGCTCCGGGTCGGTGACGTCGAGCGCGGCGCGCAGCCGGCCCGTGGCGGTCTCGGCGAGCAGGGCCTCGGTGTCGAGGGTGCGGCCGCGGCCGACGTTGACGACGAGGGCGCCGTCCGGCAGCGCGGCCATTTCCTTCGGGCCGAACAGGCCGACCGTGGCCGGGTTCTCGGGCAGGACGAGGACCACGATGTCGACGCCGGGGAGCAGTTCGGGCAGGTCGGCGATCGCGTGGACCCGCTCGTCGGGGCGGGCGCGCCGGGCGACGCGGACGACGTCCGCCTCGCAGGCGAGGAGCCGCGTCTCCAGGGCCGAGCCGATCGACCCGTAGCCGACGATCGCGACGCGGCTGTCCGCGAGTGAGCGCGTGAAGTGCGGGTCCCAGCGGCCCGCCACCTGGTCGGCCGCCCAGCGGGGCAGTTCGCGCTGGGCCGCGAGGACGAGGCCCAGCGCGTGCTCCGCGGTGGAGGCGTCGTGCAGGCCGCGGCCGTTGTGCAGGGAGACACCCTCGGGCAGCAGCGGCTGGAGCTTCTCGACTCCGGCGCTCAGGCACTGGACGGCGCGCAGGCGCGGGAGCCGGGGCAGCAGGCTGTCCGCGTCGGGGACCGCGTAGGGCATGACCCAGAACTCCACGGCGTCCAGGACGTCTTGCGGGAGTTCGGACGCGGGCGTCGCTCCGTCCCACACGTGGACGCGGACGCCGTCGGGCCAGGGGCCGTGGCGCTGGTCGAGTTGCGGCCAGGGGACGAGCACGTCGGTTTCGGTCATCGCGGGTTTCTCCTTCGGCTGCTTCCGTCGCGGCGTGCGGGCGAACCATTGACCCCGCCGCCGCTCCCTCGTAACGTCTTCCCGCCCAGTGAAACACTTTCCATCTCACGGAAAACAGGGGGTCAAGGGATGACAGCGCCGTCGCCCTCCCGGCCGTCCACCGGCGGCTTCTGGAGCTCGACCCGCGCCCGGCACCTGATACCGGTCGCGTTCATCACGTACTCGCTCGCCTATCTCGACAAGTCGAACTACGCGATCGCCTCCGCCGGCGGCATGGCCGACGAGCTGCATCTGTCCGCGGGCCTCGACTCGCTGATCGCCGCGTCGTTCTTCCTCGGCTACTTCATCTTCCAGATCCCCGGCACGATCTACGCCGAGCAGCGCAGTGCGCGCCGGCTCGTCGCCTGGTCGACGGTGCTGTGGGGGCTGCTCGCCGTGGTGCAGGGCCTGCTGAGCAGCCCGGGACAGCTGATCGCCGTGCGGTTCGCGCTCGGTGTCGTCGAGGGCGCGGTGCTGCCGTCGATGGTGATGCTGCTCAGCCGCTGGTTCACACACGGCGAGCGCGGCCGCGCCAACACCCTGCTCATCCTGGGCAATCCGGTCACCGTGATGTGGCTCTCCGCTCTGTCGGGCTGGCTGGTGTCGGTGACGGACTGGCGCGTGATGTTCATCGTCGAGGGCGTGCCCTCGGTCATCTGGGGCCTGCTCTGCCTGCGGCTCATCAAGGACCGCCCCGAGGACGCCGAGTGGGTCGCGCCGAGCGAACTGGAGGCTCTGCGCGAGGACCGCGCCCCCGCTGGTGCCGCCTCCGGGAACCTGCGCGAGGAGTACGGCAGGGTCCTGCGCTCGCGCCCCGTGCTGCTGATGTCGGTGCAGTACTTCTTCTGGTCGTTCGGCATGTACGGCTTCATCTTCTGGCTGCCGTCGATCGTGAAGAAGGGCTCCGGCGAGGGCATCGGCGCCACCGGTCTGCTGACCGCCGTGCCGTACGCGTTCGCGGTCGTCGCCATGCTGCTCAACTCCCGCCTGTCCGACCGCAGCGGGCGGCGCAAGGCGGCCGTGTGGCCCTGGCTCGCCGTCGGCGGCCTCGCCCTCTTCGGCTCCTACGCGGCCGGGTCCCACTTCCCCGTGGCGCTCGCGCTGCTCGTGGTGGCGGGCCTGTGCCTGTACGCGCCCTACGGCCCGTACTTCGCCCTCGTCTCCACGCTCGCCCCGGCGGGCGTCTCGGGCGCGGCGGTGGCGCTGGTCAACTCGTTCGGCGCGCTCGGCTCGTTCGCCGGGACGTATCTCGTGGGCTGGGTACGCGGCACGTCGCTCGGCGACGCGGGGGCCTTCGCGTTCATGGCGGCGGGCGCGCTGGTCTCGGCCGCGCTGATGCTGGCGGTGCACGAGCCCCGGCCGTCCGGCACCCGCCCGGGTACGGTGAACCGGCAGCCCACCGCTGCCACCACCACCTGAGTGCGCCGGGGACCGGTCCCGGCGTACGGGCGCAGCACACGGGAGACGAGCAGCGTGACCACGACGTCCGGCGACGACATGCTCGGCCGGGGCCTGCGACTCCTCACCGTGCTGGCCGACCATCCCGCGGGCCTGGGGGTGAGCGCCGCGGCCCGCGCCGCGGCGCTCCCGGTCAGCAGCGCCCACCGGCTCCTCGGCCGGCTCGCCGCCGAACGGTTCGTGGCGTACGACGAGGACACCCGGCGCTACGCCCTGGGGGTCCGGGTGCTCGAACTGTCGCGGGGTTTCCAGCGCTCACCGGCCGGCTACTCCGCGGCGGCGGCGCCCATGCGCAGGCTCGCCGACCGCACGGGCCTGCCCGCCATCGCGGGCATCCTCCACGACGCGGACGTGCTGCTCGTCCTCACCGCTCAGGGCACCCAGCACCTCCAGCTGCGCAGCGCGGAGGGCACCCGCAACGCCTGGCACGCGACGTCGCTCGGCAAGGTCCTCGTCGCGGGCCTGCCCGAGCGTGAGCGCGACGAGCTGCTCGCGGCCGGGCTGGCCGCGGTGACCGACCGCACGGTGACCGACCCGGCGGCGGTCCGCAAGGAGCTCGACGCCGTGCGCGAACGCGGCTGGGCCGAGGTCGACGAGGAGAACGAGGTCGGTGTCCGGTCCGTCGCCGTCGCCGTGCCCTCCCCGCACGGCGAGGCGCCGCGCCTCGCCGTCTCGCTGGGCGCGGCCGTCGCCCTGACCGGCGCCGACGAACTGCGCGCGCACGTCCCGGCCCTGCGTGCGTGCGCGGAGGACATCGCGGCGCACATGGACCACTGAGCAGGTCCGCGGGTGTGACGGCCGCCGCCCGGTGACATTCATCCCGGGGAGGGCGGCCACGGGGCCCCCACCGCTCCCGGGAGGAACGCACGATGACCGAGCTGATGAAGGCCGTCCAGTACCGCGCGGTGGGTGCCGCCCCCGAAGTCGTGCAGATCCCCGTGCCCGCCGCCGGTCCCGGCCAGGTGCTCCTGCGCGTGACGGCGGCCGGTGTCTGCCACTCCGACATCGCCGTGATGAGCCTGCCCGCCGAGCAGCTGGGCTTCCCGCTGCCGCTCACGCTCGGCCACGAGGGCGTCGGCACGGTCGCGGCGGTGGGTGACGGGGTGACGGCCGTCGAGGTCGGCGACGCGGTCGCCGTCTACGGGCCGTGGGGCTGCGGCACCTGCGCCAAGTGCGCGCAGGGCAAGGAGAACTACTGTCCGCGCGCCCGGGAGCTCGGCATCTTCCCGCCCGGCCTCGGCGCGCCCGGCGCCATGGCCGAGTTCATGGTCGTGGACAGCCCCCGCCACATCGTGCCGCTCGGCAGCCTCGACCCGGTGCGGGCGGTGCCGCTGACGGACGCCGGACTGACCCCGTACCACGCGATCAAGCGGTCGCTGCCGAAGCTGGTGCCGGGGTCGGCGGCCGTCGTGATCGGCACGGGCGGGCTCGGGCACGTCGCGATCCAGCTCCTGCGCGCGCTGTCCCCGGCCTGGGTGATCGCGCTCGATGTGAACGAGGAGAAACTCGCGCTCGCCCGTGAGGTGGGCGCCCACGAGGCGATCCTGTCGGACGCCGAATCCGTGGGAATGGTGCGGGAGTTGACCGGCGGCAGGGGCGCCGAGGCGGTCTTCGACTTCGTCGGGGCCGCGCCCACGGTGGCCATGGCGGGCAGCTGTGTGGCGGTCGAGGGCGATGTCACCATCGTGGGCCTCGGCGGCGGCAGCCTCGCGGTCGGCTTCGGCACGACACCGTACGAGGTGTCGGTGACCGCCCCTTACTGGGGCAGCCGCGGCGAGCTGATGGAGGTGCTCGACCTGGCGCGGGCCGACGTCGTCTCCGTGCACGTGGAGCGGTACGGCATCGACGACGCGCCCACCGCCTACCAGCGGCTGCACGACGGGACGGTGCGCGGACGCGCGGTGATCCTGCCGCAGGAGTGACGGCCGGCCCCGCGCGTCGGGGTGCGGGCATGCTGTTCGGGCTCGATGCCGGGGTTCACCGGCCGGGGCCGGCGCGGACCTGGGCCTGCTCCGGCACGACCGCCAGCCCGTCCAGTTCCACCAGTGCCTGCTCGTCCCACAGCCGGGTCGTGCCGATCACCGCCATCGCCGGATAGTCGCGGCCCGCCGACTCGCGCCAGATGCGCCCGAGTTCACGGGCATGGGTGCGGTAGTCGGCGATGTCGGTGGCGTAGACGGTGACGCGGGCGAGGGTGTCGGGGGTGCCTCCCGCGTGGCGCAGTGCGGTGAGGAGGTTGGTCAGGGCCCGCTCGAACTGCTCCGGGAGCGTGTCGCCGGTGATCTTGCCGTCCGCGTCGAGGGCGGTCTGTCCGGCGAGGAAGACCAGGCGGCCGCCGGTGGCGGTGACGGCGTGCGAGAAGCCGGTGGCCGGGGAGAGTTCGGGTGGATTGATCCGCTCGATACGGCTCACGCGTACAACTCCTTGGCGATGATCGCGCGTTGGACCTCGCTGGCCCCTTCGTAGATGCGGGGTGCCCGCACCTCGCGGTAGAGGTGTTCGAGCAGGTGGCCCCGTTGCAGGGCGCGGGCGCCGTGCAGCTGGACGGCGCTGTCGACGACGTGCTGGGCGGTCTCGGTGGCCAGGAGCTTCGCCATCGCGGCGCGCTGCGGCACGTCGGAGGCGCCCACGTCGTACGCCGAGGCGGCCGCGTAGACCATGAGGCGGGCCGCCTCGGTGCGCAGGGCGAGATCGGCGACCTGGTGGGCGACCGTCTGGAGATCCTTCAGCTTGCCGCCGAACGCGTCGCGCCGGGCGGTGTGGTCGAGCGTCGCGTCGAGCGCGGCCTGCGCCATGCCCACGGCGAAAGCCCCGACGCTCGGGCGGAAGAGGTTCAGGGTGGTCATCGCGACGCGGAAGCCGCGGTCCGGTTCACCGAGCACGTCGTCGGCGGTGACGGGGACCGCGTCGAAGTCGAGGGAGCCGATGGGGTGCGGGGAGAGCATGTCGAGGGGGGTGCCGGTGAGGCCTGGGCGGTCCGCCGGGACCAGGAAAGCGGTGACGCCACGGGCGCCGGCGTCCTGGGCCGTACGGGCGAAGACGGTGTAGAAGTCGGCGTCGGGGGCGTTCGAGATCCAGGTCTTCTCGCCGATGAGGCACCAGCCTCCGGTGCCGTCGGGCTCGGCGCGCAGGGAGAGGGCCGCTGCGTCGGAACCCGCGCCCGGCTCGCTGAGCGCGAAGGCGGCGACGGCCGTGCCGTCGCTGACGCGCGGCAGCCAGTGCGCGCGCTGCGCGTCGGTGCCGTACGCGTGCACGGGGTGTGCGCCGAGTCCCTGAAGGGCGAGAGCGGTCTCGGCCTCCGTGCAGACGCGGGCGAGGGACTCGCGCATCAGGCACAGGTCGAGGGCGCCGGAACGGAACAGCCGCTCCAGGAGGCCGAGCCGGCCGAGCTCGGTGACGAGCGGCCGGTTCACCTTCCCCGGCTCGCCCTTCTCGGCGAGGGGTGCGAGCCGCTCGGCGGCGAGCGCGCACAGCTCGGCACACCAGGCGGTCTGTGCTGGATCGAGCGAGAATGACGGAGCTGCGGACTGTGCGGTCATCTGTCGGCGCCTCCCGGTTCGCCGGCTCCGGGCCGGCCCCGTCACGTTATCGCGGACCGTTGACTGTCGTCACCATCACGATACGCTCGTTCCGCGAGCCCACCGACACCTGTTTGCGCGAGCCCACCATGACAAGGGGGCGCACGGCCATGACAGACGCTCCACCGCAGCACACATCGGCCCACGTCGACACCTTCGCGCGCGACCATCTCCCGCCGCCCGAACTCTGGCCCGACCTCGTCTTCGACCTCCCCGAACTGCGCTATCCGCAGCGGCTCAACTGCGGGGCCGAGCTGCTCGACCGCACCGTCGAGCGGTTCGGCACGGAGCGTCCCGCGTTCCGCACCGGCGACGGGGAGGTGTGGACGTACGGGGAACTGCTCCGCCGCGTCGACCGGATCGCGCACGTACTCAGCGGCGAGCTGGGTGTGCGGCCGGGGAACCGGGTACTCCTTCGCGGCCCCACCACGCCGTGGCTCGCGGCCTGCTGGCTGGCCGTGATGAAGGCGGGCGCGGTCGCCGTCACCGTGCTCGCCCAGCAACGCGCGCAGGAGCTGGCGACGATCTGCTCCATCGCGCGGGTCACCCACGCGCTGTGCGACGCCAGGACCATGGACGACCTGGTGAAGGCCGAGGTGCCCGGGCTGCGCGTCACACCGTTCGGCGGCGAGGGGCCCGACGACCTCCTGCGGCGCGGCTGCGGGGTTCCCGAGACGTACGAGGCCGTGGCGACCGCCGCCGACGATGTCGCCCTGATCGCGTTCACCTCGGGCACGACCGGGCGCCCCAAGGGCTGCATGCACTTCCACCGGGACGTCCTCGCCATCGCCGACACGTTCGCGCGCCATGTCCTGCGGCCGAGGCCCGACGACGTGTTCGCGGGGAGCCCGCCGCTCGGTTTCACGTTCGGGCTCGGCGGTCTCGTCATCTTCCCGCTGCGGGCCGGTGCCTCGTCGCTGCTGCTCGAACAGGCGGGGCCGAAGCAGCTGCTGCCCGCCATCACCGAGCACGGGGTGACCGTGCTCTTCACCGCGCCGACCGCGTACCGCGTGCTCCTCGACGGGATCGACGGCACCGGCGGACATGCCCTCTCGTCGCTGCGGCGGTGCGTCTCGGCGGGCGAGAACCTGCCGGCCGCGACCTGGCGCGCCTGGCACGAGGCGACCGGGATCCGCATCATCAACGGCATCGGCGCCACGGAACTCCTGCACATCTTCATCTCCGCCGCCGACGACGCGGTCCGCCCCGGGACGACGGGCGTGCCCGTGCCCGGCTGGCAGGCGCGCGTGCTCGACGCCACCGGGGCCGAAGTGCCGGACGGAGAACCGGGATTGCTCGCCGTGCGCGGCCCGGTCGGCTGCCGCTACCTCGCCGACGAGCGGCAGACGACGTACGTCCGCGGTGGCTGGAACGTCACCGGGGACACGTACGTCCGCGAGCCCGACGGCTACTTCCGGTACGTCGCCCGCGCCGACGACATGATCATTTCCGCGGGGTACAACATCGCGGGCCCCGAGGTCGAGGACGCGCTGCTGCGGCACCCGGACGTCGCGGAGACCGCGGTGGTGGGCCGCCCCGACGACGAGCGCGGGCAGATAGCGGTCGCCTACGTCGTGCTGCGCGAGGGTGCCCGCCGGGATCCGGACGCGCTGCGGGCGTTCGTGAAGGCCGAGCTGGTGCCGTACAAATGCCCGCGCGAGATCGTGTTCCTGGACGCGCTGCCGCGCACGGCGACGGGGAAGCTGCAGCGGTTCCGGCTGCGCTCCACCGGCGATCTAGAGTGACCACGTGTCCGACCTGCACACTCCCCGGTCCCTGATCGTCACCCTCTACGGCGCCTACGGGCGCGGCTTTCCCGGCGCCGTGCCGGTCGCCGAGCTGATCCGTCTGCTCGGCGCGGTCGGCGTCGACGCGCCCGCCGTGCGGTCCTGCGTGTCCCGCCTCAAGCGGCGCGGGCTGCTCCTGCCGCAGCGCACGGGGTCGGGCGCCGCCGGGTACGCGCTGTCGCCGGCCGCGCGGCAACTCCTCGACGACGGCGACCGGCGCATCTACGGGGCGCCGGCCGGCGCGGCGGACGGCTGGGTGCTCGCGGTGTTCTCCGTGCCGGAGGCCGAGCGCGCCAAGCGGCACGTCCTGCGCTCACGCCTCGCCGGGCTCGGCTTCGGCTCCGCGGCGCCCGGCGTGTGGATCGCCCCGGCGGGCCTGCACGAGGAGACCCGGCACACGCTGGAGCGCCTCGGGCTCTCCCCGTACGTCGATCTGTTCCGCGGCGAGCACCTGGGGTTCGCGGCGACGGCGGACGCCGTCGCGCGCTGGTGGGACCTGGACCGTCTCGCCGCGCTGCACGAGGCGTTCCTGGACGAGCACGCGCCGGTGCTCGCCGCCTGGCAGGCCCGCTCCCCCGACGACGCCGCTCCGGAGGAGGCGTACCGGGACTACCTCCTCGCCCTCGACTCCTGGCGCCATCTGCCGTACGCCGACCCGGGGCTGCCCGCCGGGCTGCTGCCCGCCCGGTGGCCGGGGACCCGCTCGGCGAGCGTGTTCCGCGCGCTGCACGAGCGGCTGCGGGACGCGGGAGCGGCGTTCACCACCGTCAACCACCCAGCGTGAGCCGGGGCCTGGGCGCGTCCAGGCGTCCGGTCTGCGGTGGCCTGCTGCCCGCCTCGTACGGCTTCGGCCAGGCGACACCGGGACCCGCGTAGCCCTGTTCGGACGCCGCGTGCAGGGTCCAGTGCGGGTCGTAGAGGTGGGGGCGGGCCAACGCGCACAGGTCGGTGCGCCCGGCCAGGATCAGCGAGTTGACGTCGTCCCACGAGGAGATCGCGCCGACCGAGATCACCGGGATGCCGGTCTCGTTGCGGATCCGGTCCGCGAACGGCACTTGGTAGGAGCGGCCGTACGCGGGCTTCTCGTCGGCGACGACCTGCCCGGTCGACACGTCGATCGCGTCGGCACCGTGCGCGGCGAAGGCGCGGGCGATCTCTACGGCGTCGGCCGCGTCCGTGCCGCCCTCCGCCCAGTCGGTGGCGGAGATCCGGACGGTCATGGGCCGGTCGGCGGGCCACACTTCACGTACGGCGTCGAAGACTTCGAGAGGGAAGCGCAGCCGGTTCGTGAGCGAGCCGCCGTACTCGTCGGTCCGGTGATTGCTCAGCGGCGACAGGAACCCGGACAGCAGATAGCCGTGGGCGCAGTGCAGTTCCAAGAGGTCGAAGCCGGCGTCGGCGGCGCGCACGGCGGCGGACGTGAACTGCTCGCGGACATCGGCGAGTTCGTCCCGCGTCATCTCGTGCGGAGTCTGGCTGCCCGGCTTGTACGGGAGCGGGGAGGCGGCGACCAGCGGCCAGTTCCCGTCGGGGAGCGGGTCGTCGATGCCTTCCCACATCAGTTTCGTGGAGCCCTTGCGGCCGGAGTGCCCGAGCTGGACACCGATCGCCGTGCCGGGGGCCTGGGCGTGCGCGAACTCGGTGATGCGGCGCCAGGCCGCGGCCTGCTGCGGCGTGTAGAGACCGGCGCAGCCCGGGGTGATGCGGCCCTCGGGGCTGACGCACACCATCTCGGTCATGACGAGTCCGGCGCCGCCGAGGGCCCGCGCGCCGAGGTGGACGAGGTGGAAGTCGCCGGGGACACCGTCCCGGGACGAGTACATGTCCATGGGCGAGACGACGACGCGGTTGCGCAGGGTCAGCTCGCGCAGGCGCAGCGACGTGAACATGGGGGGTGTGCCCGGCGGGCAGCCGAAGTCCCGCTCGACGGCCTCGGTGAAGCGGGGGTCGCGCAGGCGCAGGTTGTCGTGCGTGACGCGGCGGCTGCGGGTGAGGAGGTTGAACGCGAACTGGCGTGAGGGCTGGTCGAGATAGAGGCCGAGGTTCTCGAACCACTCCAGGCTGGCGCGGGCCGCGCGCTGCGTGGAGGCGACGACGGGCCGCCGCTCCGCCTCGTACGCGGCGAGCGCCTCGGCCGTGGTGGGCTGCTCCTGGAGGCAGGCGGCGAGCGCGAGGGCGTCCTCGACGGCGAGCTTGGTGCCGGAGCCGATGGAGAAGTGCGCGGTGTGCGCGGAGTCGCCGACGAGGACGACGTTCCCGTGCGACCACTTCTCGTTCACGACCGTGCGGAAGGCGGTCCAGGCGGATTTGTTGGACCTCAGGCCACGGCCGCCGAGGGCCTCGGTGAAGATCTTGGCGCAGCGCTCGACGGACTCGCGCACGTCAAGTTCGTCGAAACCGGCCGCCCGCCAGACCTCCTCGCGCATCTCGACGATGACGGTGCTTTCGCCGGCAGGAAGGTACGTCCCGGAGGGCCCCGTCGAGGGGTGGTCGTCGGGAGACGGGCGGGCGTACGGGTACCCGTGCAGCTGCATGACGCCGTGCTCGGTCTCGGCGGTCTCGAAGCGGAACGCGTCGAAGGCGAAGTCGGCGGCGAGCCAGATGTAACGGCAGCGGTGCTCCTCGATGTGCGGCCGGAATACGTCCGCGTGGGCCTCGCGGGTCGCGCTGCGCACCCCGTCGGCGGCGACGACGAGGTCGTGGTCGCGGGAGAGGTCGGCTGCCGACGGGGCTTCCGAGCGGAAGCGGAGGTTCACGCCGAGCTGCCGGCAGCGCTCGTGGAGGATTTCGAGGAGCCTGCGGCGGCCGAGCGCGGCGAAGCCGTGGCCGCCCGAGGTGTGGCGGGTGCCGCGGTGCACGACGTCGATGTCGTCCCAGCGCACGAACTCGGCCTGGAGTGCGGCATGGACCACGGGGTCGGCGTGCTCGATGCCGCCGAGCGTCTCGTCGGAGAGGACGACGCCGAAGCCGAAGGTGTCGTCCGGCGCGTTGCGCTCCCAGACCGTGATGTCGCGGCGCGGGTCGAGCCGCTTGAGGAGGGCGGCGGCGTACAGGCCACCGGGTCCGCCGCCGATGACGGCCACGCGCAGGGGTTCCATGGTCACCGCCCCCGCCACTTGGGGGCACGCTTCTCCGTGAAGGCCGCGTGGAACTCGGCGTAGTCCTCGCCGTTCATGAGGAG
Organism: Streptomyces sp. NPDC107517; assembly: GCF_055582645.1. Taxonomy (NCBI): domain Bacteria; kingdom Bacillati; phylum Actinomycetota; class Actinomycetes; order Kitasatosporales; family Streptomycetaceae; genus Streptomyces; species Streptomyces sp. NPDC107517. The sequence goes on along the minus strand of NZ_JBVJPM010000001.1, from coordinate 166,049 downwards.
GGCCTGGGTCGCGGCGTCCATTTCGACGGCTGCGGCCAGCGGCATGTCGAGTTCGGCCGTGAGCAGCGCCTTGGTCTGGGCGTACGCGAGGGCCGGGCCCTCGGCGAGGCGGCGGGCCAGTGCCTGCGCGGCCTCGTCGACCCGGCCCTCGTCGGTCAGCTCGCTGATCAGGCCGATGCGCTCGGCCTCCGGGGCGCGCACCGGCTCGCCCAGCATGAGCAGGCGCGTCGCGTGGCCGAGGCCGACGACGCGGGGCAGCAGATACGCGGCGCCCATGTCGCCGCCGGACAGGCCGACGCGGGTGAAGAGGAAGGCGAAGCGGGCGCTCGGGTCGGCGACGCGGAAGTCGGCGGCGAGCGCGAGGACGGCGCCGGCGCCCGCAGCGACCCCGTGCACGGCGGCGATCACGGGGAAGGGGCACTCGCGCACGGCACGTACGACCTGGCCGGTCATCCGGTTGAAGTCGAGGAGCTGGGCGGTGTCCATGGCGAGGGTGGCGCCGATGATCTCGTCCACGTCACCGCCGGAGCAGAAGCCGCGCCCCTCTCCGGCCAGGACGAGGGCGCGCACGGAGCGCTCGCGGGACAGCTCGGCGAGCAGGTCGCGCAGGTCGGCGTAGGCGCCGAAGGTGAGCGCGTTGAGCTTGTCGGGGCGGGCCAGGGTGACGGTGGCGACCCCGTCGTCGACGGCGTACCTCAGGTGCCGCCAGTCGTCGGTGCGGGGCGCGGAGCCGGTGAAGGGACTCATGGCGGTGCGGCCTCCTCGGGCGGGGGCGGCGGACGGGACGGCGCGCCTGCCTCGGGCACGTCGCCTCATGAAGTTATCACCGCTTCGTGACTTCCGTCACGAGTACGCGATACGCGATCCTGACAGCACGCCTACAGCCCGTGTAGGACAGGCGTAGGGAGGCCAGAGCCGAACGTCCCGAAGAAGGGTGTCGGGCTGCTCTGTCCACCGACGCCTTACCATTCGTATGGTTGAAAGCAGGACAGCTCCCCCGCTGTCAGCCCCTGTCACCCCCTGTCAGGACACCTGCACCCTGAACGGACCCGCCGTGCCCACACCGCCTGCACCCACCTCCTGGCGCATCGCGCTGCCGCACACCGCGGCCGCGGTGCCGGTCGCGCGCGCTCTGGTGCGCACGGCCCTGACGGAGATCGAGTCACCCGCCGCCGACAGCGACACGGCGGAGTTGCTGACGGCCGAGCTGGTGGCGAACGCCGTCGAGCACACGGCGGGGTCGGGCCCCATCGAGCTGGTGGTGGAGCTGCTGCCGTCGGGCTGTCAGGTCGAGGTGCACGACGGGGACCCGGCGCCGCCCGGCGACCTGACCCTGCCCGGCCCGGCCGAGGAGCCGGACCCGTGGCAGGAGCACGGGCGCGGCCTGCTGCTGATCCGCACCCTGAGCTCGTCCTGCGGACATCGCCCCACCGCGTCCGGCAAGGCGGTCTGGTTCACCCTTCCCGCGATACCGGCGCAGCGGACGAGCCCGGAGTAGTACGCCCAGCCCCCTCACCAGCCGGGGCGGGCTCCCCTGCCGGGGCACGTCAGGCCAGCGTGGCGACCATGATCGCCTTGATGGTGTGCAGCCGGTTCTCGGCCTCGTCGAAGACGACCGAGTGCGCCGACTCGAAGACCTCGTCCGTGACCTCCAGCGAGTCCAGGCCGTACGTCTCGTGGATCTCGCGCCCGACCTTGGTGCCCAGGTCGTGGAAGGCGGGCAGGCAGTGCAGGAACTTGACGTCCGCGTTCCCGGTGGCGCGCAGGACGTCCATCGTCACGGCGTACGGCTTCAGAGCGGTTATGCGCTCGGCCCACACCTCCTTGGGCTCGCCCATGGAGACCCAGACGTCGGTGGCGACGAAGTCCGCGCCCGCGACGCCCTCGGCGACGTCCTCGGTGAGCGTGACGCGGGCGCCGCTCGTCTCGGCGAGCTTGCGGGCCTCGGCGACGATCTCCTCGGCCGGCCAGTACGCGCGCGGCGCCACGATCCGCACGTCCATGCCCAGCAGCGCGCCGGTCACCAGGTACGAGTTGCCCATGTTGAAGCGGGCGTCGCCGAGGTAGGCGAAGGCGATCCGGTCGAGCGGCTTGCCGCAGTGCTCGACCATCGTGAGCACGTCGGCGAGCATCTGCGTGGGGTGCCAGTCGTCGGTCAGGCCGTTGTAGACCGGCACGCCCGCGAACGCGGCGAGCTCCTCTACGCCGGACTGGCTGTCACCGCGGTACTCAATGGCGTCGAACATCCGGCCGAGGACCCGGGCGGTGTCCCGCACGGACTCCTTGTGGCCGATCTGCGAGCCGGACGGGTCCAGGTAGGTCGTGAACGCACCTTGGTCGGCCGCGGCGACCTCGAAGGCGCAGCGCGTCCGCGTGGAGGTCTTCTCGAAGATCAGCGCGATGTTCCGGCCCGCGAGGTGCCGCGTCTCCGTCCCCGCCTTCTTGGCCGCCTTCAGCTCGGCGGCGAGGTCGATCAGGCCGCGGAACTCCTCGGCGGTGAAGTCCACCTCCTTGAGGAAGTGGCGGCCGGTGAGGTCGGGACGGACTGTCGCCATGGGGCGCTCCTGGGGTACGCGTAAAGGGCTAGGGCATCAGAGTCACTGGAAGTCTATACGACGTTCCACATTTCTATACAGTCTTCGCTCCGGGAGGCACGCTTCTGTACGAGGCGCCCCTTCTATACAGGGTCCCTCTCCACCGGGCAGCTCATGCAGCGCGGGCCGCCCCTCCCGCGCCCCAGCTCGCTGCCGAGGATCTCTATGACCTCGATGCCCTGCTTGCGCAGATAGGTGTTCGTCGTGGCGTTGCGCTCGTAGGCGACGACGACGCCCGGCTCCACGGCCAGCACGTTGCACCCGTCGTCCCACTGCTCCCGCTCGGCCGCGTGCACGTCCTGCGTGGCGGTCAGGACCCGGATCTCGCTGAGGCCGAGCGCGGCCGCGATGGCCCGGTGCATGTGCTCCGGCGGGTGGTCGGTGACCTTCAACTCCCTCTCTCCCACGCCCGGTTCGATGGTGTACGAGCGCAGCATGCCGAGCCCCGCGTACTGCGTGAACGTGTCGCCGTCGACCATCGTCATCACGGTGTCGAGGTGCATGAACGCCCGGCGCTTGGGCATGTCGAGCGCCACGATCGTCTGCGCGGAGCCCGCCGCGAACAGCTTGTGCGCCAGCATCTCGACGGCCTGCGGGGTGGTGCGCTCGCTCATCCCGATGAGGACGGCGCCCTGCCCGATCACCAGGACGTCGCCGCCCTCGATCGTGGACGGGTAGTCGGCCTGCCCCTCCGACCACAGGTGGAAGCCCCCGTCGCGGAACAGCGGATGGTGCCGGTAGATCGCCTCGAAGTGGACGGTCTCGCGCTGCCGGGCGGGCCACCGCATCGCGTTGATGGAGACGCCGTCGTAGATCCAGGCCGAGGTGTCGCGGGTGAAGAGGTGGTTGGGCAGAGGGCCGAGCAGGAAGTCGTCCAGGTCCATCGCGTGAAAGCGCACCGAGGTCGGCTCGGGGTGCCGGTCGAGGAACTCCCTCTTGGTCATGCCGCCGACCAGCGCCTCGGCCAGGTCGGTGGCCGGCATCGTCTCGAAGGCGGCCCTGAGGTGGTCGGTGGCGAGCGGCCCGTACTCCTTCTCGTCGAAGACCCGGTCGAGGACGAGGGATCTGGCGTCCCCGACGGCGAGCGTCTCGGTGAGCAGGTCGCCGAAGAGGTGCACGGTCACACCGCGGTCGCGCAGCACGTCGGCGAACCCGTCGTGCTCCTGCCGCGCGCGGCGCACCCACAGCACGTCGTCGAAGAGCAGCGCGTCCTTGTTGCTCGGGGTGAGCCGCTTGAGCTCCAGATCGGGGCGGTGCAGGATGACGCGGCGCAGCCGCCCGGCCTCGGAGTCGACGTGGAATCCCATGGATCCATCTTTCCCCGGCCGGACGGCGCGTGCCCGTGCAATCAAGGAGCTGGGTGGCGGCTCACATCCGCGCGCTCACAGCCTCGGGTCGACCGGCTCCGACTCCAGCGCGAGGACCGCGAACACCGCTTCGTGGACGCGCCACAGCGGCTCCCCGTCCGCGAGCCGGTCGAGCGCCTCGAGACCGAGCGCGTACTCGCGGACGGCGAGCGAGCGCTTGTGCCCGAGGAAGCGGCCGCGCAGGCGTTCCAGGTGGTCGGGGCGTGTGTACTCGGGACCGTAGATGATCCGCAGGTACTCGCGGCCCCGGCACTTGATGCCCGGCTGTACGAGACGGCCCTTGCCGTCGCGCGTGAGCGCCTGGACCGGCTTGACGACCATGCCCTCGCCGCCGCGGCCCGTCATCTCCAGCCACCAGTCGACACCGGCGCCCACAGACGCCTCGTCGCCGGTGTCCACGAAGAGCCGCCGGGTGGTCTGCAGGAGCCCGCAGCCATCGCTGTCGACCATGCGGTCGATGAGGGCGAGCTGCTCGTCGTGCGGTAGCGCGGCCAGCGACCGGCCCTGCACGGCCAGGATCTGGAACGGCGCGAGCCGCACCCCGTCGAGCCCGTCCGTCGTCCAGCAGTAGCGCCGGTAGGCGTCCGTGAACGCGGCCGCGTCCGCGGCCCGTTCACGCTGCCTGCCGAGCAGTTCACCCACGTCGACGCCGCGCGCCGCCGCCGCTTCCAGGCCGGCGACGGCACCCGGGAACACGGCACCGGACGCCGCGCCCACGGCGGCGTACTGCGAGCGCAGCAGGCCCGAGGCCTTGAGCGACCAGGGCATCAGCTCCGTGTCGAGCAGCAGCCAGTCCGTGTCGAGTTCGTCCCACAGACCGGCGTCCGTGACGGCGGCGCGCACCCGGCCGAGGATCTCCTCGGTGACCTGCTCGTCGGCGAAGAAGGGCCGTCCGGTACGGGTGTAGAGCGCGCCCGTGGGCCCCTGCGGGACGCCGAAGCGCTCGCGCGCCACGTCCGCGTCCCGGCACACCAGGGCCACGGCCCGCGAGCCCATGTGCTTCTCCTCGCACACGACGCGCCCCACTCCGTCGGCCGCGTACTGGGCGAAGGCCTCCGCGGGGTGCTCCAGGAAGCCGTCCTCCCGTGACGTCGCCGTCGGCGCCATCGTCGGCGGCAGGTACGGGACCAGGCGCGGGTCGACGGCGAAGCGGCTCATGACCTCCAGGGCCGCCGCCGCGTTCTCCTCGCGCACGGCCACGCGTCCGGCGTGCCGGGTCTCGACGGCCCGCCGTCCGTGCACGTCGGCGAGGTCGAGCGGCCGCCCGTCGTGTCCGCCCGGCGCCTCGGTCCGCAGCGGCCTCGACGGCTCGTACCAGACCTTCTCGGCGGGTACGTCGACGAGTTCGCGCTCGGGCCAGCGCAGCGCGGTCAGCTTGCCGCCGAACACGGCGCCGGTGTCGACGCAGAGGGTGTTGTTGAGCCAGGTGGCCTGCGGGACCGGCGTGTGGCCGTAGACGACGGCCGCGCTGCCCCGGTAGTCCTCGGCCCACGGGTAGCGAACGGGCAGGCCGAACTCGTCGGTCTCGCCGGTCGTGTCGCCGTACAGCGCGTGCGAGCGCACCCGCCCGGACGTGCGGCCGTGGTACTTCTCGGGCAGGCCCGCGTGGCACACCACGAGCTTGCCCCCGTCGAGGACGTAGTGGCTGACGAGGCCGTCGACGAACTCCGCGACCTCCTGCCTGAACTCCTCGCTCTCGCCCGCGAACTGCTCGACGGTCTCGGCGAGGCCGTGCGTGTGCTGGACCTTTCTGCCCTTGAGGTAGCGGCCGAACTTGTTCTCGTGGTTCCCGGGCACACACAGCGCGTGGCCCGACTTGACCATCGACATGACGCGGCGCAGGACGCCCGGGGAGTCGGGCCCCCGGTCGACGAGGTCGCCGACGAAAACCGCCGTACGGCCTTCGGGGTGCACACCGTCCGCGTAACCGAGCCTGGTGAGCAGCGTCTCCAGTTCGAAGGCGCAGCCGTGGATGTCGCCGATGATGTCGAAGGGGCCCGTGAGGTGCCTGAGGTCGTTGTAGCGCTTCTCGCGTACGACCTCGGCGCTGTCGGCCTCTTCCGCGCCGCGCAGGACGTGGACCTTGCGGAAGCCCTCACGCTCCAGGTGACGCAGGGAGCGCCGCAGTTCACGCGTGTGCCGGGAGATGACGCGGCGGTGCATGCCGGCCCGGTCGGCGCGCTCGGCGTTGCGCGCGGCGCAGACCTCCTCGGGGATGTCGAGGACGATGGCGATGGGCAGCACGTCGTACTGCCGCGCCAGGTCGACGAGCTGCTTGCGGCTCTCCTGCTGGACGTTGGTCGCGTCGACGACGGTGAGGCGCCCGGCCGCGAGGCGCTTGCCCGCGATGTAGTGGAGCACGTCGAAGGCGTCGCGGCTGGCGCTCTGGTCGTTCTCGTCGTCGGCGACGAGCCCGCGGCAGAAGTCGCTGGAGATGATCTCGGTGGGCTTGAAGTGCCGCCGCGCGAACGTCGACTTGCCGGACCCCGAGGCGCCGACGAGGACGACGAGGGACAGGTCGGTGACGGGGAGCTTACGAGCGTGGGAACCGGGGGTGGTGGTCATGCGGCCTTCGCCTCCTTCGGACTCGGGTCGGCCGGGGGCCGGTCGGTCGAGGTCTGATCGGTCAGGGTGAAGACGGCCATCTGTGTGGGCGGGCCGACTTCCGGGTCGTCGGGTCCTACGGGCTCGAACTCCACGTCGTAGCCGTGCCGTCCGGCCACCGCGCGCGCCCAGGTGCGAAACTCCTCGCGGGTCCACTCGAAGCGGTGGTCGCCGTGCCGGACGTGCCCGGCGGGCAGGGTCTCCCAGCGGACGTTGTACTCGACGTTCGGCGTCGTCACGAGGACGGTCCTCGGCCGCGCGGAGCCGAACACCGCGTACTCCAGCGCGGGCAGCCGCGGCAGGTCGAGGTGCTCGACGACCTCGCTGAGGACCGCCGCGTCATACCCCTTGAGCCGCTTGTCGGTGTACGCGAGCGAGCCCTGGAGCAGCGTGACGCGGGCGGCCTGGCGCTCGCCCATCCGGTCGATCCTCAGGCGCCGGGCGGCGATCGTCAGGGCCCGCATCGACACATCGACACCGACGACCTCTGTGAACCGGGTGTCCTTGAGCAGCTCGTGCACCAACTGGCCCTGCCCGCAGCCCAGGTCGAGCACCCGCCCGGCCCCCGCCGCCCTGAGCGCGGCGGTGATGGCGTCGCGCCGCTGGACAGCCAGCGGTACGGGCTGCTCCTCGGTGTCCGTCGCCTCGTCGACCGCGTTGTCGATGGCCTCGACGTCGGTGTCGTCCGCGTCGGCGAGCCGCACCAGTTCCAGGCGCTCCAGGGCGCTGCGGGTGAGTGCCCGGCGTCGCGAGAGGTAGCGGCTGGTGATCAGCTGCTGCTCGGGGTGCGTGGGCAGCCAGCCCTCACCCGCCCGAAGCAGCTTGTCGACCTCGTCGGCCGATACCCAGTAGTGCTTGGCGTCGTCGAGCACGGGCAGCAGCACATACAGGTGCCGCAGCGCCTCGGCGAGCCGCAGCTCGCCCTCCAGGACGAGACGCACGTAGCGCGAGTCGCCCCACTCGGGGAACTGCTCGTCGAGCGCCACCGGGTCGGCCGTCACCGTGGTCCAGCCGAGCGGCTCGAAGAGCCGGCGCACCAGCACGGCCCCGCCGCGGGCGGGCACCGCGGGCACCTCGATGCGCAGCGGCATCGGCTGCTCGGCCCGCTCGGGCATGACCTTGCACTGTCCGCGCAGAGCGCTGGAGAACACCTGGCCGATCGCCACGGCGAGCAGGGACGACGCGGCGTACGGCCGGTCGTTCACATACTGCGCGAGGGCCGCGTCGGGGGCGCCGCCGCGGCCCTTGCCCTTGCCGCGGCGCACGAGCGCGACCGGATCCACCTCGAGGAGCAGCGCCGCGGTACAGCGCTCCGGGGACGCCTCCGGGTAGAGGACGTGCGCGGTTCCGTGCGAGGTGGAGAACGCCTGCGCGTTGTCGGGATGCTTGTGCAGCAGAAACCCGAGGTCGGTCGCGGGGCGTTCAGGGGTGCCGGTCGTACTGATCGTCAGGAACACGCGTCCGAGTATGGTCCGCCAGTACCGCCTCCGACCACGCATTTCTCTCCCGGGACGCTGCGGTTCTAAGAGGTCACCAGAAGTGACCGGTGCATGATGGATGAATGGATCTTCGAGTCTTCACAGAACCGCAACAGGGCGCGACCTACGAGACGCTTCTCCGCGTCGCGAGGGCCGCTGAAGACCTCAATTACGGAGCGTTTTTCCGGTCTGACCATTACTTGCACATGGGCTCCGCCGACGGGCTCCCCGGCCCCACCGATGCCTGGATCACGCTGGCCGGGCTCGCCCGCGAGACCAGGCGGATCCGCCTCGGCACTCTGATGACCGCCGGCACTTTCCGCCTCCCCGGCGTCCTCGCGATCCAGGTCGCGCAGGTCGACCAGATGTCGGGTGGGCGCGTGGAGTTGGGCCTCGGTTCCGGCTGGTACGGAGCGGAGCACGAGGCTTACGGCATCCCCTTCCCGAAGGAGAAGTTCGGCCGCCTTGAGGAACAACTCGCCATCGTCACGGGCCTGTGGAGCACGCCCGTCGGCGAGCGCTTCAACTTCAACGGCACCTACTACCAGCTGACGGACTCCCCCGCGCTCCCGAAGCCGGCGCAGAGCAAGGTGCCCGTCCTGATCGGCGGGCACGGCGCCAAGAGGACTCCGGCGCTCGCCGGGCAGTATGCCGACGAGTTCAACATCCCCTTCGCGTCGCTCGCCGACACGGAGCAGCAGTTCAAGCGGGTCCGCGCGGCGGCGGAGCAGCACGGCCGCAGCGCCGACAGCCTCGTCTACTCCAACGCCCTGGTGGCGTGCGTCGGCAGGACCGACGCCGACGTCAGGCGCCGCGCCGCCACGATCGGCCGCGACGTGGACGAACTGAAGGCGAACGGGCTCGCCGGGTCGCCGGCCGAGGTCGTCGAGCGGATCGCCGCGTACCGGGCCGTCGGCTCGCAGCGGATGTATCTCCAGATGCTCGACCTGGACGACCTGGACCACTTGGAACTGATCGCCACCGAGGTGATGCCGCAGCTGTCCTAGGCCAGGCGTCAACTCCGCTGGTCCCAAGGCTCCGGCCCCGCCCCTGTCGGGTGAACATCCGTCAACCGGGCACGTGGCCGGGGCCCCGGCCAGTGACCCGTTCACGCGAGTGATCGTTGGCTCGGAGCCGGACCGCCCGGCACCCGCACCGGCGGCGGCTGCCGCTGCCGGGCGGCGCTTGCGTCAACTGCCTTCCCCCGCGGGGAGGGTGAGGGCCGAGGAGGCCGCCATGTCCCAGGAAGCCATGTCCGAGCAGGTCGTCCACGAACCGGCCGGGCCGGATCAGGAGGGCGCGCCCAAGGGTCTGCTCCAGCAGATGGAAGAGCTGATGGCCGCGCTCAACGCGGATCTGTCGCAGCTCGACGCCGACCTTCAGCAGTCCGCCGGACCCGGCGCCCCGCCCGCCGGGGGCCACCGCCTCTGACCCCGCCGGGGGCGCGTCGCACCGATGCCGCTGCGCCCCCGAAGCCCGCCGACGCACCGACCAGCGCGCCCTCTACGCCGCCGAGTCAGGCTCCGACTCCGACACGGTGTCGCGGCGCAGCGAGAGCCGGCGGAGTATCTCGAGGACCCTGTCCCGTGATTCGTCGGCGGCGTCGATGGCGTCCATGCAGTGCCAGTAGTCCCCCTCCTCCTCCGCCTCGCTGGCTATGCCCACCAGGGCGATCCCCACTTCCCCGAGCAGCGCGGCCAACCCGATCAGCGCCTTGTGCGCCTCCGGCAGCTCCGTGAGCTGCGCCGCCCGTATGCCGCCCGCCCCGATGGCCGGGATCGCCGAGCCCGAGCAGCCTCTGCCGCCCGCCTCGCTCAGTCCGCGTGCCTCACCCCTCAGCTCCGGCGGGCCCTCTTTCGCCAGTCTGTTCCCCATGGCCTGTGCGAGGGCCTGGGCCTGCCATGCCTCCCGCGTGATGGCCGGCGCGTCCTGGCTCTCCGCCAGGGCCCGTCGGCTCGCCCTGATGAGTCGCACCGCGTCCATGCGCCGCCCCCGTCCCGAACTCCCCTGTCCACTACCCAGAGTGAGGGTCTGAAAGGCGAAAAGCCAGAGGACGACCGAAATCTGTGGACACGGAATCCAATGTTGATAATTTCGTGACTCCATAGAGTGACAAGACCGGTCGCGCGGCCCTTCCGGAGGTCCCAGCCGCTGGTCTCGGCCGCCGGCCTCAGCCGCCCATCTCACCCCTCCCCCGGCACCGGAAACCGTTCCTCGTTGCGGTCGATCTTCGCCGACAGGGCCGCCAGCGCGTCGATCCCGAGCACCTCGCACAGCTGCAGCAGATACGCGAGGACGTCCGCGACCTCGTCGCGCACCCGGTGCGCCGTGTCCGGGTCCGTCATCACGCCGGCCGACTCCTCCGGGGTCAACCACTGGAAGATCTCGACCAGTTCGGACGCCTCCACGCTCAGCGCCGCCACCAGGTTCTTCGGAGTGTGGTACTGCTCCCAGTTCCTGGCCTCGGCGAACTGCGCCAGCCGGCGCTGAAGTCCCGCCACATCAAGTTCCGTCACAGCCCCAGGTCTACCACCGCCGCTCCGTGCTCCCGCGCCGCCCACGTCCCGTCGCCGACCGCCCCCGCCAGCCGGATGTGCCCGCGCCCGCACATCCGCACCGCGAGCGCCGTCAGCTCCCGCAGCTGCCGCGGGTCGAGACTGCGGTCGAGGCCGTCGGCGAGGACGGTGAGCGTCTGGTACGCCTCGGGAACCTCCGCCGCCGGGTCTACCTCGAGCACGCGGGGGCCGGTGAGCAGGACCAGGGCGAGCGCCAGGTACCTCAACTCGCCGTCCCCGAGCCGGTCGACGGGGGTGCGCAGACCGTCGCCGCGGTCGAGCACGGCCCGTACCGTGCCGTTGCCGAGGTCCTCCGACAGGACGTCGACGACGGGTCCCGCGCAGCCGGCCCGGGCTGCGGTGACGAGCAGCGCGTGCCGGATGCCGCACTCGGAGCGCGTACGCCACAGGACCGCGGCGAGGTTGTCGCAGCCGCTCACCAGGCGGTCGGCGGTGGCCTGGGCGGGACCGCGCATACGGGCGGGCCGGGGGTCGCAGGAGAAGACGGAGCGCAGGGCGACCACCACTTGTTCGGCGGCGGCGATGACGAGCCGCTGGCCTTCCGTCCTGCCCGCGACGCGCAGCGGCAGGAGCGCCGTGCCGAGCAGGTCGTCGGGCAGGGGCGCGCGGGTCACCGGGGTCGCGCCCGCCGTGTGCCAGGCGGCCTGGACGACGCGGCGCCCGGGGTCGCGCAGGGCGGTTTCCAGGAGGACGCGGCCGTCGCAGGTCAACCGCTCGCCCACGATGCGCAGTTCGGGTTCCGCCTGGACGGCGAGGTCGAGGCGGACCGGGCCGACGGGCCCGGTGACGGTGCAGCCGATGCGGAAGCCGCGGCGGCGCTGCGCGTCGGGCCGCGCCCGGTCGGGGACGCAGGCGGCCGGATCCAGGAACACCTCGTCGAGGCCCGCGCCGCCGCCGAGCCGCGCCAGACCCTCGTAGGCCTTCAGGGCGCTGGACTTGCCGCTGCCGCTCGGCCCGGCGAAGAGGGTCAGCGGGCCGAGCGGGAAGCTGGCGCCGCGGTGCGCGGCGAAGGCGGAGAGCCGCAGTTCGGTGACGCTCGGCCGGTCCTGGGGGGCCGGCGGTGCGCCGCCGCCCCGCGCGAACAAGGTCATGTCCCGGACGGTAGGCGACACTTCGTCCGGAGAACCGTTATTCCGGGCGGATCTTCCTACGATCGGGGGACCGGCGGGCCCGGGCCGGGTGACCAGGCCCTCTCGTTCGGATCATGCCGGGCTCGCCGGGCCGGTCCGGCCTGATGCGAACGACCTAGGCCCGGGGCACAGCCCCCGCCACGAAGTCCTGCACCTCGGTGCCGGGAGGGGCGAGCAGGAAGACATTGCGGTCGACACGGTGCATTCCGCAGCCGAGGCCCATGACCACTCCGCTGCTGAAGTCCAGGACACGCTTGGCCACATCGGACTCCGCGCCGCTCAGGTCGAGCAGCACGGGGATGCCCGTCATCACGGTCTCGGCGACCTCCCGGGCGTCCGCGAACACGTTGATCCGCAGCACGACGAACCGTCGCCGCGCCTCGGTCTCCGCTTCGGGGACGGCCCTGTGGTCGACCGCCGACGGCCATGCGTTACGGCCGCGCAGAGGTACGACCTGGGCGAGCCCTTCCCACTGTTCGTCAGTGACGTCGTGGCTGTTCACTGCCCCCACCCCGTCCGGGCTCGTACTGTTGTCCTCACCCGCCATTCTTACGCCAAGTCACCCGTTCAGCCCAACAGCGACACGGTCCGCATCCGCCGTGGTGGCGGGCGCAGACCGTGCCGGGCGCTTCGGTCCGGTGTCAGGCGGCGATCGCGACGGCGTCCACGGCCTTGACGCGCAGGGTCCTGCGGGCCGTGCCCAGACTGGTCACCAGGGTCGCTGCGGCCGCGAGTGCCACGACCGTGAGCCAGATGCCGAGGCCCTGGTCGGGCAGGAGCGAGTCGGTGCGGACCACGGTGAAGGGCACGATTCCCGCGAGGCCCGCGACCGTGCCGAAGAACACACCCGTCACCGTGAGGACGAGGCTCTCGACCGCGACCGTCCCGAGGACCTGGACGGGCGTGGCACCGGCGAGGCGCTGCCGGCCGAACTCGTGGACCCGATAGGAGGTGGCCGCGTACAGGGTGTTGACGAGCATGACGCAGGCGAAGACGACGATGATGCCGACGACCACGAAGTTGAGGGTCTCCAGGTTCTTGTCCCCGACCGACCTGGCGACGCCGGACGCCTTGACCGCGTCGCTCTCGACGGCCTGCATGTAGAGGGTGGCCGTGGCCGTGCCGGTGAAGAGGATCAGCGGCATCAGGACTCCGGAGAGCTGGCCGGCGCGCTGCCGCATGGTGCGTACCGCCAGATGGCCGCTCGCGCCGGCGAGTGCGGTGAGCAGGGGTTCCGTGCGGCCGAGGAAGCCGCGCAGCAGCGCCGGGGAAAGCATCGCGAAGCCTACGGAGAGCAGGATCGCGCCGTAGGCGGGCGCCGCCATGAGGGCCGCGTCGGTGGCCTTCATGGCGAAGGTGCAAAGGACACCGCCGGCGCCGACGGCGAGGGCGCCCCAGGCCGCGAACTTCCGTGCCCTGCCCCGCTCTTGCCGCATCCCGGCGGCGGCCCTCGTGGCGCGCCGCACCGCGAGGAACGCGGCGCCCGCGGAGGCGAGCACAGTGACGGCGACGCCGGACGTGAGGGCGACGGGACCGAAGACGTGGTCGACGCCGTCGGCCACCTGGCCGCTGTCCTGGAACACGTCGAGCAGGGCCCGGCCGCCGAGCATCGCGGGCCCGACGGCGAGCGCCGAACCGGCGAGGGCGACGATGACGGACTCACCGACGATCATGCGCTTGATCTGGGCGGGCGTGGCGCCGGTGTGGCGCAGGAGGGCGATCTCGTCCGTGCGTTGACGGACGTTGACGGTCAGGGTGGAGGCGACGGCGAAGAGCACGAGGAGGGTTCCGTAGCCGCCGACGACGCTCGCCGCGGTGGTGAGGGTCTCCGCGCTGACGTGGTCGACGCCGGGGGCGCCCGCCGTGTCGTGCAGCGAGTTGAACGTCATGATGATCGCCGCGCCGAGGAAGGCCGACAGGAGCGTCGCGAGGAGGCGTCCGGGGCGCAGCCGGACGGAGCGCAGGGCGAGTGCGAACATCCCTCACACCCCCGTCAGTGTGCTGTCGCCGAGGTGCGCGAGGCGTTCGGCGACGGCGTCGGCGGTGGGTGCGGTCATCTCCCCGGCGAGGCGGCCGTCCGCGAGGAAGAGCACGGAGTCCGCGTACGAGGCGGCGACCGCGTCGTGCGTCACCATGACGACGGTCCTGCCGTGCAGGCGCACGGCTTCCTGGAGTAGGCGCAGGACGTCGCGCGCGCTGCGGGTGTCGAGGGCGCCGGTCGGTTCGTCCGCGAAGATCACGGCGGGTTCGGTGACGAGGGCGCGGGCGATGGCGACGCGCTGGCGCTGGCCGCCGGAGAGCTGGTCGGGGCGGTGGCCGAGCCGGTCGCCGAGGCCGACCTGGGTGAGGATCTCCTGGGCGCGGGCCCGGTCGACACGCCGCCCGGCGAGCCGGAGCGGCAGGGTGGTGTTCTGCGCGACGGTCAGCGTCGGCAGCAGGTTGTACTGCTGGAAGACGAAGCCGATCCGGCGGCGGCGGAACTTGGTGAGGGCCGCCTCGGTGCCGCCCGTCATCTCCTCGCCGTCGACGATCACGATGCCGCTGTCGGGCCGGTCCAGTCCGGCCGCGCACTGCAGGAGCGTGGACTTGCCGGAGCCGGAGGGCCCCATCACCGCGGTGAACGTCCCGGCCCGCAGGCTGAGGGTCACGTCGTCGAGTGCGGTGACGGCGTTCTCGGCGCCCTCTTCGGCCCCGTACGTCCTGCTGACCTCGACGAGACGCAGGGCCTCGCCGCCGTGCCCTGCCGGTCCGCTGCCGCCCGCTCGGCCCGTACGTCGGAACATGGTCTCTCCCCGTCCACCGTCGTTGTCACGGCGCTGTCTGCACCGTGACTCCGACGTTAGGGACGGCGGCGTTCCCGCACATGGGGCGTACAGCCCGGACCTCGGGTGTTGCTACGTACACCCCGCGCATCCGGGTGCCCGGTGGCCGCGTCAGGTGAGGTCGATGTGCACGTTGGTCGACTTCACGCGGGCGATGGCCTGCATGCCCACTTCGAGGCCGAGCTCCTCGACGGCCTCACGGGTCAGGAGCGAGACGAGCCGGTGCGGGCCCGCCTGGATCTCGACCTGGGCCGCCACGTCGCCGAGCTTCACGCCAGTGACGATGCCGGGGAAGGCGTTGCGCGCGGAGGTGTACGAGGCGTCCTCGTCGTCGCCGCCCGACTGGCCGACCTCGATGGAGAACGCCGCCAGGTCAGGGCCGTGGATCAGGCGGCGGCCGCCCTCGTCGCGGTGGGTGGCGACGCGGCCCGCGTCCGCCCAGCGGCGTGCCGTGTCGGGGCTGACGCCGAGCAGACGCGCCGCCTGTCCGATGGTGTAGGACTGCATGCGCGGAAGACTATGCGGCGGCCCGACGCCCGGTCACACTCCCCCGTCACGCCCCGAAGACGGACCCCCGAAGTCACACTCCTGACGTCACACCCCTGAAGGCACCACGCTGCGTCCCGTCTCGTGGGCGTACAGCGTCGTGCGGTCGCGCAGGGCCGCGTGCACCGCCATCTGCGCGTCGCGGCGGCGCTGCGCCGGGCCGTCGGGCAGGTGCAGCACGCCGGCGTTGCCGCGGGAGCCGCGCTGGATCTCGGCCGTGCGCGGGATGCGCAGGGACTCGTAGCGGGCGAGGCGGGCGCCGGTGGGCTCGTCGGCCGGGGTGGCGAGGCAGGCGGCAAGGTCCATCGCGTCCTCGACGGCCTGGTTGGCGCCCTGTGCCATGAACGGCAGCATCGGGTGCGCCGCGTCGCCGAGGAGCGTGATGTGACGGCTCGACCACTGCCGCAGCGGCGGCCGGTCGTGGAGCGCCCACTGGTGGGTCACGTCGACGGCCTCGACGATGTCGGAGACCAGGCCGGTCCAGGAGCCGAACGCGCGGCGCAGCTCCTCCGGGTCGCCGGGCGCCGACCACGACTCGGGCGGCGCGTCCTTCATGGGGACGGTCGCGGCGAAGCTGAGGTGACGGCCGCCGGACACCGGGTAGCAGACGAAGTGCCCGCCGGGGCCGAGCCAGAGGCGCACGAGGGCGGCACGCGCCTCGTCGGGGAGGCGGTCGACGGGGACGAGGCCCCGGTAGATGCCGAGCCCCGCGAAGACCGGCTCGTCGCGCAGGAACGTCTCACGGACGGTCGAGTGGATGCCGTCGGCGCCGACGACGACCTCCGCGTCGCGGACGGTGCCGTCCTCGAAGGTCAGCCGGGCACCGCCGTCGCCCAACTCCTCGGCCCCGGCCAGGCGTCGGCCGAGTCGCAGACGGTCGCGGTCGACCAGTGAGAGAAGCGCCTCGTGCAGATGCGCGCGGTGGATCGCGTAGTACGGCGCCCCGAACATCCGCTCGCAGTCATCGCCGAGCGGGGTACGGGCGATGGGGCGGCCGGTCCAGCCGCGCACCTCCATCGCCTCGATGCGCACGGCGTGTTCGCGCAGCGCCGGGCCGAGGCCCAGGCGCAGCAGCGGCCTGATGGCGTTCGGCGAGAGCTGGACGCCCGCCCCCACCTCCGCGAGGCGCCGGGTCTGCTCGAAGACCACGTACGGCAGGCCGTGCGCGGCCAGCGCGCCGGCCAGTGCCAGGCCTCCGATGCCCGCGCCGACCACAGTGATCCGCGGCCGTTCCCCTTCGCCCACTTCCCCGAACCGCACGTCTGGGACCGCCTTCCGCGTCGCTGTGTACCCGCCATGTGCGCGAGGGTGCGAGGGGCCCGGTGGCCCTGGGTCCCGCCCTTCGCCGCTCCCTGAGCATCCGCGGCCCCCGGCCCGCGCGGCAACGCCCGTCACCCCCCGACCTGACAACTGTCGCCGCTTGCGTGACGTCCGTCATCGGAACGGGGCCACGGCCGCTCAACGGCCCCTGGCCGGACCTAACTTCCAGGTGACAGCGAGACCTGACGACGCCGGGAGGCACACAGTGACGGAAGCGGAGGGACCGCGGTGACCGCGGTGGCCGTGGAGGGCCTGCGCAAGCGCTACGGGGACCACGAGGCGGTACGGGGCGTCGACTTCACCGTCTCGGACGGGGAGATCTTCGCCCTGCTCGGACCGAACGGCGCGGGCAAGACCACCACACTGGAGATCCTCGAGGGCTTCCGCGGCCGGGACGGCGGGAGGGTCGAGGTGCTCGGGCGCGACCCGGGCGAGAAGGCGGACGGCAAGTGGCTGCGCGGGCAGATCGGGCTCGTGCTCCAGGACATCGCCGTCGAGCCGTATCTGTCGGTGCGCGAGACGATCGCGCGCAACGCCGGCTACTACCCCGCGCCCCGCGGCATCGACGAGGTCATCGACCTGGTCGGTCTCGACGAGAAGCGCGGCGCGAAGGTGAAGGACCTGTCCGGCGGGCAGAAGCGGCGGCTCGACCTGGCGCTCGGCGTCGTCGGCAACCCGCGGCTCCTCTTCCTCGACGAGCCGACGACGGGCTTCGACCCGAACGCGCGGCGAGGTGCCTGGGAGGTCGTCAAGAACCTGCGGGACGCGGGCACCACCATCGTCCTGACCACGCACTACATGGACGAGGCGCAGGCGCTCGCCGACTCGGTCGCCGTGATCGCGGGCGGCGAGATCGTCGCCGCGGGCACACCCGACACGCTGGGCGGCCGGGACAGCGCGCTGGCCCGGATCCGTTTCCTGCTGCCGCCCGGCGCGGCCCTCACCGACGTGCCGCTGCCGGTGAGCGATGTACAGGAAGGCCTGGTCACGGCGGAGTCGGACGAGCCGACGGCCGCGCTGCACCAGCTGACCGAGTGGGCGCTGCGGCGTGGCACCCCGCTGGAGCGCCTGACCGTGGAGCAGCCCACGCTCGAGGACATCTATCTGGGCCTGACCAGCAAGTACGCCGAACAGGAAGCATCCTCGCCGTCCTTTGAACGCGGGCGCGGGCCGTCCTCGCGGCGGGGGCGCCGACCCGGACGGAGCCGCTCATGACCACCCTGACCCCGACCACGGCCGCCGGCGCCGGGCGCACCGCGCGCACCGAGCGGAGCCCGCTGGCGCTGCTCGGCCACCAGATCCGTTACGAGCAGCTGTCGTTCTGGCGCAACCCGCAGTCGATGGTGTTCACGTTCGTGCTGCCGATCGTGATCATCGCGATCTTCGGCGCGGTGTTCAGCGGCAGCGCCGACGACAAGTTCTTCTTCGGCCTGTCCGGCATGCAGTACTACACGCCGACGATCGCCGCGGTGTCCGTACTGGGCGCCTGCTACGGGCAGTTGGCGATCGTCCTCGCGATGCGCCGGCAGACCGGTGTGCTCAAGCGGCTGCACGCGACGCCGCTGCCGGCCTGGGTCTACTTCACGGGCCTGCTCGTGCACTGCATCGTCGTGAGCGTCGTCGACGTCGCGCTGGTCATCGGCATCGGCTCGCTGTACGACGTGCCGCTGCCGACGCACTGGGGCGCGATCATGGTGACCCTCGTACTCGGCGCGGCCAGCTTCTGCGCCCTCGGCGTGGGCGTCGCCTCGCTCATCAAGAACTCGGAAGCGGCGCCCGCCGTGGTGCAGTTCATCCAGTTCCCGCTGGTGTTCATCTCGGGCAGCTACTTCCCGATCCACTCCGAGGTCCTCAACAACATCGCCGGGCTGCTCCCGGTGAAGCCGTTCAACGACGCGATGCTGGCGCCGTTCGCGCAGAACTCCGGCTATCAGTGGCGCGACCTGGCCGTCCTCGCGGCCTGGGGTGTCATCGGCGCCCTGATCGCGGTGCGCAGCTTCCGCTGGGACCCGCGGCCGGAGTAGGCCACGCGCCGTACCCCGCACACGGCCGGCTCGGGGGCCTCCCAGGAGGCCCCCTCCGCACCCCTCCCCACCCCCCACTCCCCGAAGGGAACCCCCTCGCATGTCCCTCACCGAACCGCACACGCGCCCCGGGCCGGCCGATCTCGCCGGCGCCTGGACCCTCGAACCCTCCGCCGGCTCCGTCGAGTTCACCGGCCGGCACTTTCTCCTCCTCCCGGTGACCGGGTCGATGCCGGTGCGCTCCGGCGCCGCGGAACTCGACGGCGACGGCCGTCTCACGCACCTCGACGTCGCGCTCGACACGGGCGGTTTCACGACCGGGAACCCGCGCCGGGACGACGCCGTCCGCGGCCCCGCCTTCCTCGACACGGAGCGCCACCCGCTCCTGCGCTTCGACGGCGAGGCCCTCGCCGCGGCCGGCGAGCCGTGGACCGTCTCCGGCCTGCTGTCCGTCAAGGGCCGCGCGGTGCCCCTGATCCTCACGGTCGACGAGGTCGTCGCGGAGGGCGCCCGCACGCTCGTCCGCGCGTCGGCGACGGTGGACCGGCACGCGTGCGGCGTGAGCGCGATGCGGGCGATGGTGGGTCCCCGGCTGCGGGTGCGGGTGACGGCGGTGTTCGTGCGCGCCTGATCCGCGTGCGGCACCACACGAAGGCCCGGCCGGTGAATCACCGGCCGGGCCTCGTCGTGTGTGCACCCGGATCAGGCGAGGGCGCCCTCCGCGACCGGGAAGACATGCGCCAGCCAGGCGTAGTTGCGCAGCTCCTCCAGGAGGCTCAGGCCCAGGCGGTTGTGGAGCATGTGGGCGTGCGAGAAGAGGATCATTCCGGGGTGGGTCGGCGACTTCTCCCGGATGTCGCCGGTGAGAGCGGCGAGCCCGTCGTGCCAGTGCGCGAACGGACCGTGGGCGAGCGGGTCCACGGGCTTGGCCCCGGCGTCCCGGGTGATCGTGGTCAGCGAGTCGAGGAGCTCGTCCGGGTAGCCGGCCTCCCCGGCCCAGGCGCGCCAGGCGCCCAGGCCGTGCGCGTAGAAGTAGCCGCGTTCCGCCGTGTCGCCCAGGGCCGCGGCGGCGGCCATGGTGCCGCGCAGGGCGAGCAGGGCGCGCTGCTGCTGCGAGGGGGCCTTCGGCGCGAGGCGCAGGACGAGTTCGCTGGAGAGGCGGAACAGGTCCTCGGTGGCGGGCATCAGGGCGGGGCCGCCGTAGCGGTCGAACTCGGGGTCGTAGTCGGCGCGGTGGACGCCGGGCGCCAGCATGGCCCGTACGTGCCGGTCGTCGCCCTGCTCGCCCGCCGAGGCGAGCGTTCCCGCGCCTTCGAGGTAGGCGTCGGGGTCGAGGGGCTCCTCGCCGGGCCCGAGCGTGCCGGCGTCGGCGAGCCGGACGCGCAGCAACTCCTCGACGCGGTCGTACGTATCCGGGTCCAAGTCCCTCATCCGCAGCCGCAGATGGGGCCCGGCCTGCCAGTAGCGGATGAAGAACCAGGGTGTGCCGGGGGCGAGTTCGCCGATCGTGGGGCCGATCACGTCGGTCAGGACGCGGTCGTGCGCGGACCGGGCGGTGGTGGCGAGGTGCAGGTGCCACGAGCTCCATGTCATGAGGTCTCCCTGAGTGGTCGGGGCGTGGGCGGTCACAGCCGCAGGTCCAGGAGGGCGCCGCCCGAGTCCTGCGGGGCGCCGACGACGACGGAGAGGACGATCGTCTCGTCCGGGTCGAGGCCGAGGACGCGCTGCGTGGGGATCTCCTTGAACGCGCGGACGGGCCGGGCGAAGAGGCCGGAGGCCGCGGCCGAGAGGCACAGGCCGTGGGCGGCCCAGCCGACGGCGTGCTGCGCGGCGCCCCACCCGGCCGGGCCCGAGCGGGCGAACAGGTCGCGGGGGCGCACGGAGAAGAACACGGTCATGGGCGCGTGCCGGATGCGGCAGCCGTTGACGGGCGAGACGCCGTACCCGTAGTGCTCCTCCAGGCGGGCGGGCGCTTCGGGGTCGGCGCGCAGGAGGCGGGCGCCGCCCGGGACCGCGCGGTGGACCCCGTCCTCGTGGCCGTCGATGCCCTGGACGACGGCGGTGATGTTCACCGCGTCGAAGGCCGCCGCGAGGTCGGGTCCCGGGGGCGGTACGGCAAGCCACTGCAGCGCGGTGTCGAAGGCCTCTGCGGGGAGCCGGGCGCGGCGCCCGCTCATGCCGTGCAGGGCGCGGGGCATGCGCCCGGAATGCCGCTGCCACAGGAGCTCCGCCCAGTTCGGGACGGTGCGCGAGAGGGGCAGGTCCCGCGGGATCGCGTGCCCGACAGGGGCGGGTGAACCGTCGTACGTCTGCTGCCGGTTGACGCGCACGAGGTCGGCGAGGGACGGGTCGCGCAGGTCGGGGACGGCGGCGCGACGCCGTACGGGCAGGACCGGCGCCGGGTCGCCGATGTCGAGGGTGAGCGGCAGCGACCACTCCCACGCCGGGTCGAGCCCGAGGTCCCCGAGGAGTGCGTGCCCGTCGGGCCCGGGCAGCGACAGCCGGGCGGGTACGTCGAACAGCTCGCAGCCCACGCCCAACGCTCTCAGCACGATGCCGAGTTCGAGCGCGACCAGCGAGCCCCTGAACCACTTGTAGGCGGCCGGGATCGACGTGTACCGGCCGGTGAGGGCGATCCGGCGCGGCGCGCCCCCGCCCGGTTCACCGGTCAGCGCGTGGCGGCCCGGATCGAGGACACGCCACGGCGCCCCGCCACCGTCCCCGGCCACGAAGGCGTGCACGGGGAAGAGGCAGCGCGGGGAGGCGTAGGGGCGGTGGTCGTTGTACGGGTTCTCGGGCTCGCGGCGCTGCGGGCCGAACGCGGTGATCAGTGCGCGGGCCAGACGGTCCGGCACGTCGCGCGGCGGCGGGAGCGCGGGGTGGGGCATGGCTTCCAGCAGGTCCACGGTGCCGAGCGGGAGGGTCTCGCGCGGGGCGCCCGCGCGCGGCGGCGAGGGCGCGACGTGCGTGTCCGGGGGTGGCTCCGGGGTCCACGTCCACGGGGGCGGCTCGGGCCGGTCGGCGCCGGCGCCGTACGCGTACCAGAGGGGTTCGCGCGCGATGCTGTTGTCGCCTTCGGGGCCCGGCAGTTCCACCGGGGAACGCCGGGCCGGCGCGGGCGCGGTCACGGGAACGGGTGAGGGTCGTAGGGGGACGTCCGGTGCTCCTGGGCCGTGCCGCGCAGGGCCGCCTCCAGGCGGGGCAGACCCGCCAGGCGCTGCTGCGCGTGACCGAAGCACATCGGCAGGATGCCGGGGACGACCGCGCGCGCGACATGGATGCCCGCGTCGGCGTGCTCGCGGCTCGTCTGGTCGACGAGGACGATCCGGTCGAGGCCGGCGTCGGCGAACAGGGAGCGCACGAAGTCGAGCGCGCCCCGTACATCGCCGCCCGACGCGTCGGTGAGGCGCCGCGGCCAGTCGGGGAACGCCTCGTCCAGGGTGACGCTCTCGCCGCCGAGCGCGGCCGTGGCCCGCTCGCGCGTCTCGGGGATCGAGGAGAACCGCACGTGGTCCTCCAACTCCTGCACCAGCCAGGGGTCTTCGGCCATCGCCTCGACCTGTTCCCTGGTCCAGTCGACCGGGTTGGTGACGAGCTGGGCGACCTCGCGCAGGGCACCGCGGATCGCGGACTGCGGGTCGGCCCCGGATCCGGCCGAGGAGAACGTCGCGGGGAACGGGTGGAGTCGGTTCACCGCCAGGACCCAGACCACGGGCAGCGCGATGTCCCGTGTGGCGACCAGGAGATGGATGTCGAAGCCGCGCGCGCGGATCAGCTCGATCATGGCGCGGCTCGTCGGGTCGGTGATCGAGCTCTCCGGGATGTGGGGCAGCGGCGCGGCCCGGTACCAGGAAGTCAGGAACGCGTCGCGCTCGGCGAGCTCGAACAGCGAGTGCAGCGCCGCCTCTTCGAGGTTCGCGCCGACCGCGCAGCCGCTGGAGGACTCGTAGAAGTAGTGCTTGCGCTCGTGCGGTGTGACGGCCCTCGCGGCTCGGCGGTCCCTGCGGAACGCGTACTCGTACTGGTAGAAGGCGTGGTCTGCGGGGACGAGCAGGGCCCGCCCGTCGTCGAGGTCGTGGCCCCACACCCAGTCCATCGGGGTGTCGGCCGTGTGCGGGGTCACCCGGCTGGTCGGGTGGGCCAGCTGTTCGTCCGTGTACCGGCCGAGCGTCGCCGGGTCCACGGCATGCTCGGCGACGTCCGTGTACGCGCGGTCCGTGAGGACCGGGATGTCGTACGGGAATCCGCCGAGCCTCTCGTACGCCTCCAGGACGGCGACCGGCTCGGTCTCGGCGAACGTCCTGGCGCGGCCGTGGCCCATCGCGGGAGCGTCCGGCACGACGGCCATGCTCATCGCGAACGGGGTGCGGGACTCGCGCAGGACGGCGCGGACCGGGCCGTAGCGGTCGTCGACGAGGCGCTCGCGCAGCAGGCCGCGCTCGACGAGACGGCTGTCGTCGGACCGGGTCGGGTCGCCCGGGGACGCCGGCCGGTTCCGCAGCACAGGCGACAAAGGCTGTTCCGCACAGGTGAGTTCGCCCTTCTCTGGGCCGCACAGCGGGCAGTGGAAGCTGCGGGCGACGCGGTGGCGGCGCAGGCCGCGCGCCGATACGGCGTAGAGCTCGCCGGGACCGAGGGGCCGCCGCGCCAGATGCTCCAGGGACGCCCGGAGCAGTTCGGGCAGCAGCGCCTCAGACGGCGCGGGGCCGGCGGCCGCATGGCCGAGGTCGCCGGCCAGGGGGTGGTCGACGACGGTGCGCTCACGCACCTCGGCGCAGCCCGCGCACCCGGCGTCGGTCCCCGGCACCCAGAGCGGTCCGACGAGAACTTCGTCGCCGTGGACGCGCACGGACAGATACGGGCGGCCCGACTCCCTTGCCACGTCCAGGTGTTGGCGCTCCTGGCCGAGATCCCAGCCGCGCCGGACGAGGACGCGCCCGCCGTCCGCGGCGGTCAGGGCGGCCAGCCCGGTGAAGACGTCCCGCCAGGTCTCGTCGTCGTACGCGTCGGGGGCGCGTCGCGCGCTGGTCACGTCAGCCGTGTCACTGTGCATCGTGGGTCTCCCGCGTGCGCTCTGCGGCCTCGACCGGCCCGTACCAGAAGGGGATCTCGCCGAGTACCGGGTCCGCCGCGACGGGGTGGCCGCGGAAGGCGATGCCGAGGGCGTCGGCGTGGGTGGTGATCTGTGCGCGCAGAGCGCCGATGACGGCGGCTTCCGCGAACAGCAGGGCGTCCGTGCAGATTTGGGCGGGCGTGTCCGTCTGCGCGTGGGCGACGGCCTCGCACAGGGCCGTGCGCAGGGCCTCCTCGGAGGTGGCTCCCCAGCCTGTGCCGAGCGGTTCACCGGCCGCGGTGATGACCTCGGCGAGACGCCAGTCGACACCGCGGACGTGGCGCAGCGTGAGCCGGGGCTCGCCCTCCACCAGCTGCCGCAGCGCGGACAGGATGCGCTCGCCTTCGGCGTCGGGCGACGCGTCGGCCCCGGCAAGCTCGACCGCGCGCGGGGCCAGCAGCCGCAGAGCGCCGTCGAGCAGCCAGTGCTCCTCGGTCAGCCCGGCCGCCGCCCCCGGGACCCGGTCCCGCAGGGCGAGCAGCGCGGCGGCGACGGTCGCGGCCTCCTGGTGCGGTCCCCAGGCGACGAGCGTGCCCGCCCGCTCCCCGCGCTGTTCGACGGCGCGCAGCGCGAGCGGCATCTGCGGCAGGTCCTCGTCACAGGTGTAGGCGAACAGGCCGGTCCAGCGTCCGGCGAGGGCCGCGGCCGACTCCCGCGCGCCCTCAAGTTCGGGCATCGGGGTCGAGGGGGCGTCGGTGAGGAGGGAGCCCGGCCGGCCGGTCGCGGCCGCCATGCGGGCTCCCCCGACGGTCACCCGGTCGGAGACCAGGTCCGCCCCGTGCACGACGTGCGCCTCGCCCGCGTCCGCCGTCCCTGTCAGCGTGTCGATGAGCAGCTGCCCCGCGAGGGCCCCGGCCACGGCGTCGGCGACCGGACGCGGTACGGGCCCGTCGCTCCCTTCCGTCCAGGACAGGGCCCGCTCACGGAACGCGGCACGGGTCGCGGCACCCTCGGGACCACCCGCGAGAACGGGAGCCACGACATGAGTCGTGTCGCCGAGGAATACGGTCAAGTGATGCTGCGTGGAGGGGAGTTCAGGACGTCCGCCATCAGCTGCGGTACGGATTTCCAGGAGCGCGTCAGCGCCTTCGTACACGTGGTCGGTCGAACCGGGCGCCTCTACGACCGTCACCTCCCCCACCCCTGCCCGGCGCAGCCCGCGCGCCGCCGGGCCCGTCGCCTCGGGCGGGCCCGTGACGAGGACCCGGGCGGCGCGCAGGCGGGCGAACGCGGCGTACGGGTCGTCGAGCCGGGCCTCCAGGCGGGCGACGGACTCGGCGTGCGGCGCGCGCTCCTCGGGGGACGGCTCGGGCGCGGTGAACGCGTCGGGGTCGAGCAGGAGTCCCGCGTCGCGCAGTTTGCCGACGAGGTGGCGTACGGCGGGGCGGGAGCGCTCGGTGCCGAGTTCGGTGACGAGTTCGTCCTCGGTCGCGCCGTTCTCCAGGAGGGGGACGCAGCCCTCGGCCACGGCGTGCAGGACGTCGGAGCCGCGCAGGACGACCTGGCCGCGGGTGCCGCTGAGGTAGACGCCGCCGGGCACGGGCGCGAAGTGCAGGTCGGGGCGGGCCTTGAGCCGGGTGTTCGTCATGCCTGTCCCCCTCGGTAGGTGAAGCGTCCGCCGGCCTCACGGCCGACCTCGACGACCCACTCGGTGGCGTGCGTGCCGTCGACGACGGCCGGCAGCGCCTCTTCCAGGTAGCAGCCGTCGGCGCCGCGCCGGTCGAGCATGCGCGGCAGGACGCGGGCGCTCAGGGCGCTGGTCAGGTCGACGTACTGCGGCTTCTGCTGGAGCCGCTTGGACTGCACGTCGGGGGCGCCGACCGAGAGGGGGCCCTCGTCCTCGGGCGCGTTCTTGATGACGACCTCCTCGGCGACGCCGTGGCGGGCGCGCCACGCGTTGAGCGCGAGGAGCCGGTCGTGCTCGTCGGGTCCCGCGGCGACCGCGGTGGTGAGTTCGTCGCCGCCGTACCAGCGGCGACGCCCGATGAGGACGTCGCCGACGGCCATGCGGGGCGCGGCCTTGGTGGTGGCGCGGTCCCACGGCGTCGCCGCGTGCCAGCTGTTCGGCAGGCTGTTGAAGAGGCGGCCGCTGATGGCGAGGCCCGAGGCGACGGACAGCGGCGGCGGGAACAGGCCGGGGTGGCCGGTGCCCAGCGGGAGTACGCGCAGGGGTGCGCCGTCGGCGTCCTCGACGCGCAGCATGTCGGTGTCCGGGTCGTGCGCGAGGCGCAGCGTGAACCAGTCCTCGGGGGTGAGGCCGCCGGGCAGGATCGGCGCGTGCGCGTTGACGTTGAGGCGGTGCAGGCCGAGGTCCTCGGTGACGCGGGCGCCGTCGAAGCCGTACTCCCGCTGGAGGTGCTCGGCGAGGCGGGGCAGGGCGTGGCCGCCCATGCGGCGGTCGGCGTCGAGGAAGCGGGCGTAGAGCATGCCGTGGCCCGGCAGTCCGTCGTTGAGGACGAGCCTGTCGTCGCCCTCCTGGAGGAGGACGCCGTAGATGAGGGGGTCCTGGCGGAAGCGGTCGGGCAGGGACGCGGTCAGGCCCGCCACGTCGTCGGCGGTGAGGACGAGGGTGTCGTCGCCGGCGTCGACGGTCTTGGACAGGCGCGCGTGGACGGCCTCGGTCAGCTCGCGGCGCAGCAGGTACATGCGCTCCAGGGAGCCGTCGGCGGGGCCGATGCCGGCGAGTGCGGACGGGTCGCCGGTGCCGTGCGGCCCGTAGACGGCGTCCATGGCGGCGGCGCGCCGGGACACCTCGCCGACGACGAACGCGGCGTTCGCGGCGAGCGGGACGTTGGCCCCGGCGCCGAACCGTTCGACGAACGCCGCCGTCATCAGGACGCGCACGTCGTGCAGCCAGTCGAAGACGGACAGGAGCTCGACGGCCGGGCCGAGGTCGGCGAGCGGCTTGTGCCACTGCCGGGTCGCCACCTTCAGCGGCGGCATGACGTAGTCCTCCTCGACGGTGATCTGGGCGGGCCGCCCGGCGAGGTGGCTCAGCTTGCCGAGGTCGCCGCGCAACTCGGCGAGCACACCGCCCCGTTCGGGCGCGGGGGCGTCGGCGAGGCGGGGCAGTCCGGCGCGGATGCCGGCGGCGAGCGCGGTGGCGCGCGGGTCGTCGGGGGTGAGGAGGTCGTCGTAGTCGGCGGCGCCGTCCTCGGCCTCGTGGAAGGTGCACAGCAGGCCCTGGCCCACGGCCTGCCGTACGCGCTTGTCGGCGGCCTCGGCGGGGATGCCGGCGCGTTCGGCGACGTGGGCGACGACGGCGGGGAAGAGCCGGGGCCCCATGGACACCGCGTCGAGCAGGTCGCCGACGGGCCCGTCCAGGGGGACGGCGAGCCGGCGCATGCCCGCGTCGGTGAGCCGCAGGAAGAACAGCTTGCCGGACTCGGGGTCGGGCGCCGAGGTGGGCGGGATGCCCACCCACAGGTCCGTGAGGTCGGCGGTGTCGGCGGCGGGGAGCCCGCCGAGCACGTAGCCGAGCATGACGCGGTCGAGCCCGGGGAACGCGGTGGCGCCTTCGAAGGAGACCTCGCCGGGGTCGACGCCGTCCGGGTCGGGCTCCGCGATGCCGACGGCGGTGAACCGGGACAGCGGGCTCGTGCGGACCATGGCCCGGGTGACGTACTGGATGAGGCCGCGCTCGGACTTGCGGGTGCGGGCGGAGACCTTGCCGGGGCCGCGGACGGCGGCGCGGTAGCGCTCGGCCTCCTGGTGGACCTCGGGCGCCACCAGGGCGAGCGAGCGCAGCAGGTCGTCGTCGCCCAACAGGGCGGCCAGTCCGGCACGTTCGCGGTCGGCGGCCTCGGTGTAGCCCTCGACGACGGCGTCGCGCAGCCGCTCCCTGGCGTCCCGCGCGGCCAGCCACTCGGTGACGGCGGGCGTGGGGGTGGGCGGCTTCTTGGGTGCGCGGCCGTTGTGGATGGCGCGGCGCAGGGCGATGAGGTCGCGGCGCTCGGCGTCGTCGGCGGCCTCGCCGATGCGGTGGTACAGCTCGTCGGAGCACGCGTCGGCGGCCCGCCTCAACACCTCTTCGGCTGCGGCGAGTTCGGCGAGGGTGCGGCGCTGGGCCGGGTCGGCGAGGCGGGTGCGGCGCAGCGGGTTGACCCGCAGGAACCAGAGGGACTCGGGTGTGGTCGGGCCGGTCATCGCGTGACTCCCGTCGGGTCGGCCGCCGCGCCGGCCATGCGGTCCCGGCGGTCGTTGAGGCGGTCCTGCCAGGACACGCCGAGGACGTCGTCGACGGTCTCGGCGATGGCGAAGCACATGTAGTAGCGCTGCATCGGCGAGACGGTCAGGAGCGGCAGCTGCTCGTAGAAGAGGTTCGTCAGGAGGCGGAAGGCGGCGAACCAGCGGGAGGGGTCGGCGACCACTCCGGACGCGCCGACGGCGCGGTGGAAGTCACTGTCCGGCTGGTCGCCCTGCGGGACGACGCGGGTCGCCCCCGGCGGGCCCATCTCGCTGCGGTCCACGCCGTCGGTGACGGAGTCGAGCAGGTCGAGGGTGAGCGTCCCGGCGGCGACGGCGCTCTCCAGGGCGCCGGAGCCGTACGCGAACGCGGTCCGCCACTCGGCGGCGCCGGCCGACACCTCGCCGGACAGGCGCTGTTCCACGACGGTGCGCAGCCGGGGCGCGTCCTTGGCGAGCCGTTCCTGGAAGACGGGCCTGACGTCCTTGGTGGGCGCGGCCCAGGCGAGGAACGCCTCGACGTGGGAGCGGGGCGAGAACACCCCGTAGGCGGGGCCGAGGAAGTGCGTGTCGACGAGGGCGGCGAACGCCTCGGCGAGCCGGACGGTGGCGGTGGCGGGCTCCGCCGCGATGCCGTCGATCATGCGCAGCAGGGGCTTGTTCAGGGCGCCGAGCACGACGGTGCGGAACCGGTCGAGGCGCGGCTCGCGCGACGCCGTGTCGGCGGGGCCCACCCGTGAGACGGCGCCGTGCTCGTGCAGCGGGAGGTAGGGCGGCTGGACCGCTTCGAGCCGGCCGAACTCGCGGGCCTGCTCCAGGTACGCCTCCTCGGTCAGGGCACACGGCGGGTCGAGCGGACCGGCGTCGAGGAGATCGGCGACCTCGGTCCAGTCGGGGCCGCCCGGCACCGCGAGGGCGAGGACGTCGACGTGCGGGCCGTGCAGCCAGCCGCGCCTCAACTGGACGGCGGGAGCGCCCCGTTCGCTCAGGGCGCGGGCGACCGGCACGACGTGCCGGGCGAGCCACGCCGGTGTGACCGGCATCCGTGTGTGGAGCCGCACTCCCGTCAGGCCGGCGGAGTCCGGCTTCACGGCAGTGCGCTCCGGCGCTTCAACCCCCATGTTTTTCGCACCTTCCAGGAAATCTTCAACAGATCTTGCGGAATGTTTTGACTGGAATTCTGTGGCGCCGGCTTGTGCCCGGAAAGAGAATGCGGGGCGGCCGCTTACATACGTCACCGCTTTCGTGACACGGGCGCCCGCCGAGTCACGGACGGGTTGGCCGAAAACTGCCGGGCAGGCGCCAAGATCGCTGTACCCTCCGGCCATGACTACGGACACGGAGTGCCTTGCACTCACGCAGAATCTGCGCCGCCGCGGGGCCATCGTCCTCGCGGTTTTTGCCCTGGTGTGGGCTTTTGCGGGCGGCTCCGGCATAAGTGCTGTCGGGGTTTCGGTGACGGTCGGCGTGCTCGCCGCCGCGGTGACCGTCGTGGCGGTGGTCCTGGCCTTCCGCGGCGGGGCCGGACCGGCCTCGCGCATGGTGCGGCTCCCGGAGAAGTGGAACCGCGGGGTCGGCATGGTGAACATGGCCGAGCTGGTGGCGATCTTCGTGGTCATCGCCGCGTCGAACGCGAGCGGCCACCCGGAGCTGATCCCGCCGGGAATCTGCCTGGTCGTGGGCCTGCACTTCTTCCCGCTCGCCCGCCTCTTCGACCAGTGGCAGTACAAGTGGACGGCCGTCTTCCTGACGGCGGTCGCGGTGGCCGGCCTGGTGGTCGCCGCGGCCGGCACGACGATGGAGACCGTGCGTGTGGTGGTCGGCCTGGGCGCCGCGCTGGTGCTGTGGGCCTCGTCGTTCCACGTCGCCGTGCGGGGCTGAGGCAGGAACGCGGCCGACCCCCGCGGGGGCCCGCAGAACGTCCCCACACAAGGATGTACCCATCCAGCTCCCGGCTGGATGGGCGCATCCTTTGGAACGGTGGATCAGCAGGCGGAGCAGGTGCTGGACGAGGACGACGAGGTGCCGATCGAACCGCTGGAGGCGCCCATCTCGGGGAGGGCGACACCCTGGGCGACCTCGAGGGTCTCCAGCTCGTCGACGTCGAAGCTGTCGAACGCCTTCTCCGCGTCGTCGCCGTTCTTGATGTCGTTGATGCTCATGTGATGAATTCCTTCCGGTGTTCCGCGAAGCGGCTTCGCGGGGTGGACGAGCGGTGGATGGGGGGAAGTCAGCAGGCGGAGCAGGTGGAGGACGAGGACGACGAGGTGCCGATCGAACCGCTGGAGGCGCCCATCTCGGGGAGGGCCACGCCCTGGGCGACCTCGAGGGTCTCCAGCTCGTCGACGTCGAAGCTGTCGAACGCCTTCTCCGCGTCGTCACCGTTCTTGATGTCGTTGATGCTCATGTGATGAATTCCTTTCGTGAGTTCCTGAGTTCCCGGAGGATTCCCCGAGGGACCTTCCCGGAGAATTCCCGGGGGTCTTTTTCTTTCCGCAACCGGTGGCTGCGCAATTAATAATGCTCGGCCGGTCATTCGGAGGCCAGTCTTTGCGCCCCCTCGCTGACATTTATCACGGGGGAATTGACCGGCAGCGACCATTCCGGGCTGTTGAGCATGGTCCAGCCCGCCTCGGGATCGCCGGCCACGGAGTCGTCTGGGCTGCGGCTGCCCAGCAGGAAGTCGCCTACGGACGACTCCTTCAGATAGTCGAGGCCGAGGACACGGGCCGACATGTCGGCGTCACCGTTGCCCAGGCCGCACGGGGCCAGACCGAGGGCCGTCGCCACCAGGTACATGGTCTGGTAGAGCACACCGGTGTGCCGCAGCGTCGTCGCGTAGGCGATGGCGCGGTACTTCCACGCCATGCGCTGGAAGCGCGCCGTGACGGTGATGAGCACGTCGGGGCGCGCCTCCATCCCGGTGGCTCGTGAGGCCACATGGAAGAGGGACTCCCGGTCCGTCTCCGCGTCGTTGACGAGGACGAGGCGGTGCGCCACCGGGTCGTAGTAGTAGATGCCGGCGTCGAGCCCCGCGCAGCGCCGCACGGTCACGTACAGCTCGAGTTCGTAGCCCTGGCCGCCACTGGGATAAGGACGGGAGACGACCTCGTCGCGGCCGCTGCCGTCCTCGGGGGTGTAGTGGGCGCGCACGCGGGCGACCCGGTAGAGGAACTCGCCCAGTTGCTCGGCCGTCAACTCCCCCTCCCCGTAGGAGCGGATGGAGCGGCGCGTCTCCAGGGCGGTGGTGAGCGACGGGTCGCGCCCGGCGATCTCCTCGCGCGTGGGCCGGTACAGGTCCACGGCCGGTCCGTCCGGGGCCGGCTTCACGGCGGGCTGGGGATCGATCTCGCCGCGGTACGGGTAGACGGCACCGAACACGTCGTCGTAGCGCCCGGAGCGGATGCGGGAGTGGAACAGCAGGTCGTGGAAGTCCCACTGCCGCAGCGTCGGCTCCGTGTCGGAGGCGAACGCTCCTTCCTGGTCGGCGAGTTCGACGAAGCCGGCCCCCGCGAGGTGGGCGAGCGCGTCGAGGGCGTCGTCCTCGCGCAGGCCGGTGCCGAGTGCGCCGGCCGCCACGGGTTCGCCCAGGGCGACGACCAGCTCACGGGCCGCGCGGTCCACGAGCACCGCGCGGAACTTCACGAGCGGCGACTCCAGGACCAGCACTCCCTCGCGGGTACGGCAGAACGCGAACCGGGAGAGACGCACGGTGGCGCCCGGCGCCACCGCGGCGATCCGGTGCTCGGCGTCACGTGCGGTGGGTTCGATGCGCAGGAGCTCCCTGCGGTCGGCGGGTCCGCCCCGGGTCAGCGCGCTGCGCGCGACGAGATGGCCCGCGCGGTCCAGGAGCCGTGCCACCTGGACAGCCTCGGCGTCCCGCAACCCGTCCAGCAACTCGTCCAT
Organism: Streptomyces sp. NPDC107517; assembly: GCF_055582645.1. Lineage (NCBI taxonomy): Bacteria > Bacillati > Actinomycetota > Actinomycetes > Kitasatosporales > Streptomycetaceae > Streptomyces > Streptomyces sp. NPDC107517. Next base: position 134,384 of record NZ_JBVJPM010000001.1, on the reverse strand, counting down.
GGGGCGCGGCCCTTCGGCGAGCCGGCCGAGCGCGGTGCGGATGCCGCCGCGCACCGGTCGCAGGGTGAGCGAGGTGGCCGGGCCCGCGAGGGTCGCCGACTCCCCGTCGAAGAGGACCCGGACGTCGGCGCGGAACGCGGGCGCGGTGCGCGGCGGTGATTCCGCCGTCTTCTCGGTCTGCATGCTGATCTCCGGTTCCCTTGAGGCGACTTGCCCAGGGCCGCGTGCTGTCGAGGCGGCTGCCCAGGGCGTACTCCGGAAATCACTGTCACGCCGAACGGGAAACGCTCCCCCTGTCTCCCGTGAAATCGGTGACGTACACCATCGGCGGCCATGACACCCGTCACCGCGACGCGTCGGGCTCTCGGAATTCCGCGCCCCGGTCCGCATGCTCGGAAGACGAATTCACCATCCGGCCGGGCAGGTTCGGCCGAGCGACCTCAGTTAAGGAATCCCCGCCGTGCTTACACGTCGTCATGCAATACGCCTCGGTCTCACCACCGGTGCCGTCGGCGCGGTGGGCGCCGCGGGAGGGCTCTTCCAGACACTGACGTCGGGCGGATCCGCGAACGCGGCAACGGCGGCCGGCGCCCCGGCCGTCACGCCGTTCGCGGTCCCGCTTCCCGTGCCCAAGGTCCTCGCCCCGTACCGGAGAACGAGCACCGCCGACCACTACGCGGTCACCATGAGCCGCACCAGCCACGAGATCCTGCCCGGCACCCGCACGGACGTCCTCACCTACAACGGCACGTTCCCCGGCCCGACCATCCGGGCCCGCAAGGGCCGTACCACGGTGGTCCGGCAGATCAACGCCCTGGACATGCCGACCTCCGTCCATCTGCACGGCGGCAGCAACCCCGTGGAGCACGACGGCGGCATGACGGACACGATCGCGCCGGGCCGCTCCAGGACGTACGTGTACGCCAACGACCAGGTCGGCGCCACGCTGTGGACGCACGACCACGCCCACCACATGGAGTCCGAGCACGTCTACCGGGGCCTTTCCGGTCTCTACCTGCTCGGCGACAAGGCGGAGGACGCGCTCGGCCTGCCGTCCGGCCGCTACGAGGTGCCGCTGATCCTGCGCGACGCCCAGTTCGACGCGGCGGGCCAGATGGTCTACACGATGGACGACGCGGAGAACCGGACGACCATCCTGGTCAACGGCGCCCCGTGGCCGTACATGAAGGTCGAGGCGCGCAAGTACCGCTTCCGGATGCTCAATTCATGCAACCTGCGCATCTTCATCCTCTGCCTGAACGACGGCAGCCAGGTCACCCAGATCGGTTCGGACGGCGGCCTGCTCCCGGCACCCGCCGCCACCCCGGTCCTCGTCCTGTCCCCCGGCGAACGCGCCGATTTCGTCGTCGACTTCTCCAGGTACGCGCCCGGCACCCAGCTCACGCTCCAGAACATGCTCGGCCCGGGACCGACCGAACTCGTCGGCCAGATCATGCGGTTCGACGTCGGCGAGAAGACGCCCGACACCAGCCGCGTGCCCGACGTCCTCACCACCCTGCCCGCCCTGCCGAAGCCGACCGTCGAGCGCAGCTTCGAGCTGCGGATGGACGAGCCCGGCACCGGCGACAAGGCCTACATCAATGGAAAGACCTTCGATGCCGGCCGTATCGACACGAACATCAAATGGGGCGACACCGAGGTCTGGACGGTCACGAACACCAGCACCACGATTCCGCACAACTTCCATACGCATCTGGTGCAGTTCCGCATTCTCGAACGCGACGGGCAGCCGGTCTATCCGGCGGAGGCCGGACTCAAGGACACCGTGCTGCTCTTTCCGGGGCAGACGGCCAGACTCCAGCTCACCTTCGACACGCACAAGGGCGTCTATCCCTATCACTGCCACATGATCGACCACAGCGCCATGGGAATGATGGCGCAAATGAAGATCTCTTGAACTGCCCGTTCCGCACGCCGAATTCATGAAGAAAGGGGGGAACATGACCGCACGATCAAGCCCGTACGTCCGCCGCATTCTCGACGCGCTCGAACGGGATCCGTCCCGCGCGGTCCTGCACCGGCCGGACGGCACCGTCACCGCCGGTGAGCTGAGCGACTCCGTCCACGGCACCACGGCCCTGCTGTACGAGCGGGGGGTCGGCCGGGGCGACACCGTGGCCGTCCTGACGGGGCCGAACCATCCGCTGATGCTCAGCGCCCGGTACGCCGTGCACCTCCTGGGGGCCACCTCCGTCTACGTACGGTCGATGAACCCGAGGACCGACACGGAGACGTTCTCGCTCGGCACGCAGACCCGACTCCTGCGGGATCTGGGCGCGTTGCTCCTGCTGGTGGACGAGGAGAGCGCCGAGCGGGGACGCTGGCTCGCGCACCGGCTGCCGGGGCTCACCGTGCTGCCGATCCCGCGCGGCGCTCCCGCCCGGGCCCTCGATCCGGGCCGGCTGCCGCCGCCGCGGCCCGACGCTCTCGCCGTCGTCGACTTCACCAGCGGCAGCACGGGCCGGCCCAAGATGGTCGCCCAGCAGTTCGGTACCCGTGAGGAGCTCGTCGACCGCCTCGCCCGTGGCCTCGATCCCCGGGGACCCGCGACACTCCTGTCCGTCACACCGATCAGCCACACGACGGCGCCGATGGCCGACGCCGTCCTGTCGGGCGGCGGCACGGTGGTGCTCCACGACGGCTTCGACCCCGACGACGTACTGCGCTCCTTCACCCAGCACCACGTCACCGACGTCTATCTGGCGGTTCCGCACCTCTACCGGCTGCTCGACCATCCGGGCATCGACGCCACCGATCTGTCCTCGCTGCGCCGCATCACCTACAGCGGCACCCCGGCGGCCCCCGCCCGCGTGGAGCGGGCCGTCCGCCTCTTCGGGGACGTCCTCATCCAGGTGTACGGCACCACGGAGGCCGGCGGGATCAGCAGCCTCAACCCGCTCGACCACCGGGAGCCGGAACTGCTCGGCTCGGTCGGCCGGCCCTTCCCGTGGGTGCGCCTGGAGATCAGGGCGCCCGGCGGCGGACCACAGGTCGAGCGCGGCGTCACGGGCGAGCTGTGGGTCGACTCCCCCACGGTGACGGCCGGTTACCTGGACGACGACGAGCTGACCGGCGCCACCCTCAGGGACGGGTGGCTGCGCACGGGTGACCTCGGGCACTGGGACCGCTACGGCTATCTGCGGCTCGACGGACGCGTCGGCGACGTGATCAAGCACGGCGGTCTGAAGCTGGACCCCACGGCGATCGAGAGCGCACTCCTGCAGCATCCGCAGGTACGCCAGGCCACGGTGTTCGGCGTGCGCGACGACGACTACGTGGAGCAGGTGCACGCCGCCGTCGAACTGCACTCGGGCGCCGCCCGCACGTCGTGCGACCTGCGCGGATACGTGGCCGCGACGCTGACTCCGGAGCACACCCCGGTCCGGATCTCCGTCTGGCCGCAGCTGCCGCTGACCCCTTCGGGCAAGCCGGACCGCGCGTATCTGCGCCGGGTGTCGTCCACACCCGAGCGCTCCGGTCCGAAGGCCTCCGCCGCCGCGCCGGCGCCCGCCACCAGCTCCCCGCGCGGAGCCACCGCGCGGGACGGCCCCGTCCGCGTACGCGGCACGGGCGCCCCGCCCGATCACGCCATCCCGCGAACCAGAAAGGGCGTCTCATGACCGCATTCGGCCACTTCGCCCGGTCGCTGCGGCTGCGGCGGCTCTACCGCCACAGCACGGCCGGCCTGATGATCACCCCTCTCGACCATTCGATCAGTGACGGTCCCGTGGTGTCCAAGGGCATGTCACTCGACCATCTCGCGGGCCGCCTCGCGGCCGGCGGTTCGGACGCCGTCGTCGTGCACAAGGGCAGTGTGCGGCACATCAGTCCGGAGCGGTTCGCCGCGATGTCCCTGATCATCCACCTCAACGCGAGCACCAGCCAGGCGCTCGACCCCAACGCGAAGTACGTCGTCGCCGGCGTCGAGGAGGCCCTGCGCCTCGGCGCGGACGCGGTCAGCGTCCACGTCAACCTCGGCTCCGACGACGAGCGGCAGCAGATCGGCGACCTCGGCCGGATCGCCGACGCCTGCGACCGCTGGAACCTGCCGCTGCTCGCCATGGTGTACCCGCGCGGCCCGCGGATCACCGACCCCCGGGACCCGGAGCTCGTCGCGCACGCCGTGACGATCGCCGCCGACCTGGGCGCCGACCTGGTCAAGACCGTCTTCCTCGGCTCCACCGCGGAGATGCTCGACCTGACGGCGGCGTGCCCGGTGCCGGTACTCGTCGCGGGCGGCCCCGCCCTCGCCGACGAGGAGGACGTCCTCGCGTACGTGCGGGACGCCCTGGCCGGCGGCGCGGGCGGCGTGGCGATGGGCCGCAACATCTTCCAGGCCGCCGACCCGAGGCGGCTCGCCGCCAAGGTCGCCCGGCTCGTCCACCACTTCCCCGAACAGCACTTCGGGCCGGGCCCCTTCACCGCGTCGGCCGACACGGACGGCGACGCCCGGCTCACCCCGGACCACCTCGACACCCCACCGACCACCGCTCCGCTCTCCCACGATCTGACAGGAGGTCCGCATCATGACGGACGCCAAACTGTGCTGGCTTGACATCCGCGACGCCGGCACCGCTACCGCCGCCGTCCTCGAAGAGGCCGTCCACCAGCGGATCGACGGCGTCGTCGCCGCCGACCCGGCCGCCTTCACCGGCCTGCCCCCGACCGTCCGGAAGATCCTCCTGTTCGAGGACGGGGCGGCCTCGGTCCCCGCCGACCTCGGCGAGGCCGACCTGGTGATCGTGCCCGGCGGCAAGGACGAGCGGGCCCCGCTCGTCGAGGCGCACCCCGACGTCGAGTTCGGCCGCTACGTCGAGATCGTCGACGCCGACACCCTGGAGGACGCCTGCCTGGCGGCGCGCCTGGAGGCGTGGAGCGTCCTCGACTTCCGGGACCCGACCAAGATCCCGCTGGAGATCGTCATCGCGGCGGCCACCGGCGCCCCGGGTTCGATCGTCACGACGGCGGCCGACAACGAGGAGGCCGAGATCGTCTACGGCGTGCTCGAACTGGGTTCGGACGGCGTCCTGATGCGCGGCCGCACCGTCGGTGACGCCACCGCCCTGCGCACCGCGGCGACCTCGCGCGGCGGGGAGATCCCGCTGGTGGAGCTGACAGTCACGAGCGCCACGCACATCGGGATGGGTGAGCGTGCCTGCGTCGACACGACGACCCACTTCCGCAAGGACGAGGGCATCCTCGTCGGTTCGCACTCCAAGGGCATGGTGCTGTGCGTCAGCGAGACCCACCCGCTGCCGTACATGCCGACGCGGCCCTTCAGGGTCAACGCCGGCGCGCTGCACTCGTACACCGTGGCGCAGCACGGGCGCACGCACTACCTGAGCGAACTGCACGCGGGCAGCTCGGTCCTCGCGGTCGACGTGAAGGGCCGCACGCGGCCCGTCAGCGTCGGCCGGGTGAAGATCGAGACGCGTCCGCTGATCTCCATCGACGCGGTCGCGCCCAACGGCCAGACGGTCAACCTGATCCTCCAGGACGACTGGCACGTCCGCGTCCTGGGCCCCGGCGCCTCGGTACTGAACAGCACCGAACTCAAGCCGGGCGACACGATCCTGGGCCACCTGCCCACGGCCGACCGCCATGTCGGCTACCCGATCAACGAGTTCTGCCTGGAGAAGTAGCAGCGCCCGTACGCCGCGCACCAGGACGCCCCGCCCCGGCACACCCCGTGCCGGGGCCGGCGCGCGTGTGGCCCCGGGCCGCCCCGGTCTCACAGCCATCCGTGCTCGCTCGCGATGCGCGCCGCGTCGAACCGGTTGCGGCCGCCGAGCTTCTTGATGGCCGCCGAGGTGAGGTTCCGTACGGTCCCCGCGGCGAGATACAGCTCGCCGGCGATCTCCTTCACCGTGGCGCCGCCCGCGGTGAGGCGCAGCACATCCATCTCCCTCACGCTGAGCGCCGATTCACCGGCGGTGGGCGGCCGCATCAGTGCCGGGTCGACGGTGAGACAGCCGCCCGCGACGCCCATGAGGGTGGTGATCAGCTGCGGCAGCCGGGCGTTCTTGGGGACGATGCCGAGCGCGCCGGCGGCGACGGCCCGGTCGACCACCGCGGGGGTGGCCGCGCCGACCATGAGGGCGACCCCGCACTTGGGATGCCGGGAGCGCACATCGGTCGCGGCCCGCAGCGCCTTGCCGCCCATGGTGGGCTCCCCGAGCAGCAGCACGGTCGGCCGGTGCCGCTCGACGGCGGGCAGCACGGCCTCGTAGGTCGTGGCGAGCCCCACGACATCCAGGCCGTTGGTGCCGTTGAGCGTCTCGGCGAACGCTTCGAGGACCAGCTGGTGATCACCGGCCACGACCACGCGTACGGACATCTCTCTACCCCCGTATCGATGTACTGGACTCAGGCTCGGACACGGACTCGGATTCGAAATCGGGACCGGGATCGGAACCGGCCGTGCCGAGCAGCCGATGGACCACCGACCTGGCCAGCTCCTCGGCCCGGGCCTCCTGGTCGATCTCGATGTGCACGGCGTGGGCGGGCAGGCCCGCCACGACGGCGGCCGACACCGCGCGGAACGTGTCCGCGAGGCCGTACGGAGCGTCCTCGGCCGGGACGATCACGACGGCGGCCGTGAGCGGACCGAGGTCGGCGCCTATCTGCGCCGGCAGCGCCAGCACCGCCTCCGTGTCCGCGGCGTCCACCTGGTAGGGCAGCGCCACGAGACCGATGTCGGCCAGCTCCTTGCACAGGAAGGCGGCGTTGGTGGCCGCGTCGTCCCCGCGTCCCCGATGGCCCGCGCCGACGACGGCGACGGCGGCCCCGGCGGCGCACAGCCGTGCGGTGACGACCCGTCCGGTTCCGGTGGTGGCGTCGACGACGAGGACGACGCAGCCGTCGAGCGGCGGGGGTGCGTAGGACGCTGCGTGGGACACGAGGACTCCCTGTTCGCGGAATACGATGAGCAGGTAACGTGCGGAATCTGTGGACGACTTGAAACGTGCGCGTCGCCGGGAATGCGGCGCGCCCTGATGAAGTGGAGTTCCGGCGCCTTTGTTTGGCGCTGAATAAACGTTCAACCGTGGTTCAAGGGGGAAACACCACGTGGACGAAGTCTCGTCACTGGATCAGCAGACGCTCGGCGTCTACCGCGCGATTCTGTTCCACAAGGAACACGATCCGAAGCGCCTCGCCGCTTTACTCGACTGCACACCGGAGGCGGTGGAGGCGGCCCTGGACAGGCTGTCCGAGCTCTCCCTCCTCGCACCGTCGACGGACTCCCCGGGCCGGCTGCGGGCGGTGAACCCGTCGCTCGGCCTGAAGGTCCTCCTCCAGCGGGAGCAGAACGAACTGGCCTGGCGCCAGCAGCGCATCGAGCAGAACCGCGCCGCGCTGGCCGCGCTCGCCGCCGAGTACACGGCGTCCGGCTGGTCGAACACTCTCGACGGCACGGAACATCTCGACAACGTCGACGACATCCGTATCCGTCTGGAGGCGCTCGCCGAGTCCTGCGTGCGCGAGTCCCTCGCGTTCCATCCGGTCAACGCGCTGACCCAGGAGTCGATCGAGGCCGGCCGGCCCCTCAACGAGCGGGCGCTCGCGCGGGGGGTGCGCTTCCGGTCGATCTACCTCGACAGCGTCGCCAACGACCGTGTCACCAAGGCGCACGCGCAGTGGATGGCGGAGCGGCACAGCGAGATCCGGACCTCGCCCACGCTGCCGATGCGGCTGCTCATCGTCGACAACACCGCGGCGATCGTGGCCGGTCTGCCGGGTCAGGCCCAGCCGTCCGCGCTGCTGTTCAGCAGCCAGCCGGTGGTCCTCGCGATGCGGGCCCTGTTCGAGGCGTACTGGGAGCACGCCTGCCCCCTCGACCGGCCCGGCGACGCCCTGCCCGGCGGGCTGACCCCGCAGGAGCGCAAGCTCCTCCAGCTCCTCGCGACGGGTCTCACCGACGAGGCCGTGGCCCGTGCGCTCGGTATCGGGGTGCGCACCGAGCGCCGCATCATGGCCGAGCTGATGGAGCGCCTCGGTGCGTCGAGCCGCTTCGAGGCCGGCGTGCAGGCCACGCGCAGGGAGTGGATCTGACGGGGCGTCGTCGTCCGCATCGGGCTCACCGCTGAGGGGTGACGGGCCAGACGAAGTCGTCGGGCGAGGCGGGTATTCCGGGCAGGCCGGGAAGGTGCTGCGGCTGGGTCGGCCACACGAAGTCGAGGGGCTTGACCGGCGGGCTCGGCCACACGAAGTCGAGAGGCTTGACCGGCGGGCTCGGCCACACGAAGTCGTCCGCGGAGGAGGGGGTGGCCTTCCGCGCGTCACCGGCCGCCCCCGAGGGGAGGGCCTGCGCGGGCACGGCCCACAGGATCCCGCCGAGGACGGCCGCGGCGAGGACGGTACAGCGGGTGGTGGCACGGGACATGAGAGGTCTCCATTCGCGAGTACGGTGCGGCGTACGTTCGATGCGTTGACCTGCGCCGGTCCGGTCCGTTGCGGCCGTTCCGACTGCGTGCCTAGAGATAATCACCGCGCCACCCCCACTGTCCGCATCCGGCCACGCCAGGAAGCTGCATGGCAGGGAGTTGCCTGAGGGGCGGGGTCTTCAGGTGGGGCCTGTCGGCCCTCGGCCCCGGCGTCCGGCCCGGTCGACGAGCTCGCGGGCATGTGCCGCGATACGCAGCTGACAGCGGGAGCAGCGACGGCTCGCCGAGCCGCGCGTCGTTCCTCACCGGCTGGCGCCCCCACACCAACGGTCACCGCACTCTCGCTCGTGCTGGGAGCCGAACCTCCTGCGCAGCCTCAAGGAGGGCAGTCATCGACTCACTTTGCCCGACATGCGCGGCGGCACCTCCGCTTCGGGCGCCACGGCGCTGAGCGTGGACGCGTACGGATCCGGGGTGTCACCGACCATCGTCGGCGCGGGCGGCGGCACTCTCGACGGCTGACCCGGCGGCGAGAGCCGCGCGAGCCTGTGCCACCGCGGACACAGCCCTGAGGACAACAGTGAGCGGATCGATGCCGACGAGGGCAACGATCCGCACGCTCCTGCACGAGCGAGTCGGTCTCGCGGGCCGCCCCGAGCACGCGGAGGTCGAACAGCGCATGAACCAGGCGCTCCTGCGCCGGCTGGCCGACACGGCGGACGTCGTTCCGTCCGCCGAGGACCCTCGCTACCCGAGCGTCGACCTACCGGTCCCAGCGGGCGAACCGGGACCGGACGGCGAGGTGGAACGCGCTTCGCAGCAGCTCGCGCGGGCGTTCGCGCAGTGGCACGAATCGAGACGCTGACCAGGCTTCCCGCCGTGTCACTCACACGCCGTGCGGTGCGCCCTAGAACCAGTCGGCCCCGTCTTTGCGGACCACACACAGCGCCCAGATGATGAAGCCCGAGATCGCGATCAGCACGACCGACCAGACCGGGTAGTACGGCAGGGAGAGGAAGTTGGCGATGATGACGAGTCCGGCGATGACCACGCCGCCGACGCGTGCCCACGTCGCGGTCCGCATCAGCCCGAAGCTGATGAGCACGGCGAGTACGCCCAGGACGAGGTGGATCCAGCCCCAGCTGGTCAGGTCGAACTTGAAGATGTAGTTGCGTGTGGTGACGAAGATGTCGTCCTCGGCGATCCCCATGATGCCCCGGCAGATACCGAGCACACCGACGAGCATGAGCATGATCCCGGCGAAGATCGTCAGGCCGCCTGCCCACGCCTGCTTCGTCGTGTCGGCCGGCTGCGAGTTTGTCGCGGTCATGGTGGTGCCTCATTTCGTGTTCGTCCGGCGCGCGCTCAGCGTCCGGAGCCGGACGGGCCGGAGGCGGTGTCGCTGCCCGGGCCTGCGTCCGGACCGTGGCCGGCCAGCACGAGTTGCTTCGCCTTGGCGAACTCCTCGTCCGTGATGTCGCCGCGCGCGCGGATCTCGGACAGCCTGGCCAGCTCGTCCACACTGCTGGACCGGTCCGTACCGCCCGCGGTCTTCCTGATGTAGCTGTCGAAGGCCTTCTGCTGCTCACGGGCCTGCGCGATCTCCCGGCGGCCCATGTTCTTGCCGCGGGCGATCATGTAGACGAAGACGCCCAGGAAGGGCAGGAGGACGGTGAGCGCCAGCCACCCGGCTTTCGCCCAGCCACCCATCTCGTCGTCACGGAAGATGTCGCCGATGATGCGGAACAGCAGGATGAACCACATGATCCACACGAAGAACCAGAGCATGCTCCAGAAGACGCTCAGCAGGGGATAGTCGTACGCCAGGACCGTCTGCGCGTTCATGTCTCTCCTCCATCCCGGGCGCTCGCCCAGCCGCCTTTGCCTGCCGTCCTCAGCGTGGGCCGACGGGAGCCGGGCGGCCTCACCCGACGGGGGTGAGCTCGGTGGGTGGGGTGTCTCAGGCCGTCGGGGCCTGGCCGGGCGAGCCTGTGACGCCCGCCTTCCGAAGCGCGGACCGCCAGGCGAGGGCGAGCGCCGCCTCGGCCAGACCGAGCAGGACGAGCCACAGTCCGAGCAGCCTGGTCAGGGCCTGTGCCGACTCGGCAGGCAGGGCCAGCACCACGATCCCCGCGACGATGCCGAGCACCGCGACGCCCACGAGCACGCCGCGGTGCGGGAGGCCCTTGGAGGCGATGGCGGTGTAGAGGGTGAGGACGCCGGACACGAGCCAGACGACGCCGACGATCAGGGAGAGCGCGGTGATGGTCTGCAGCGGGTTCCGCAGGCACAGCACCCCGGCCAGGAGGAACAGCACGGCCAGCAGCAGCCCCGACAGCCGTTCGCCGTGCTCGTCCCGCGCGAAGACGGCGACGAACCGGAACACCCCCATGGCCAGCAGGTACAGGCCGATGAGGACCGCGAGGACGTGCAGGGTCTCCTTCGGCCAGACCAGTATCAGGACGCCCGGCACCAGCGTCACGACGGCCGAGCCCATGATCCAGGTCCATGAGCGGCCGAGTCGCGCCAGTACGTCCGCGGCGTCGTCGGCCGGGCGGGGGGCGTCCCCGCCGGCGGGGGGTTCCGGTTCGGTGTGCGGCGCCGGACCACGCGGCATGGTCATGGCTCCTCCTCGCGCGATCGAGCGGGCCGTTCCCGGACGCCGAAGAGGCCGTACGCGGGGATCTGACAACCCCAGCGTCCCGCGCGCCACAGGCCGCCGGGTCACCCATCGGGGGTGATCCGTGAGCACCGCCATCGCGAGTGGCGGTGCGGGAGAGCGCCTCCGTCGGGTTCACCGCACGCGGCGGATCAGCCGGCCGGATCCTCCGGCAGCTGCCGCATCTCCAGGACCCGCTGTCCCAGCGACTGGAGTCGGGCCAGCAGACCGTACAGGTGCGCGTCGTCCACGACGGGACCGAACAGGATCGTCTGGCCGGACATCATCACGTGGCCCAGCTCCGGAAAGGCTTTGGTCAATGTCTCCGACATGTGTCCCTCGACGCGGAACTCGCAACGCATGAGCTCTTCTCCCGCCAGCGGTGTGGGGCAGGTGGGCGACACCCCCTCCTGCGAGCCTCCGCCTCGGCGCCCGGCCGGGCCTCACCCGGTACAGGTGACCTGCCGCGCCCGACGCACGACGACCCGGCTCCCGTCGCGGCCGGCGACGCCCGTTCACACGAGTTCGAGTTCGCGCGCGCGGCGCACCGCCTCGTTGCGCCGGTTCACCCCCAGCTTGCGGTAGACGCTCTTGAGGTGGGTCTTCACCGTGTTCACCGACACGTAGAGGTCGGCGGCGATCTCCTCGGTCGACATCATCAGGGCCAGCCGCTCCAGCACGTCCCGCTCGCGCCCGCTCAGCTCCCCGGCAACGAGCTGAGGGGGCCGCGCGTCGGTCGTGGCCGGGTCACCTCGGCGCGACGGAGCAGGCGTCAGCCAGTCCGCGGTCAGCTCCTGGAGGGGCGCGGTCGACAGCAGCGGCCGGATCCACGGCCGGGCGTCGAGGAACGGTCTGCGAAGCCGCTCGCGCCGGGCGCTGAGCAGTGCCTGCGCGACGAGCCGGCGGGCCGTGGCGTCGTCTCCCGCCCCCTGCGCGGCCTGAGCCCTGACCAGCGCTGCCCGAACGGTCACGCCCGGCCCGGTCCGGCCCCCGGTGTCAATGCTGTCGAGCAGGCTGACCGCCGCTTCCGGACGGCCCGCTGCGAGCAGCATCCGCGCGGCTTCCACCGCACACGCCGGCTGATCGGCGGACACGACCTGGAGCACCTCGGCCGCCCTCTCCGGCCGTCCTTCGGCTACATGCGCGGCGGCGGCCACGAGCGCCTCATGGCCCGCCGCCCAGGGTGAGGCGACAGCGACACGGACGCCTGGGTCCGCCGCCTCGACGGCGGCCGCGGTGTTGCCTTGGACCAGCAGGAGACGCGCCCTGGTCATGGCCCGTCCCGCGGCGATCACCGGATCGTGCGTCGCGGAGGGGAACCGGGCCGTCTCGTCGAGGAGTGCCCGCGCACGGTCCAGCTCGTCGCGGTCGACGGCCACGGCGGCCAGCACCAGCAATCCGATGCCGGTATCGGTACCCGTGCCCGTCCCCGTGGCGGCGGCGCGAGTCCGGGGCGGACAGAACCCCTCCGCCTCGGAGGCACCGGCGAGAGCCTTGCGTTCCGCCCTGCCGTTCCAGCCGTTCAGGTGGTCGATCAGCGCCAGATGCCCCAGCGCCTCCTCACGGGGCAGCACGGTGGACGCTCCGCCATGCGTGCCCGCCACCGTGGTCAGGGCGGCACGCGCGTCCTCGAAGCGCCCGGCCCACAGGCGCGCGGAGCCGAGATGGGTCAGAAGGAGCGCGGTGAGCTCGGGATGCCTGTCGAGCAGGTGCTCCGGGACCGCCCGCCGGAGTCGGCCGGCCGCCTCCGCGGCCTCCTCGGCCTGCTCGGGAGAACCGGTCAGCCGGGCGGCCAGCGCCTCCAGCAGCGCACAGCTCAGCTGCGCGGCCGCTCCGTCGGACGGGTCGACGGCAAGCCGCTCCTCGGCACGGTGCAGGTGGGAGAGACCACGCTCGACGTCGCACCGGGACAGCTCGCGGGCAGCCCGGACGAGATCCGTCGCGGGACCGGTGGCCTCGGGATCCATCCCGGAGAACAACTGGTCGAGGCCGCCCGAGCGCAGGCCGGTGAAAAGCTGTCCGATCGCCAGGTCGTCGACGAGGGCGCCGGCGGTGAAATCCCAGTCGCCCGAGGCGGCGCCGTGAGTGAGTGTCTCCAGGAGGGATCCGGAACGGCGCAGCCACTGCGCGGCACGCCGGTGGAGCTCGGGCTCGAGGCCCGGCAGGCGGACCCGCAGATGGGCCCGGAGTATCTCCCCGAACAGCGGGTGGAGCCGGTACAGCGAGTGCCCGAGGTCCTCGACGAACGCGTTGGCGCGGTGCAGTTCGGCGAGCAGGGGCTCCGCGTCGGTCCGCCCTGTCAGCGCGTTCGCCAGATCAGGGCTGAAACGCTGCAGGACGCTGACGCGCAGCAGGAGATCCTGTGTCTCCTCCGGCTGCCGCTTGAGCACCTCGGCCAGCAGGAAGTCCGCGACCGTGCTCCGGTCCGCCTCGAACTCCTTCAGGTAGAGCTCGGCGTCCGCGCTCTCCCCCGCGGCCAGGGCACACAGGCGCAGGCCGGCGGCCCAGCCCCGGGTGCGGTCCACCAGGGCGCGCGCGGCGTCGACCGAGACGTGCAGACCGTGCAGTTCCAGCAGCGGGACAGCCTCCTCGGGGGTGAAGGCCAGCTCCGCGCCGCGCAGCTCCGTCAGTTCGCCGGCCGCCCGGTAGCGGTGCAGCGGGAGCAGGGGTTCGGTGCGGGTGACGAGGACCAGGCGCATGCCCTGCCCGGCGTGGTGCAGGACGAATTCCAACTGCTCCGCGACCTCGGGGGTGGTCACGCGGTCGAACTCGTCGACCACGACGACCACGGGCCGGTCACGTGCGTCCAGATCGGCGGCGAGCGCCGCCAGCAGCTTGCGGTCCACCCGGGCCGCCTCGATCGGGACCCCGACCGCGCCGGACACCGGTTCACCGCACGCGCGCAGGGCCTCCAGGACGTAGGCCCAGAACACGCCGGGCTGTCGGTCCTCCGCCTCGGCGGTGAGCCAGGCGACCGGCTCTTCCAGGCCGGCGGCCCAGTCGGCGGCCAGCAGGGTCTTGCCCGCACCGGCCGCGCCGTTGACCAGCGTCAACCGCGTCCGAAGAGCCTTGTCGAGGTGCCGGACGAGCCGATGCCGCCGCAGGTACGTGGCGGGTCGCGCCGGCAGCGCGATCCGAGTGCGGAGAAACGAGTCCCCCAGAGGATCCACGCACGGAACACGTGGATCGACCCGTCCAGGAACATGCTCGTAGATCTCCGCCACAGCGCTCACCACCGCTGCCTGTCAGGGGCCGGGTCATGGGCCCGCTCGCCCTCAGCATCCCAGCCTTTCCGGTCCGGCGCTCGGGGGCGGATTTCCCGACGGGGAACGCAGGGCGTGCCGGTACCCGCACACACCGGTCACCGCACCCTTGAGGAGGGCGGCGGAAAACGCTCTCCCGCACGAGCCGCCGACAGGAAGGAAACGCCCCCAGGCAGCACGAAGAAGACTCGTGCGGATGGGGGCATGCCCTCCGGTGTCCGCTGGTGTCCGCGCGCGGGCGGATCAGGAAGCCCGTCGTCCTGCTGAGACGGTTCTCGTCATCCTGGGTCAGTGCGTGGATCACGAGGAGGGCGTCGCCGGGAGTCCGCCCTCGATGGACCGACGTGCCGTCAGATGCCCTGCCTGCTGCGGGCGTTCGCCTCGGCCACCAGGGCGCGCAGCAACTCGTCCTGGGCCAGGGGCCGGAGGTCGCCGGTCTCGGCGTCCCATGCGCGGCCACCGGCCAGCGGACGGACCTGGAGGTACGGCCCCTCATGGCCCATGACCCGCCCGAACCGGTCCCGCACGGTGTCGTGGACGGCGTCTCCCACCTCCAGGAACGGCGCCGGCTCCGGTGTCACGAACCGGCCCCCTTGGCGATCACAGCCGCCAGCTGCAGCGCCACGGGCGCCGAGCAGACTCCGAGGTGGACGAGCGCGTAGCGGCTCTCGCCCTCTCTGTCACCCGCCCACGGGGTGCGGACGTCCATGGCCGGGAGCTGGACCCCTGCCCGGCTGAGAGCGCCGGCCAGGGCGTCGCGGGCGTCGAGCGCCTCCTGGACCTTGGGCGTACGGGGTTTCGCAGGGCCCGTGACGATGGCGGTGTGGCCGGTGGCGGGGGTGATCGAGTGGTGCGGGGGCCGCTGTGTGGGGGGCATACGTGTCCTCGTCCTTCGCCGGTCGGTCTGTCGGGTTCGTCGGGTCCGACTGATTCCATGACCCCGGCAAGCTGCGTGAATTACGCTGCGTGGTCCGGGTGTTACGAGGATGCTCCCGGATGTGCCCGAACACGCCGTGGACGTGCGGTGCTTCCCCGTCGTAGGGCACTGGTTCCACACCTTCCACACCGACCACGAGCCGGCGGCTCGGAGGGGAGCCGGACGTATGCCGCAGCGACGGGTCGTCACCGGCCGCAGCCAGGAGCCGCGTCAGAGGTTCGCCGAGGAGCTGCGGACCCTGCGGGCCGGGAGCGGGAGCAGCCTGCGGCAGCTCGGCGAACGACTGGGCTGGGACTACTCCCTGTTCGGCAAGATGGAGAAGGGCGAGACGCTCGGCAGCCCCGAGGTCGTCCAGGCCCTGGACCAGCACTACGGAACGCCGGGGCTGTTACTGGCGCTGTGGGAGCTCGCCGCCGGGGACCATACGCAGTTCCGCGAGCGGTACCGGCGGTACATGGCGCTGGAGGCCGAGGCGGTGAGCCTGTGGCACTTCGCGGTGAGCGTGCTGCCGGGGTTGTTGCAGACGCCCGGGTATGCGCGCGAGGTGCTGGCGGCGGGCGGGCTCCGGGGGAAGGAGCTGGAGCAGCAGGTCGAGGCCCGGATGGGGCGGCGGGAGTTGCTGGAGGGAGAGGACGCGCCGCCGTTCCGGACGATCCTGTCGGAGGCGGTGCTGCGGACGCCGTTACGGGAAGTGGCGCAGTGGCGGCGGCAGTTGGAGTACGTCGCCGAGATGGCGGAGAGGCCGAATGTGACGATGCAGGTGCTTCCCCTGAGCGCCGGGATGCACGGCCTGGACAGCACCGCACTGATGTTCCTGCGGCTCCCCGGCGGGCTTACGGTGGCATATACGGAGAACGCACACCGTGGCGAACTCATTGAAGCGGACTCGCCGGTTGAGCGGCTGCAGCGTGCGTACGATGCGATGCGCGACTTGGCGCTGCCCCCAGCCGAGTCGCGGAATTTCGTCCTGGCCATCTTGGAGGAAGTACCGTGCGAGGCATCGACCTGAGTGCCGTCAGCTGGCGCAAGAGTTCCTACAGCAACTCGGACGGTGGCGAGTGTGTCGAGGTCTCCGACGACTTCGCGGCCATCGTCCCGGTACGGGACAGCAAGGTTGCGCACGGGCCGGTTCTCGTGTTCCCGGCCGCCGGCTGGTCCTCCTTCGTCTCAGCGGTCAAGGGCGGACGGCTGAGCGCCTGAACGAGCAGGCCGGCGGCCCCGGCATCCTCGCCCTCTGCGCCTTCCGCCCCTCACGCCGCGTCCAGGCCGAACTCCTCGACACGTGACGCCGACGCCGTCACCCCCGGCGACGGCCTGCTCGGCCGATCTTCGAAGTCGGCCCATCGAGCTCGGGTGCACCTCAAGGGGAACCACCGGGGTCACTGGCGCGAGTCAGGTGTCCGATCCGCCTCATCGGGTGCGGCCGGCACGGCGCTGCGGTAGGTGAGTGCGGCGAAGCCGCCCGCTGCGGTGAGCAGTGCGAGCGCCCCGAAGCCGTAGGTGAGGGTGGCGAGCGAGGCGACGGCGGCGACGAGCAGGGGGCCGCCCGCGTCGCCGAGTTCACGCCCGAGTTCGGCGGCGCCCATGGTCTGGCCCAGGCGCTCTCGCGGGGTCGCGGAGGCCAGTGCGGCGAAGCCGAGCGGGGTGATCAGGCCGGTGCCGGCGCCGATGAGGACGGCGGCGAGGAGGACGCCGGTCAGGCCGGGCAGCATCGCGCAGAACAGGCCCGCAGCGGTGGCTGTCAGACCCGCGGCCAGCCCCGTACGTGTGCTGAGGCGGCCCTCGTCCAGGGCGCGTCCCGCGCGGGGTTGGACGACCGCGGCGCAGGCCGCGAGCAGGGACACCGCGGCCCCGGTGGCGACCGTGCCGAGACCGGCGACCCGCCCGGCGACGGGCAGGAACCCGACACCGACGGACAGTGCGGCGGTCGCGGCGGCGAGTGCGGCGGTCGGGGTGAGGAAGGCCGGGTCGGCCAGCCGCCGGGCCAGATCCAGCACCGTCTGCCGGGTCTTGGGCAGCGGCGGTACGGCGGGCACGATGAGCGCGGCCCACACGGCGACGGCGACGCCGAGCACCGCGAGAAGGGCGAACAGCAGCCGCAGTCCCCCGGCCCATACGAGGACCCCACCGAGCAGCGGTCCCAGTGTGTAGCCGATGGACTTGTAGAAACCGTAGGAACCGAAGGCGCGACCATGTTTCGCGGCCGGATTGAGCCGGGCCACGAGCGCCGAGGCGGACGGCGAGAACGCGGAGGCGGCGGCGCCCTGACCGAGCCGGGCCGCCCACAACCAGCCAGGGCTGTCGGCTGTCGCGTACAGGGCGGAGGCCGCGGCGAAGGCGAGCAGTCCGCCGAGGAGGACGGGGCGGGCGCCGATGCGGTCGGCGAGTGTCCCGAAGAGCGGCTTGAGCAGGACCTCGGCGCCGTCGTAGAGCGCGAGCAGGCCGCCCAGGACGAGCAGCGAGGTGACGGCGCCGTCGGCGCCACCGCCGAGGGTGGCGGCGATGCCGTGCGCGCCGAACGCGGTGGTGAACCCGGCCGCGTACAACGGCCACATCTGCCGGGCCGTCGGCGCTTCGTTCTGGTGCGGCCGCGTCATGGCGTCGGGCCCTCGGTCATGACGTGGAGCGCGGCGAAGACGTGCTCGGCGTAGTCCTCGCACACGGCGACGCATCCCTTCAGCCGCAGTGCGGCATCGGCTGCCTCCGGGGCGCCGAAGACGTCGCGGGCGGTCAGATCCCGATGCCGGCGCCACAGCCGCTCCAGCGGCTGCGGCGCCTCTTCCGGTTCGGCCGGCGTGAACTCGGCGATACGGACCTCTGTGGCGATCTCGTCCCCGACCTTGCCCGCACTCAAGGAAACCGCCGGTCAGGCATCCTTCTTCACCGGCTCCAAAATCGCCACGCACTCCACATGATGCGTCATCGGGAACAGGTCGAACGCCCGCAGCGTCCGGACCTTGTAGCCGCTGTCGCGGAAGTACGCCAGGTCGCGGGCCAGGGCCGCCGGGTCGCAGGCCACGTACGCGATGCGGCGCGCGCCGAGGGACGCCAAGTGCTCCACCGTCTTCTTGCCCGCTCCAGCGCGCGGCGGGTCCAGGACGATCAGGTCGACCTCGGTGATGCCCGTGCGCGGGAGGACCGATTCGACCTTGCCCTGTTCGATGCGGACGCGGTCGAACGCGGCCAGGTTGTGGCGGGCGTCCTCGACCGCGCGCTTGCCCGACTCGATGCCGAGCACCGCGCCCTGGTCGCCGATGCGGTCCGCGATCGCGCCGGCGAAGAGGCCGACGCCGCAGTACAGGTCGAGCGCCATCTCGCCCTTGCGGGGCAGCAGGCCCTGCATGACCGCCTTGACCAGCGTGTCCGCCGCCTGCGGATGCACCTGCCAGAAGCCGCCGCTGCCGACGCGGTGCGTGCGGCCGTCGGCGCGCTCGCGTACGAACCCGCGGCCGTGGACCCGGTGGATGCCGCCGTCCTTCTCGTCCACGCGCAGCACGGAGACCGGCTTGTCGAGTTCGACCAGGGGCAGGCGCGCGCCGGGGCGCGGGGTCAGGATGACCTGGCGGTCCTGGGAGCCCGTCGCCGCGATCGCCTCGACGGACTCCATGCCCGTCCAGTCGCGCTTCTCGATGCCGAGTTCGGAGACGCCCGGCGCCGCGATCATGCAGTGCTCGATCGGCTCGACCTCGTGCGAGCGGTGGCGGCGCAGGCCCGCCTTCCCGGTGTCGGGGTCGACCGCGTACTGCACGCGCGTGCGCCACTGCGGGACCTCGCCCGCCGGGAGCTTGTCGCCCTCGGCCGGCATGACCGTGCCGTCCCAGCCGGCCTCCTCGGGCGTGAGGCCCGCGAGGCGCTGGAGCTGCTCGGCGATGACCTCGCCCTTGAGGCGGCGCTGCGCGCCCGGCTTGGCGTGCTGCCAGTCGCAGCCGCCGCAGCGGCCCGGGCCGGCGTACGGGCAGGGAGCCTCGACGCGGTCCTTGGACGCCTCGATGACGGTGACCGCGTCGGCGCGCAGGAAGCGGGCACCTTCCTCACCGTCCGTGACGCGGGCCACGACCTTCTCGCCGGGCAGCGCGTGCCGGACGAACAGGACCTGGCCCTCGTCCGTGCGGGCGATGCAGTGGCCACCGTGGGCGACGGGGCCGATCTCGACCTCGTACTCCTCCCCGACCAGCGACTTCTTCGGTTCTGCCTGCATGGCGGGGGACTCCACAACGTAAGAAAGCAAGGGACACGGCGAACGGCCGGACAACAGCCCACCAGTCTACGTGGGTGTGGTCCGGCCGCTCGCCACACGACAGCCGAGGGGGTCAGCCCTTGTTCGAGGGCTCCTTCGGGCGCTTCTCGACGGGGCCGCGGCGCACGGCGCCCGGCGCGTTCCAGTCCTGACGCCTGCGGGCCCGCTGCTTGGCGGCCTCGGAGGACTCCAGCTGGTAGGGCACCGAGGTGACCATGATGCCGGGGGTGAACAGGAGGCGGCCCTTGAGGCGCAGGGCGGACTGGTTGTGGAGCAGGTGCTCGTACCAGTGGCCGACCACGTACTCGGGGATGATCACGCTGACCGCGTCGCGCGGCGACTCGCGGCGCAGGCCCTTGACGTACTCGATGATCGGCCGGGTGATCTCGCGGTAGGGCGAGTCGAGGACCTTGAGCGGTACGTCGATGCCGCGCCGCTCCCACTCCGCGCGCAGGGCCTTCGTCTCGGCCGGGTCGACGTTCACGCTGAGCGCCTCGAGCGTGTCGCTGCGCATGAGCTTGGCGTAGGCGAGGGCGCGCAGCGTCGGCCGGTGGATCTTGGAGACGAGGACGATCGAGTGGACGCGGGACGGCCGGACGCTGTCGTCGGTCGGCGTCTCGGGGGCCTGGATCTCCTCGGCCACGCGGTCGTAGTGCTTACGGATCGCGGTCATCGTCGCGTAGAAGATGCACATGCCGAGGAGGGCGACCCAGGCGCCGTGCGTGAACTTCGTGACGAGGACCACGACGAGGACGAGGCCGGTGAAGAACGCGCCGAAGGTGTTGATGGCACGCGAGCGGACCATGTGGCGGCGCTTGGCCTGGTCCTTCTCGGTGCGCAGGTGGCGGTTCCAGTGCCGGACCATGCCGGTCTGGCTCAGCGTGAACGAGACGAACACGCCGACGATGTACAGCTGGATGAGGCGCGTCGAGTCGGCGCCGTAGATCACGACGAGGAGCGCCGCGGCGCCGGCGAGGAGCACGATGCCGTTCGAGAACGCGAGGCGGTCACCGCGGGTGTGCAGCTGGCGCGGCAGGTAGCGGTCCTGGGCGAGGATCGAGCCGAGGAGCGGGAAGCCGTTGTACGCGGTGTTGGCCGCGAGGAAGAGGACCAGCGCGGTGGCCGCGGCCAGGATGATGAAGAGGAAGCTGCCCTTGCCGAAGACGGCCTCGGCGACCTGGGAGATCACCGGGTTCTGGACGTAGCTCTCGCCGACCGCGACGCCGTTGTGGATCAGGTCGGTCGCCGGGTTCTCGGCCATGCGGACCTTGGTCGACATGGCCAGGGCGATGATGCCGCAGAACATGGTGACGGCCAGCAGGCCCATCGCCGCGAGCGTGGTCGCCGCGTTCTTCGACTTCGGCTTGCGGAACGCCGGTACGCCGTTGCTGATCGCCTCGACGCCGGTGAGCGCGGCACAGCCGGAGGAGAACGCGCGCAGCAGCAGGAAGACGAGGGCGAAGCCCGCGAGGCCCTGGTGCTCGGCCTTGATGTGGAAGTCGGCGGTGGGCGCCTTCATGGTGTCGTCGAGGACGAGCCCGCGGAACGCGCCCCACGCGATCATGATGAAGACGCCGACCACGAAGACGTAGGTCGGGATGGCGAAGAGCTTCCCGGACTCCTTCACGCCGCGCAGGTTCATCAGCGTGAGCAGCACGATGACCAGGACCGCGCACAGGACCTTGTGCTCGACGACGAACGGGATCGCCGAGCCGAGGTTCTCGATGCCGGAGGCGATCGACACGGCGACGGTGAGGACGTAGTCGACGAGGAGGGCACTCGCCACGGTGAGGCCGGCCTTGGGGCCGAGGTTCGTGGTCGCGACCTCGTAGTCACCGCCACCGCTCGGGTACGCGTGGACGTTCTGGCGGTAGGAGGCGACCACCGTGAACATCAGCACCACGACCGCGACCGCGATCCAGGGGCTGAAGTGGTACGCCGACACGCCCGCGATGGACAGGACCAGCAGCACCTCTCCCGGCGCATAGGCCACGGAGGACAGCGGGTCGGAGGCGAAAACGGGGAGGGCGATGCGCTTCGGCAGGAGCGTTTCTCCGAGCCGGTCGCTGCGCAGAGCGCGCCCGATCAAGATCCGTTTGGGCACGTCGGTCAGTTTGGACACGCAGAGGATCGTAAGCGTTCGAACGGGGGGCCGCCCACCCACCACCCCCCAAGTGCACCGGAACCACACACCGGGCGCCTGACCGGGCAGTCCTGGCGGGGGCTCACGGCCTCAGTCGCCGCCGGTACGGGAGATGGATCGCCCCGCTTTGTCTCAGTTCGAACGCAGCCGGGCCAGATAGTCGGCGGCCTGGCTCCCGGGCTTCGCACCGCGCGCGAAGGCCTGCATGTTGCCCGCGCCCGTGTTGTAGCCGAGGGCGAGCAGCTCGTCCTTGTCGTACGGGCCCGAGGGGTGTGCCGGCAGTTGCCGCGCCAGGTCGTGGAGGTACCAGGCAGCCGCGCGCACGGCGAGGTCCCGGTCGTCGGGCAGCTCCTCCCACCGGCGCCCCGCGAAGGCCCGGCCCCGCTTGGTCTCGTCGAACGCGGCGCGGTGCATGTTGGCGATCCCGAAGGCGGCGCCCGGCTTGTAGCGCTGCCAGGCGCGCTCCAGGGCCGGGTCGTGCGGCTTGTACGCCTCGTTGTAGAGGATCGCCATGAGGAGTTGCGGGCTCACGCCGGCCTCGGCGGCGCGGGAGCGGACCTGCGGGGCGTAGGCCGCCGGGTCGTACTTGCCTGAGGTGCCTGAGGGGGTGGTGGGGCTGCTGAGGCTGGGCTTCGGGGTGTGGCTCGGAGTGGACGTGCGCGAGGGTTGGGCGGACGCATCCGGCTTCCCGCTGGTTCCCGTGGTCCCCCTGGCCCCACCGGTCCTGCCTGCCCCCGTATGCCCCGCACTCCCCGCATCCCCCGACCGTCCGCACGCCCAAGCCACGACCAGAACGAGCAGCACCGCACCCCAGAGCCAGGGCCTGCGCCTGGCCTGCCCGCCCTGTTCGGCCATCGCGCGGCCTAGGCCCCGGCCCCGCGGAGCCGGCGGGCCGGGGTCCGGTCGGCGCGTTCGGCGAGGCGGCCGATCAGCAGCCGCACCACGGCGACGATGTCCGGGTCGTCCACGAAGTAGACCTGGCGGCGGCCCTCGCGCCGGGACCGGACGAGCCCGGCGAGCTTCAGTTTGGTGAGGTGCTGGCTCACGGCCGGCAGCGCGCCGCCGACGCGTTCGGCGAGGCCTGTGACATCACTCTCACCCTGCGCGAGGGCCCACACGATGTGCAGCCGGGCCGAGGACGCGAGCAGTCCGAACGCGCCGGCCGCCTCCGCGATGACCT
The DNA here is from genome assembly GCF_055582645.1 of Streptomyces sp. NPDC107517. Classification (NCBI taxonomy): domain Bacteria; kingdom Bacillati; phylum Actinomycetota; class Actinomycetes; order Kitasatosporales; family Streptomycetaceae; genus Streptomyces; species Streptomyces sp. NPDC107517. Next base: position 111,560 of record NZ_JBVJPM010000001.1, on the reverse strand, counting down.
CGGCGGGCGGGTCGTCGAAGGCGGGCCGGTCATCGAAGTCGCGTACGCGCGTCACCACCGTCGTCGTCCTCTTCCACATCCGCTTCGGCTCACCGGGCCGAGGAGGACCCCAGTCTAGGTGGGGCACTGTGACGCCCGTAACGCCGCTGTGGCCCGGGTTTACGCGGAAGAGGAGGGGTGGTTGCGGTGCGGCTCGCCTCTTCGTGGTCGGCCTGGTCCTGAAGCCCGAGCACTTCCAGCTGGTGCGCCGGCGTGAGGTGCGGATCCTGTCCGTGCCGATCTTCGCGGCGGCCCTGGTGCTGGCCTACAGGGCCGCTCCGCGGATGACGTCGGCGTGGTTCTACCGACGCGACAGCGCGCAGGAACTCGGCGCCCCCGGCTGGTCGGGCGCCGTCATGACGCTCGCGATGTTCGGCTGCTCCGTCGTCCTCGTCGCGTGCTTCTTCGCCTGGGTCCCGCGCCGCAGGACGTGGTTCACCGCACTCGGCGCAGGCACCCTGTACGGCTATCTCCTGCACGGCTTCGTCGCCAAGGGCTCCCGCTTCTGGGACTGGTACGACCTGCGGTGGCTGCACACCCCGCTCGGCGAGATCACCGTCACGCTGGCAGCAGCCGCCCTCATCACCAGCCTGTGCACCCCGCCCGTGCAGCGCCTGTTCCGCTTCGCGATGGAGCCGGAGATGAAGTGGGCGTTCAGGCGGGACGCGGCCGGGATCGCGGGCAGGGGCAGCGCGCGGCGAAGCTGACCAAGCTTCCGGCTACGCGGATGCAGGCAACGGAGGCCATGCGGCTTAAGCTCGTCTCCTGGCAACGCGGCACGCGATTGCCTCTAGTTGCCCGGCAGACTGAGAGAGAAGAGTGAGCGAGATGTTTTCGCAGGTCATCGGGGCGACCAGGAGTGCGGGGTAGCGGCCGGTGCACATCGTCATCATGGGGTGCGGCCGGGTGGGTTCGGCCCTGGCCCAGACCCTTGAGCAACAGGGGCACACGGTCGCGGTCATCGACCAGGACCCCACGGCCTTCCGCCGCCTGGGTTCCGGCTTCGGCGGCCGCCGCGTCACCGGGGTCGGCTTCGACCAGGACACCCTGCGCGAGGCGGGGATCGAGGAGGCCGGCGCGTTCGCCGCGGTCTCCAGCGGTGACAACTCGAACATCATCGCCGCCCGCGTGGCCCGCGAGATGTTCGGCATCGAGAACGTCGCGGCCCGCATCTACGACCCGCGTCGCGCCGAGGTCTACCAGCGCCTCGGCATCCCGACCGTCGCGACCGTGCGGTGGACCGCGGACCAGATGCTGCGCAGGCTCCTGCCGTCCGGCGCCGAGCCGCTGTGGCGCGACCCCACCGGCGGCGTCCAGCTCGCCGAGGTACACGCCTCGGTGGCGTGGGTGGGCCACAAGATCAGCCGGCTCCAGGAGGAGACCGGCGTCCGGGTCGCGTTCGTCACCCGGCTCGGCGAGGCGATCCTGCCCACGTCGCAGACCGTCCTGCAGGAAGGCGATCTGGTGCACGTGATGATGCGCACCGACGACGTCGAGAAGGTCGAAGCGGCGTTCGCCGAGGGTCCCGAAGAGGAGGGCGGTCACTGATGAGGGTCGCCATTGCCGGAGCGGGCGCGGTGGGCCGTTCCATCGCCGGTGAGCTCCTGGAGAACGGGCACGAGGTCCTTCTCATCGACAAGGCGCCGACGGCCATCTCGGTCGAGCGCGTCCCGCAGGCGGAGTGGCTGCTCGCCGACGCCTGCGAGATCACGTCCCTGGACGAGGCGGCGCTCCAGCGCTGCAACGTGGTCATCGCGGCCACCGGCGACGACAAGGTCAACCTCGTCGTCTCGCTGCTCGCGAAGACCGAGTACGGGGTCCCGCGCGTCGTCGCCCGTGTGAACAACCCGAAGAACGAGTGGCTCTTCAACGAGTCGTGGGGCGTCGATGTCGCGGTCTCCACGCCGCGCCTGATGTCCGCACTCGTCGAGGAGGCGGTGAGCGTGGGCGATCTCGTCCGCCTGCTGCGCTTCAGCCACGGCGACGCGAACCTGGTGGAGCTGACGCTGCCGCCCGAGTCGGCCCTCGCCGGCACGCGCGTGGGCGACGTCCAGTGGCCCGAGGACACGTCCCTGGTGACGATCATCCGCGGGACCCGCGTTCTGGCCCCGTCCCAGGACGACTCCCTGGAGGCGGGCGACGAGCTGCTGTTCGTGGCGGCCCAGGCCCGCGAGGAACAGCTCGAGGACCTGCTGTCGGTGCGCCGCGAGGACGTCGCGGGCTGACGGTTTTCCGTAGCTACGAAGAGGGGCCCCGGAGTCGAAACTCCGGGGCCCCTCTTGTCGCTTCTAGGGGAGCGGGGAACTGCGCGACAAGCCCTCACTCACCCGCAGCCACCGACGCCGCTCAGACCTCACGGCGATGACGCGCAGGTCCCGACTCGTTGCGGGCAGCCTTCGCTTCCTTCTCGGCCTTCTCGGCCTTCTCCGCCGCCTCCATCTCCGCGAACACGTCGATGGGCGCGGGCGCCTTCGCCAGGAAGACCCAGGTCAGCCACACCGCGAGCAGGAACGGCGGGATCTTCAGGGCGATCAGGACCCAGCCGAACTTCGTGGTGTCGGCCCACCAGTACATCGGGAAGAGGATCGCGCACTTGGCGAGCAGGATCAGCCCCCAGGCCCAACTGGCCTTCGCGTAGGCCTTCTTGCGGCCGGGGTTGCGCGTGCGCCAGGAGAGGTTCTCCTTGAAGACCGGCCCGAGGATCAGGCCGATCAGCGGCACCCCGCACAGCGTGGTCACGATGTAGGCGAGGGCCAGGCCCAGCGTGTAGAGCATGCCGGGCAGGTAGAAGTCCTTGGCGTTGCCCGTCATCATCGCGAAGACGACGCCGAAGGCCACGCCGAAGACGCCGCTGAAGGCGTGCTTGACGGTGTCCTTCATGACCAGGCGGACCACGACCAGGATCAGGGACACCGCGAGGGCCGCGATGGCCGACATGTGCAGGTCCTTGTTGATCGTGAAGATGGTCACGAAGAGGAGACCGGGCACGACGGTCTCCACCATGCCCCGCACGCCGCCGAAGGCCTCGAAGAGGGCGGCCTCGGTCACCGCCTTCGAGTCGGAGTCCTGATCCGAGGTCGGCTTGTCGAGGGACGTCACCGGCTACTCCCGTCCGAGCGGTCTGAGTTCGTACTTCGGGTTGAAGAGCACCCTACGGCCCCGACTCATCGAGACCCGTCCGGAAGCGATCAGCTTGCGGCCCGGTTCGATGCCGACGATGGACCGGCGGCCGAGCCACACGACGTCCAGAGCCGCGGAGCCGTCGAACAGCTCCGCCTCCAGGGCCGGGACTCCGGCGCGTGGTCGGAGGGTGACCGTGCGCAAGGTACCAGTAACGGTGACTATCTGCCGGTCCAGGCAGTCCCCGATACGGGTACAGCCTGTGGTCTGCGAGTCCTCGCGCAGCTCCTCCGACTCCAGGTCCTCCTGGGAGGAGGACAGCCGGTCGAGCATGCGCCGGAAGCGGCCTGCCGGCTTCTCGGACGGCGTATCGGAACGAGGGACAGCACTCATAAATCAAGCGTACCGGGGGCCGGGGACAACGGATGAGCGGGTCAGCGCTCGAAGCGATACCCCATGCCCGGCTCGGTGATGAAGTGCCGCGGGTGGGAGGGGTCGGACTCCAGTTTGCGGCGGAGCTGGGCCATGTAGACGCGCAGATAGTTCGTCTCGGTGCCGTAGGAGGGGCCCCAGACCTCCTGGAGGAGCTGCTTCTGGCTGACGAGGCGGCCCGTGTTGCGGACCAGGACCTCCAGGAGGTGCCACTCGGTGGGGGTCAGGCGCACGTCGCGGCCGTCGCGGTTGACCTTCTTCGCGGCCAGGTCGACGGTGAAGTCGTCGGTCTCGACGATGCCCTCGTCCTCGCCGCCGCCGGTGGGCTCGGCCCGGCGGACCGCGGCGCGCAGCCGGGCCAGGAGCTCGTCCATGCCGAACGGCTTGGTGACGTAGTCGTCGGCGCCCGCGTCGAGCGCCTCGACCTTCTCGTCGGAGGAGTGCCGGGCGGAGAGCACCAGGATCGGTACGCGGGTCCAGCCGCGCAGGCCCCTGATCACCTCGACGCCGTCCATGTCGGGCAGGCCCAGGTCGAGCACGACCACGTCGGGGTGGAACGCGGCGGCGAGCTGGAGCGCGCCCGCGCCGTCGGCCGCGGCCTCCACCTCGTACTTGCGCGCCTTCAGGTTGATGACGAGGGCGCGCACGATCTGCGGCTCGTCGTCGACCACGAGCACCCGGGTCATGCGTACCTGCCTCTCTGAGCAATGGCTGAGCTGGTGGTGCCGGCCGGCCGGTGGCCCGGCGCGGCGGTGAGCGTGAGGACCATGGTCAGGCCTCCGCCGGGGGTGTCCTCCGCCGTGAGCGTGCCGTTCATCGCCTCGACGAAGCCGCGCGCGACGGCGAGGCCGAGGCCCACTCCGGCGCCGCGCGGTGCGTCACCGTAGCGCTGGAACGGGGCGAAGATCCGGTCCTTCGCGGTGTCGGGGACGCCCGGCCCGCGGTCCACGACGCGGACCTCCACGCGGTCGCCGAGCGTGCTGGCGGCGACGAGGACCGTCTCGTCCTCGGGGCTGTACTTGACGGCGTTCTCAACGATATTGGCGACGGCGCGCTCCAGGAGTCCCTTGTCCACGGTCACCATGGGCAGGCTCTCCGGAATGTCGAGGTCGACGCTGCCGTCGGGCACGCCCACCAGCGCCATCGGGACCACCTCATCGAGATCGATCTCGCGTATCAGCGGGGTGACGGTGCCGGTCTGGAGGCGGGACATGTCGAGGAGGTTGCCGACGAGATGGTCGAGGCGGTCGGCGCCCTCCTCGATGCCGGCGAGGAGTTCCGCCTGGTCCTCCTCGGACCAGGCGACGTCGTCGGAGCGCAGCGAGGAGACGGAGGCCTTGATGCCGGCGAGCGGGGTCCGCAGGTCGTGGCTGACGGCGGCGAGCAGGGCGGTGCGGATGCGGTTGCCCTCGGCGAGGGTGCGGGCCTGGTCCGCCTCGGACTGCAGGCGCTGACGGTCGAGGACGACGGCGGCCTGAGCCGCGAAGGCCGCGAGGACGCGGCGGTCCTCGGCGGGCAGCACGCGGCCGGACAGGGCGAGCGCCATGTGGTCGCCGACCGGCATGTCGACGTCCGCGTCCTCGGGCCGTTCCTGAGGGTGCGGGCCGACGCTGGCGGCGCAGGTCCACGGCTCCACGTCGTTCGCGCGCTCGAGGAGGGCCACGGAGTCCATGGCGAAGGTCTCGCGGACCCGGTCGAGCAGCGCGTCGAGGCTGTTCTCGCCGCGCAGGACGCTGCCGGCGAGGAAGGAGAGGATCTCGGACTCGGCCCGGAGCCTGGCGGCCTGGTGGGTGCGTCTTGCCGCCAGGTCGACGACGGAGGCGACCGACACGGCGACCCCTACGAAGATCACGATGGCGACGATGTTCTTGGGGTCGGCGACGGTGAACAGGTGCAGGGGTGGCGTGAAGTAGTAGTTCAGGAGGAGCGAGCCGACGGCGGCCGAGGCCAGGGCGGGCAGGAGGCCGCCGACGAGCGCGGCGGCCACTGTCACGGACAGGAAGAGGAGCATGTCGTTGGCGAGGCCGAGATCGGTGGCGACATGGGTGAGCGCGAGGGCCAGCAGGACGGGCCCGCCGACGCCGACGAGCCAGCCCCAGATGATCCGGGAGCGGCCGAGGCGGGCGCCGCGTGCGACGGGCAGGCCGCGGCCCTTGGCCACTTCCCCGTGCGTGACGATGTGCACGTCGAGGTCGGGGCCCGACTCCCGGGCGACGGTCATGCCGACGCCGGGACCGAAGATGTACTGCCATGTCTTGCGGCGCGAGGAGCCGAGGACGATCTGGGTCGCGTTGACACCGCGCGCGAACTCGAGGAGCGCGGCCGGTATGTCGTCGCCTATGACGTGGTGGAAGGTGCCGCCCAGGTCCTCGACGAGGGTGCGCTGGAGCGCCAGTTCCTTGGGGGACGCGGCGGTGAGGCCGTCGCTGCGGGCGATGTAGACGGCGAGGATCTCGCTGCCCGAGCCCTTGGCGGCCATCCGCGCCGCGCGCCTGACCAGGGTGCGGCCCTCGGGTCCGCCGGTCAGACCGACGACGATGCGCTCGCGGGCCTGCCAGGTGGAGCGGATGTTGTGTTCGCCGCGGTACTGCTGGAGGTACTCGTCGACGCGGTCGGCCACCCACAGGAGGGCCAGTTCGCGCAGGGCGGTGAGGTTGCCGGGGCGGAAGTAGTTGGAGAGGGACGCGTCGATGCGGTCGGGCTTGTAGATGTTGCCGTGGGCCATGCGGCGCCGCAGCGCTTCCGGCGACATGTCGACCAGTTCGATCTGGTCGGCGCGGCGCACGACCTCGTCGGGGACGGTCTCGCGCTGGCGCACGCCGGTGATCGACTCGACTACGTCGCCGAGTGACTCCAGGTGCTGGATGTTGACGGTGGACACGACGTCGATGCCGGCCGCGAGGAGTTCCTCGACGTCCTGCCAGCGCTTGGCGTTGCGCGAACCGGGCACGTTCGTGTGGGCGAGTTCGTCCACCAGGGCGACGTCGGGGCGGCGGGCCAGTACGGCGTCGACGTCCATCTCGGTGAAGACCGCACCGCGGTGGGTGAGCTCCTTGCGGGAGATCTGTTCGAGGCCGTGGAGCATCACCTCCGTACGGGGCCTGCCGTGGTGCTCGACGAAGCCGACGGCGCAGTCCGTGCCCCGCTCGATACGCCGGTGGCCCTCGGAGAGCATCGCGTAGGTCTTGCCGACGCCCGGTGCCGCACCGAGGTAGATCCGAAGCTTGCCGCGTCCCATGGCCCCATTGTCTTCCCGCTTCACGTGTTGTACGCAGCGTCGACCCTACGGCCACCAATTGCGGCAAATGGGGCGAGCGGGTCGCGGACGTGCGTCTTTGACGCAACTCTGATGCGCGCCGCGCCCGCGGGGTTGCGGTCAGCGCCCGCCGGGCGCCGTGATCTCCGTGATCTCTCCGTCGCGCAGTTCGAGCACCCGGTCGGCGAGGTCGAGCAGCGCCGCGTCGTGGGTGGCGACGAGCGCCGTGACGTGTTCGCTGCGGACGACGGCGCGCAGCAGCTCCATGACCGCGAGGCCGGTCTCGGCGTCGAGCTGGCCCGTGGGCTCGTCGGCGATGAGGAGTGCGGGCCGGTTGGCCAGCGCGCGGGCGATGGCGACGCGCTGCTGCTGACCGCCGGACAGCTCGCCGGGACGCTGCTTGGCGTGGCCGGCGAGGCCCACGAGGGCGAGGAGCAGCTCGACACGCTCCTCGCGTTCGCGCGGGTCGGCCTTGCGCAGCCGCATCGGCACCCCGACGTTCTCGGCGGCGGACAGGATCGGGATCAGTCCGAAGGACTGGAAGATGAAGCCGATGCGGTCCCTGCGCAGTTCCAGGAGCCCGTTCTCGCCGAGCCCGGAGAGGTCCTGTCCGTCGACGGTGATACGGCCGCCGTCGGGTTCGTCGAGCCCTCCGACGAGGTTCAGCAGGGTCGTCTTGCCGGATCCCGAGCGGCCCTTGAGAGCGACGAGTTCACCGCGCGGCACCTCGAAGGAGACACCGCGCAGGGCGTGCACGGCCGCGGCCCCGGTGCCGTAGGAGCGGTGCAGGTCCTCGATGACGACCATGGGGCCGGCGCCGTCCCTGTCGAGGACGGCCGCCCCCGCTTCCGTGCTCTCGCTCATGTGCGCTCCCCGTACGTTGTCCGGCCGGGCGCCAGTATGGTCACGCGGCGCCCGGCCGGGCAATGGCCGGGATCAGTTGGGGTTCTCGGCGTGGGTCAGGGTCTCCCAGGCGACGAACAGGTTGTTGGAGCCCGCCGGGCGGTTCTGCTCGGTGAGCTTCTGGGTGTTCGTCATGGCGTTGCCGAGGCGGGTGTGCATCGCGTTGTAGCCGACCTCGGTGACGGGGCCGAGCCCGCGCGTGACGGACCCGCCGCACAGCCAGCTCGGCGGCGCCTCGCCCAGCTCGTACTTGGCCTGGAAGCCGAGGGCCTGCTGGAGGCGCTGCCCGACGTCGGTGCCGTACAGGTCCTGGCCCTGGATACGGCTGGTCTCGGCGATGTGGGAGATGGCGGAGATGCCGTATCCGGTGTGCACGAAGTCGCGGCAGGTCTCCTGGGTGAGGCCGGTGACGAAGGTGGACTGCCCCTGCCAGTAGCTGACGATCTTGGCCTTGGTGTCGAGGTTCTGGCTCGGCACGGTCTTCGGCAGGTCGCCGTCGGAGGCGAGGTAGACGTAGGCGGCCGTGCGCGTACGGAACTTGGCCATGGCCTTGTCGTACGACGTCCTGTCCTCCAGGAAGACGGAGATGCCGACGGCGGCCTCCATCATCGACAGCTCCCAGTTGCCGTTGGAGTTCGATCCGTTGATGACCTTGGGGAGGTAGACGTCGCGCAGCATCGCCGCGAATCGGCCCTCGTTCGCCCAGCCGCCGGTGTACGTGTACTTGATGATCTCGGCGGCCTTGGGCCAGGAGGAGCCGGCCCAGCCGGTCTGGAGGGGCGCGTTGCTGTTGGTGTGCTCCTTGATGGTGGCCGACCAGGCGTCCATCAGCTCGATGGCCTTCTTCGCGTAGCGGTCGTCGCGCGTGATGTACCAGGCCAGCGCGTCGGTGTACGCGGCTATCGCGTCCTCGCGCTCGTCGGTGCAGCCGTAGTTGGGGTTGGAGTACGAGCCGCACTCGACGGTGGCGCGGGGCTTGGCGGTGCGCGTGAGGGAGGCGTACTTGCTCGCCAGCATCTGGTCGTACGCGCCCTTCCAGGGCTGGGCGCCCGCGTTGACCTTGTCGCGGGCGAAGTCCAGCTGCCCCTTGGAGACGGTGACGCCGGGGTGGGCGAAGGTGGCGGGCGCGGCGTCGGCGCGGTCGGCGCCGGGCCAGGCGAGGAGGGTGGCGACGAGTGCGGTGGTGGTCGTCGCGAGGGTGGCGAGGAGGGCGGTGCGTCGTCTGCGCCGGTGGCGAGCGGGGGCCGGTGTGTTCGGCATGTGGGGGGCCATCCGTTCTTCTATATGAACGTGAAGTACCTTTATGAACACGGGTGTTGGCCGGAGACCCTAGGTACGGACCAGCCCTCCGTCAAGAGGTGAAGAAAGAGCCGCAGCTCAGCTGTCGGTCCGGTCGTCGGGATCCGGCCATACGCCCACGTGGCCGGCCTCACCCGTGAGCCGAACCCGACCACGGAGCCCGTACCGCTCCACGTGGTCGCGCGGCAGCGGGAGCCGGCCCGTCCGGTCCAGAACCGTGAACTCCTCCCCCTCACCCTCGCGTTCGCGCAGCGCCTCCGTCGACGCGCGGCCGTCGCGGATGCGGACCGTGCGGCGCACCTGGCCGGACACGAGCGGATAGCGGGTGACGACGAGAGCGGTCACCCCCAGCTCCTCGTTGGCGCGGCGCTGGGCCGTGAACACGTCCTCCTCGCTCGCCGTGCCGAGCCCAGCGGTCGGCTCGTCGGCCGGCAGGACACGCGGCGCGTTCGCCGTGTCCACCGCGACCGCGACGCGCCGACGCTCGCCCCCGGACACGACGACGAGGCACCGGTCGCGTCAGTGCGCGATGCCCAGCACGTCGAGCAGGTCGCCGCCCCGCGCGGTCCACCTGTCGCGGGGCACGCGCGCGTATCTCATCAGCCGGGCGACGTCCTCCAGAGCCGTGAGGTGCGGCAGGAGGGTGCGCCGGGTCTACTGCCACACGAAGCCGACGGCGCGGCGGCGGTGGTCGAGGCGCTCCCTGCGGCCCATCGCGAGCAGGTCGTGCCCGGCGACTCCGGCGCGCTCGGCGGTAGGCAGGTCCGGGCCCGAAGCCGCATCCCGCCCTCGACAGCCTTCTCGGTGAGCGGGGCGAGCACCGTGGCCGCGAGCAGGACCACGAGCCCGGCGGCGCACGGAACCAGCCGTTGGCGCCCGCTCCCCCGCACCACGGCAGCAACCCGCCGTACGTCCACCGACCGGTCTCCCCGTGCGCGCGGCACATCAGGGGGTTGCGCGAAGGCCTCGCAATGGGCTGGACACCCTTCAACCGCCCGGCCGCGCAACGTCGATGGGCCGCGCACTCCCATGGAGTGCGCGGCCCATCGACGGCCGTACAGGTGCGGCTCAGCGCACCTCGGTGATCTCGGGGCCGCGCGCCAGCTGCCCCATGCCGCCCGCGAACCGGGAGCCTTCCTGCGGCTCCTGCTGCACGCCCTCGGCGACCATCTGCGCGTCGTCCGGCAGCTTCAGGACGATCGGGTCGCGCGGGGCCATCGGGCCCTCACCGCGGACCACGACGGTGTCCCGGAAGATCTGCTCGAGAAGCCCGGCGGCCTGCGGCTGCACCGCGCCCTGCCCGGAGATCACTCCGCGCAGGAACCAGCGGGGGCCGTCGACGCCCACGAACCGGACGACCTGGAAGCCGCCCGTGCCGTCCGGCAGCTGCACCGGCACCTGGGCCCGCAGCTCCCAGCCGAGCGGACCCTCGACCTCGTCGATCACGCCACCCTGCTGAGTGATGCCCGAGGCGATCTCCTCACGGACCTCGCCCCAGATGCCCTCCTTCTTGGGGGCGGCGAAGCCCTGGAGCTGCACGGCGCTGTCCTGAAGGACGACGGTGGCCGCGACGATCGCGTCGCCCGCGACCTCGACCCGCAGCTCCATGCCCTCGACTCCGGGTACGAAGAGCCCGCCCAGGTCCACGCGGCCCTCGCCGGGCTCACGGACCTCGGAGGCGTCCCAGGGGCCGTCGGGACGCGGCTCGGGCTCGAGCCGCACGCGCTGCGGCTCGCTCTCGTCCGCGTCGCTGTCGCCGGCTACGCCGTCGACGACCTGCTCGGCCTCGCCCGCCGCGTCATCGGCGGCGCCGTTCTTCTTGCGACGTCCGAACACGTCACTGTCCTTCCCGGTCGGATACGACCGATGCGTATCGATTCCCACCCTGATGCCCACCCGGGCCCGGCCCCACGGCGGCATGACCACCGGTGGACCCGAAGCCCCCCTCGGCCCGCGCCGAGTCGGGAAGCTCCGCCACCTCCTGGAAGCGCACCTTCTCGACCTGCTGGACGACCAGTTGGGCAATCCGGTCGAAGCGCTCGAACCGCACGCTGTCGCGCGGGTCGAGATTCACCACGATCACCTTGATCTCTCCACGGTACCCGGCATCCACCGTCCCTGGGGCATTCACCAGGGCGACACCGCAACGGGCCGCGAGGCCGGATCTCGGGTGCACGAAGGCGGCGTACCCCTCGGGCAGCGCGATCGACACCCCCGTGGGGAGTACGGCCCGCTCGCCCGGCGCGAGCTCGCACGCCTCGGTGGTCCGCAGATCCGCGCCCGCGTCACCCGGGTGTTCGTACGACGGCAGGGGTACGTCGGGGTCGACGCGCCTGATCAGCACGTCGAGAGGGGCTCGGGTCACGGGTTCACCTCGAAGGCACGGGTGCGCCGGACCTGGTCCGGGTCGCTCATGGCCGCCTGGATCTCCTCCGGGCGTCCGTTGTCGATGAAGTGGTCGACCTTCACCTCGATGAAGAGGGCCTCGGCGCGGACCGCGACGGGCCCGTCGGGGCCGCCGATCCGGCCGGTGGCGGTCGAGTAGATCTTGCGGCCGGCGACGGCGGTGACCTCGGCGTCCAGGTACAGCACGGTGTCCACGGGCACGGGCCGCACGAAGTCCGTCTCGAGCCGGCCGGTCACCGCGATGACACGCAGCAGCCAGTTCAGCGAGCCGAGCGTCTCGTCGAGGGCGGTGGCCAGGACTCCGCCGTGCGCGAGGCCGGGCGCGCCCTGGTGGGCGGGGCGCACCGTGAACTCGGCGGTGACGCGGACGCCGTCCTGCGCGCGCGCCGCCAGGTGCAGCCCGTGCGGCTGTTCGCCGCCGCAGCCGAAACAGTGTCCGTAGTGCGCGCCGAGGAGCTCGCCGGGTGCGGGGGCATCGGGGTGCCGCACGGGCGCTATGGCGTCGGCGGGGGGCGTCAGAGCTGCAGAAGTACCACTCACAGGCGCAGACCTTACCCGCGCGTCCTGGGAGAAAGCGCACCGTGCCAAGCTTGGCTGCATGGAGCTCTCCACCGCACCGTTCGAAGAACGCCTCACCGCCCCCCGCTCGTGGTGGCTCGTCTCACTCCTGCTCGGCGTCGCCTGCGCCCTGATCCTGCTGCCGTTCGGCACGCTGCCGCTGCTCGGAGGGCTCGTGGGCGGGACGGCCGCGGCAGCGGTGGTGACGAGTTCGTACGGCTCCGTGCGCATCCGTGTCGTGGCCGACTCGCTGGTCGCCGGGGACGCGAAGATCCCGCTGTCGGCGCTGGGTGACGCGGAGATCCTGGACGCCGAGGGGGCGCGCGCCTGGCGCACGTACAAGGCCGACCCGCGCGCCTTCATGCTGCTGCGCAGCTATGTGCCGACGGCCCTGCGCGTGGACGTCACCGACCCGCAGGACCCGACTCCGTACCTGTACCTGTCGACGCGGGACCCGAAGGGACTGGCCAAGGCGCTCGGCAAGTAGCGCCGGTCAGCTTCCGAGCTCCTTGGGCCCGGACGCGTCACCCGGGATCAGCGGGTGCGGGTCGCTGGGGCGCTCCAGGGGCGGCAGCTCCGGCAGGGCGTCCCAGGGGACCTGGATCTTGCGCAGGTCCTTGCGGATCCGCTGCGCGAGCTTCTTGGTGTCGCGGCGGTTCATGACCGCGCCGACCGCGGCGCCGACCATGAACGGCATCAGGTTCGGCAGGTTGCGCACCATGCGCTTCATGATCTGCTGGCGCAGCTCGCGCTTCATCTGGCCGCCGAGCGCCGCGTTGATCGTCGCGGGCTTCGTCACCTGGATGCCGCGCTCCTCGGTCCACGAGCCCAGATAGGCGGCACTGCGGTCCTTGAGGCCGCCGGGCGGACGCACGCCGTAGACCTCGTGCAGCTCGGCGACGAGCTTCATCTCGATGGCGGCGACGCCGGTGATCTCGGCCGCAAGCTCCGCGGGCATCGCGGGCGGTACGGGCATCATCGCGGCGGCGCCGATCCCCGCACCCACGGTGGAGGTGGCGTTGGCCGCGCCCGCGACGAGCTTGTCCGCGAGCTGTTCGGCGCTCAGGCCGGGGAACTGTCTGCGCAGGGTCGCCAGATCGCGCACCGGCACACGCGGCGCGTTCTCGATGATCCGGTCGGCGAGGTAGCCGATTCCTGCTTTGGCGGCGGTGCCGCTCTTGCGGACGCCGTCCCTGACGGCGGCCACACGGCGTCTGGTGACCTGTGCACGGCCACTGATGGACGCCTGGTCACCCCCGGCGGGCAGGACGGGCAGATCGCCGTATCCCGCCGCCGCGAGGTCGCCCGTCACTTCTTGATCGTCCGCGTCCTCGAGCGAGGCTGCTCCTGTGGGGGAAGAGCCTCGCTCGTCGTCACGCACGCCGTCGCCGGACGGGCCACCGTCCGCTTCCCGATCCTTCCGGGAGCGGCGCTTCCAGGGCGGGGTCGAGCCAGTCACGGCCGACCCTGCCTCAGTCGCAGTCGCGGCAGATCGGCTGGCCGTTCTTCTCCCGGGCCAGCTGGCTCCTGTGGTGCACCAGGAAGCAGCTCATGCAGGTGAACTCGTCCTGCTGCTTGGGCAGGACCCGGACGGCCAGCTCCTCGTTCGAGAGGTCGGCGCCGGGGAGCTCCAGGCCTTCGGCGGCCTCGAACTCGTCGACGTCGACCGACGAGGTCGACTTGTCGTTCCGTCGAGCCTTGAGCTCCTCGATGCTGTCCTCGTTGACGTCATCGTCGGTCTTGCGTGGGGTGTCGTAATCCGTTGCCATGTGTCGCTCTCCCCCTCTGGGTGTATGCGGTGTCTCCAGCGCACAACGCGCGGGAGGCCGGACTTTGTGCCCGACCTGAGGCGGAGATTTTGCCTCACATCAAGGTCTGTTACTCAATCGACACCCAACCGGATCCCTCGCGAGCGATCGGGTTGGATGGCGATCGGGACCGTACACGGTCCGAAGGTCGCACTTCACGGGCGCCACCCCGTGTACTTCCCGTGATCCGGACCCCTGAAAACCCGGATTTTCCCGGCTTTACGGGGGCTTTCACGATCACGGAGAGTAGATGGCCGGAAATTCGCCCTTGTGATCGATCACACACGGTCTCCCCGGGATCAGGTCCCGAAAATTCCGCTAAAAGCGAACTCGCCCGGCACGTCGGCGGAAGCATCTCAGATCGGTCGACGACCCGCATCTCGGAAGGCTCGAATCGGCGGGTGACTCGCGTCTCGGAGGCCTCAGATCGGCAGGGTGACCCGCATGACGAGCCCACCCCCTTCCCGCGGCTCCGCGATGATACGGCCCCCATGAGCGCGCGCCACCGAGCGGGCGATCGACAGACCGAGCCCCACTCCCTTGTCGCTCCCGGTGCGCTCGGTGCGCAGCCGCCGGAACGGCTCGAAGAGGTTGTCGATCTCGTACGCGGGCACCACGGGCCCCGTGTTGGACACCACGAGGACCGCCTGGCCGTGCTGGGCCTCGGTGGTGACCTCGACCCAGCCGCCCTCCGGGACGTTGTACCGGACGGCGTTCTGGACGAGGTTCAGGGCGATGCGCTCCAGGAGCACGCCATTGCCCTGGACGACGGCCTCCTTGCGCTCGCCGCGGATCTCGACGCCCTTCGCGTCGGCCTCCGAGCGGGTCTGGTCGATGGCCTGCGAGGCGACCTCGGCGAGGTCGACCGGCTTGCGCTCCACGATCTGGTTGTCGCTGCGGGCGAGCAGGAGCAGGCCCTCGACGAGCTGCTCGCTGCGCTCGTTCGTCGCCAGGAGCGTCTTGCCGAGCTGCTGGAGCTCCACCGGCGCTCCGGGGTCGGAGAGGTGGACCTCGAGCAGTGTGCGGTTGATCGCGAGCGGCGTGCGCAGCTCGTGCGACGCGTTGCCGACGAAGCGCTGCTGCGCGGTGAAGGCTCTCTCCAGGCGGTCGAGCATGTCGTCGAAGGTGTCGGACAGCTCTTTCAGCTCGTCGTCCGGGCCGTCCAGCTCGATGCGCCGCGACAGGTCCGTGCCGGCCACCCGGCGCGCGGTGCGCGTGATGCGGCCCAGCGGGGACAGGACACGGCCCGCCATCGCGTACCCGAAGGCGAACGCGATCACGGCGAGGCCGAGCAGGGCGAGGAGCGAGCGGCTGAGGAGATTGTCGAGTGCGTGCTGACGCATCTCGTTGACGCACTCGTTCAGCGCGGAGTTGAGCTGGGCCGTCGTGGGGTGGTCGGGCAGGCCCGAGAAGTTGCGGCAGGTCCCGCTGCTCACCGAGCCGTTCGTGACGGTGAACGGCAGGTCACTGCCGACGTTCAGGGCCTGCGCGGCGAGCAGATAGATGATCGACAGCAGCAGGATGCCGGCGATCAGGAACATGCCGCCGTACAGCAGGGTGAGGCGTATACGGATGGTGGGGCGCAGCCACGGGTAGGGCGGCTCGGCTTTTCTGGGGTCCCACGTGGGTTTCGGAGGCGCGGCCGGCGGCGCGGGTGACGAGGCCACAGGGGATCAGATCCGGTATCCGGAGCCGGGCACGGTCACGATGACGGCGGGCTCTCCGAGTTTGCGGCGCAGGGTCATGACGGTGACCCGTACGACGTTCGTGAAGGGGTCCGTGTTCTCGTCCCAGGCCTTCTCCAGGAGCTGCTCGGCCGAGACGACGGCGCCCTCGCTGCGCAGCAGCACCTCGAGGACGGCGAACTCCTTGGGCGCGAGCTGGATCTCCTTGCCGTCGCGCAGGACCTCGCGGCGGTTCGGGTCGAGCTTGATGCCCGCGCGCTCGAGGACGGGCGGCAGCGGCACGCTCGTACGGCGTCCGAGCGCCCGCACACGGGCCGTCAGCTCGCTGAACGCGAACGGCTTGGGCAGATAGTCGTCGGCACCGATCTCGAGGCCCTCGACGCGGTCGCTGACGTCGCCGGAGGCGGTCAGCATCAGGACGCGGGTCGGCATGCCGAGTTCGACGATCTTGCGGCAGACGTCGTCGCCGTGCACGAGCGGGAGGTCCCGGTCGAGGACGACCACGTCGTAGTCGTTCACGCCGATGCGCTCGAGGGCGGCCGCGCCGTCGTACACGACGTCGACGGCCATGGCCTCCCGGCGCAGTCCGGTGGCCACCGCATCGGCGAGCAGCTGCTCGTCCTCGACGACGAGTACGCGCACGTCGCTGTCCTTCCTGTGTGACCTGCGGGCAGGTTCTGAGCACCTGGGAGCAGGTCCGGGTCGTGGAGTGTGGCCTCCATCCTGCCCCTTTCGGCCATAAACCGGCTGTAAGGCGGTGGGCCGCCCCGGGAATGCGGATTTTCTCGCCGGCCGAGGTTTCTGCGGAAGTGAGCGCGGGGAGGACGGATTTACACCCGCGATCACGCTTTGTATGTGGCGTGCCACGACCCGCTTTCCGCAGGGCGGTGTGAGACGTGATCGCCCCTTCCGAGGGCACACCCCCGTGCCACCGACCCACGACCCAGGACGAGGGGGCGCAACCATGGACGCATTCACCGCAGGGCTTCTGCAGCGCATCAAGGCGACCGAGTCCGACCTGAGCCGGGCTCGCGAGACGGGCGACGAATTCCTCGTCGAGATCGAGCAGGACGAGCTGGACGACCTGCATCGGCTCGCCGCCGAACACGGCGTGGAGCTCGGCGTCTCGCACGTCTGACGCAGCACGGAAGGGCCCCGGCGCCTGGTCGATCCAGGCAGGCGCCGGGGCCCTTCTCCGTGCTCAGCGGGCTGGGGACGCCCTTCAGTCGTGCCAGGCCCCGAGCTCCTCGAGGCGGTTCTGGAGCTGCTCGAAGAGCCCGGGCGGCGCCGCGATCGTCAGTTCGCCGGACGGCACTTCGCCCGGACGGCCACCGGTGAGCGCGCCCGCCTCCCGCGCGATGAGGTCGCCGGCCGCGAGGTCCCAGGGGTTCAAACCGCGCTCGTAGTACGCGTCGAGGCGTCCGACGGCGACGTCGCAGAGGTCGATGGCGGCCGAACCGCCACGCCGGATGTCGCGCACGTGAGGCACCAACTCCCGGACGACATCGGCCTGGTGGGCCCGGCGGGCGGCGAGGTAGCCGAATCCCGTGCCGACCAGCGCCTGCTCGAAGGGGGGCGCCACGCGCGCGTGCGCCGGGCGGTCGTTCACGTACGCGCCCTGGCCGAGGACCGCGCGGTAGGTCTCTGCGCGCAGGGGCGCGGCGACGACCCCGACGAGGGTCTCGTCGCCCTGGCGCGCGGCGATGGACACCGACCATTCGGGGCGCCCGTACAGGTAGTTGACCGTTCCGTCGATGGGGTCGATCACCCAGGTGATCCCGCTGCTGCCCTCGGTGCTGGCGCCCTCCTCGCCCAGGACGCCGTCGTCCGGCCGGCGCTCGGCGAGGAAGCCCGTGATCAGCTTCTCGGAGGCGATGTCCATCTCCGTGACGACGTCCACGGCGCTGGTCTTGGTGGCGGCGACGCCGAGGTCGGCCGGGCGTCCGTCGCGCAGGAAGGTCCCGGCACGGGCGGCGGCCTCCAGGGCGACCTCGAGGAGTTCGGCCTTCAGGTCTGTCACGTCGGGGTCCTTACGCGTACGGGCTGTCGGCGCCCGCGGCCGCGGGCTTGGGGGCACGGGAGGGGCAGCAGCCCACCGGGCAGAGGTTGTGGCTCGCGCCGAGAGCGCCCAGGGCGCAGGGCGTGACGGCCCGGCCGCTCTCGGCGGCGGACCGTTCGAGGACGAGGTCGCGGACCGCGGCGGCGAAGCGGGGGTCCGCGCCGACCGTGGCGGAGCGGCGCACCGGGAGGCCGAGCTCGGCGGCCTTGGCCGTGGCCTCGGTGTCGAGGTCGTAGAGGACTTCCATGTGGTCGGAGACGAAGCCGATGGGCACCATCACGACGGCCGGCACGCCGGCGCCGTGCCGCTCCTCGAGGTGGTCGCAGATGTCGGGCTCCAGCCACGGGATGTGGGGGGCGCCGGAACGCGACTGGTAGACGAGCTGCCAGGGGTGCTCGATGCCGGTCTCCTCGCGGACCGCGCCGGCGATCACGCGCGCGACGTCCAGGTGCTCCCGCACGTAGGCGCCGCCGTCGCCGTGGTCACCGACGGGCCCGGAGACGTCGGCCGCCGCGGTCGGGATGGAGTGCGTCGTGAACGCGATGTGGGCGCCGTCCCGTACGTCGTCGGGGAGGTCGGCGAGCGACTTCAGGACACCGTCGATCATGGGACGCACGAAGCCGGGGTGGTTGAAATAGTGCCGCAGCTTGTCGACGCGGGGCACCTCGAGCCCCTCCGCTTCGAGGGCCGCGAGCGAGTCCGCGAGGTTCTCGCGGTACTGGCGGCAGCCCGAATACGACGCGTACGCGCTGGTCGCGAGGACGAGGATGCGCTCGTGGCCGTCGGTGACCATCTCGCGGAGGGTGTCCGTCAGATACGGCGCCCAGTTCCGGTTGCCCCAGTAGACGGGCAGGTCGAGGCCGTGGTCCGCGAAGTCCTTGCGGAGCGCGTCCAGGAGGGCGCGGTTCTGCTCGTTGATGGGGCTGACCCCGCCGAACAGGAAGTAGTGCTGCCCCACCTCCTTGAGCCGCTCCTTGGGGATTCCCCGGCCGCGCGTCACGTTCTCCAGGAACGGGACCACGTCGTCCGGGCCTTCGGGGCCTCCGAACGAGAGCAGCAGCAGGGCGTCGTAGCCGTCGAAGGGCGTGGGATCGAGCGCATCGGACATGTCTTTGATCCTGCCATCCGTCACTGACAGGCGGAAAACGGGCATGCCCGCAAGCCCTGGGACCCGTAAGCTGTCTTGGCCACCTACGCGCCTTACCGGAGTCGACTTGCCCAGCCCCTACCGCGCCATATTCGCCCTGCCCGGCACCAAGAGTTTCTCGGTCGCCGGGTTCCTTGGCCGGATGCCCCTGTCGATGATGGGCATCGGGATCGTCACGATGGTCTCCCAGCTGACCGGCCGATACGGGCTCGCGGGTGCCCTGTCCGCCACTGTGGCGCTCTCGGCGGCGGCCATCGGCCCGCAGATCTCACGCCTCGTCGACCGGCACGGACAGCGCCGTGTGCTGCGGCCCGCCGCCCTGGTCTCGCTGGTCGCGGCCGCCGCTCTGCTGCTGTGCGCGAAGTTCGAGGCACCGGACTGGACGCTGTTCGTCTCCAGCGCCCTGATCGGCTGTGTGCCGAGCGTCGGCTCGATGGTCCGGGCGCGCTGGGCGGCCCTCTACCGGGACACCCCTCAGCTGCACACCGCGTACTCCTTCGAGTCCGTCATCGACGAGGTGTGCTTCATCTTCGGGCCGATCATCTCGATCGGTCTGTCGACGGCATGGTTCCCGGAGTCGGGGCCCCTGCTCGCGGGCTGCTTCCTCGCCGCCGGGGTGTTCTGGCTGACCGCTCAGCGCGCGACCGAGCCCGTGCCGCACCCGCACGAACAGCACTCTGGGGGGTCCGCCCTGAGGTCGCGCGGTCTTCAGGTCCTGGTGGCCACGTTCGTCGCGACGGGCACGATCTTCGGTGCGGTGGACGTGGTGACCGTCGCGTTCGCCGAGGACGAGGGACACAAGGCGGCGGCCAGTCTCGTGCTGGCGGTGTATGCGGCGGGTTCCTGCGCCGCCGGAGCGGTCTTCGGGCTGCTGCACTTCAAGGGGGCGCCCGCGCGCAGGTGGCTGGTCGGTGTCTGCACGACCGCCGTGAGTATGATCCCCCTCCTACTGGTCGGGAACCTTCCGTTTCTGGCCGTGTCGCTTTTTGTCGCGGGTCTGTCCATCGCACCGACGATGATCACGACGATGGCCCTCGTCGAGCAGCACGTACCACGCGCGAAACTGACCGAGGGCATGACCTGGGTGAGCACCGGACTCGCGGTCGGTGTCGCGCTCGGCTCCTCCGCGGCCGGCTGGGTGATCGACGCCGCCGGCGCGAAGGCCGGGTACGGGGTTCCGGCCGTGGCCGGCGCCGTCGCGGTGGCGGTCGGGTTCCTGGGGTACCGCCGGCTGAAGCAGCCGGTGCCGCAGCGGGGAGGAACCAATGAGCACGGGGAACTCGGGCAGCGACACGACGAACGCCCGGCAGACCAGGACACGGAACGCACCGTGGCGTAACTGGGCGGGGAACGTCACCGCGCGGCCGGTCCGCGAGGTGACGCCCGCGTCGGTGGAGGAGCTGTCGGCGGCCGTCCGCGCGGCGGCCGATGACGGCCTCAAGGTGAAGGCCGTCGGTACGGGGCACTCGTTCACCGCGGCGGCGGCCACCGACGGTGTATTGATACGCCCGCAACTGTTGACCGGCATCCGCAACATCGACCGCGACGCCGGCACCGTCACGGTGGAGGCCGGCACCCCGCTCAAGAGACTCAACCTCGCTCTGGCTCGCGAGGGCCTGTCGCTCACGAACATGGGCGACATCATGGAGCAGACCGTCTCGGGTGCCACCAGCACGGGCACGCACGGCACGGGCCGCGAATCGGCGTCCATATCCGCGCAGATCAAGGGCCTCGAACTGGTCACCGCCGACGGCACGGTCCTCACCTGCTCGGAGAAGGGGCCCGCAGAGGAACGCGCGGTCTTCGCGGCCGCACGGATCGGACTCGGCGCCCTCGGCATCATCACGGCGATCACGTTCGCCGTGGAGCCGATCTTCCTGCTCACCGCACGCGAGGAGCCGATGACCTTCGACAGGGTCGCGAGCGACTTCGACGCGCTGTACGCGGAGAACGAGCACTTCGAGTTCTACTGGTTCCCGCACACGGGCAACTGCAACACCAAGCGCAACAACCGCAGCGCCGGCCCGGAAGCCCCTGTCAGCAGGTTCAGCAGCTTCCTCGAGGACGAGCTCCTGTCGAACGGCCTCTTCCAGGCGGTCAATTCACTCGGCCGCGCGGTCCCCTCGACGATCCCGTCGATCGCCAAGATCTCCAGCCGCGCGCTCTCCGCCCGCACCTACACGGACGTCCCTTACAAGGTCTTCACGTCGCCGCGCCGCGTCCGCTTCGTGGAGATGGAGTACGCCGTCCCGCGGGCGGCCCTCGTCGAGACGCTGCGCGAGCTGAAGACCATGGTCGAGCGCTCGAACCTGCGCATCAGCTTCCCGGTCGAGGTCCGCACGGCCCCCGCGGACGACATCACGCTCTCCACGGCGTCCGGCCGGGACAGCGCGTACATCGCCGTCCACATGTACAAAGGCACCCCGTACCAGGCCTACTTCACGGCGGCCGAGCGCATCTTCACCGCGCACGAGGGCCGACCGCACTGGGGAAAGGTGCACACACGCGACGCGGGCTACTTCTCGACGGCCTATCCGCGCTTCGGCGAGTTCACGCAGCTGCGCGACCGTCTCGACCCGGACCGCCTGTTCGCCAACGACTATCTGCGCCGCGTCATCGGCGACTGACCGCGCTCACTCCGCGGGCGTCCCGGTCTGCTGCTCCGGCACGTCGGCTCCGTCGCTGCTCTGCGAGGCACTCGGAGTGGGCGTCGGGGTCGGAGTGGGCGTGGACTTGTCCCCGCCGGTCCCGGAACCGCTGCCCGAGCCGTCGTCGTGACCGGTGTGGGAGTCCTCGCTCGCGCTGGGCGTGGGCGTGGGCTCCTCGGTGTCACCCTTGTTCGCCCCGCCACCGTCCTGCGGGGTGCCGCTCTGCGTCCCGGAGCTGCTGCTGTCCGTCGGCTCCTGCGAGGTGCTCGGCACGGGGGTGTGGTCGTTGCGGGACGGCTGGCCGCCTCCGCCGGTGAAGGCCTCACGGAGCGTGGTCCGCTGCCCGTCACCGCTGAAACTCTGCCCCGAGGCGAGCTCGTACGTCGTGATGCCGGCCATGGTCACTCCGAAGACCACGGCAGCGGCGACGAGAGGCCGCTTCCAGCTCCGCACACGCGCGCGATGCGTGGTCCCTGCGGTGAACTCGTCGCCCAAGTCACCCGGCGGAGGCGGCAGTTCCGGCCCACCGACCCCGGCCCCTCCCCTGTCCGCCGGAGCGGCACGCAGCACGCGCGTGGCGTCGTCCACGACACCGGGACCGGTTCCGACCCTCAGCAACTGGGTCTTCTCCGCGGCGGCACCACCGGCCGTCACAAGCTGCGTCCGATCCGGATCGCCGACATCCACCCTCAGGAGCCGCGTCCGATCCGGATCGCCTGCATCCGCCCTCAGGAGCTGGGTGCGCTCGTCGGCGTCCAGCGCGGGGAGGACAGTCGTCACATCGGCACCCCGTGCCGATGTGCCACCCATCCCCCACGACGTGGTCCTCGGCAGCACGTCCGTCCGCATCGCCGCCGTGGCCGCGGGCGGCGTCACGGAGGCGGGGGCCATGTCGGACCGGAAGGTCTCCGGCACCGGACGCCCGTCGTCCGTCACAGGGACCGGCCGGGCCTTCGGCATCGCCTGGCCCGCGGCGTCACGAATCTGCTCGCCCGTGCGCCGGAAGAAGTGCTGGAAGAGCGAGCCACCGCAAGTGGCCAGCGCGCTCACCACGCCCGCGCCCACGATCGTCCCGTACACACCGAGCCCGGCGGCCAGCTTGGCCGCCACCACGGCGGCCACGGCGCTGCCCGCCACCTGGGGCACACTCAGGTCGAGCCGCTTCCCCTTGGGCTTTTCTTGTGCATCCTGGGAGGTTTCCGGCTTCTCGCCCATCTCCGACCCTTGCCTGCCTTTCTCGACTTACTTCACGAGAAAGGGACGCATGAACGATAGTGATTAGTTCCGTTTCTGGGGATTCCGTGAAGCACGCCACGTCCATGAACCCCGAACGAGGGACCCCCCGCACCCAACTCCCGTCCCCCATGAGAACTTCGATGGCGTGCCGGTCCACCCGAGTGGCCCGAATGGAGTACCGTTGCGAGCCCTGGGTCCGGTCTCCCGTCAGGGTGCCCGGGGCCTTCCAGGACCGCCGGGAGGGGGTTCGTTGCACAGGGTGACGAGCTCGGTCACTTAGCGTTGCGAATAGGTAACCGTGCCATAACGGCGATCCAGGGCCCATGCCCGACACGCCGGGCAACTCGGCAAGGTTGTGGCAGGCTGCACCCGGGCAGGCCACACTCGACTAGCGGAAGCAGCGACGCACGTGACGTCGGCAGGCACCACCCGGGAGGTCCCCATGCCCGAACTGCGTGTCGTGGCCGTCTCTAACGACGGCACACGGCTGGTGCTGAAGGCTGCGGACAGCACGGAGTACACGCTTCCGATCGATGAGCGCCTCCGGGCCGCCGTGCGCGGCGACCGTCCGCGCCTCGGCCAGATCGAGATCGAGGTGGAGAGCCATCTCCGCCCCCGCGACATTCAGGCGCGTATACGTGCCGGTGCCTCCGCCGAGGAGGTGGCCCAGCTCGCCGGCATCCCCGTCGACCGCGTCCGCCGCTTCGAGGGCCCTGTCCTCGCGGAGCGCGCCTTCATGGCCGAGCGGGCCAGGAAGACCCCCGTACGCCGTCCCGGCGAGAACGCGGGCCCCCAGCTCGGCGAGGCGGTGCAGGAGCGTCTGCTGCTGCGCGGCGCCGACAAGGAGACCGTCCAGTGGGACTCGTGGCGCCGCGACGACGGCACCTGGGAGGTCCTGCTCGTCTATCTGGTCGCGGGTGAGCCGCACTCGGCGAGCTGGACGTACGACCCGCCCCGGCGGCTCGTCCAGGCCGTCGACGACGAGGCGCGCTCGCTCATCGGCGAGACCGACGACATCGCCGCGCCGGAACCCAGCTTTCCGTTCGTGCCGCGCATCGCGAGGCTGCCCCGCGACCGCCCGCTCGACCGGGCCCTCGACCGGCAGTTGGAGCGCCCCACGCTGCCGGCCCCCGCACCGGAGATCACCGAGGAGAACCCGGCGACCGTCTCCGCCGCCGAGCGTGACTCGCTGACCAGCCTCCTGGAAGCCGTACCCAGCTACCGCGGCGACATCGTGGTCCCCGAGCGCCCCACCGTGCCCGCGCCCGAGCCCGTCACGGACGAGCCGGAGCCCGCCGAGGCGGAGGAGCCCCCGGCGCCCGCCGCGTCCGCGGGAGCGGGTTCCGCCTACGCGGACGTCCTCATGCCGCGCAGCGTCGCGGGGCACCGGGACCGACTCACCGGCACCACCGACCGTCAGGCCGAGGCCGACGGGGTCCGTCCCGGACGGCGCGCGGCCGTGCCGAGCTGGGACGAGATCGTCTTCGGCACGCGCCGCAAGAAGCAGGACTAGTCGCAAGACGGTACGCAGAAGAGGCCCGCGCCCATCGGCGCGGGCCTCTCGCGTACGTACCCGCCGAAGCCCTACTGAGGCTCGGGGCCGGTCGCCACGGGGCGTGCCGCGTCCGAGGACCACTCGGACCACGAACCGACGTACAGCGCCGCGTCGATGCCCGCCACCGCGAGGGCGAGCACCTCGTGGGCGCCCGAGACGCCGGAGCCGCAGTACACGCCGACCTCGCCCGAATCCCCGGACGCGCCAAGGGACTTGAAGCGGTGGGCGAGCACGTCGGCCGGCAGGAAACGGCCGTCCTGGGCCACGTTCTCCGACGTCGGAGCGGACACCGCGCCCGGGATGTGACCGCCGACGCGGTCGATCGGCTCCACGTCGCCCCGGTAGCGCTCGGCGGCGCGGGCGTCGAGCAGGATCCCCGAGCGCGCCAGCGCGGCCGCGCCGTCGGCGTCCAGGAGCGCCACTGCGCCCGGCGCGGGCTCGAACGTGCCCGGCACGGGCGACGGCACCGCGGTCTCCAGCGGGCCCTCCCACGCACCGAGGCCGCCGTCGAGAACTCGCACGGACGGGTGGCCCGTCCAGCGCAGCATCCACCAGGTGCGCGCCGCGGCCCAGCCCTGCCCGCCGTCGTACACGACCACGTCCCGATCGGCCGACACGCCGGCCCGCCGCATCACGGCGCCGAAGGACGCCACATCCGGGAGGGGGTGCCGACCGGCCGCTCCGGCCGGTCCCGCGAGGTCGGCGTCGAGGTCTACGTAGACCGCGCCGGGGATGTGTCCGTCCTCGTATGCGGCCCGTCCGTCGAAGGCCGGGGCGCCCGTCGCCTTGGCCACGCTCAGCTGCCAGCGGATGTCGAGGATGACCGGCGGGGCCGCGCCCGTCGACTCGCTCGCGAGTTCGGTTGCGGAGATGATGGCATTCATGGGGGCCATCCTTGCTCATGCTCTGGCCCGAGCGCCGTCGGTCGGCTAGCGTGCACGATCGACTACCGAGCGTTGACGTACCGGACATCGCGAGGCCGTGGCGCGGCAGTGGATGCGGACATCTCACCGGGCATCCTCGTGCGATCCGGCCGTGGCGGCGCGGCCGATGGGCATCGCGCGGCACGGAGTGCCACCATCGGCTCGGGCGCGTCGCGACACGTGATTTTGTTCCGAGGAGAGAGTAACGATGACCGAGGCAGCAGCCAGGCGCGCGCCGGGCACCCCGTGCTGGGTGAGTCTCATGGTGCACGGCATGGCGGCGACCCAGGAGTTCTACGCGGCGTTGTTCGGCTGGGAGTTCCGGCCGGGACCACAGCAGCTCGGCCCCTACGTGCGGGCCCTGCTCGACGGTCACGAGGTGGCCGGGATCGGGCAGATGCCGCCCGACCGCCATCTGCCCGTCGCCTGGACCCCGTACCTCGCCTCGGACGACGTGGACGCCACGGCCGAGAGCATCCGCCACTGCGGCGGCACCGTCGGAGTCGGCCCGCTCGACGCCGGGGAGGCGGGCCGGATGGCCATCGCGTCGGACCCGGCGGGCGCCGTGTTCGGCATCTGGCAGGCGTCGGCACATCTGGGGATGGCGCTCACCGGGGTGCCGGGGGCGCCGGCGTGGAACGAGCTGGTGACCCAGGAGACGGCGAGCGTCGCCAAGTTCTACGAGGTGACCTTCGGCTACGAGGAAGAGGCCGTCGTCTCCGCCGACTTCGACTATCTGACGCTGCGCCTCGCCGGCAGTCCGGTGGCATCGGTGCACGGCGTGGGCCAGGCGCTCCCCCGTGACCGGGGCGCGCACTGGATGACGTACTTCGAGGTGGCGGACGTCGACGAGTCGGTGTCCCTGGTCGAGGAGCTCGGCGGCCACGTCCTGAAGCCCGCGCGCGACGGCTCCCAGGGCCGCCTGGCGACGGTCGCGGACCCGGAGGGCGCGGTGTTCACCCTCGTACGGTCGGCGCCGCGCGAGGAGGACTAGGGCCTCCTGACGGGCGCCTGCGACAGCTCAGGCCGAGGCGACCGGCAGGACTTCGGGAGACAGGGCGGCCGCGCGTGCCGTGGCGCTCGTCATCCGCTTGCGGTGGTGGCGTCGGCACAGGACCTCGTAGCCGACCTCGTCGTCGCTCCGGTCGACGTCGCCGACGACGACCTGGGCGCCCTCGACGACCATCCGGCCGCCGACCGTGCGGGCGTTGTGCGTGGCGCGGGCGCCGCACCAGCACAGCGCCTCGACCTGGAGGACCTCGACGCGGTCGGCGAGTTCGACCAGGCGCTGGGAGCCGGGGAACAGCTTGGACCGGAAGTCGGTCGTGATGCCGAAGGCGTAGACATCGAGCCCGAGGTCGTCGACGACGCGGGCGAGCTGGTCGATCTGGTCGGGCGCGAGGAACTGCGCCTCGTCCGCGATGACATAGTCCACGCGGCCGCCCTGGGACAACTGGTCGACCACGTACGCGTACACGTCGAGCTCGTCGGCGACCTCGACGGCGTCGGTGACGAGGCCGAGGCGCGAGGAGAGCTTGCCCTCGCCCGCCCGGTCGTCGCGCGTGAGGATCATGCCCTTGAGGCCGCGTGCCGAGCGGTTGTGCTCTATCTGGAGAGCCAGGGTGCTCTTTCCGCAGTCCATGGTTCCGGAGAAGAACACGAGCTCGGGCATGGGGAGTTGGGGGCCTTTCCGCGGTGGTGGGGGACGATCAGGAGCGTACTTCGAGCAGCGGTACGAGCTGCTCGGCGGGGGTCATCGAGCCGTGGTTGCCGACCATGGCCGACTCCTTGGGCTCCCGCTCGGAGGCGATGATCACCACGTCGTCGTGGGCGGCCGCGATGACGTCGCCCAGGCGCGCGTAGACCCGCTCGTCGATGTGCGGGCCGAACCAGCCGGCCTCGATCGCCTCGTCCCGGCTCGCGATCCAGAACTGCTCGCCGAGCACCTCGCGCCAGACGGTCAGGACGTCCGCCTCGGCGCCCGGCACCGCGTAGACGTGGCGGGCGCGGCCCTCGCCGCCGAGGAGGGCGACGCCTGCGCGCAGCTCCCAGTCCTCGTCGAAGTCGATGCGGGACTGCTCGTCGAACGGGATGTCGATCATGCCGTGGTCGGCCGTGATGTAGAGGGCGCTGCGCGGCGGGAGCTGCTCGGCGAGGCGCTGGGCGAGGCGGTCGACGTACATGAGCTGGCCGCGCCACGGGTCGGAGTCGACGCCGAAGCGGTGGCCCTTGCCGTCGACCTCGCTGTAGTACGTGTACACCAACGACCGGTCGCCCGCCGCCAGTTGCTCGGCCGCCAGGTCCATGCGGTCCTCGCCGGACAGTCGCCCGCGGAAGGTGCCGCCGCTGAGGGCGATCTTCGTGAGGGGGGTCGACTCGAACGCGGGGGCGGAGACCTGCGCGGTGTGCACTCCGGCGTCGTGGGCGCGCTGGAAGATCGTCGGGTACGGCTGCCAGACGTGCGGCTGGGTCCAGGGGATCCAGCGGAGCTGGTTCATCAGCTCGCCGGTGTCCGGGTTGCGGACCGTGTAGCCGGGCAGGCCGTGCGCGCCGGGCGGCAGGCCCGTGCCGACGGAGGCGAGCGAGGTCGCGGTGGTCGCCGGGTAGCCCGCGGTGATCGGGCGGCCCGTGCCGCCGCGCGAGGACTCGAGGAGCGAGGTCAGGAACGGCGCCTCGTCGGGGTGGGCCTCGAGCTGCTGCCAGCCGAGCCCGTCGATCAGGAACACGCACGCGCGGTCGGTGGGCGCGAGCTCGGGTATCGCCGGAGCGCAGTCGGGGACGCCCAGGTGGGAGCCGAGGGTGGGCAGCAGGTCGGCGAGGGAGCCGGCGCCGTACTCGGGCACGGGGGCGGACCGGACGGCGAGGGGTTCCACGTCGTCCCAGCTGGGCATGGCCATCAGCGCGCGGTCGCCGCGGTGGCCTCGGACAGGGACTGGGCGAAGGCGAGGGTCTGCCGGACGGTGTCGGGGCCGTCCCCGGTCTCGCTGACGCGCAGGCTCAGGTCGTCGGCCGTCGAGCTGCCCGTGTACCCGTGGTCCGCCTCGCAATTGGGGTCGCCGCAGGCCGCGGGCTCCAGGTCGATGCGGGCGACGGCGCCCCAGCCGATGGTCAGGACGACCTCGCGGGGCAGGGTGCCCGGAACGTACTTCTCCGGGTTGGCGACGACGCGGCTGAGCACGACCGACGAGATCCGGTCGAGCTTCACGGACTCGGTGGACGTCGTGGCGTACGGCGTCGGCGACGTGTTGTCGGCGGCCTGCTCGTCGGTGTGGCTGACGATGAAGCGGGTGCCGGTGAGGACGAGCACGGTGACGTGCCTGCGGACCTCGTTCGAGTCGAAGGTGGTCTCCTGGTGGACCAGGTACGACCCGATGGGTTCGCCGCCGACCGCGGCCTCCACCGCCTCGGCCACGAGGGCCGGGTAGTAGCCGCTGCGCTCGATCGCCGCTCGAAGCCCTTGGGTCGTCGTACTGGTCTTGGCCATGAGACCCATCCTAAAGCCCGGCGAGGGGCTCGCGGTGCGCCTGTGGACAGGAGCGGAAAACACCCGTATGTGGGGCTCGTCTCACCGGTCCGCTCAGTACGCGGGCAGGGTGCGCGGGCCGAGGTCGTCGCGGACCGGCGGCGGGGCGAGCCGTATCGAGGCGCCGAGGACCGACAGGCCGCTCTGGGCGACGACCACGGGCTCCAGGGAGACGGCGACGACCTCGGGGTGGTCGTCCACGAGCCGCGAGACCCGTTGCAGCACCTCTTCGAGCGCGGCCGTGTCGACGGGCGCGGAGCCGCGCCAGCCGAAGAGCAGGGGCGCGGTCTTGATGCCCCTGACGATCGACTGGGCGTCCCGGTCGGTGACCGGAATCAACCGGTGCGCGGTGTCGCCGAGCAGCTCGGAGGCGGCGCCCGCGAGCCCGAAGGAGAGCACCGCGCCTGCGGCCGGATCGATGACCGCGCGGACGACGGTGTCGACACCGCGAGGGGCCATGGCCTGGACGACGGGCCGCAGCTCCTCGGGCTTGCCGAGCGAGGCGGACAGCTCTTCGTAGGCGCGGCGCAGCTCCTCCTCGTTCGGCAGGTCGAGACGTACTCCTCCGAGGTCGGCGCGGTGACGCAGGTGCGGGGCGGTCGTCTTGAGGGCGACGGGGTAGCCGAGGGTGCGCGCGGCGGCGGCCGCCTCGTCGGGTCCGGGTGCGGGCAGGGTCTGCCGTACGTCGATGCCGTAGCGGGCGAGGAGGGTGCGGGCGTCCTGCGGGGCGAGCTCGGTGCCGCGCGGGTCCTCGTCCTTCGCGAGGAGCGCGGTGATGAGCTCGGCGGCGCCCGTCTCGTCGATGTCCTCGTACTCGGGGACCTTGCCGGGCTCCGCCGCGTCGCGCCGCCACTGGGCGTACTTGACGGCTTCGGAGAGGGCGCGGACGGCGCGCTCGGCGGCGGGGTAGGCGGGGATGAGCGCGGGCGTGGGCGCGGGCTCGTCCGCGGGCGGGCGTCCGGCCGGGGGGCCGCCGGGGGTCCTGGCGAGCGCGCGGGGGCCGGTGCTGGAGGCCGCGGAGAGCGCCTCGGCGAGTCCGCCGAGCTCGACGTGCACGACCAGGACCGGCTTGGTGGGGGTGCCGGCGGCGGCCGAGCTGAGTGCCTCGGCGAGCGCCGCGTCCTCGGCGGTCGACTCCCCCACCGCGGGCATGGCCGTGACGACGACCGCGTCGCACTTGTCGTCCGCGAGCGCCTCGGTGAGCGCCGCGTGGAAGTCCTCGGCGGACGCCGCGGTCGTCAGGTCCCGCGGCGGCTTCGGCCGCAGGCCCTCGGCGAGGCAGACGTCGTACGTGAGGAGGCCGAGCGACTCCGAGTTCCCGAGGATCGCCACGCGGGGGCCCTGCGGGAGAGGCTGGCGGGCCAGCAGGAGGCCGGTGTCGACGAGTTCGGTGATGGTCTCCACGCGGATGACACCCGCCTGGCGCAGCAGAGCGGAGACGGTGGCGTAGGGCAGGCGCGTGGCGCGGACGGCGTGGCCGAGGGGCGCGATGCCGCTGTGCCGGGCGCCCTGCACCACGACGAGGGGCTTCGCGGCGGCCGTGCGGCGGGCGAGGCGGGTGAACTTGCGCGGGTTGCCGATGGTTTCGAGGTACATCAGGGCGACGTCCGTGTCCGGGTCGTCGTACCAGTACTGGAGTACGTCGTTCCCCGACACGTCCGCGCGGTTGCCGGCGGAGACGAACGTGGACACACCCGTCACTCCGGTCACGCCGCCGCCGCGCCGCTGGAGGCGGGCGAGCAGCGCGATGCCGATGGCTCCGGACTGGGCGAACAGCCCCATCCGGCCCGCGCGCGGCATCTCGGGCGCGAGCGACGCGTTGAGCCGCACCTCGGGCGAGGTGTTGATGACGCCGAAGGCGTTCGGCCCGATCAGGCGCATGCCGTACGAGCGGGCCTGGCGCACCAGTTCGCGCTGGCGGGCGCGGCCCTCGCTGCCGGACTCGGCGTATCCGGCGGAGACCACGACGATCCCCTGCACACCGCGCTCGCCGCATTCGGCGACGACTTCGGGGACCTGCTCCGCGGGGACCGCGACGACGGCGAGGTCGACGGGCTCGGCGGCGTCGATGTCGTGGACGGAGCGGTGGGCGGGGACGCCGTCCAGGTCGCGCAGATCGTCGGGGAACTCCCTGTTCACGGCGTGGAGGCGACCGGTGAAGCCGGCGTCGCGGAGGTTGTCGAGGACGCTGCGGCCGACTCCGCCGGGCGTGCGGCCCACCCCGACGACGGCGACGGAGCCGGGGGCGAGGAGCCGGTGCACCGAGCGGGCCTCGGCGCGCTGCTCGCGGGCGCGCTGCACGGCGAGCGAGGCCTCGGTGGGTTCGAGGTCGAACTCCAGGCGGACGACGCCGTCCTCGAAGTGGCGCTTCTGGGTGTATCCGGCGTCCGTGAACACCTTGATCATCTTGGTGTTGGCGGGCAGCACCTCGGCGGCGAAGCGGCGGATCCCGCGCTCGCGGGCGACGGCGGCGATGTGCTCCAGGAGAGCGGAGGCGACGCCCCGGCCCTGGTGGGCGTCCTGCACGAGGAAGGCGACCTCGGCCTCGTCGGCGGGGGCAGAGGCGGGCATTCCCTGGGCGTTGATGCGGTCGTAGCGGACGGTCGCGATGAACTCGCCGCCCACCGTGGCCGCGAGGCCCACCCGGTCCACGTAGTCGTGATGGGTGAAGCGGTGGACGTCCTTGGCGGACAAGCGCGGGTACGGCGCGAAGAAGCGGTAGTACTTCGACTCGTCGGAAACCTGCTCGTAGTAGCTCGTGAGCCGCTCGGCGTCGTCGATGGTGATGGGCCTGATGCGCGCGGTGCCGCCGTCGCGCAGCACCACGTCTGCTTCCCAGTGGGCGGGGTATGCGTGCCGGTCCGACGGGGTCTGCATGGGGCCAGCGTACGGCGCGGCGGTGACGGTCGTACGGGTCGCGGCGCGAGCGGGCCGAAGGCACGCTATGAGGGCCGACGGGCGTGTGCGGGCGATACGTAGGACCCACATCGGGCACGTCCACCGATGTGGGAGACTGGTCTAGACAACCGTGAGAATCCTGAAGGGCAGCATCACATGGCTGAGCGCCGCGTCAACGTCGGCTGGGCCGAGGGCCTCCACGCCCGCCCCGCCTCCATCTTCGTCCGCGCGGCCACGGCGGCCGGTGTCCCCGTGACGATCGCCAAGATCGACGGCACCCCCGTCAACGCCGCCTCCATGCTCGCGGTGCTCGGCCTCGGCGCCGGCGGCGGCGAGGAGATCGTCCTGGCCTCCGACGTCGAGGGTGCGGACATCGCGCTCGACCGTCTGGCCAAGCTGGTCGCCGAGGGGCTCGAGGAGCTTCCCGAGACCGTCTAGCACGGGCCCCGGTACCGGGTCTCTCGATGTCTCGGGCGCCATCTCCTGCTCACGGAAGATCGCGCCGAATAAAGGGTCTGTTCGGATTTTCCGAGCAGACCCTTTTGCTTTCTGCGGCCCTGTTCCCAGAATTCTGGGCAGCGGAAATAGAGCCCTTGGAAATGAGCCGCCCTCTTTGTATACGGCGCCTCGGTTAATGCTGAAGACCCACTGTGTTGACGGGATGTTGCGAAGTCCTCACACGGCCACCCGGACGGGGGGCGCGCAAGCGGTGAGCGGCCGCGGCGCGCTCCGTGTGCTGCGCCGTGAGCGCCCGCGCGCGCTCCACGTCACCGCGCGCCACGGCGTCAACGATCGCCCCGTGCTCGGCCCAGGAGTCGGCGGGCCGCGCGGGCTGCTCCACGGTGTACATCCACGCGATCTTGTGGCGGAGCTGCGTGAGCATCGTGGTCAGCCCCGGGCTGCCGGACGCCTGCGCCAGCGTCTCGTGGAACCAGCCGCCCAGCGAGCGCAGATCCTCGCTCTGACCTCGCCTGGAGCGCTCCTGGCCGAGCCTGACCAGGCCCCGCAGGACCTTCAGGTGCGCCTCGGTGCGGCGCTGCGCGGCGCGGGCCGCCGCAAGCGGTTCGAGGAGCATGCGGATCTCCAGCTGGTCCGCCGCCTCCTGCGCGGAGGGTTCGGCGACGCAGGCACCCGCGTGCCTGCGGGTGACGACGAAGCCCTCGGCCTCCAGGGTGCGCAACGCCTCGCGCACGGGGACGCGCGAGACGCCGTAGCGGCGGGCGAGCACCTCCTCGGTGAGTCTGCCGCCGCGCTCGTAGACACCGGAGACGATGTCGTCGCGGATCGCCGTGCATACCGAGTGCGCCGGAATGCGCATGCCCCGACCTCCGCCTTAATCCCCGCGAAACGCGGTCGATAGTCACCCGTACAGCGCGATGGACGTCTGTTCAGCTCGCCTGTCCAGCGACTCTATTCCAGCGGGCGCGAATTTCCGACGGCAGGCCGTAATCCATGGATATTTTTTGGACACCGGCGTCAGGAACAAGCGGGCCGCGAACAAGCGGTTCCGGGGAACGACGAATGCCCCGGCTCGGTGAGCCGGGGCATTCGGTGCGTCTTCGCGGGGGGTACGCGGCGAAGGTCAGACGTTCACGCCGTGGGAGCGCAGGTACGCGACGGGGTCGATGTCCGAGCCGTACTCGGGGCTCGTGCGCGCCTCGAAGTGGAGGTGCGGGCCCGTGACGTTGCCGGTCGCTCCGGAGAGGCCTATCTGCTGCCCCGGGGTGACCGTCTGACCGACGGAGACACCGATGGACGACAGGTGGCCGTACTGCGTGTATGTACCGTCGTTCATCTTGATGACGATGTTGTTGCCGTAGGCGCCGCCCCAGCCGGCCTCCACGACCGTGCCCGCGCCCACCGCGTGGACCGAGGTGCCGCTGGCGGCGTGGAAGTCGATGCCGGTGTGGCTGCCGGAGGACCACAGACCACTGCTGGCCTTGTACGCGGTCGACACGTACGAGCCGGTGACGGGCATGACGAAGGCGTTCAGGCGCTTGCGCTCGGCCGCACGGGCGGCACGCTCCTTGGCCTCGCGCTCGGCCTTGGCCTTGGCGGCCGCCTTGCGCCGGTCCTCCTCGGCCTTCTTCTTGGCCGCGGCCTCCGCCTTCTCCTTCGCGGCGGCCTCGTCGGCGGCCTGCTGCTGGGCAGCGGCCTGCTCGTCGATCTTCTGCGCGAGGGAGTCACCGATGGAGATGGCCCTGCTCAGGCCGGTCTGCTCGAGCGACGCGTCGGCGGCGAGGGCGGGGGCGGCGAGGCCTCCGATGACACCGGTCGTCGTGAGCGCGGCGACGCCGGCGACCTGCGCGGTGGTGCGCGTGAGACGGCTCGGGCGACGGTGCTTCCCGGTGGCACGGGTGAACGCCATGGGGTGGCTGATCCTTTCCTTCCTTCTCGCCTACCGGGTTAGCTGACGGGTTCGGAGCAGGAAGGTCTCCTACGGGCCCCTTCAGGGAAGGGCGTCCGATTCACCCCAGGGACGGTGGGTCCCCGGCTCCCCCGGCTCGCGCCTTGGGGGACTCGGCGATGACTGTCCGGTGCCACGGGCGCGGCGTACATCTGGCGGACAGCCGGACCGACGCTAAGCGGGGCAACTTTCAATCAACAAACCGAACCGGGCTTTTGTAGCGCATGCCACAGGGCAGACAGGCAACCACTGGTTCAATTCGGACAAACAGGGGCCCCGATGGTCATCTCGCCCACCGGGGCCCCTCGTTGCACACCGGTCACGGTCAGCCCGTGACGACGGTCACCTCTCCGATGCCGAGGGCCCTGACGGGCTCCTCGATCTGCGCGGCGTCACCGACGAGCACCGTCACCAGACGGTCCATCGGGAAGGCGTTCACGACGGCCGCGGTGGCCTCCACCGTGCCCGTCGCGGCGAGCCGCCGGTACACCTCCGCCTGGAAGTCGTCCGGCAGGTGCTGCTCGACCTGGTCGGCGAGCGTCCCCGCGACGGCCGCGGCGGTCTCGAACTTGAGCGGGGCGACGCCCACCAAGTTCTGTACGGCCACGTCCCGTTCGGCGTCGGTGAGGCCCTCCGCCGCGAGCGTGCGCAGCACCTTCCAGAGATCGTCGAGCGCTGGACCCGTGTTCGGCGTGTCCACGGAGCCGCTGATGGCGAGCATCGCGGCGCCCGTCCCGTCCGGCGCCGAGCGCAACACCTGGGCGAACGAGCGCACGCCGTAGGTGTATCCCTTCTCCTCGCGCAGGACGCGGTCCAGTCGGGAGGTGAGGGTGCCGCCGAGGCAGTACGTGCCGAGCACCTGCGCCGGCCACACCCGATCGTGCTTGTCCGCGCCGATCCGGCCGATCAGGAGCTGTGTCTGCACCGCGCCCGGCCGGTCGACGATGACGACCCTGCCGGTGTCGTCGGCCGTCACGGGCGGTACGGGGCGCGGCTCGGCCGTGTTCCCCGTCCAGGCGCCCAGCGTGTCCGCGAGGAGGGCGTCGAGGTCGATGCCCGCCAAGTCGCCCACGACGACCGCGGTGGCCGTGGCGGGACGCACGTACCGGTCGTAGAAGTCACGTACGGCCGCCGCGTCGATGGCCGTGACGGTCTCCTCGGTGCCCTGGCGCGGGCGGGACATGCGCGCGGTGGCCGGGAAGAGCTGCTTCGAGAGTTCCTTGGCGGCGCGGCGGCCCGGGTTCGCCGTCTCGTGCGGGATCTCGTCGAGGCGGTTGCGCACCAGGCGTTCGATCTCGCTGTCCGCGAACGCGGGCGCCCTGAGGGCGTCGGCGAGCAGGCCGAGCGCCTTCGGCAGGCGGGAGACGGGCACCTCCAGGGAGACCCGTACACCGGGGTGGTCGGCGTGCGCGTCGAGCGTCGCGCCGCAGCGCTCCAGCTCGGCGGCGAACTCCTCGGCGGGCAGCTTGTCGGTGCCCTCGGAGAAGGCCCTCGCCATGATGGTGGCGACGCCGTCGAGCCCGGCGGGCTCGGCCTCCAGGGGCGCTTCGAGGTTGATCTCCACCGCGACGACCTGCTGGCCCGGGCGGTGGCAGCGCAGCACCGTCAGGCCGTTGTCGAGGGTGCCGCGCTCGGGCGCGGGGAAGGCCCACGGCCTGGCCGTGCCGGCCTGGGGCTGCGGGTGGAAGTCCATGGTCGCGAGCTCGGTCACTTGCCGGCCTCCTTGTCTGCGGTCTCGACGGCGTCTGCGGTCTCGCCGACGGTCTCGTCCGCGGCTTCGTCCGCCTGGGACGCTTCGGCGGTCTCGTCGGCCTCTTCAGAGGCCGTGGGCTCGTAAACGAGCACCGCGCGGTTGTCGGGACGCAGGTGGGCCTCGGCCACCTCCTGGACCTCCTCGGCGGTGACGTCGAGGACGCGCTGGACGGCGGTCAGGGCGAGCTGCGGGTCGCCGAACAGGACGGCGAACCTGCACAGTTCGTCGGCGCGGCCCGAGACCGTGCCGAGCCGATCGAGCCACTCGCGCTCCAACTGGGCCTGGGCGCGCTCCATTTCCTCCGGGGTGGGCCCGTCGGCGGCGAACCGCGCGAGCTCCTCGTCGACGGCCTCCTCGATGACCGGGACCTCGACGTCGGCGGACGTCTTCACGTCCAGCCAGCCCACGGAGGGCGCCCCCGCGAGCCGCAGAAGACCGAACCCGGCGGCGACGGCGGTCTGGTCGCGCCGTACGAGACGGTTGTAGATCCGGGACGACTCACCGCCGCCGAGGACCGTCAGGGCCAGGTCGGCCGCGTCGCACGCGCGCGTACCGTCCTGCGGCAGCCGGTAGGCGGCCATCAGCGCGCGCGCCGGGACCTCCTCCTCGATGACCTCGCGCACGCCCGCACCGATCAGGTCGGACAGGGCGCCGTCGCGCGGGGGCTGCTTGCCCTCGTGGCGCGGGATGGAGCCGAAGTACTTCTCGACCCAGGCCAGCGTCTGCTCGGGGTCGATGTCCCCGACGACCGAGAGCACGGCGTTGTTCGGGGCGTAGTACGTACGGAAGAAGTTCCGCGCGTCCTCCAGGGTGGCCGCGTCCAGGTCGGCCATGGAGCCGATGGGCGTGTGGTGGTACGGGTGGCCCTCCGGGTAGACGAGGGCGGTCAACTTCTCGAACGCGGTCCCGTACGGAACGTTGTCGTAGCGCTGGCGGCGCTCGTTCTTGACGACGTCGCGCTGGTTCTCCATCGACTCCTCGTCGAGCGCGGCGAGGAGGGAGCCCATCCGGTCGGCCTCCAGCCAGAGCGCGAGCTCCAGCTGGTGGGCCGGCATGGTCTCGAAGTAGTTGGTGCGCTCGAAACTCGTCGTCCCGTTCAGCGAGCCGCCGGCGCCCTGCACCAGCTCGAAGTGCCCGTTCCCGTGGACCTGCTTCGAGCCCTGGAACATCAGGTGCTCGAAGAGATGAGCCAGGCCCGTGCGGCCCTTGACCTCGTGGCGCGAGCCGACGTCGTACCAGAGGCAGACGGCTGCGACCGGGGTCAGGTGGTCCTCGGAAAGCACCACGCGCAGGCCGTTGGCGAGGCGGTGCTCGGTCGCTGTCAGGCCGCCGGAGCCGGCCTCGGCGGTGGCCGTGTGACCCATGGGCATGTACGTCCCTTCGATCGCTGAACTATCGCGGAAACTGCAGATGTGCTGCCAGTTCTGCCACTGTATGCAAGCGTTCTGACGCCTGGCGAAGTTCCCGCACTGGGTACGCCCAGAGCGAGCACCGAACGCCCTATGGACGGGTCGCGGTCGGCGTTGTCAGTGGGGCGGTCCACAATGGTGCGCGTCAGATTCTCGTACATGCCCCGGCAGCATCTGTGAAGGAGCCGCAGCAGCGATGGCCCGCCGCAGCACGAAGACCCCGCCTCCCGACGACTTCGAGGAGCGGATCCTCGACATCGACGTTGTCGACGAAATGCAGGGCTCCTTCCTCGAGTACGCGTACTCGGTGATCTACTCCCGGGCCCTGCCGGACGCCCGTGACGGCATGAAGCCCGTGCACCGGCGCATCGTTTACCAGATGAACGAGATGGGCCTGCGCCCCGACCGCGGCTACGTGAAGTGTGCCCGCGTCGTCGGCGAGGTCATGGGTAAGTTGCACCCGCACGGAGACGCGTCGATCTACGACGCCCTGGTGCGGCTCGCCCAGCCGTTCTCGATGCGCCTCCCTCTGGTCGACGGCCACGGGAAC
The DNA here is from genome assembly GCF_055582645.1 of Streptomyces sp. NPDC107517. Taxonomy (NCBI): domain Bacteria; kingdom Bacillati; phylum Actinomycetota; class Actinomycetes; order Kitasatosporales; family Streptomycetaceae; genus Streptomyces; species Streptomyces sp. NPDC107517. The sequence continues at coordinate 73,946 of NZ_JBVJPM010000001.1, read as the reverse complement.
TTCGGCTCCCTGGGGAACGACGATCCGCCGGCCGCCATGCGGTACACCGAGTGCCGGATGGCCCCGGCGACGTCGCTGATGACGGAGTCGATCGACGAGAACACGGTCGACTTCGGGCCGAACTACGACGGCCAGGAGCAGGAGCCCGCCGTCCTGCCGGCCGCCTATCCGAACCTCCTGGTCAACGGCGCGTCCGGCATCGCCGTCGGTATGGCGACGAACATGCCGCCGCACAACCTCGGCGAGGTCATCGCCGCCGCGCGCCACCTGATCAGGCACCCGGGCGCCGACCTCGAGACGCTCATGAAGTTCGTCCCGGGCCCCGACCTGCCGACGGGCGGCCGGATCGTCGGTCTGTCCGGCATCAAGGACGCCTACGAGTCGGGCCGCGGCACCTTCAAGATCCGCGCCACGGTCTCCGTGGAGGACGTGACGGCGCGCCGCAAGGGCCTCGTCGTCACCGAACTGCCCTTCGCGGTGGGCCCCGAGAAGGTCATCTCGAAGATCAAAGACCTGGTCGGCTCGAAGAAGCTCCAGGGCATCGCGGACGTCAAGGACCTCACCGACCGCCAGCACGGCCTGCGCCTGGTCATCGAGATCAAGAACGGCTTCGTGCCGGAGGCCGTCCTCGAGCAGCTCTACAAGCTGACGCCGATGGAGGAGTCCTTCGGTATCAACAATGTGGCGCTGGTCGACGGCCAGCCCCTGACCCTCGGCCTCAAGGAGCTCCTGGAGGTCTATCTCGACCACCGCTTCGAGGTCGTGCGCCGCCGCAGCGAGTTCCGCCGTACGAAGAAGCAGGACCGGCTGCACCTGGTCGAGGGCCTCCTCGTCGCCCTGGTGGACATCGACGAGGTCATCCGCCTCATCCGCTCCAGCGACAACTCCGCACAGGCGAAGGAGCGCCTGATGGAGCGCTTCTCGCTGAGCGAGATCCAGACGCAGTACATCCTGGACACGCCGCTGCGCCGCCTCACCAGGTTCGACCGCATCGAGCTGGAGACGGAGCGCGACCGGCTCAACGGCGAGATCGACGAGCTGACCGGGATCCTCGACTCCGACGCCGAGCTGCGCAAGCTCGTCTCGGCCGAACTGGCGGCGGTGGCCAAGAAGTTCGGCACCGAGCGCCGCACCGTCCTCCTGGAGTCGGCGGGCACGACGGTCGCCGCTGTGCCCCTGCAGGTCGCCGACGACCCGTGCCGCGTGCTCCTGTCGTCCACGGGCCTCCTCGCGCGCACGGCGAACGCCGAACCGTTCGGGGGCGACGAGGACGACAGGCGCACCAAGCACGACGTGATCGTCTCCGCGGTGCCGGCGACGGCACGCGGCGAGATCGGGGCGATCACGTCCGCGGGGCGCCTGCTGCGGCTCAACGTCATCGACGTGCCGCAGCTCCCGGAGACGGCCTCGGCGCCGAACCTCTCCGGGGGCGCGCCTGTCACGGAGTTCCTGTCGTCCCTGGAGGCGGACGAGAAGGTGGTCTGTCTGACCACCCTCGACGAGTCCTCCCCCGGCCTCGCGATCGGCACCGAGCAGGGCGTGGTCAAGCGCGTCGTGCCCGACTACCCGGCCAACAAGGACGAGTTGGAGGTCATCGGCCTGAAGGACGGTGACCGCATCGTCGGCGCCGTGGAGCTGCGCACCGGCGAGGAGGACCTCGTCTTCATCACGGACGACGCGCAGCTGCTCCGCTACCAGGCCTCGCAGGTACGTCCGCAGGGCCGGGCCGCGGGCGGCATGGCGGGCATCAAGCTGACCGACGGCGCCAAGGTGATCTCGTTCACCGCCGTCGATCCGGCTGTCGACGCGATCGTCTTCACGGTGGCCGGGTCGCGCGGCACGCTCGACGACTCCGTCCAGACGACCGCGAAGCTCACTCCGTTCGACCAGTACCCGCGCAAGGGGCGCGCCACGGGCGGCGTGCGCTGTCAGCGCTTCCTGAAGGGCGAGGACTGCCTGAGCCTGGGCTGGGCGGGCCCGACACCGGCCCGCGCGGCGCAGAAGAACGGCACCCCGGCCGAGCTGCCCGAGGTCGACCCGCGCCGCGACGGCTCGGGCGTCTCGCTCGCGAAGACGGTCTCAGTGGTGGCGGGACCGGTCTAGCCCGCGTCGCTCTCCGCGTCGCTCGGCTCCTGTACGTATCTCAGGACGCCCCACATGCTGTGCTCGTCGGCATAGGTGTGCGGGGCGTCCTGGGCGCAGGCGGTCAGTTCCTTGCTCAGCCGCGGGGCGTCGATCCCGGCGCCGATGAGGACGAGCCGGCTGAGGCGCGGCTCCCCTGGAGCCCAGGGCTCCGGCGAGAACCGCAGGAACCGCCCGACGGCGTGCACGGTGTACTTGTTGCGCGCGTCGGCCGCACCGAAGTCGACGTACCCCTTGATGCGATAGAGCCCTTCGGGCCTGATGTCGAGGAAAGCCATCAGCCGACCGGGATCGAGCGGCACTTCGGACTCGACGGAGACGCTGTCGTAGGCGGAGTGCAGATGTCCGTCGTGCTGCTCGTCGCCGTCGGGACCGTCTCCGTCGTGCCGGTGGAGGTCGTCGAACGACAGCTGGCCGATCCGCTCGCGCGTCGGCCGGCAGTCGAAGAGGAACTCGGGGTCCACGCGCGCGTACGTCGCGGGAACGACTGCCGCGCCTCCCGCCAGCCCGCGTACGCGCTCCAGGACGCGTCGGTGCTCTGCCTCCGGGATCCGGTCGGCCTTGTTGACCACCACGAGGTCGGCGATGGCCAGATGCCGGTCGAGCTCGGGGTGCTGTTCCCGCGTCGCGTCGAACTCGACGGCGTCGACGACCTCGACCAGACCGCCGTACACGATCCGCGGATTCTCGCTGGCGAGCACCATGCGCACGAGCTCCTGCGGCTCGGCGAGCCCGCTCGCCTCGATCACGATCACATCAATGCCATCGACGCCATCGATGCCATTGCGGGCCGGCGGCCGGGTGAGCCGGTCCAGGTACTCGTCGAGCTCGCTCGCGTCGACGGCGCAGCACAGGCACCCGTTGCCGAGGGAGACGGTGGAGTCGCCGAGCTGCCCGGCGACGGCCATGGCGTCGATCTCGATGGAGCCGAAGTCGTTGACGACGGCGCCGATCCGCGTGCCGCCGCCGTGGTGCAGCAGATGGTTCAGCAGGGTGGTCTTGCCGGAGCCCAGGAACCCGGCGAGGACGACGACCGGGATCTGCTGCGCAAGCTCCTGCCTCGGCTGACTCAACGCGCGACCTCTCTCACGCCGACGCGCACGCCGGTCTCATACCGACGCGCATACCGGCGTTCTTACGACGAATGAATACCGCCCCAGGATACGAGCGCGTAGAATCACCGCGAAGTGAACGATTGTTAGCGTCGCGGGCTGGGCACACGACAGGCATGGCACCCGGACGAGCGACCCGTGCTTCCCTCCGCGTGCCTCCTCTCCGCCCCCCGCCGACCAGAGCCGCTCGGCACCCTGGGGGGCGGTAAGCGCGCCGCCCACCGCTCGCCGGTCCTTTCCCGTCGCCCCGCACCCGACGACCGGCGGACGGTCGCCCGATTCGGGGGTTGACATGGCCACACAGAGTTCTGAGGTACGACGCTGCAGCGCCGCGGCGACAGTGGGTGTCACCTGCGCGGCAGGCTTGGTTGCCGCTGCAGTTGCATTGCATCACCAGACCAAATCGGCACGGACAGCCCGGGCCGAACTCTCCGAACGCTATCGTCAAGCAACGTTGGCTCATCAACAACGGATGCACTTCGACCTGCTGAGCAAAGCGATGGACGATCCAGACCTGGCTGCAGTGCTCGACACATACGACCCTCCTGTGTCGCCACGGGTCCAGCGTCAGTTCCTGTTCGCCAATGCCCTGTACGTGAATACGCTCAATCTCTGGCGAACAGGCGTCATGGAGTGGGAGGAACTTCACGGCCATCTACGTCTTATCGCCCAGAACTCCATATTCAGGGACTACTGGAGCGCCACACGCCCACACCGAGCCAGCTTGCTCGACGGTTCGGACGAAGCCAGGCTGGGCCAAATGGTGGATCGGCTTCTGCAAGATCTCGAGGATTCAGAATCCGACGAATGGTGGGTCATAGGCGAACCGCCAACAGAGTAAGGGCAGTTCAGGGGGGTGGAACGCTCCCGAACATCCCGGCGGGGCCAGCGTCTCACTGGTCAGGTAGTTGACGTCCCGCTTGTTAGGCAAGGGGACGTGCCTCTACCGTGAGGCGCGCGTTGCCCCGATTCCCTGCGTTCAAACGTTTAAATGGGGGTGCGTCTCCATGTCCAGCCCCCAGAACGGACCCGCCGCCTTGAAGATCGTCCGCCGCATCGGCGACTCCCCCCAGCAGCGAGGGAGCACCTCAGGCCAGTCTTGCCCGGATGTCTTCGAGTTGAGCGACGGGAACTTCGCGGTGATCGGCACCGAAGCCACCGCACAGCTCGATGAGCAGCTTCCACCCGACGCCTCCCGCGCCGATTACGAACGCATCGTGATCGTGAGCCGGGATACGTTGGTGCGCGCAAAGAGAGACATCCCCGACGCATAGACGCCCGCCGTCCGTGGCCCTGGGCACCCCCCAGGCGACGGGCGCCATTCACGGTAACCGCGGCGGCGCTGATCGCCGCGGCTCCCCCATCAAGCCACCCTAGGCACCGGCACCGGAGCCGCCGGTCCCACATACCGCGCCGCCGGGCGGATGATCTTTGAGTCCCTCGCCTGCTCAAGGATGTTGGCACTCCACCCCACCACCCGTGCGGCGGCGAACGTGGGGGTGAACATCGTGCGCGGCAACCCGCACAGCTCCATGACCACGCCCGCGTAGAACTCCACGTTCGTGTGAAGTTCCCGCCCGGGCTTCAGCTCCGCGAGGATCGACTCCACGTGGCGCTCGACCTCGACGGCGAACTCCACCATCGGCCCGCCGAACCCCTCGGCGATGCCCCGCAGCATCCGCGAGCGCGGGTCCTCCGTGCGGTAGACGGGGTGACCGAAGCCCATGATCCGGTCACCCGCGAGGACCCGCTCGCGGATCCACCCGTCGATCCGGTCCGGCGTGCCGATCGCGTCGAGCGTGTCGAGTGCGCGGCTCGGGGCACCGCCGTGCAGCGGCCCGGAGAGCGCCCCCACGGCGCCGACGAGACAGGCCGCGACATCGGCACCGGTCGATGTGATGACCCTCGCCGTGAACGTTGATGCATTGAATCCGTGATCAATGGTGGAGATCAGGTACTGCTCGATGGCACGGGCGTGAGCGGGCTCCGGCTCCGAACCCGTGAGCATGTAGAGGTAGTTGGCCGCGTACGACAGGTCGTCGCGCGGCTCGACCGGTTCGAGCCCGTCGCCCAGCCGGTGCAGCGCCGTGAGCAGCGTCGGCACGACCGCCGCGGCGGCCAGTGCGTCGTCGCGCCTTCGCCCGTCGTCGATGTCGTACACGGGGCGGAAGCCCTGCGAGGCACCGAAGAGCGACAGAGCGCTGCGCAGCCCGGCGAGCGGGCCGGAGAGCGCTCCGGCGCGGGCGATCACGGGCAGCGCGGCCCGCACGTCGTCGGGCAGCCTGCGCAGAGCGGCAGTACGCGTGGCGAAGGCCGCGGACTGCGCCGCGTCAGGCAGCTCTCCGTGGATCATCAGGTGCCATACGTCCTCGAAGCTGCGGGTCTGCGCGAGCTCGACGGCCGAGTACTGGCGGTAGTGGTAAACGCCCTCACGCCCTCTGACGTCACCCAATTCGGTGTCGGTGACGACGACGCCCGCGAGTCCCCGCGGTACGTCGACAGGGGCGGCCGTGGTCCCGTTGATCGGCATGTTTCCTCCCTGGACTTGATTCGACTGTCCATGCTTGACTCAATGTCTGTCAATATTGATTGAATCAATACAAGCGATGCGGATATACGGTGGCGCGCATGACGGATCACGAACCCGCACCCGCGCGGGAAGCCCGGCGGCTCAGCACCAAGGAGACGGCCGAACTGCTGGGCGTGAAGCTCGAGACCGTGTACGCGTACGTGAGCCGCGGCCAGCTCAGCAGCCGCCGCGCGGCGCCGGGCTCGCGCGGCAGCACGTTCGACGCGGCCGAGGTGGAGGCGCTCGCGCAGCGCAACAAGCGGGAACCCACGGCCGGTTCGGCCCCTGGCGAGCTCTCGGTGCGCACCCGCATCACGTTGATCGACGAGGACCGCTACTACTTCCGCGGGGTCGACGCGGCCGAACTCGCCGCGCACCACAGCTACGAAGAGGTCGCCGAGTGGCTGTGGACCGGGGTGCTGCGGCCGGGGGTCCGGTTCACCGCTCCTCGGCAGTCGCTCGCAGCGGCCCGGCGTGCCGTGGGGGCCCTGCCGGAACACAGCAGCCCCGTCGACCGTCTGCGGGTCGCCACGGTCGCCGCCGCCGTCGCCGATCCGCTGCGCTTCGACCTCTCCGAAGAGGCCGTACTCGGCACGGCCCGCACTCTCATCCCGACACTGGTAGCCGCCCTGCCGCCCGTACGGCACACGCACCGCGACGGCGGACCGCTCGCACAGCGCCTGTGGGGTCGCCTCTCCGGACGCGAACCCGACGATCCGTCACTGCACGTACTCGACACGGCACTTGGGCTCCTCGTCGACCACGACCTCGCCGCGTCGACGCTCGCCGTCCGGGTCGCCGCGTCGGCGCGCGCGCACGCGTACGCGGCGGTGTCCGCGGGCCTGGGCGTCCTGGAGGGGCCGCTCCACGGCGCCGCCAGCGGACTCGCGCACCGCATGCTCCTCGAAGTCCTCGACCGCGGCAGCGCGGCCCCCGTGGTGGCGGACGAGCTGCGTGCCGGGCGCCGCGTCCCGGGCCTCGGACACCGCCTGTACAAGGGCGAGGACCCGCGCGCCGAGGCCCTGTTCGCCCTCCTGGAAGAGATCCCGCAGGTCCACCCGGCGCTCGCCGCGGCTCGTGACGTCGTGACGACGACCGCCCGCCACACCGACCTCCACGCCAATGTGGACCTCGCTCTCGCGGTCTTCACCGTCTCGTGCGGCATGCCCGCCGAGGCCGGCGAGACCGTGTTCGCGGTGGCCCGGACGGCGGGCTGGATCGCGCACGCCCTGGAGGAGTACGGCGAGCGCCCGCTGCGGATGCGGCCGAGCGGACAGTACGTGGGACTGCGCCCGCCTCAGCCGCTGCCCGCGCCCGACGCCCCACCGCCGGCCGAGTGAGGTTAGGCTCCCCTACGTGAGTACGTGTACGACCGCCTCGCAGGATCTGACCGAACCTCTCGCGGGGACCGCCGCCACCGCGAGTACCTGGCTGCTGATCGAGCAGCCGGGCCCCTGGGGCGTGAAGGCGCTGACGTCCAGCCATCTGGACCCGGAGCTCGGCAGGGCCCTGGAGGCGGCCACGGAGGGGACCGGCGTACGCGTAGCCCTCATCAGGCGCCCGGGCCGGCACGCGGACTTCCACGCCACCATGAGGCGCCATGTGTACGTGGCCCACACCATCCCGGGAAACACTTGGCTGCGCGGCACCACGACCGAGTCCCCGCAGAACTTGCTCGCACTCGACTTCGCCGCCCTCGGAGCGGGTGATCACCGCGGCTTCGGTGCGCCGCACGAGGGCGCGCCGCTCGCCCTCGTCTGCACCAACGGCAAGCGCGACCGCTGCTGCGCCCTGCTGGGACGGCCTCTGGCCGCCGACCTCGCCGCGTCCGGACAGGACGGCATCTGGGAGGTCACCCACCTCGGCGGCCACCGCTTCTCCCCCACGCTCCTCGTCCTGCCCTACGGGTACGCGTACGGTCGTGCCGACGCCTCGCACGTCAGGGACACCCTCGACGCGGTACGGGCCGGCCGGATCACCACCGAGGGGTGCCGCGGCAACTCCGCGTGGGAGCGGCCCGGGCAGGCCGCCGAGCTCGCCGTGCGCACGTCTGCGGGAATCGATGACGCAGGAGTGCTGAGTGTCGTCGGCACCAAGGACGTGGTGCATGGACCCGTGGCTCCGCTCTGGGAGGTGACCGTCGCCCACGCCGACGGCCGCCGCTGGAACGTCACGGTCGCGCAGAGCGCTTCGCAGCCGCCCCGCCCCGAAAGCTGCGGTGCCGCGCTGGGCACTCCGGCGCGCATGGACGTACTCGCGGTGGACGAGACCGCGCCCGTCGTCACCGGCCCGCTCAGCGCGAGCGGCTGACCCGGCGGGGCGCGCCCCGCAACGGCGCACTCGCGGCACCCCCAGCACCGCGAACGAGGCGCGTCCCAGGTCGCGAGATACCCGCCACATCCGCTACGGCGTAGCCCGCTCGCCCCCTTACCGTTCTTCGTATGAGCCCCACTCCCCCCACGCGCCGGCTGCGCTTCGGCCTGCCGCGGCGCGTCTTCGCGCAGGTGCTGCTGATGCAGGTGGCGATCGCCGCCGGGGTGGCCGTGCTCGCGACGGGGCTCTTCCTCGCGCCGCTCAGCGACCAGCTCGACGACCAGGCGATGCGCCGCGCCCTCGCCATCGCGCAGACCACCGCGGCCCAGCCGAGCATCGCCGATTACCTGCGTCATTCACGTCCCACGGTCGGCGGTCCCGTCCAGCGGGAGGCCGAGCGGATCCGCCGCGCCAGTGGCGCCGAGTACGTAGTGATCATGAACAAGGAAGGCGTCCGCTGGTCCCACACGGATCCGGGCGAGGTCGGCAGGATCGTCTCCACGGACCCCAGCGAGGCGCTCGCGGGCCACGAGGTCATGGAGATCGACAGCGGCACCCTGGGCCGCTCCGCGCGCGGGAAGGTTCCCCTGCGCGACGCACAGGGCGACATCGTCGGGGCCGTCTCCGTGGGCATCGAGTACGACAGCGTCAGGGCGCGGCTCATCCATGCCATTCCGGGTCTGTTCGCATACGCGGGCGGCGCCCTCGCGGTGGGCGCGCTGGCCGCCTACCTCATCTCGCGCCGGGTCCAGCGGCAGACCCGTGACCTGGCGTTCTCTGATATTTCGGGGCTGCTGTCGGAGCGCGAGGCCATGTTGCACGGCATTCGCGAAGGCGTCGTCGCGCTGGACCGCAGCGGCCGGATCCGGCTGCTCAACGACGAGGCGCACCGGCTCCTCGGCATCGGCGACGAGGTGATCGGGCAGTCGCTCGACGACGCCCTGGGCCCGGGTCGTACGACCGATGTGCTGGCGGGCCGGGCCACGGGCACGGATCTCGTGACCGTCCGCGGACAGCGCGTCCTGATCGCCAACCGCATGCCCACGGACGACGGCGGCGCCGTCGCCACCCTCCGGGACCGCACCGAGCTGGAGCAGCTGGGCCGCGAGCTCGACTCGACGCGCGGCCTGATCGACGCCCTGCGCGCCCAGGACCACGAGCACGCCAACCGCATGCACACGCTGCTCGGCCTGCTCGAACTGGAGATGTTCGACGACGCCGTCGAGTTCGTCGGCGAGGTGGTGGGCGACCACAGGGCGACCGCGGAACAGGTCACCGAGAAGGTGCACGATCCGCTGCTCGCGGCGCTCCTGGTCGGCAAGGCGACGGTGGCCGCGGAGCGCGGAGTCGCCCTGTGGATCTCCGACAGGACACTCCTCCCCGACCGGTTGATCGACCCGCGGGGACTCGTCACGATCGTCGGGAATCTGGTCGACAACGCGGTGGACGCGGTCGCGGGCACCCCCCACGCGCGCGTGGAGGTCGATGTACGGGCGACCGACGACCACACGGTGGAGCTGCGGGTACGCGACACGGGACCCGGCATCCCCTCCGCCCGACGGGAGTTGATCTTCACGGAGGGGTGGTCCACCAAGAAGCTGCCCTCCCACGGGAAGCGCGGCATCGGCCTGCCCCTCGTGCGCCGGCTCGCGGAGCGGCAGGGCGGCAGCGTGCACGTCGGCGAACCGGACGGCGGGGGCGCCGAGTTCACCGTCGTCCTGCCCGAGGCGCTCACGGACCCGGGCCTCGCGCAGGATGCCACCGGAACACCCACGACCATCACGGCCGACACCATGGCCGATGCCATGGCCACCCCCACGAAGGAGGACCCGCGATGATCGAAGTGCTGGTCGTGGACGACGACATCCGCGTCGCGCGCGTGAACGCGGCCTACGTGCAGAAGGTGGCGGGGTTCCGCGTGGTGGCCGAGGCACACAGCTCGGCCGAGGCCCTGCGCGAGGTGGAGGCCCGGCCGCAGATCGACCTGATCCTCATGGACCACTACCTGCCGGACGAGACGGGTCTGGCGACCGTTCAGGAGATCCGGCGCCGCGGCCACCAGACCGACGTGATCATGGTGACGGCGGCGCGTGACGTCTCCACGGTGCAGGCCGCCATGCGGCTCGGGGCGCTGCAGTACCTGGTCAAGCCGTTCGCGTTCGCGGGTCTGCGAGCCAAGCTGGAGGCGTACGCGGGGCTGCGCCGCACCCTGGACGGCGGCGGCGAAGCCGAACAGGCCCAGGTCGACCGGATCTTCGGCGCTCTCTCGGCCGACACCGAGCCGGACCTCCCGAAGGGGCACTCCCTGAGCACGGCGGAGCTCGTCCGCAGGGCTCTGGTGGAAGCGGAGGGCCCGCTCTCCGCGCAGGAGGTCGGTGACCGTACGGGGCTGAGCCGGCAGACGGCCCAGCGCTACCTGAAGCTCCTGGAACGCACCGGTCGGGCCGGCCTGACCCTCAAGTACGGCGATGCGGGCCGCCCGGAACACCGTTATGTCTGGGCGACCCGCACCTGAGCCACGTCCATCGAGTTGGCGTGGTCAGCCGGCGGCCTTGTCCACGAACTCGGTGGTGTAGGTCTTGCTCAGGTCGACCTTGGCGTTCTTGATGTTCGGGTTGAACGCCTTGAGCACACTCTCAACAGTCTCGGGACCGTTCTTGGGCATCACGCCGTCCGTCGTGAACATCGGCAGTGTGGCCTTGATCGCCTCGGCGTACAGCTTCTTGTCGCCCTGGGAGTAGTCGGCCGGCATCTTGGCCGCGATCTCGTCGGCGCTGTGCGTGGACATCCACTTGAGCGTCTTCACGAAGGCGTTGGCGAGCTTCTGGACCGTCGGCTTGTGGCTGTTGACCCAGTCGGTCTGCATGTAGAGGCTCGACGACGGGTACGGGCCGCCGAGCGCCTCCTGGGAGCCCTCCGGGGTCCGCATGTCGACAAGGACCTTGCCGAGCTTCTTGTCCAGGATCGTGGCGACGGTGGGGTCCGTCGTCATGCCGCCGTCGATGGCGCCCTTCTGGAGCGCGGAGACGAACGTCGGGCCGGCGCCGACGGCCACGGGCGAGAACTGGCTCGGCTGGACGCCGTTCTTGACCGCCAGGTACTTCGTGAGGAAGTCCGTCGAGGAGCCGAGACCCGTGATGCCGAGCTTCTTGCCCTTGAAGTCCTTGGGCGAGGAGATGGCCCCGGACGCCTTGTTGGAGACGATCTCCACCTCTCCGGGGGCACGTGAGAACTGCACCACTGACTCGACGGCCTTGCCCTTCACCTGCAGGTCGAGGGTGTGGTCGTAGAAGCCGACGGCTCCCTGGACCTGGCCGGAGACGAGCGCCGTCTCGGCCTGGACACCCGCGGGCTCACTCAGAAGTTGGACATTCAAACCCTCACTCTTGAAGTAGCCGAGCCGGTCCGTGAGCATCGCCGGCATGTAGATGACCTTGTCCAGGCCACCGACCATGATCTTGACGTGCTCACCCTTGGCGTCCGCCTTCTTGCCGGAGCCGGTGCTCGTACTGGCGGCGTCGTTGGCGCACGCCGTGAGCGAGGAGAGGGCGAGCAGGCCGGTCGCTGCGAGGGCACAGAGCCGCGTGGTGTTGCGCATGGTGGTTCACGTCCTTGTGAAGAGACTGAAGAAGGGGGAGAGGGTGGAAAAGGCGGAGGGCGCAGAGGGCGCGGAGGGCGCGGAGAGCGGTACGGGGAAGCGCTCGTGACTCGCGCCGAGCGGCGGTGGTCAGCTGTCCGAATCCGCGGGCTTCCAGCGGAAGATGCGGCGCTCGGCAAAGGTGAGCAGCCCCTCGGCCAGCAGGGCCACGACGGCGAGGATGACCATCGCCGCGTACACACCGGCCGCGTTGAAGGTGCCCTGCGACTGCGCGACGAGCAGGCCGACGCCCTTGGTCGCGCCGATGTACTCGCCGACGATGGCGCCGATCAGCGCGAAGCCGAAGCTCACATGGAGGCTGGTGAAGATCCATGACGTGGCGGACGGGATGACGACCTGAAGCGTCACCCGGCGGTCGCTGGCGCCGAGGATGCGCGCATTGGCGACCAGGTTCCGGTCGACCTCACGGGCTCCCTGGAAGGCGTTGAAGAACACCGGGAAGAACACCAGGACGACGGCGGAGGCGACCTTGGAGGCCGGGCCGAGGCCGAACCAGATCACGAAGATCGGGGCGAGCACGATCCTCGGGATGGAGTTGAGGACCTTGATGTACGGGCCGAGGATGTCGGCGAGGAAGGTGATGCGCCCGAGCGCGATGCCGAAGACGACACCGGCGATCACGCCGATGATCCAGCCGACGAGCGCTTCGTAGAGCGTGTACCAGACCTGTTCGCCCAGCGAGCCGAGCGCCGTGCCGTGGGTGGTCCACGTCCAGATCTGATCCCAGATCTTCGACGGCATCGAGAAGTTGAACGGGTCGATGATCGCGGCGCGCGCGACCACCTCCCAGAGGCCGAGGACGGCGACGAGGAGCAGGACCCGGGCGCTGCCGATCAGCACCTTGCGCCGGCGGGCGGCGCGGGCCTTGGTGACGGCGCGTCCCGGCTCGGCGGTTTTGGTGGCGGGCACGACGGTTGCGGCTTCAGGCGACATCGGCGGCACCTCTCTCGCGCGTGATGCGGACCTCTTCGCCCAGGGACTCCCAGATCTCGCGGTAGATCTCGATGAACTCGGGCAGCAGGCGCACCGACTCGACCTTCCTGGGGCGCGGCAGGGCGATGTCGAAGACCTGCTTCACGGTGGCCGGGCCCGCGGTCATGACGACGACCTTGTCGGCCAGCGCGATGGACTCCTCCAGGTCGTGGGTGACGAAGACGACCGAGGCGCCCGTCCCCTCCCACAGTTCAAGGAGCTCGTCCGACATCAGGGCCCTGGTCTGGACGTCGAGCGCCGAGAACGGCTCGTCCATGAGCAGGATCTCGGGGTCGTTGACGAACGTGGCGGCGAGCGCGACGCGCTTGCGCTGGCCTCCGGAGAGCTGGTGCGGGTAGCGGTCCTCGAAGGAGGCGAGGCCGACGCGGGCCAGCCACTCGCGGGCCTTGGCCTTCGCCTCGGCCTTCGGTACGCCGCGGAAGCGCGGACCGGCCATGACGTTGGACAGCACCGTTCGCCAGGGGAACGTCGCATCCTGCTGGAACACGAACCCGACCTTGTCGCCGACTCGCTCGACGGGTTCGCCGGCCACCAGGACCTCGCCGTCGGTGGGCTCCTCCAGGCCGCTGACGAGGGTGAGGGTGGTCGACTTGCCGCAGCCCGTGGGGCCGACGACGGCCACGAACTCGCCGCGTCCGACGGTGAGATCGAGCTCCCTGACCGCGGTGTGCAGGCCGCCCGAAGGTGTCCTGAAGGTTTTGCTCGCGCCCCGCAGTTCGATGGCGGGGCCGGTGTCTGTGCTCATGGCCGGAAGGTAGATGTGACCTGGGACACCGCATCAGTCTTCTGGGCGCAAGGTGTACTTCTGCTTGCAAGAGGCTGTTGTGCTCGTTTTGCTCGCGCTACAACAGCTGAGCCGAAACACGCGCTTAACAGCTCGCCTGGGCTTGAGGGAGAGAGGCCCGATGATTGACGTCCTGGTCGTGGACGACGACTTCCGTGTCGCCGAGATCAACGCGAAGTACGTGGGAAAGGTTCCCGGCTTCCGGGTGGTGGCCCGTGCCCACAACGCCGCGCAGGCACTGGCCGCCGTGGAGCGCCAGCGCATCGACCTCGTGCTGCTGGACCACTACCTGCCCGACATGACGGGCCTCGAACTCGCCCACCGGATGCGGGAGAACGGCCACGACACCGACGTCATCATGATCACGGCGTCGAGCGACGTCCTGACGGTGCAGGCGGCGATGCGCCAGGGAGCCCTGCACTACCTGGTGAAGCCGTTCACGTTCGCCGCGCTGCGCTCGCGGCTCGACTCGTACGCGGCGCTGCGCCGCACCGTGGACCGGGTCAGCGGCCGCGGCGCTGCGGGCCAGGAGCAGGTCGACCGGATCTTCGGTGCGCTACGGACGCTGCCTGTGCCCGTGTCGCCCGGCCTGCCGAGCGGTCAGTCGGAGCCGACCACGGATCTGATCCGCGATGTGCTGCACCGCGCCGACCATCCGCTGTCCGCCCACGAGGTGGCGGCGGAGACCGGCCTGAGCCGCTCCACGGCGCAGCGGTACCTGCGCCACATGGAACAGTCGGGGCGGCTCCACCTCTCGCTCAAGTACGGGGACACCGGGCGTCCGGAGCATCGCTATGTGTGGGTGGCGCCGTGAAGTGGCCTGCGGTGGCCTGACCTGACCTGAGCGCTCTGGGGCAGCCGCGCTGGGCCGGTCACACCTGTGGGGCGCGGTCCTCAGACGGCTCCCGCCCCGGTCAGCGCACGCACCTCCGTCTCCGCGTGCTTGGCCACGTCCGGTGGCTCATGCGAGGTGACCGTGCCGAGCCAGCCCGCCAGGAAACCGAGGGGGATGGAGATGAGGCCGGGGTTCTCCAGTGGGAAGTACTGGAAGTCCACGCCGGGGAACAGCGAGGTCTCGCTGCCGGACACGACCGGTGACAGGACCACCAGGACGAGGGCGGGCACGAGCCCTCCGTATACGGACCACACGGCGCCGCGCGTGGTGAAGTTCCGCCAGAACAGGGAGTAGAGCAGTACGGGCAGGTTCGCGGAGGCCGCCACGGCGAAGGCGAGGCCCACGAGGAACGCCACATTGAGGTCGCGGGCGAGCAGTCCCAGGGCGATCGCGACCACGCCGATCCCGGCGGCGGCGACGCGGGCCACGGCGACCTCGCTGCGCGGCTTGGCGCGGGGGTGGCGCAGGGACGCGTACAGATCGTGGGCCACGGAAGCCGAGGAGGCGAGCGTGATCCCGGCGACGACGGCGAGGATCGTCGCGAAGGCGACGGCCGCGACGACAGCGAACAGAACCGTTCCACCTGTGGAGTCCGGGCCGCCGCCCAGGTCGAGCGCGAGCAGCGGAACCGCCGTGTTCCCCGCCGCGTTCGAACCCCGCACGGCCTCGGATCCCACGATCGCCGCCGCACCGAAGCCGAGCACGATGGTCATCAGGTAGAAGCTGCCGATGAGACCGATGGACCAGATGACCGAGCGGCGCGCGGCCCGTGCCGTCGGAACGGTGTAGAAGCGCGACAGGATGTGCGGCAGTCCGGCCGTGCCGAGCACGAGCGCAAGGCCCAGGCTGATGAAGTCGAGCCTCGCGGTCCAGTCGCCGCCGTACTTCAGTCCGGGCGCGAGGAACGCGGCTCCGTGCCCGCTGCGCTGCGCCGCCGTACGCAGCAGCTGGTCGAAGTCCCCGTGGAAACGCACCAGGACGAGCACGGTCAGGGTGATCGCCCCGCCCATGAGCAGGACCGCCTTGACGATCTGGATCCAGGTGGTGGCCCGCATCCCTCCGAGCGACACATAGATGACCATGAGCCCGCCGACGCCGACGACGGTCCACGCCTGTACGGCTCCGCCGGTGCTGCCGAGCAGCAGCGCGACCAGGCTGCCCGCACCCACCATCTGCGCCACCAGATAGAGAACGGACACCGTCACCGAGGAAGTTCCCGCCGCGATCCGCACAGGGCGCTCTCGCATCCGGGCGGCGATGACGTCGGCGAGAGTGAACCGCCCGCAGTTGCGCACGAGTTCGGCCACCAGCAGCAGCACGACGAGCCAGGCCACGAGGAACCCGACCGAGTAGAGCAGGCCGTCGTAGCCGAAGAGCGCGATCAGGCCGGAGATCCCGAGGAAGGAGGCGGCCGACATGTAGTCGCCCGCGATGGCGAAACCGTTCTCCATGGGCGAGAACAGCCGGCCGCCCACGTAGAACTCCTCCGCCGATCCGTGCCTGTTGCGGCTCACCCAGGTGGTGATCGCCAGCGTGACGGCGACGAACACACTGAACAGCAGCAGCGCCAGTGTCTGATGGTTCCCGGTCACCGCTGGCCGCCCTCGATCACTCGGGTCATCTCCTGGGTGTCCCAGCGCAGTTCGAGCGCCGCGCGGTCCCTTCGCAACCGTGCGTGGCGCGAGTACAGCCACGTCAGAAGGAAGGTGCTGAGGAACTGCCCGAGTCCCGCCAGCATCGCCACATTCACCGCTCCCGCGACGGGCCGGCCCATCAGACCGGGGGCGGTCGTCGCCGCCAGGATGTACGCGACGTACCAGGCGAAGAAGGCCGCGGTGGCCGGAATGACGAACCTCCGGTAGCGGCTGCGCACTTCCTGGAAGGCCGCGCTGCGCTGCACCTCCAGATAGATCGCCGCCGCGCTCCGCTCCGGGGGGCCGGCCTGGGGAGGTACGGCCGGGGCCGGTGCCCCCGTGCCGTCCAACTCGCCCCACCCGGAGGCCAGCGCGTCGTACCAGGGATCGCCGAGAACACCGCGATCACCGGGCCGGGTCTGCGCCGCCTCGCGCCCGTCGTGCTTCTCCACCGAACTCTCCTTGTCCGCAGACCACTTAGGCCGCGAGCCCAAGGATGGGCAGAACGGGAAGATCCCGGACTCTTCTCACATCTCCCTTCACCCCATTAGGTGATGGCCGACCCCGGTGGCTGAACCAGGCCGTGCCGATAGGCGTACCGCACTGCCTGAGCCCGGTCCTTGAGACCGGTCTTGGCAAAGAGATTGTTGATGTGTGTCTTCACCGTCGCGGTGGAGACATGCAGGGCACGGGCGATCTCCTGATTGGTGAGACCCTCGGCGATGAGCCCCAGAACTTCGGCCTCTCGCGCGGTGATTCCGTCGGGCGGCTCCACGGGCGCGGGGGCCGGCGCCGGCTCCGTGAGACGCTCCAGAAGCCGGCGCTGGATCTTCGGGGAAAGGCCCGCGTCGCCGGAGAGCACATCCTCGACGGCGCGCACGATCTCGTCGCCGCCCGCATCCTTGGTCAGATAGCCGCGTGCTCCGGCCTTGAGCGCGGGGAACAGCGACTCGTCGTCCGCGTAGGTGGTCAGGATGACGACCTGGGTTCCGGGGTACTTCGATCGGATGCGCCGCGTCGCCTCCACCCCGTCGCAGCGCGGCATACGCAGGTCCATGAGGACGACGTCCGGGGCGAGTTGGGCAACCAGCGCGACGGCCTCGTCGCCGTCGCCGGCCGCTCCGACGACCTCGATGCCGGGCAGGAGCCCGAGCAGCATCACGATGCCTTCGCGCACGACCGTCTGGTCATCGGCGACCACCACTCTGGCGTCCCTACGCGCCGCACCGCCCCCCTGCGAACCCGCCGTGTCCGCCGCGCCAGACTGGGAACTTTCCGCGTCCGCACCGCCCACTTGCGAACCCCCCGAGTCCGCCGGACGATCCGTCCCGTTCGCCCCCGGGTCCGTCCCGCTCATGCGGGTACCTTCAACTTCACTGCGAAACCCTCCTCGCACGGCCCTGCGACGAGCGTGCCGCCGAGCAGCTCCGCACGCTCCCTCATCCCCAACAGACCGTAGCCGGAGCCACTGACAGTGAGCTCCCCCGCCGGCGCGGCCGAGCCCGGATCCCTCACCTCAAGGGTCACCTCGGCGGTGCCGTACTCCAGTCTCACCTGGGCCTTCGCGCCGGGCGCATGCTTGCGTACGTTCGTCAGGGCCTCCTGGGCGACCCTGCGTACTGTCTGTGACGCCTCGACGGACAACGGCCGCCGCACCCCCTCCACCGAGACCGTCGCGCCGTCCGTGGCGACGAGTTCGCGCAGGAAGTCCTCCAGCGGGGTCATCTCTCCGCGCAGCGCCGAGAGTGCCTGGCGCGTCTCGGTGAGCCCGTCGCGTGCCATGCCCCGGGCGGCGACGACGCGCTCGTGGATCTGGTCGAGATCCGCGCCCCGCTCGATGAGCAGGCGTGCCGCTTCGAGGTGGACGAGCTGGGCGGAGAGGCTGTGCGCCAGCACGTCGTGGATCTCCCGCGCGATCCGGGCCCGCTCGGCCAGGGCGGCGGATTCCGCCTCCGCGGCGCGCGCGGCCCGTTCCTGGCGGAGCAGCCGCTGGGCACTCCCTCTGGCCTCCGCGTCGAGGCGCAGGACGTATCCCGCAAGGCAGAGCCCGATGGTGGTGACCGCTGTGGTGAACCATGCGTCGTTGTTCAGGACCGCGAACCCTGTGAGTGCGCCGGCCGTGAGAGGAATGGCCGCGACCAGGGGCAGCCGTTCAAGAGCGGTGACGGCGCAGCCGCACCACAGGACGAGCGCCGGCCCTCTGAACCCCGTCTGCTCCGCCGCGAATGCCGCGCCCAGCAGGACGGCGAGCAGACCCACGGAGGGCCACAGCAGGTGTTCCAGCGTGGTCCGGAAGAACCCCCAGGCCGCGGCGCCACAGGCGATGAGTGCGACCGGCGTCAGGGCAACGGCCCAGCCGTGCATGTCATGCTCCGCCGCCGCGGTCCACACGAGAGCCGTGAGCGCGACCGCTCTCACGACGCGAGCAAGGACCCGTCGCGCCCGCGTGAGCCCTTCGCGGGAGAGCGCCTCCCGCGAGGGCCAGCTGGTCCAGGCTCCGGACGTCACACACGGTCCTTCCACGACTGCACGGGCACGCCGTCACCGTACGCCCCGGCCCCCTGGGGTGCAGGCCGCAGGGACTGCGCACGCCAGATGAGGACTCCGGAGCGGACGAGCAGTGTGGCGGCCAGGGCGAGCATGAGCGCCGCGCTGCCCTGCTTGATACCGAAGGCCGCGCCGGCGGCGTAGAGCCCGGCTCGTACGGCGATTCCGACGACCCAGACGGCGCCGCTGGCCTTGGTGCTCTTGCTCCACACGGTGCCGTCCTGCGCGGTCCAGATCCGGGTGGTCCAGGCCCAGCCGGCTCCGAGGGCGAGTCCGACGAGCAGCTCGAGGCCTATGAGCGAGGCCGAGAGGGCCTGGTGGTGGGAGTCGAGGAGGTCCGGCTTGCGCAGCGCCATGAAGACGAGCACGGCGGGCACGACCCACCAGCGCTTGCCCATGGTGATCTGCTGCGCCTTGAACTGACGGACGACCACCAGCACGACGACTGCGATGATCACCAGCACATTGGTGAGCCCGGACATGGCGGCCTCCGACTTTCCGTGACTTCGAGCGTTTCGAGGACTTCGCCGGACGACGCCCAGCAGGGCGTCGAGCAACGTCTTCGAAGTTACGGAAAAGGCCAGTTCAAGGGATCGGAGCTGGGGTGGATCGTGGGTGGATCAGCCGGCTCCACCCACGGGTGGAGCCGGCGTCCGGGTCACCCCTAGGCGTCGATGCGCGAGCGGTCGAGCGTCGCGGCCGAGCTGCTGATGAACTCCTTGCGCGGCGCCACGTCCGTGCCCATGAGCAGATCGAAGACCTGCTCCGCGGCGTCCAGCTCGCCGATGTTGATCCGGCGCAGCGTGCGGTGACGCGGGTCCATCGTGGTCTCGGCCAGCTGGTCGGCGTCCATCTCCCCGAGGCCCTTGTAACGCTGGATCGAGTCCTTGTAGCGCACGCCCTTGCGCTGGTACTCGAGGAGCGTCTCGCGCAGCTCGCGGTCCGAGTACGTGTAGACGTACTTTTCCTGGCCCTTCTTCGGCTGGACGAGCTCGATGCGGTGCAGCGGCGGCACCGCGGCGAACACGCGGCCCGCCTCGATCATCGGCCGCATGTAGCGCTGGAAGAGGGTCAGGAGCAGGGTGCGGATGTGCGCGCCGTCGACATCGGCATCCACGAGCAGGATGATCTTCCCGTAGCGCGCGGCGTCGATGTCGAAGGTCCGCCCGGACCCGGCTCCTATGACCTGGATGATCGCGCCGCACTCGGCGTTCTTCAGCATGTCCGACACGGACGACTTCTGAACGTTGAGGATCTTGCCGCGGATCGGCAGCAGCGCCTGGAACTCGGAGTTCCGGGCCAGCTTGGCGGTGCCGAGCGCGGAGTCACCCTCGACGATGAAGAGCTCGCTGCGCTCCACGTCGTCGCTGCGGCAGTCCGCCAGCTTGGCCGGCAACGACGACGACTCAAGGGCCGTCTTCCGGCGCTGCGCGTCCTTGTGCTGGCGGGCCGCGATCCGGGTACGGGCCGCGGCGACGGCCTTCTCCATGACGGCGCGGGCCTGGGCCTTCGCGTCACGCTTGGTGGAGGTCAGGAATGCCTTGAGCTCCTTGGCCACGACGTTCGCGACGATCCTGTTGGCCGCCGAGGTGCCGAGCACCTCCTTGGTCTGGCCCTCGAACTGCGGCTCGGCGAGACGCACCGTGACGACGGCCGTCAGACCCTCGAGGGCGTCGTCCTTGACGACGTCGTCCTCGGCGACGCGCAGCAGCTTCTGGGCACGCAGCACCTCGTTCATCGTCTTCGTGAGCGAGCGCTCGAAGCCGGTTACGTGGGTGCCGCCCTTGGGGGTGGCGATGATGTTGACGAACGACCTCAGTGTCGTGTCGTAACCGGTGCCCCAGCGCAGCGCGATGTCCACGCCGAGCTCGCGGGTTACCTCGGTCGGCGTCATCTGACCGTGGTCGTCGAGGACGGGAACGGTCTCCTTGAAGGTGCCCTGCCCGGAGAAGCGGATGACGTCGCAGACCGGCTTGTCGGCGGCGAGGTACTCGCAGAACTCGCTGATGCCGCCGTCGAAGCGGAAGGACTCCTCGCCCTTGCTGCCGCCGTCACCGAGCCCGTACTCGTCGCGCACGACGATGGTCAGCCCCGGCACGAGGAAGGCGGTCTGGCGGGCGCGCTGGTGCAGGTTCTCCAGGGAGAGCTTGGCGTCCTTGAGGAAGATCTGGCGGTCGGCCCAGTAGCGCACGCGCGTGCCGGTGCGGTTCTTCGGGATCCGCTTGACCTTGCTGAGCCGCGCGGCGGAGTCGAAGGTCGCGTCGGGTCCCGGCTTGGCGAAGGCACCGGGGACGCCGCGGCGGAAGCTGATGGCGTGCGTGTTCCCGCCTCGGTCGACCTCGACGTCGAGCCGCGCGGAGAGCGCGTTCACCACGGAGGCGCCCACGCCGTGCAGGCCGCCGGAGGCCGCGTAGGAGCCTCCGCCGAACTTGCCGCCCGCGTGCAGCTTGGTCATGACGACCTCGACCCCGGAGAGCCCGGTCTTGGGCTCGACGTCCACGGGGATGCCGCGGCCGTTGTCCCGCACCTCTACGGAGGCGTCGTCGTGGAGGATGACCTCGATGTGGTCGCAATAGCCGCCGAGGGCCTCATCGACGGAGTTGTCGATGATTTCCCAGAGGCAGTGCATCAGGCCACGACTGTCCGTCGACCCGATGTACATGCCAGGGCGTTTGCGTACGGCCTCGAGCCCCTCAAGGACGAGCAGGTGCCGCGCGGTGTAGTTGGAACTGTCCTTGTCCACGATGCCGCCTGCTCCGGTCAGCAGCGCTGTGGACGGCACGGACGTTTCGGCGGTCACGCAGTTCGCTCCTCGCTGAATTTCAGTTGGAACCCTTTTGGGTAAGGGGTCGGCTTCGGTCGCCGCTCAGAGGGTACCGAGGCCTGGTAGAGCCGTTGTAACGCAACCCTCACCTCTGCCCAGACTAGTCCAGCACCGTATGTGTGTTCGATCCCTCGATGGGGTGAAGCGCACATCACGTTCCCTTCGAGGCATGAACCATTTAGGCTCCGGGCACGTCCTCATGAACAAACCGACAAGCCAGTCGGCGAGGACCGACCTGACGGAACGCGCGAACCCGTAAGACACGTAAGAGACGCAATACGGCACATTCGCCGCCAACCGGCAGCAGACAGCCCCTCGGAAAGATTTTTCGAGGAAAAGCCACGAGCGGGAACGTTTTCGGCCTGGTTGGATGTTGACCCTGGTACGACAGCTCGTCGAGCTAGAGAAGAGGCGACGTGACTACTGTTCTGACCCCCGCGAGCCCCCTGACGGCCGCTGACCGCTGCGACCGTTGCGGCGCCCAGGCGTACCTGCGTGTGGTCCTCATCAGCGGTGGTGAACTGCTCTTCTGCGCCCACCATGGCCGCAAGTTCGAGCCGGAACTCAAGAAGATCGCCGCTGAGATACAGGACGAGACGGAGCGTCTGACCGCCGTTCCGGCAAGCGCCGAAACCGAGGAACGCTGACGCCTCGCACAACGACGAGCCAGCTCCGGCCCAGGCCGGTGACCGGGCGGCCATCCCTGCACCACAGGGGTGGCCGCCCGTCCTCGCATCAGCCCCACAGATGCCCGTGAGGCACCCTGACCGCCTCAGACAGGCTTCGGCATGACGCGCATTGCCTCCGACACCCGGGTGTAGACGCCGGGGCTTCCAGGGCGCCCACAGCCGTTCCCCCACGACACGAGCCCGATCAGGCGCCCACGCGCCACGAGAGGGCCACCACTGTCCCCCTGGCAGGCATCCTGCCCACCCTGCGGCACCCCCGCACACAGCATCGTGCGAGCGAGGAACGCCCCCTCGGCCCCGCGCGGATAGGCCGCCTTGCACACGGAGCCACCGAACACCTGCACGTCCGCGGCCCGCAGCATGGTCGCGTAGTCACCGGCCCCGGTGGTGTCACCCCAGCCGTAGACAGCGGCGCCGGTCCCGGTCGCGTACGCAGAGTCCCCCGCCCCGGCCATCGGGATCACATACCCCTCGGGTAGCTGCGCGTCCAGTGTGACGATCGCCACATCCCCGGAGTTGGTCTTGGGGTCGTAGTCGGGGTTGATCCAGGTGCGGCGTACCGGGATCTCCGCGCCCGACCGCGTCCGCAGGTCATCACGCCCCGCGATGACCTTGAGATCACCCAGGGCCCGCCGCTTGGAGCCCGGGACCCCGTGATCATCCAGGGCGCGCCGCGTGGCGCCCAGGACCTCGGGGCCGAGGCAGTGGGCGGCCGTCATGACGGTCGACCGCCCGACCACAACGCCGCCGCAGAACTGCCCGGATCGCGTACCCCCGAACCGGTCACGGCTGGAGAGCGCCACCACCCACGGACTGTCGGCCACCCGGACCGGCCGGCCCCCGATGACGACACCGTCCGCCACCGACGGGGCGGGTAAGGCCAGCGGCAGCAAGGCCGCCGCCACCAGCAGGGCAGATGCCCGGAACGACGTTCGGGCGAAGGGACGACGCATGCGGTGTCCTCACTCTGGGTTGTATCGACCCACCCAGCGTGAGCGAACTTCGTGCGTCATGCACACGAGCACATCGAAGGGCCCGGCCCCCACAGGGGAGCCGGGCCCTTCGATCACGTACCCACCGACCGGATCCGATCCGGACGGTCGCGCTTCTAGTCCAGGTAGTCGCGCAGCACCTGCGAACGCGACGGGTGGCGCAGCTTCGACATCGTCTTGGACTCGATCTGACGGATCCGCTCACGCGTGACGCCGTAGACCTTGCCGATCTCGTCGAGGGTCTTCGGCTGACCGTCGGTGAGACCGAAACGCATCGAGACGACGCCCGCCTCGCGCTCCGACAGGGTGTCGAGGACGGAGTGCAGCTGCTCCTGGAGGAGCGTGAAGCTGACTGCGTCGGCCGGCACGACCGCCTCGGAGTCCTCGATGAGGTCACCGAACTCGCTGTCGCCGTCCTCACCCAGGGGGGTGTGGAGGGAGATCGGCTCGCGGCCGTACTTCTGGACCTCGATGACCTTCTCCGGGGTCATGTCGAGTTCCTTGGCCAGCTCCTCCGGGGTGGGCTCGCGGCCCAGGTCCTGGAGCATCTGGCGCTGCACGCGCGCGAGCTTGTTGATGACCTCGACCATGTGCACCGGGATACGGATGGTGCGGGCCTGGTCGGCCATGGCGCGGGTGATGGCCTGACGGATCCACCAGGTGGCGTACGTGGAGAACTTGTAGCCCTTGGTGTAGTCGAACTTCTCGACCGCGCGGATCAGACCGAGGTTGCCCTCCTGAATGAGGTCCAGGAAAAGCATGCCGCGGCCGGTGTAGCGCTTGGCCAGGGAGACCACCAGACGGAGGTTGGCCTCCAGGAGGTGGTTCTTGGCGCGACGGCCGTCCTCGGCGATGATCTCCAGCTCGCGCTTGAGCTTCGGCGCGAGCTTGTCGGCGTTGGCGAGCTTGTCCTCGGCGAACAGGCCGGCCTCGATGCGCTTGGCGAGCTCGACCTCCTGCTCGGCGTTGAGCAGCGGGACCTTACCGATCTGCTTCAGGTAGTCCTTGACGGGGTCGGCGGTGGCGCCGGCCGCGGCGACCTGCTGCGCGGGCGCGTCGTCCTCGTCCTCGTCGGACAGGACGAAGCCCTGCGCGCCCTCCTCGCCGGGCTCGCCTTCGGCCTTGGCCGTGCCGGGGGTCTCCTCGGCCTCGTCGTCGACCTCGTCGTCCTTCTTGCCGGACGTCTTCTTCGCCGCCGCCTTCTTGGCGACGGTCTTCTTGGCGGCGGCCTTCTTGGCCGTCGTCTTCTTGGCTGCGACCTTCTTGGGTTCGGCGTCCTCAGCCTCGGCCTCTCCGGCCGGGGACTCGGGGGTGGCCGTGGCAGCGACCTTCTTCGCCGTGACCGTCTTGGCGGCGACGGTCTTGGTGGCGGTGCGCTTGACCGGGCTCTTAGCTGCGACGCTCTTGCGGGGGCGCTTCGGCTCCGCGGCACTGACCATCAGCGTCACACCCTCTTCCTCGAGGATCTGGTTGAGGCTGCGCAGAACGTTCTTCCACTGAGTGGCCGGAATCTGGTCGGCCTCGAAGGCACGGCGCACGTCGTCGCCGGCGATCTGGCCATCAGCCTTTCCCCGCTCAATGAGCGCCATGACAGAGACGGACTCGGCGATCTCCGGCGGGAGCGTACGGGATGTGCTGGCCGACACGAACAACCTCTCGGAACGTTGGAAAACGGCTTCCGGCCCCGTCCTGTGAGGACCGGAGCCGACGACCGCCGGCTTGGGGATGGGCCGACGGCGCGGGCGGGGGCCGGGGAGATGGACAGCGCCATACGCGGCTGCTGTATTCCCTCCTCGACTGTCGCCTCTTAGGTCATCGCGCTGTTCCGAGGAGCGTTACGCCCAATCTGCGTGGCCCGAGTCACACCCCGTAAGCGGTCAAAAACTAATGGATACGGTCAAACATGGCCACTCTTCGGGTACCCAGCTCGAACCGGCGGAACCACGGTCCACGCATATGTCGCCGGATCGCGCCGGGTCCGGAGGGATCAGGCGCGATCCGGCGACACATGGGGAACAGATGGTGAGCGCACCCGGACCGTGCGGTGCATCGGACACCGGGGGCCTGCACCGAGGGGCGGATCACCGAATCGCCGTGGAAGGCGTCAGTGCTCGCGGGGCGCGGGGACCACACGTTCGCCATCGGGGTGGACGGTGAGCAGCTGCCGCATGGCGGCCTCCGCACCCGTACCGTCACCCGCGGCGAGGGCGTCGGCGATCCGGCTGTGGTGGGCGACCGCCGCCTCGTTCGGACGGTCGCAGCCCGTGACGGGCCCCCCGGAAACCTGGAGGGCCGCGGAGACGATGCCGGACAGGTGCTCGAGCATGCGGTTGCCCGCGAGCTGGATGAGCAGGGAGTGGAACTCGGCGTCGGCACGGGCGAAGGTGATCGGGTCGCCCTGGCCCAGGGCGTGCCCCATGATCTCGACCATGTCGGTGAGCCGCTGCTGGACGTCCTCACGGCCGTGGCCGGCCGCGAGCCGGGCGGCGAGGGGCTCGATCGTCCAGCGCAACTCGTTCAGCTCCCGGCGCTGGTCGTCGCGCTGGGGGCCGAAGGCGCGCCATTCGATGATGTCCGGGTCGAGCAGGTTCCAGTCACTGACGGGGCGGACGCGGGTGCCGACATTGGGGCGGGCGCTGACCAGGCCCTTGGCCTCGAGGACGCGGAGCGACTCGCGGACGACGGTGCGGGACACCTCGAATCGCTGGCCGATCTCCTCGGGGACGAGCGGGCGGTCCGCGCCGAGATCCCCGGAAACGATCATCTGGCCCAGCTGCTGGACGAGCTGGCCGTGCAGGCCGCGGCCACGGCTCCCGGCGGCGCGGCGCCCCATCCGGCCGAGATCCTGATCCGCGACATCCCAAACAGGGGCGCCGACACGGTCGGCACCATTGGCCTCCCCATAGGGGTAACGGTCGAGTTCGCCCGGGCCGGACAGACCGGAGTCGGCGGAGCGGGCGGCGGTCATCATGGTGTGCGCAAGGGTACTCACGGATCTGTTGTCGGCGCCGCTCCCAAGTCCCTTGAGGTCTTTGGTGAAAAGCACACGAAAGGGTGATCGCTTACCCCATCGCAATTGACGCCTTATCGGACGGAAATGGGCGATCATCGGGGAGTTGTGCGCGCGGCCGGACCGGAAGGCATCGGACGGTCGTCATCGAGCCCTGGGACGCAGCACTGTGAGCAGATAAGCGCAGAGCAGAGCGGTCAGTGACAACGTCAGGGCGCCGCCCACAGGTTGAGCGATCATCCGCAGTCCCGCGGCCAGAAAACGCTCCGCCCCGAACGGCCAGTGCACAAGTGCCAGATCACGAAGCCTCGACGGAAGTCCCGCCGCCGTTCGCACAGACGGACCTGCCAAGGCCTCCTGTACGAGGGGCACGACGAGGATCGGAACGGCGAGTACGGCGGCCAGTCCGGCCGTCGTGGACCGGAAGACACCGGCGGCCAGCACCCCGGCCCAGGCGCAGCCCACGACGAGCGCGAGCCAACTCGCGCTCGATGAAAGCCAGTCGGCGGGAACCTTGGTGAGCTCTTCTCCGTACACAAGGTGAAGCAGCATCGCGTCGGACGCGACGACGATGAAGGCCAGCGAGACAGCGATGGCCGCTGCGACGACGAGTTTCGCGCAGAGAAGTCCCAGACGACGGGGGACGGTGCCACGGTCGGCGGCCAGCGCGGGGTGACGGAATTCGTCGCCGAACGCGAAGGCCCCGAGCAGCCCCGCACCGAGGGCGGCCGGCGGAAGCGGCAGCTCCCGCGGCCAGGCTGTCAGGAGACGGGCCTGCGGCGTGTGACCGGTCCGGGCGAGCAGTACGGCGACGATCGCGGAGGCCACGAGGACGGCGGCCACCGTGAGGTAACCGGTGGCGATGCCGGTCGCCCGGCGAACCTCGTAACGCAGCGGACGGAGCGGGCTGGGTGCGGGGTGGATCGTGATGGGGGGTGGGAGGGGGAACAGGGGGGAGGGGGGAGGGGCGGGGGGCGAGGAAGTTCCGACCGCCTGACGCCCCGGGTCGTCGCGCTGCGGTGACTCAACCGGGGAGGAGGCGCCGGCAAGGTCCGCGTCGGGTTCCGACGACTCCGTGACCGAAGGTGGCGACTCGGCGAGCGATGCCTGGGCGACGGCCGTCCGAGGCGCGGTCGGCTCCGTGTCGCGGACTGCTTCGGTGTGCGCCCGCGCCGGTACGCTCGCCGCCGGCCCCGCATCCCCGACCTCGTCCGCGAGTTGGTGGACCAGGATGCTGTGGCGGAACGCGGTTTCACCGACGTCCGCGCAGTTACTGCCGTATACGGAGAGGCGGTTGCCGTCCTCGTTCACGACCTCGACGGATCGCTGCGTCGCGCGCGCCTCCTTGGCCAGCAGGACACCGAGCCGGGCGGCATGCGGGCTGCGCACGGCGACGCGGGGGCGCAGCCGCGTACGGGAGAAGTCCGCGACTCCCTGGTCCGCGATGACACGTCCTGCCTCCATGGTGACCACGCGGTCAGCGGTCCGCGCCGCTTCCATGGCGTCGTCGGTGGAGAAGAGCACGGTGCCGCCGAGCGACGCGTGGGCCCGCAGGATGCCGTGCAGCCACTTGCCCTCACGCACCGAGAGCCCGTCGGCGGGCCCGTCCAGGACGAGGGTGTGGGGGTCCGCGAGAAGCGCGCAGGCGAGGCCGAGGCGCCTGTCCATGCCTCGCGAGAGCGTGCAGAGTCGCTGCTCACGCAGGCTGACGATGCCGACGACTTCGAGGACCTCGTCGGCACGCTGCACCGGCACGCCTGCGGCCGCGCACAACATACGCAGTTGCCCGCGCACGGTTCGCGACGGATGCCCCTGGACCTCGCCGAGCAACACGCCCACTTCGCGGGACGGATGGGGGATGCGGTGCAGGGGGCGGCCTCTGAAATGCGTGATTCCACGGCCTTGCTGGAGTTCGAGCATCAGCCGGATCGCCGTCGTCTTGCCGGACGCTCGGGCACCGAGCAGCGCCGTGACGCGACCCGTCGGCGCCTCGAAGGACACGTCGTCGACAGCGGGCGGGAGCTCCTGGCGGGGATTGCTGGTCAGTCCGAAGGCCTGGATCATCGCTTCTCTCGCAGGATGTGCGACCGCTCGGCGGCCGGGACCCGTCCGCCGAGCGGGGACGGACGAACCCCGTGGGTACCGCAGCAAGATAACGCGATATTTCCGTCTTTTCGGGCAGGGTGCGCGCTTCGGGTGTCCCTGCGCGGCGTGGGCGGGCAGAGCCCGGAGGTCAGGCCCCGTCAGCTCCGGGTCACACCTCGGGACGCAGCATCGGCGGGTTGAGCAGTGTCGCGCCCCCGGCTCGGAAGAGCTGGGCCGGCCTGCCGCCCTGGCGGGTGGTGGTCCCGCCGGTGGGCACGAGGAAGCCCGGGGTGCCCGTCACCTTGCGGTGGAAGTTGCGCGGATCGAGCGCGACGGCCCACACCGCCTCGTACACGCGCCGCAGCTCTCCGACCGTGAACTCGGGCGGGCAGAAGGCCGTGGCGAGCGACGAGTACTCGATCTTCGAGCGTGCGCGCTCCACGCCGTCCGCGAGGATCTGCGCATGATCGAAGGCCAAGGGCGCCGCCTGCTCACCCTCGCGCCCGTACCCGCTCTCGTTCAGCAGTGCCTCTACGGGTGCCCAGCGCGCGCTGTGCGCGTCGCCACCCGGACGCGGTGCGGGCAGATCCGGCGCCAGGGCCAGATGAGCGACGCTGACCACGCGCATACGAGGGTCGCGCTTGGGGTCGCCGTAGGTGGCCAGCTGCTCCAGGTGCGCGCCATTCACCTGGTCCGGGTCCGCGGGATCATGGGCGCAGAGCCCGGTCTCCTCGATCAGTTCGCGCGCCGCGGCGGACGACAGGTCCTCGTCGTCGCGCACGAAGCCGCCGGGGAGTGCCCAACGCCCCTGGAACGGCGGTTCGCCTCGCCGTACCGCGAGCGCACAGAGCGCGTGACGACGCACGGTCAGCACGACCAGGTCGACGGTGACTGCGAAGGGCGGGAAGGCCGACGGGTCGTAGGGCGACATGCCGTGATCATAGTCGTCTTCCTGACGATAAACACTCCCTTCGCGATCGTCGATCAAGGTCTTCTTCGAAGTCCCCGAGGTGGGACCCCGCCGATCCCCCGAACTCATGTCCGCCCCGGTCACACCCCCAACTGCAGCCCGTCGGCCGCCTCCTCGACCATTGCGAGACCGAGTCTGCTGACCCGCACCGAGAAGGGTGCGCCCGCGACCCGCAACCCGGCCAGCCCGATCTCCCCCAGGGGTGCGCTGCGCATCGGTCTCAGCGTCACCGTCCCGGCGGGCGCGTCCGGCCGGATGCCGACGAGGGCCGCGAGGATCTGCACCCCTGCCGCCGCGGCGGTGGCCGCGGGTCTGCAGGCGGCCGGATGCGGAAGCGGCGCGCCACCTTCGCAACGCTGCTCCCCCGCGTACATCTCGGGCAGCCGGAACCCGAATGCCTCGGCCGCCGACAGGACGCCCCGCAGCAGCGAACTCGACTCCTTCTCGTAGCCCGCAGCCGCCAGGCCGCCCACGGCCAGCGCCGTCTCCTGCACCCGCACAGCTCCGCCACGGTGCCCGAACGGGTTGTACGACGCCTCCCGTACGCCCAGACTGCGCAGCCCCCACCCCGAGTCGAGTGCCGGACCGCCCAGAAGCCGTGCGAGCTGTTCGGTCTGCACCTTGTCGAGGAGTCCCGGGGCCATCACACCGCCGCCAAGCAGCCCTGTGTCGAGGAGGTGGGCCGCGGCGCTGCCCAGGTGAGGCAGGAGGCGTCCGTCCGGCGTGCGGGCGGCGGCGGGCCTGCCGCCTCCGCGGTCCTCGGCCCAGAAGTCCTCACTGAACCGTGTCCGCAGCGCTTCGGCCCACTGGCGCAGTTCTACGGCGCCGGGTCGCCCATGGGCGTCGAGGAGATCCGCGCCGAGCAGGGCGGCCCGGTGGGCGTGGGCCTGGGTCTCGCAGCGCAACGGTCCTGCGGGGCCGGGGTCCGCCAGGTACGTCCCTTCGCCAATGGCTGCTCTCAGCCAGTGCAGGCAGCGCTCCGCGGTGGGCAGCAGCTCGGCGACCTCCTGCTCGGGAAGGCCCCAGCGTCTCGCCTCCGCGAGGAGCGCCGGAAACAGGAGCGTCGCTTCGGTTCCGGTACAGCCGGGCGGCAGATGCGGTCCTGCGTCTCTCAGCGGGCCGGGAATCATCCCCGACTCCCTACCCTTTCCCGGGAGTTGGGTCCGGGCGAGGGCCCTGAGCGTGCCCGCGGCCAACCGGGTTCCCCAAGGCAGCGCCATCCGCGCGGCCGCCAGCGCCTCGGCCGGAGCCAGACCACAGCGCCAGGGCGCGCCTGCAGCGAGGTAGAGGTCCGAGGGGTGCGCAGGGTCGCGCAGCAGCAATGCGTGCAGGTCCTCGGCGCAGGTTCTCAGCAGCAGCCCCACGCGTGCGTCGTCCCCTGCGGCCTCCGCCCCGGCGAGCGGACGTACGGTGCCATGCCCGACCGGCCGGCCCGCCCCTCCGCCGTCGGCCCGTACCCGTAGTTCGACACTCCACGTGCCACCCGGAGGCAGGTCGAACTCCCAGCGCAGCAGGCCGGCGGAGGCGAGCGCGTCCCGGGGCGGCGGGTCGGCGGTGACGACGGCGTGGCCCGATGGCGACGACCACCGCATGCCGGAGTCGTGGACGGTGGCGGACAGTGCACGCCCGGGCCGTCCGGCCGCCACCGCGCCCAGCTCGGCCAGATCCGTACCGAGCGCGACCTCGACCGGCAGTCGCAGCGGGCGTGTGGCCGAGCTGCGCAGCGTAATCCGCTCAGTGC
The DNA here is from genome assembly GCF_055582645.1 of Streptomyces sp. NPDC107517. NCBI lineage: Bacteria > Bacillati > Actinomycetota > Actinomycetes > Kitasatosporales > Streptomycetaceae > Streptomyces > Streptomyces sp. NPDC107517. The sequence goes on along the minus strand of NZ_JBVJPM010000001.1, from coordinate 42,988 downwards.
CGTCGGCATGCCGCATCCGCTCGACCATGATGTCCGGATCGGGGCCGCCGTCCACGACAGGCCTCAGCGTCGCCACGAACCGGGCCCGGTCGGCGGCGACCATACGGGCCTGAACCGCGACCGGCTCGCGCCCCGCCACGCGGAGCAGGCAGCGCGACAACAAACGACGCCCGGCGCGGTAGAAGCCCTCCAGGCCATCGCCCGTCAGCTGCCCTTGCTGTGACGAAATCGCGAGCGAGGGCAGGGCCACGCAGATCAGCGCCCTGTGCGCAGGCGGCAACTCCGCGGAGCGCCGGGGAGCGGGTGCGTTCGCGCGACCGTCGTGCGCATGCAGGGGTGGAGCATTACGGGTGGCAGGTGGAGCCGGGTCCTTGCGGTGAGCGGACGAGGTCGCTGGGGGGATTGCAGATGTCACCGCCCGAGCGGATGGCGCCCCCGCGATGGCGGTAGACGGCCCCGCGGTGCCAGATGGCGCTCCCTGCCCCGAGGGCGCGGACGACACCCCAGCGGGTGCGATCGTCACCCCAGCGGGCTCGGGCGATACCCCAGCCGGTGGAAGGGGCGACATCCCTGCGGGGACTCCAGAGGCCCGGCCCACACCTCCGCCGAGGCGGTCGACGAACGAGTCCTCCAAGGGACTCTCGAAGGACGCCTTGAGCGAGTCTTCGGGCTCCGGGGCGCGTGTAGCTGAAGGCATCACCGCCGCCTCGTCCCCGGACAACCAGCGGTACCGGTCTCGCGGGGCGGTCCGGCGGCACCTGGTGGGGCGTCTTTCTCCAGGGCGAGCAGCACCGGCACGGCGCAAGTCGATACGGCGGACACGGTCGACGACGTGGGGGGCGGCATGGGGCGGCTCCTTCCGCGCTGGGCGCGCGCGAGGCGCCGATGGCGCTCCGAAGGGTCGGCGGGGAGACAGCGGCGCATCCCGGTCACGGGCTGCGCCACAGAGGTGAACGGGCCTGCCCCATCCCAAGTCACGCCCGCGGCAAAGGAAGCCGAGCAGCCGACGCCCCATGCCGCTCCCCAACTCCCCCACACCGGCCGGTGCCCGCGCTGCTGCAAGGTCGGGCATGCGTAACCTGCGCCACGAACCGGCGCTCATCCGTTCCGCCTCGTCCCCTGCCGCCCCGCTCGGCGACGTCCCTGCGGTCGCCGCGGCGCATGCGCCCCAGCCTGGGCGGGCCCCTTACCCGCGCCTGCACGTCGCGATCCGCGCCGGCGCAGGGCCGCTTCCAGGGCCCGCGTCACCCGATCCTCGGCCGGTTCCCGTGAGTCCTCGGCACTTGGCCGCCCAGAGGATCCTGTGCCCCTACGGCCGGCGGCACCTTCGGCTTTGACGCCGGCAACGGGCCCCGCGCCTACCGCTACTCCAGCACCGGCTCCGTCAGAGCCGTCCTCGGAACCCGCGCCGGACGGCGTCACGTTCCGCTCGTCCCGGGTCTTGCGCAGGCTTCGCCGCACCGGCTCCGGATCCAGGTCCGCGCTGCACGCCTCCATGAGGAGCCGGGCGAAGACGTATCGGGGATCCGCCGCCAGAGCCATGTCCAATGCCTCGCCTGCCTCCACTCGGTCGCCCAGAGACCACGCGACCCAGCCGGCGAGCGTCAGTGGCGCCGCCGCGTGTTCGCCGTACGGGCCCACGCAACGGCGGGCCAGGGCCCGCCACAGACGCAGCACGAGCGGTGCCTCGTCGCCCTCCATCCACTCGGCGGCGTGATCCCGGGTCAGCCGGTCCTGGAGGCCGAGGATCAGCCTCGCCGCTTCGTCATGCGCGAGCTGCTCGTCGTCTTTGAGATCGGCCTCGAGCGTGTCGCTGCCGGTCGGCAGGTGCCCGAAACGGCTCCAGACCCGCCGTGCGAGATCGAGCGTCTCGTCCGCGACCTCAACGCGCGGGACTCCGGCGAGAATCCTGGGGACCAGAGCCATGGCCGCGGCGTCCAGCGCACGCTCCTGCTCCGGCACCGCCGCCGTCTGCCACGGTGTGAGCCTCGCCCTCATCTCCCTCAGCGGGCGCCGCACTTGGATGCCCGCGTAGGTCATCGCGGCTGCCGTGACGGACGTACCGGACACGGCCAGCGGTGTGCCGTCGGGCGGGCAGCACTCCGCGACAGGGCAGCTGTACGACCAGAAGTGATCGTCGGCGATGCAGAGGGTCTCGACCACGGGCACGTCGAGGCGGCCGCACGCCAGGCGCAGCATCTGCGCCAGTGGGTGCAGCCGTTCCATGATCTGCCGACCGGTCTCAGCGATCTCCGGATCCCGGCACAGGAACGCGACGATGCCGTCCGGCGTACCGTCCTTCCTCTCGCATCCGCTGATCAGGCACTTGGCCATCTCGTCCGCGACGGACGGCCAGTCGCCGGGGCGCTCGGGAATCCCGAGTCGCACGCGCCCGCCGAAGCGTCCGCGATGCAGGGCGACAAGCACGATGCTGTCCTCAGGCTTGAACCCGAGCAAGTACGGGAGCGCTTCGGCCAGTTCGGAGGGGTTGCGCAGGGTGACCTGTTCCGTGCCGGGTGCGCCGGCTGCTTCGCTGTGATTCGTCATGTGACGACCATGCCGCGAATCTCAAGATTCCGCTTTGACCTGTGGATAACCCGGATCAGGGACACGACAGGAGTTGTCCACAGCCCGGAAGGGCCACTCGCGCGAAGCGGACCCACCAGGCCATGCTTGTCCCAGCCATGTCGTTCACTTGCTGACGTCGACTCAGCGGCCTTATGTGAAAAGGAACTTCGGGCACGAGGCGCACGAGCCGCGATCAGGCGTGGCTCTCACTCTCTCGCTTGAGGTTGTTGACCCAGGCGTGGAGCAAGGCGTCGAGGGGGCCTGCAGGTTGGCGGTGTCGGCGTCGACCGGTGTGCCGGTCCAGGGCCGCTCGGTGTGGACGAGCACGCCGTTCTTGGTGGGCGTGAACGTCCACACGTGGACGGCGGTGCTGCCCTGCACAGGACCTCCCCGGGCCAGCCGCTTGCCGGGCACGACCTGCTTGACGGTGGAGGTGATGCCCAGCCCCTGGGTCTCCCTGCGGAACACCGAGCCCGACCGCAACCGGCCCGGCGTGTCCTTCATGACCGAGGTGACGTCCTTGACCGTGGTGACGTCCTTGACCGTGGTGACGTCCTTGACCGTGCGGACGTCGGGCTGCCACGACGGCTAGTTCTCGATGCCCGTCCGCGCCTGCCAGGGCGTGCGCAGCGGCGCATCACGGACTCAATTCAGTCCCTCAGCCCTGAGCGCCCAATGACTCAGCCCGCCGCAGCCAGCACCAACGGCAGAACCTGCTCGCTCCCCGCCTGCCGGAGCAGCCGAGCGGCGACCGCGAGGGTCCAGCCGGAGTCCGTGTAGTCGTCCACGAGCAGAACCGGTCCCGGAGCGTCGGCCAGGGCCGCAGCCAGATCGTCAGGAACGGTGAAAGCGCCCGACAGAGTCCTGAGCCGCTGGGCGGAGTTGCTGCGGCGTGCCGCGTGTGCGTCCCCCGGCCCCGTGTACGCAAGCGTGCCCAGGAAGGGGAGGCGGCCGATCGTCGCGATTCCCTGGGCGAGGGAACCGACCAGTTGCGGCCGCGCCAGGGACGGCACGGCGACGACTCCCACCGGCCGGGCAGAGGCGTCCGGAACACTCGGCGCCCACCCCCCGGGCGAGCGCGCCCAGTCGGCAATGACGGCCACCACGGCCTTCAGGGCGTCGTCGGGGACGGGCCGGTCGGGCGCGTTCTCGGCCAGCAGCGGGCGCAGTCGGTTGCCCCAGCCGATGTCCGAGAGACGCCCCAGGGCGCGGCCGGTTGAGCACTGTTCCTTGGCCGGGATGCGCCCCTTGAGGTCAATACCCAGCGCGGGCATCCCCGTCGGCCACATGCGGCGCGGCTCGACCTCCACCCCCGGGCGGTCCAGTTCCCTGGCCGCCCCCGTCAGCATCTCCGCCGAAACCGAGGAATCGGCCCAGGCCCCCGCACAGTTGTCGCAGCGGCCACACGGAGCCGCACCCTCGTCGTCCAGTTGCCGGCGCAGGAACTCCATCCGGCACTGGGACGCGCCCGCGTAATCACGCATGGCCTGTTGCTCGGTCGCCCGCTGCTTGGCCACCCACGCGTAGCGCTCGGAGTCGTACACCCAGTCGGCTCCCGTGGCCGTCCAGCCGCCCTTCACTCGCTTGACCGCGCCGTCGACGTCCAGCACCTTCAGCATCGACTCGAGGCGACTGCGCCGAAGATCCACCGCCGCCTCCAGGGCGGGCACGGACAGCGGCCGTCCCGCACCCGCGAGAGCCGAGAGGGTCTGGCGGACCTGCGCCTCGGGCGGGAAGGCCGTATCGGCGAAGTAGCGCCAGATCGCCTCGTCCTCCTTGCCCGGCAGCAGCAGCACATCGGCATGGGCCACACCGCGGCCCGCGCGCCCCACCTGCTGGTAGTAGGCGATCGGTGAGGACGGCGAGCCGAGATGGATCACGAATCCCAGGTCCGGCTTGTCGAAGCCCATCCCCAGCGCGGAGGTGGCGACCAGCGCCTTCACGCGGTTCTCCTGAAGATCGAGCTCGGCCTGGAGCCGGTCGGCGTTCTCCGTCTTGCCCGTGTACGACGCCACGTTGAAGCCGCGCTGGCGCAGGAAGGCGGTCGCCTCCTCGGCCGCGGCCACCGTCAGCGTGTAGATGATGCCGGAGCCCTGGAGCTCATCCAGGTGTTCGGCAAGCCAGCCCAGGCGGTGAGCGGCATCCGGCAACTGGACCACACCCAGGCGCAGACTCTCCCGATCCAACGGGCCGCGGAGCACCAGTGCCTCGCCAGCTCCCGTACCCAGCTGATCGGCGACATCCGCCGTGACCCGCGCGTTCGCCGTAGCGGTGGTGGCCAGCACCGGAACACCGGCGGGAAGCTCGGCCAGCATCGCCCGCAGCCGGCGGTAGTCCGGCCGGAAGTCATGGCCCCAGTCGGAGATGCAGTGCGCCTCGTCGACCACGAGCAGACCCGTCGTGGCCGCGAGCTTGGGCAGGACCTGATCACGGAAATCCACCGAATTGAGGCGTTCCGGACTCACGAGGAGAACGTCGGTCTCGCCGCGCTCGACCTCCTCATAGATCGTGTCCCACTCCTCCGGGTTGGCCGAGTTGATCGTGCGCGCCTGGATACCGGCCCGCGCCGCCGACTCGACCTGGTTGCGCATCAGCGCCAGCAACGGCGAGATGATCACCGTGGGACCGGAGCCACGCCGCCGCAGCAGGGCCGTGGCCACGAAGTACACCGCCGACTTGCCCCAGCCGGTGCGCTGCACCACAAGGGCACGCCGACGCTCCTCGACCAGGGCTGCCACCGCCTGCCACTGATCCTCCCGAAGGCGCGCCGAACCCCCTGGATCGCCGACCAGCTCAGCGAGGATGGCGTCGGCTTCGGCACGCAGCTCCTGGTTACTCATGCCCCCATGCAACCCCACACCACTGACAACGGCCCAATCGCCCGCCGCGATGATCACCGCCGCCCCCTCCATCCGGCCACCTGGAGGGCGTCCCGCCAGGTGCCGAGTCCTCCCAGGTGCCGAGTCCTCATCTTGATCCGAGCCGCTCTTGATCCGAGCCGCCCTTGATCCAATTCTCGGGGCACCCGGGTCGTCGAGGTCAGAGAGTGCTAGCGCTGGTCGTGGCGGTAGCGACGCGATCCTGGCGTCTGGTCGAAGCCGTAAAGGCGTGATCCTGGCGTCACGGGCGGCGGCGGTGGGCAGGGATATAGCCGACGCTTCCCCAGATACCGGCCCCCGGCCCCGATTGCTCGTTGCCGCAAGCCAGTGCGAAGGGAAGAATTGGAATCGCTCCCGCGCGGCTCGATCGTGGTCCAGTAGGGCTGTGCCGCGGTGCGCTCCCGCAGTCCGACCCCGCCCGCAGTGTGGGCGCGTAGCCGAAGGGAGGACCGTGACCTTCGGATTCGCTCCGTCCTCGGCGACATCATTGTCGACGTCATCGACGCGTGCCGACATGTTCGCCGACTCCGCCAACCAACTCGCCAGGGTGCTCGAACCCGCGGAATGGGCCGCGGCGGGGATCCCTTTGCTGCGCAATCCGCGCGAGGTCGTCAGCGGCCTGCACGCCCGGCACCGTCCCAAGCCCGAGACGGCCGTCGTGGCCGTTCTTGACACGGAGGAACGGCTCAGCGCCAGCGCGTCGTTCACACGGCGCCCGAGCGCGGCGGACGGCTGGGTGTTCCGCAACGCGCTGCTCACACACCTGCGCCGGGTCATCCCGCACGACCTCCGTCGCCGTACACCGGTGCGTACAGCCGTACTGCTCTACTGCCGTGAGGGCGACGCGCGTTGGACGGAGGAGGACGGTGCGTGGATGTGGGGGCTGCGGGACGCCTGCACGCTTCATGGGCTGCGCTGCGGGGCGTACATCACCATGACGCGGGACGGCTGGCAGGTGCTCGGCGAGGGACGTGGCGGCCGACGGCCGAGCCTCGGGTCGACGCCCGAAGCGTTCGAGGGCAGCCTCGAGCCGCCACTGCCGCGCGCAGGAGGAGCCGCGTCGGAGGTACTGCGCCGCGCGGCCGCCCGCTGAGAGCTGCCGCTGGATCGACCCCGTCGCCACGCGGGCCGCAGTCACACGACGCCGCCGGCCGCCCGCGGAACCGTCAAGCGGTCCGGGCGGCCGGCGCGCGGCGTGTCAGACTCCGGCACCCAGCAGGGAGTTGATCCGCTGCGGGTCGCCGCACACGATCAGCAGGGCGCCCGCCCGGCGGAGGGCGAGAGGCATTGCCGCGGCGGCCGCCTGATCGGTGCCGCCGTTCAGCGCGACGACGACCACAGGCCGCTTGGTGGCACGCTCGGCGGCACCGGCGTCGGCGTAGAAGACGTCGTCACCCGCGTCGAGCTGCGCCCAGTAGGCGGTGTCGCCGAAGGACAGCTCGTGCGTGGCCCACGGGTGCGGGTCACCGGTGGTGATCACCAGCACCTCGCCGGGCGCACGGCCCGAATCGAGGAGCAGGTCGACGGCTTCCTCCGCGGCGTCCAGGGCACCCTCGACCGAAGCCGGGATCAGCTGGATCTGCGGCTGCGCGGTCGCGGCGGGCGCGGTCGGCACGGCGGCGGGGGCGGCCGGAGCCGAAGGCCCCGGCTTGGCGGCCGGCGCCGACTCGCGCGACGTGCGCTGCGCGGGCGGCATCGGCCGTGCGGGACCCGGGCGTCCGGGTCGCGGCGGCGCCGCGGGACGCGGGCCGGGTACGGGGCGGGGGGTCGGCGCGTTGCGGCCGCTGGGGGCCGAAGTAGCGCGGGGACCCTGGGCACTCTCGTGAATCTGAGACTCCTCGGGAAGGAGAGGCATGAGCTGATATCTATCAAACGCCGGTGCGAGTGGCCTCGGCGGGTGGCACATGAGTGCGAACGGAAGATCAGAAGTCGAAGCCGAGCTGGCCTTCGATCTCCGGAACGTTTCCCTCCGCCCAGCTGCGGGCCTTCTTGAGGTGCCGCCACTGGGGCAGCGCATCAAGATACGCCCACGTGAGCCGGTGGTACGGGGTGGGCCCCCACACCGCCAGCGCAGCTTTGTGGACCGGCGACGGATAACCGGCGTTGTCCGCAAAACCGAAGTCTGCATGTTCGATGCCCAGTTCGGCCATCATTTTGTCGCGCCGAACCTTGGCGATCACCGATGCCGCGGCGACGGCCACACAGGACCGGTCGCCCTTGATCACCGTGCGGACCTGCCAGGGAGCACCGAGGTAGTTGTGCTTGCCGTCGAGGATGACCGCGTCCGGACGGGCCGGAAGGGCCTCGAGGGCGCGCACCGCGGCGAGCCGCAGAGCGGCCGTCATTCCCAGCTCGTCGATCTCCTCGTGAGAGGCGTGCCCGAGAGCATGCGCCGTCACCCAGCTCTCCAGCGTCTCGGCGAGCGCTTCGCGCCGCTTCGGGCTGATCAGCTTGGAGTCGGTGAGACCTTCGGGCGGTCGGCGCAGCCCGGTGACCGCCGCACACACAGTGACCGGTCCCGCCCACGCACCGCGACCGACCTCGTCCACACCGGCGACGATCTTGGCTCCGGTGGTGGCGCGCAGTGAGCGCTCGACGCTGTGAGTGGGTGGTTCGTACGGCATGGCGCCAGATAGCGTACGCCGCCTTGACCCCTCAGCGACACCCCGGTAGGGCCGGCCCGTTCTCCGGCCACGCGGCGCGATGCCGCCACACGCCCCGGCGCCGGCCCAGATCCACGGCCGGCGCCGCCCCGCGTCACGCCCCCCGCGGGCGCAGCAGCGGAACCATCACCTGATCGACCATCTCCGTGAGATCACGCTCTTCCCATTCGCTCGCGCACACCTTGGAGCGGTACATCATCATCGCGGGGATGACATCACAGACGTACGCGTCAGCGGCGCCGGGGCGAACCTCTCCCCGCTCGATACCACGGTTCACCACCTCTTTGATCAGCTCGACACTCGGCTGGACGACGCCCTCGAAGATCACCTCATGGAAGCGCTGCGCCGTCGCCGAGTCGCATTCGTGAAGAACCGAACGCAGAGCGAATCCGGGGCGTGAGTACATCGCCTCACGCATCAGGCCGCACAGCTCGATCAGGTCCTCCCGGACGCTGCCGCGGTCCGGTGCTCCGTCGAGCGTGGGCAGCGCCGCCTGAAGGGCGTCCGCGACGAGGTCCTCCTTGGACGGCCAGCGGCGGTAGACGGCGGCCTTGCCCGTCTGCGCTCCGGCGGCGACGCCCTCCATCGTGAGGGCGTTCCAGCCGACCGTACTGAGCTGCTCCAGCGCGGCTTCCAGGATGGCCCGCTCCAGCACGGGGCCACGCCGGCGCAGGGTGGCCGTCCGAGCGGGGGCGGCCGTCCAGCGCGAAGTATCCATCGTCTTCTCTCCGTTGGGGAACCGAATGTTCCAGGCAGCTTCTTCAGTGAACGGTTGCGTTCACTGATGGGGAGTCACTACCGTTCGAGGCGACAGTGAACGGTTACGTTCACTAACGCACTTGTGGGGGATCCATAGTGACAACCTCTCAGTTAACTCAAGATCAGAAGCCGAACAAGCCGGGGCAGGCACGACGGGCGGGGCGCCCCGGCATAGCCCTCGCCGTCATCGCGGCCTGCCAACTCATGGTGGTACTGGACGCGACGATTGTGAACATCGCGCTCCCGCACATTCAGGACGCGCTCAAGTTCTCCACGACCGACCTCACTTGGGTCGTCAGCGCTTACACGCTCACCTTCGGCGGTCTGCTGCTTCTCGGCGGCCGCGCGGGTGACATCCTCGGTCGCCGCCGGGTCTTCATGTCCGGCATCCTGCTCTTCACGCTCGCCTCCCTGCTCGGCGGACTCGCCCAGGAACCCTGGCAGTTGCTGGCGGCCCGGGCCCTGCAGGGCGTCGGTGGCGCGATCGCGTCGCCCACCTCGCTCGCCCTCATCACCACGACGTTCCCCGAAGGGCCGGAGCGGAACCGCGCGTTCGGCGTCTTCGCGGCCGTCTCCGCGGGCGGCGGCGCCGTCGGCCTCCTCGCCGGCGGCATGCTCACGGAGTGGCTCGACTGGCGCTGGGTGCTGTTCGTGAACGTACCCATCGGCATCCTCATCGCCGTGCTGGCGCCGATGTACATCAACGAGTCCCAACGCCACCCGGGACGCTTCGACATCGCGGGCGCGCTCACCTCCACGGCGGGCATGGCCTCGCTCGTGTACGGCTTCATCCGGGCGTCGGAGGAGGGCTGGCGGGACAGCATCGGCGTGGGCTCGTTCGTCGCCGCCGTGGTGCTGCTGCTCGCCTTCGTGTTCATCGAGAGCCGGGCGAAGGAACCGATCACTCCGCTGAGGATGTTCGCCGACCGCAACCGCTCCGGCACATACGTGATCATGCTGAGCCTGGCCGCGGCGATGTTCGGCATGTTCTTCTTCATCGTCCTGTTCGCACAGAACGTCCTCGACTACACGCCGATCGAGGCAGGCCTCGCCTTCCTGCCCGTGACGGCCGCGATCATCGTCGGCGCGGGCCTGTCGCAGCGGCTGCTTCCGGTCCTCGGTCCCAAGCCGTTCATGATGACCGGCGCGACGTTCGTCCTGCTCGGCCTCGGCTGGCAGACGTTCATCTCCCCCGACAGCTCGTACGTGGGTGGGGTGCTCGGCCCGATGCTGCTGTTCGGCGTCGGGATGGGGCTCAATTTCGTGACGCTCACCCTGACCGCCGTCTCCGGAGTCGCCCAGCACGAGGCGGGCGCGGCGTCCGGGCTGCTCAACGCGATGCAGCAGGTGGGAGGTTCGCTCGGCCTCTCCATCCTGACGACCGTCTTCGGTACGGCCAGCAGGAACGAGGCCAAGGACCAGATCCCCTCCTTCATGGCGCAGGCCACGCCCGAGCAGAAGGCGGAGTTCGCCAAGACCCATCAGCTCCCGGCTCCCTGGGGCCACCAGGTCCTGGCCGAGGGCATCTCGACCGCGTTCGTCCCGGCCGCGGCGATGGCGCTGCTCGCCCTGATCGTCGCCACTGTGGTGATCCGGGTACGCAAGAGCGACCTGGAGGCGCTCGCGGGCACCGCGGGTGCGGCCGGGCCAGCGGGCGGCTGACCGGGGGAGCCGCCCACCGGGGGAGCCGCCCACCGGGGGAGGTGGATGCCGGGCCATCCGACGCGACGAAGGCGGCCCGGCATCCATCACACCCCAGCCGATGCGTTCACCAGAGGCCTGCGGGTGTATCCGTCACATCGCAGGAGGCGTGAGGATCCACAGGTCAGACCGGCAGTCCGGGCGCCCACTCCGGCAGCGGTTCGGTCCGCTGCAGCCACAGGTCCGCCGGAGCGCCACCCAGGCCTGAAGCGACCACTCCGCCCACGATCGCGCACGTCGTGTCCATGTCGCCGCCCACCTGGGCCGTCTCCCAGAACGCGCCCTCGAAGTCGCCGAGCCCGCGCGCCGCCGACCACAGGGCGAACGGCACGGTGTCGTGCGCCGAGGTGCGTCGGCCGCAGCCGAGGACCGCGGCCACCGTCCCCGGATCTCCGTAGTCGAGCATGTCCCTGGCCCGCCGCAGGCCCGCGCCCACCGCACTGCGCGGCACGAGCGCGATCACTCCGTCGAGGAGCGCCTGCGGTGTCGGCGGTCCTGCCGGATCGGCCACGATCGCGGCAGCTGCGGCCACGGCCATGGCCCCGACCACGGCCTCCCGGTGCTGATGCGTCGGATAGGCGGAGATCTCGGCCTGGTGCGTGGCCTGCTCCGGATCGTCCGCGTACCAGGCCCCGAGCGGCGCGATCCGCATCGCCGCGCCGTTGCCCCAGGAGCCCTGGCCCTTGAAGAGCGCGGAGGACAGGGAACGCCAGTCGCCGCCCTCGCGGATCTGCCGGAGCAACCGGTTCACCGCGGGGCCGTAGCCGCGGTCGAAGTCGTGGTGCTCCGCGAAGGACCGGGCGAGCGCGTCCTGCTCGATCCGGTTCTCGGCGGCCAGGACCGCCACCACGGAGCACGCCATTTCGGTGTCGTCGGTCCACTGCCAGATGCCGTCGGGCAGCTCGCGGCGCTTGAGCAGCGGATGGTTGGCGGGCACGAAGAACTGGGAGCCCAGCGCATCCCCCACCGCCAGGCCGCGCAGGCTGGACAGGGCGCGGTCAAGCCGCACATGAGGAGAGGAATCAGCGGTCATCGCCCTGCCACTCTAACCGGTGACCCCGTACGGCTCCGGGTCACGCCATCGTTCGAACGGCCGGTCCAAGGTGTATTTGCCGTCCTTCCCGAGAACGAGCGTCCGCGTCTCACCGTTCCTGGGATTCGACAGACATTCGAAGTCGGCGACGGTCCAGTGGAACCAGCGCATGCAGAACAGCCGCATGGTGAGCCCATGCGTGACGAGGAGGACATTCGAGGGGTGGTCGTGCGCCTCGAAGCTCCGGTACAGACTCTCCAGAAAAGCACCCACACGGTCGTACACGTCGGCCCCGGACTCGCCCTGGGCGAAGCGGTAGAAGAAGTGGCCGTACGCGTCGCGGTACGCCTTCTGGAGGCGTACGTCGTCCCGGTCCTGCCAGTTTCCCCAGTCCTGCTCCCGCAGCCGCGGCTCCTCGCGCACCCGTACGAGTTCGGGGTCGAGCCGGAAGGCGCGGAGCGTCTGGTGCGTGCGGCGGTAGGGCGACACGTACACGCTCACCTGCTCACGGCCGAACAGCTCCCGCAGGTACTTCCCTGTCTCGTCCGCCTGCCGGTGCCCGGTCTCGGTGAGGGCCAGGGCGTGGTCGGGCTCGCGTTCGTAGACGGTGTCGTCGGCGTTGCCCTCCGACTCGCCGTGCCTGACAAGGACAATGCGCCGCGGTCGTGCCATGCGGAAACCCTAGATCGGAAGCGCCCGGTTCGAGCACCCGTACGGGCTCCATCCGGCGTATGCCACCCCGCGGTCGCTGCGGTGGCCGATCCGGATCAGACCGTCCAGGAGGGTTCGAGCTGGACGATGTCGCCCGTGATCCCGGCGATGTCGGTCTCCGTCCGGGCGCGGGTCGAGAGCCGCTCCACGCGTTCGGCCTGGTACTTGCCGTGCTCGGCGACGGAGTGCCACATCGACAGGATCAGGAACTCGTTGCCCGGCGCCTCGCCGAACAGTCCGCGCACCATCCCCGGGGAGCCGGCCATCGCGGGGTTCCAGACCTTCTCCTGCATGAGCGCGAAGTGTTCCTCGCGGTCCGCGTGCACCCGGCAGTGCGCGAGGCGCACCGTGTCCGCATCCGTGAAGCGCGGCTCGAAGCCCGTCTTCACGTCGAACCGGTGGTCGAAGAGCTTCACTTGGATGTCTTTGTACGTGCCCGACTGGGCGGCCGCGAGCCGGTCGTGCGAGCGCGCCATGAAGGAGTCGTAGAAGGCACGGCTCTCCCAGAAGCCGAGGACATGAGCCACCCCCGGCCGATTCCTGCTCCAGCCCCCGCCCTGTCCCCGGAATCCCGGCTCCCCCAGAAGCCCCGCCCACTTCCGCTGCCCCCGTTCGAAACCGCGTCGATCGGTCACGGTGCAGCGAATCCACTTGACCAGCACCGCGCCATCGTACGACCCACGACGTGGGTTCGGTCACGCTCCGGCGTCACGCATCCTGGCCAGTCTTGCCGCGTCCTCGTCGCTCAGTTCGATCTCGAACTCACGGGCGAGAAGTTCCATCAACTCGCCTTCCTGTACGTCCCGTTCGTCCCGGGTGCCGTCCGGCAGCTCGACCGACATCCGCATGCCGATGAGAGAGCGCCGGCTGTCGACGGCGGCACGCTGGACGACGGGGCGATGCGTGAAGGCGGACCGCGGATGCGTCGACGTGTAGTGGTTCATCACCACGTAGTCGACGGGATGACGCTCCTCCAGGGTGAAGGCGTATATCTCCTCCCAGCCGCCGGGACGCAAGCTGCGCAGGACCAGAACGCCGGCGTCCTGCGACACGAGGCCGAAGGTCCACGGTCCCTGACGCACCTCGACCCCGCCCCTCAGGGGGATCGGTTCGCGCAGGCCCTGGGCGCCGAAGCCCACGTCGCACAGCCACTCCTGGCGGCCCTCCACGGTGACGCGGGTCAGCATGTGAGTGACCGCGCGAAGCTCCGTGGCGCCCGCCCGGACGCGGGCCCCAAGTCCCTTCACGGGGTAGCCGATTCGCTCCAGAACCGCCGCGAAGAGCAGGTTCTGCTCGTAGCAGTAGCCGCCGCGGCGCTGCCGCACAAGCTTTGCCTGCAGGGCGGCGAGGCCCAGGTCCACCGGCCGCCCGAGCATGATCTCCAGGTTCTCGAACGGGATCGCCGCGCTATGCGCCCGGTGCAGCGCGCGCAGTGTGTCCAAGTCCGGTTTGACGTCCCCCATGAAGCCGATTCGCGCCAAGTAGGCGTCGAGATCAAGGTCTTCCCCGTTCCAGCTCATGGTCACAATCGTAGGACGTAGCGTGTCCGTAGCAGTCATGAGCAGTCATGAGCGGTCAGTGATGAACAGCCGTAACCAGCAGCCGAGAAGGGGGAGTTCGGTGAGCAGCTTCAAGAAAGGGCTCAAGAAGGTCGAGGTCGCGCTGAAATGGGACCCGAGCCCGATCGGCCAGCCGCCCCATGATCTCGACATCATCGCGGCGACCTACACATCCGACGATCCGGGCGGAGCGCCGGCCTACGTCGTGCACTTCGACAGCCGCTCCCCCGACGGGACGATCACCCTCAACCGGGACAGCACGACGGGCCAGGGCCTCGGATTCGACGAGGTCATGACACTGGAGCTGGAGCGCCTGTCGCCCTCCTACGCGCGCGTGGTCGTCGGTATCGCCATACAGCAGGGAGAGCGGGCAACGGTGTTCGGAGCGGTGGCGAACACGGCGGTCCGTATCCGCGAGGGGTACACCGGCCTCGCACAGAACGACTTCTCCACGGTGGCCGACTCCACGGCGGCGGTGATCGCCGAATTTGCGAGGGACGACTCCGGAGAGTGGACCTTCCGCGAGGTGCTCCAGGGCTACGACAGCGACCTGACGTCGTTCGCCGCCGCGATGGGCGGCGCGCACTGAGCGCCCCGGGGGCGGGGAACGGGTGAGGGGCGGCGGGCCTGGTGGCCCGCCGCCCCTCACCTCACTGCGTCAGCGGATCAGCTGCAACCGCTGGTCGAGCCGCAGCCCTCGCAGATGTAGCAGGAGCCGGCGCGCTGCATCTTCGTGCCGCAGGAGAAGCACAGCGGGGCGTCCGCCTGGATGCCCAGCTGCATCTCCACGAGCTCGGCGCTGGTGTGCGCCTGCTGCGGAGCGGGCGCCGCGGCGACGGCCTCGGCCTTGGGGGCCTCGACGACGGCCTTCAGGGACTCGGTCTGCCGCGGGGCGGACTGAGCCAGACCCTCGACGTCGACGTCGTCGATGGACTGCTCGTACGAGCCCGTCTCCAGGTGACGCTGACGCTCCTCGGCCGAGTGGATGCCGAGCGCGGAGCGCGTCTCGAAGGGCAGGAAGTCGAGCGCCAGGCGGCGGAAGATGTAGTCGACGATCGACTGCGCCATCCGCACGTCCGGGTCGTCCGTCATGCCGGCCGGCTCGAAGCGCATGTTCGTGAACTTCGAGACGTACGTCTCCAGCGGGACGCCGTACTGCAGACCCACGGAGACGGCGATCGAGAAAGCGTCCATCATGCCGGCGAGGGTGGAGCCCTGCTTCGACATCTTCAGGAAGACCTCGCCGAGACCGTCGTCCGGGTAGGAGTTGGCGGTCATGTAACCCTCGGCGCCACCGACGGTGAAGGAGGTGGTGATCCCCGGGCGGCCCTTGGGCAGACGCTTGCGGACCGGACGGTACTCGACGACCTTCTCGACCGCGGTACGGATGGTCTCCTCGGCCTTGGCGGTGACCGCCTCCTTCTCCTTCTCCTTGGTCTTGGCGGAGAGGGGCTGGCCGACCTTGCAGTTGTCGCGGTAGATGGCGAGCGCCTTGACGCCCATCTTCCACGCCTCGAAGTAGACCTCTTCGACGTCCTCGACCGAGGCGGTCTCGGGCAGGTTGACCGTCTTGGACAGCGCGCCGGAGATCCAGGGCTGGATGGCGGCCATCATGCGGACGTGGCCCATCGCGGAGATGGAGCGCTCGCCCATCGCGCAGTCGAAGACCTCGTAGTGCTCGGTCTTCAGGCCGGGGGCGTCGATCACATTGCCGTTGTCGGCGATGTGGGCGACGATCGCCTCGATCTGCTCCTCCTGGTAACCCAGGCGGCGCAGGGCCTGCGGGACGGTGCCGTTGACGATCTGCATCGAGCCGCCGCCGACGAGCTTCTTGAACTTGACCAGGGCGAGGTCGGGCTCAAGGCCGGTGGTGTCGCAGGACATCGCGAGACCGATGGTGCCGGTCGGGGCGATGACAGAGGCCTGCGAGTTGCGGAAACCGTTCTTCGCGCCGAGGCGGACGACGTCCTGCCAGGCCTCCGTGGCGGCGGCCCAGATCGGCGTGTCCAGGTCGTCCATGCGGACGGCCTCGGTGTTCGCGTCGGCGTGCTGCTTCATGACGCGCTGGTGCGGAGCGGCGTTGCGGGCGTAGCCGTCGTACGGGCCGACGACCGCGGCGAGCTCGGCGGAACGCTTGTACGAGGTACCGGTCATCAGCGACGTGATGGAGCCGGCCAGGGCGCGGCCGCCCTCGGAGTCGTACGCGTGACCCGTGGCCATCAGCAGGGCGCCGAGGTTGGCGTAGCCGATGCCCAGCTGGCGGAAGGCGCGGGTGTTCTCGCCGATCTTCTGCGTCGGGAAGTCCGCGAAGCAGATCGAGATGTCCATCGCGGTGATGACCAGCTCGACGACCTTGGAGAAGCGCTCGACGTCGAAGGACTGCCGGCCCTTGCCGTCGTCCTTCAGGAACTTCATCAGGTTCAGCGACGCGAGGTTGCAGGACGTGTTGTCCAGGTGCATGTACTCGCTGCACGGGTTCGAGCCGTTGATCCGGCCGGACTCCGGGCAGGTGTGCCACTGGTTGATGGTGTCGTCGTACTGAATACCGGGGTCGGCACACGCCCACGCGGCCTCGGCCATCTTGCGGAAGAGCGACTTGGCGTCGACCTCCTCGATGACGTCACCGGTCATCCGGGCGCGCAGACCGAACTTGCCGCCGGTCTCTACGGCCTTCATGAACTCGTCGTTCACGCGGACCGAGTTGTTGGCGTTCTGGTACTGGACGGACGTGATGTCGTCGCCGCCCAGGTCCATGTCGAAGCCCGCGTCACGCAGCGCGCGGATCTTCTCCTCTTCCTTCACCTTGGTCTCGATGAAGTTCTCGATGTCGGGGTGGTCGACGTCGAGGATGACCATCTTGGCCGCGCGGCGCGTGGCGCCACCCGACTTGATCGTTCCCGCGGAGGCGTCGGCACCGCGCATGAAGGAGACGGGACCGGAGGCATTGCCGCCCGAGGACAGCAGTTCCTTGGAGGAACGGATCCGCGAGAGGTTCAGGCCGGCGCCGGAGCCGCCCTTGAAGATCATGCCCTCTTCCTTGTACCAGTCGAGGATCGACTCCATGGAGTCGTCGACGGCAAGGATGAAGCAGGCGGAGACCTGCTGGGGCTGCGGCGTACCGACGTTGAACCACACCGGAGAGTTGAAGCTGAAGATCTGGTGCAGGAGTGCGTACGCCAGCTCGTGCTCGAAGATCTCGGCGTCGGCGGGCGACGAGAAGTAGTTGTAGTCCTCTCCGGCCTTCCGGTACGTCTTCACGATCCGGTCGATGAGCTGCCTGAGGCTCACCTCGCGCTGCGGGGTGCCGACCGCGCCGCGGAAGTACTTGCTGGTGACGATGTTGACCGCGTTCACCGACCAGAAGCCGGGGAACTCGACGCCACGCTGCTCGAAGTTGATCGAGCCGTCGCGCCAATTGGTCATGACGACGTCACGGCGCTCCCACTCCACCTCGTCGTACGGATGCACGCCGGGAGTCGTGTGGATGCGCTCGATACGCAGCCCCTTGTTGGCCTTGGTTCCCTTGGCGCGGGAACCTCGTGCCGGGCCACTCGTCGTCTCTGTCATGCCGCCTCCCTATACCGGGCTAAAACGCCCCGAAGTGCCTCGATCTTCCCGTGGCACGGTGTGTGTCTTGTATTGCGGACGCCGCTCTTGCCGCCCGCAACAGGTCTGAATGGCTGCCGACCGACCCCTGGGCCGGTCAGTCGGCAGCGGTGGCGGGCACGGGGACTTCGACAGTCCCTCCGGGCCCGCAGCCACATGGTTCGCGCTCTCCGCCCGCGTCCCCCCGGCTCGCACCGGGCAGCTGTTCCCTCAGCTCTGCGATGGCCGAGTCGAAGTCCTCCAGCGAATTGAACGCCCGGTACACGGACGCGAAGCGCAGGTAGGCGACGAGGTCGAGTTCCTGAAGCGGGCCGAGTATGGCCAGGCCCACGTCATGGGTGGTCAGCTCCGCGCTGCCGGTGGCACGCACCGCTTCTTCGACCCGCTGGCCGAGCTGGGCGAGGGCGTCCTCGGTGACGGGGCGACCCTGGCACGCCTTGCGGACGCCGTTGATCACCTTCGTACGGCTGAAGGGTTCGGTCACCCCGCTCCGCTTGACCACCATGAGCGAGCACGTCTCCACGGTCGTGAAACGACGAGAGCAGTCGGGGCACTGGCGGCGCCGGCGGATCGACGTGCCGTCGTCGGTGGTGCGACTGTCGACGACACGGCTGTCGGGGTGCCTGCAGAAGGGGCAGTGCATGGAACTCCAACCCTCCTTCACAGCACGACTCAATGGCCTCGCGAGGCCCTTCAGGCCCCTCGAAGCAGCCCCAAGCATAGGCGATGAGCGAGGCCTCGATGGACCAGGGACCACAACTTCTGGGCTACTGATGCAATCGAACCACTAGATCTGGGGTTTGGTCGCTAATTCACCCCCACGCGTGTCGCTTTCACCCAGCGAACACCGGGGCGGGAGCGCGCCCATGACGGATGCGCGCAGATCACGGGCGGCGGCGCACGGAGAGGGGGCCGGTTCCGGGTTGACGGACCACCGGATGGCACACTGGGAGCCCCACGGAGCGGGTCTCGGCCTCGGCCGTGAAGCGTACCGTAATGAACCGAATTGCCACTCCGGCGAAGCGCAAGGCATACACCCAGGCACATGATCACGACAAGCAATCTGCGATTTTTCACTCGAACGTGTGTTTGGCGCAACCTTTCGAAAGCAACTACCGTTGGCTAGCTAGGGAGAACAACTCGAGAGGGGCCGACCGACGTGACCACCACCGCAGACAGCGCCACCATCACTGCCCAGGACCGTTCCCAGGGCCGACTCGAGCCGGTGCATGCCATGAATGACGCATCCATGAGCGCGGAGGGGCCGAAGCCCGCGCGCTCCTTGCCGGGCCGACCTCCCGGAATCCGCGCGGACAGCTCGGGGCTCACGGACAGGCAGCGCCGCGTCATCGAGGTGATCAGGGACTCCGTGCAGCGGCGTGGTTACCCGCCGTCGATGCGGGAGATCGGCCAGGCGGTGGGCCTGTCGAGCACGTCGTCGGTCGCGCACCAGCTGATGGCCCTCGAGCGCAAGGGCTTCCTGCGCCGGGACCCGCACCGCCCCCGTGCCTACGAGGTCCGCGGGTCCGACCAGCCGAGCGCGCAGCCCACGGACACCGCGGGCAAGCCGGCCGCGTCGTACGTCCCGCTCGTCGGCCGCATCGCCGCTGGTGGCCCGATCCTCGCCGAAGAGTCCGTCGAGGACGTGTTCCCCCTCCCCCGGCAGCTGGTCGGAGACGGTGAGCTGTTCGTCCTGAAGGTCGTCGGCGACTCGATGATCGAGGCCGCGATCTGCGACGGCGACTGGGTCACGGTCCGCCGCCAGCCGGTCGCGGAGAACGGCGACATCGTCGCCGCGATGCTCGAGGGCGAGGCCACCGTCAAGCGCTTCAAGCGCGAGGACGGCCATGTGTGGCTGCTGCCGCACAACTCCGCGTACCAGCCCATCCCCGGTGACGAGGCGACCATCCTCGGCAAGGTGGTGGCCGTTCTGCGGCGGGTGTGACCCCGCGCCCCTGACCGGGCCCCGGAACCAACTGCGCCGGTTCCGGGGCCCTGCTGTGTCCTGAGTCTGATGTGTCCCGGGCCTGCCGAGTGTCATTGGCCTGCCGGATACGGGGGCCTGCTGCGTGGGCGGAGCCCCGGGTGTCCAGGGCTCCGGTCACGCGGGGGCGCGGTCCGCGCGGCTACGCGCTCTCCTCGGCTTCGGCGGTCGCCTTCGCGTCGATCGCGGCCAGCGAGCGCCGCGCCTGGTTCCGGTCCGTCGTGTACCAGAAGTCCGGCATCGAGGCCCGCAGATAGCTGCCGTACCGTGCCGTCGCCAGCCGCGGGTCCAGGACCGCCACGACGCCGCGATCCCCCGTCGCCCGTACGAGACGGCCCGCGCCCTGGGCCATCAGCAGGGCCGCATGCGTCGCCGCGACGGCCATGAAGCCATTGCCGCCGGCATCCTCGACGGCCTTCTGCCGGGCGCTCATCAGCGGGTCGTCCGGCCGCGGGAACGGGATCTTGTCCATGACGACGAGCTGGCAGCTGGCGCCGGGCACGTCCACGCCCTGCCAGAGGGAGAGTGTGCCGAAAAGACACGTCTTCGGGTCGGCCGAGAAGCCCTTGATCAGCTCGCCGAGCGTCTCCTCGCCCTGGAGGAGGATCGGGTACTCGGGGAGCCTGGTCCGCAGCTCCTCCGCCGCGGCCTGTGCGGCGCGCATCGACGAGAAGAGCCCCAGCGTCCGGCCACCGGCGGCCTGCATCAGCTCGGCCAGCTCGTCCATCATGTCGCTGCGGGTGCCCTCACGCGCGGGGCGTGCCAGATGCTTGGCGACATAGAGAATGCCCTGCTTGCGGTACTCGAACGGGGAACCGACGTCGACGCCCCGCCACTGCGGGAGGCCCTCGCCCTCCTGGCCCTCGGGGGCCAGGCCCAGAGAGGCACCCACCCCGTTGAAATCGCCGCCGAGCTTGAGTGTCGCCGAGGTCAGGACGACGGAGCGGTCCGAGAAGAGCTTCTCCCGCAGCAGGCCGGACACCGACATGGGAGCCACTCTGAGGGACGCGCCGAAGCGGTCGTGGCGTTCGTACCAGACGACGTCGTATTCGGAGCCGTTCGTGATGCGCTCCGCCACGTCGTGGATGCTCTCCACGGAGGCCAGGGCCTGCTTGCGTACCGCGTCCTCGTCCTGGACGGACTTGTCACGCGTGGTGCCCATGGCCGAGATGACCGTCCTCGAGGCGTCCCGCAGCGCCATCAGCGCGTAGCCGAGGTCCTCCGGGATCTCCTCAAGACGGCCGGGCAGCGCCAGCTCCATGAGCCGCTCGAAGCCCTCGGCGGCGGTCTGGAGCTGATCGGCCGCCTTCTCGTTGACGAGCTTGGCCGAACGGCGCACCGCGCGGTTCACCTGCCCCGGGGTGAGCTCGCCGGTCGCCACTCCCGTGACCCGGGAGACGAGCTCGTGCGCCTCGTCCACGATCAGTACCTCGTGGGACGGCAGGACCGGCGCCCCTTCGATGGCGTCGATCGCCAGGAGCGCGTGATTCGTGACGATCACATCGGCGAGCTTGGCCCGCTCGCGGGCCGCCTCGGCGAAGCACTCCTGCCCGTACGCGCACTTGGTGGCGCCCAGGCACTCCCTGGAGGAGACCGACACCTGGGACCAGGCCCGGTCGGAGACTCCAGGGGTCAGATCGTCCCGGTCGCCGGTCTCCGTCTCGTCGGCCCAGTCCCGCATCCGCAGCAGGTCCTGGCCGAGCTTGCTGGTCGGAGCGGCCGCCTCGAACTGGTCGAAGAGCCCCTCCTCCTCGTCCTGCGGCGCTCCTTCATGGAGGCGGTGCAGGCACAGATAGTTCGACCGGCCCTTGAGCATGGCGAACTGGGGGCGCCGGCGCAGCAGGGGGTGCAGCGCGTCGACCGTGCGCGGCAGGTCCCGCTCTACGAGCTGGCGCTGGAGGGCCAGCGTGGCCGTCGCGACCACGACTCGCTCCCCGTGCGCCAGGGCAGGGACCAGGTAGCCGAGGGACTTACCGGTACCCGTGCCTGCCTGGGCGAGCAGGTGGGAACCGCCGTCGATCGCCTCGGCGACGGTCTCGGCCATGGTCACCTGGCCAGGTCGTTCCGTACCGCCGACGGCGGCGACGGCGGCGTGCAGGAGCTCGGGGAGGGAGGGCTTCGTCATAGCTCGACCACCCTACGGGGCACCACTGACAATCCCGCGATCAAGGCTGGTGCAGAGGATTGGGGACCGTGCCGTGCACGGCCGCGTGGGGGCGCTGGGACCGGTCGCGGTAACCGTCCAAATGCAGTCGGTTGCGATTGAGGCAGAGCCGCTCGATACGGGGAGTGAGGAGGTCGAACATCTCGTACCGCTCCTTGAGCTCGGGGAAGCGCGCCTGATGCCGCAGGATCTCCGCCCGCAGCAGGAACCAGAACTTCTCCTCCGTGACCCCCAGTTGTTCCTCGCACAGGGGGGCCAGATATCGGAAGACGCCGACGAAGAGCCCCGAGTGGATGAACTGGGTCAGGAAAGCGGGCGGCTCGGTGAGCAGGATCTCGCGTACGTCCGGTGGCATGCGGTCGTGTTCGGGCAGCTGCTCGGCGCTCACGTTCACGTCGTCGACGAAGTCCTTCACCGCGAGCCGTACGGGCACGTCGTGGTCGTCGAAGACGACGATGGCGTTCTCCCCGTGCGGGGAGAACACGGTGCCGTAGCGGTAGAGGAAGTGCAGAAGCGGGGGCAGCAGGGCTGCGAAGAGCCGGCGCAGCCACACCTCGGGGGTCAGCCCGGATCGCGTGACGAGCTCCGTGGTGAATGCCCTGCCGTGCGGGTCTACGTGGAGCAGCGAGGCCAGTGTGCGGGCCCGCTCGCCGGGGGCCAGATACCGGCTCACCGGTTCCCGCCAGATGGCGCCCAGCAACTCCTTGTATTGATAGGGGACCTCCTCGAGTCCGTCGTATGCGGGGTGCTCGACGGCGACCGAAGCCACCTCTCCAAGGAGAATGACCTTGCAATCGTCCTTCAAGAAGGGGTCTGTTTCGCGGAGGGAGTGCATCCACGCCGTGACCGACGGTGCCGCGAGCGTGCGCTCTGTGGGCAGGCCGCGCCACACCAGGGTGTTGAGCACGGACAGCGGGAGCTTCACCGTGTGGCGGTCGGGCCGCGAGATGTTGAGGAACGTACGAATGGACTGCTGGGGCAGGCGGACGTCGCCGTCGGTGGGGAGCGGCACGATGGCGTCCGTCGCAACGGCGCCGGCGAAGAGCGGCAGCACGATGTTGTTCCACTGCCATGGGTGTACCGGTAGGTACAGGTAGGCCTGCGGGTCCAGGCCGCGCTCCCGGAGGGCCTCGGCGAAGGAGTTCCGCGCCACCGGGGAGAACTCGCGGTCGTAGAGGCGTTCGGCTGTCGCCAGGTCCGCGACGCCCCTGTAGGCGGCGATCCTCGTGTGGACGGCGATCCACGGGAGCGTCCCGGGGATGCGGGCCTCGGGGGCCCAGCGGGCCGTGTCGGTCGCCGAGAATCCCATCCGGCCCTTGTTGAGGACGAGCCAGGGGTGGCCCGTCTGGTGGCCTTCCAGTTCGGCGTATCCGAGATCGGCGAGCTGGGCCGCGTCGAGCGCGCTGTCGGCGAGACGGGCGTCGGCGGCAAGGGTGACGGTGAGCTCGCGGATGAGATGCCCGAGCGTGGCGCCGTCGAGACCGAGGACTTGCTTGGCGCGGAGGAGGAAGGCGAGGGGGTCGGTGAAGCGTTCCGGCGGGTTCTCTGCGATGAGTGACGGCTCGGGCTCGGTGGCGTCCCCGTCCGTGTCCGTCTGCACGGGGCGGCCGGAGGTCTTCTCCGGGCGGCCGGCGATCCACTGGATGCTGCCCGGATCCACCAGCCAGCTGCCGTACGCGCCCCGGCGGGCCCTGAACCGGAACGCGCTGCCCGGCGGCACATGGGATCCGTCGACGGGAAGGGTGTACAGGTCTGTCCGCAAGGGCCCTGACCCGTGTCCCGGCACTTGTCCCGGCCCTTGTCCCCGCTCCGGCTCCGGCTCCCGTTTCGGTTCGATGATCTCCTCGTACGCGAATTCCCCGATCATCTTCGCCAGCAGCCGGGCTGCGGCGCGCTCCCAGTTCTCGGAGGTCAGCTCCGCTGGGTCGTACAGAGCGGAGGACGCTGCGGACATCTGGGGCTCGGACGGATTCGGCACGAGGACTCCTCGGAAGGGAACCGGATCGAGGTGAGCGGTGTACTAAGAGTGACGGGCTCACAGCAGAGAGCGCAGGGCCCGGTCTCGGATCAGGAGCGCGGCTCGCTTGTCGGGGAGATCCACCTCGGCGGAGAAGCGGAAGCCAGCACTCAAGAACGCTGATACGGAAGGGGTGTTGCGAAGGTCCGGCTCTGCGACGACACGTGCGCAGCGCGGGCGATGGTCGAGCACGAGGTCGGCGACGGCCTTGAGGAGGCCTGTGCCGAGTCCTCGGCCGCGGTCGGCGACACCACCGATAAGGAGGTGAACACCTGTGTCGTGCGGGCGGGCGGGGTAGTGGCGCGCCAGCGGGTCGAGGTCGGCGCGGTAGATCTCCCAGTAGCTCATCGGGGTGCCGTCCAGCACGCCGAGGCAGGGGACGCTGCGCCCGTCGCCGTCCAGCTGGGGGCGGAGATGGTTCTCCGTGACGCTCTCCGGGCCTTCAAGTTCCCAGAAGGCGGCCACGGCTGGATCGTTCATCCAGCGACTGATGAGCGGCAGGTCGCGTTCGACACGGACGGGAACCAGCTGGAAGACGCCGGAACGTGTGGTGACCGGTCGCCACGCTCCGACGTTGTCGAGCAGGTCGTCGTCCGCCAGGGCCGTCGAAATGCTGCCCGGTACGTGCGCTCGCGTTCCGTCGCCTGCGTGCCCGTATTCGCCGGAATCCGCATCGGTCCCCTGGCCCGCGCTGTCGTCGCCCTGTCCGCCGGGTCCACCCTGCCCGGCGATCAGGTCGATGAGTTCGTCGGGCAGACGCAGGTCCAGAGTGTCGGCGACATCCGTGCCGTCGCCTGGGTCGGAGCCTGTGAGTTCATCGGCGCCGGGGCCCGTGTCGGTGTTCTTGTCGGTGACGGCGTCGGTAAGGGCGGTGGCGGGCGTGACTCCGGCGTCGGTGCGCGCGTCGGTGGATGACACGGCGACGTTCCTCTCAGGGGATGGGGTGGGGCACGTTCCTCAGGAATGAAGGGGGTTGGCGATGGTGACGTAGACGGACTGGGTGTCGACGGGGCCGACGAGTTCGTCGAGCCCGTGCAGGCGGGTGAGGAGGTTGGCCTTGCAGCGCAGGGCCGGGGAGTCGAGGAGGTATCCGGGCAGGGGGGTGCGGAGCTTGTCGGGGCCTGACGCGACATCGGAGAGGAAGCCGCGGAAGGCGGCGAGCAACAGCCTTTCGTCCGCCAGCTGTTGGGAGCCGAAGGCGCCGATGAGACCGAAGATGTTGTTGATTCCGAGGTAGTAGGCGAACCTCTCGTCGGTGACGTCGTCGGAGACGAAGGTCTCGCTGTGGCTGCCGATACCGGGCAGACGGCCGTCCAGCTCGGAGCGCCGGGACTCGCGGAAGTAGTAGCCCTGGTTGTCGCGGTAGCGGCCGCCGACGGGCCAGCCTTGGGGATCGAGCAGCAGCAGCGTGTTCTGCTGATGGGCCTCCAGGGCCACGCCGGCGGTGCTGTCGAGCCAGAGCACGGGGCGCACTACGTGTTCGAGGTAGCGCAGGAACCACTCGGCGGCGACGGCACCGCGGGGGCGTCCGGTGCGGCCGGCGAGGCGGGTGATGGTCTCGGCGAGACGGGAGCGCATGAGCTGGCGGTCCCGTTGCCCATGGGGCAGAGCCGGGGGCCTGGGTGACACGAAGCCGGCAATGCAGGCTGCGTCGTCTCCGGGTGCGAACGGGTTGTTCCGGATCATCACGTCCAGGCCGGGCACCGGTTCGCCGTCCGGGCCGTTGACGGCGAGCCAGGCCGGATCGCGAACGATGTCGAATCCCGGGTGCGCGGCCTGCCACTGCTCGAAGAGGCCGGTGCGCAGAAGTCGGTGAACCTCGACGCCGCGGTGGAGCTCCTTACGGAGGTTCTCCCGACGGGAGTTGGTGATGCGCAGGCCGAGCGAGAGCTTCAGCATGGCCGACGCGTCGGGCTGGTAGAGCGTGCGGACGGAGGAGGTGGGGTACCAGGGGGCGCCATGCGGACCGAGGTCACGCAGAAGGCCGGCGTCAAGAAGGGCCGCGGTCTGGGGGCGGTGCTTGAGCTCGCGTACCTGCCAGGGATGCAGGGGCAGCACGGCGTGGCCGTCGGGCAGGGGCAGTTCCGTCCCGGCCAGTTGGAGGGCGAGCTGGTCCGCGGGGAGGGGGCGGCCTCGCTGGGTCCAGGCCGAGTCCATCGCGAGCACCGAGCGGTTCACCGCCATCCAGTGCACGGGGAAGGACCCCTGCAACTCGGGTGAATAGAGCCGGGATTCGGCTTCGGACAGGCCCTCTCGACTCTTCGGCGTCGGGTGCAGGGGGTGGCCGAGCAGGAGGGACTGTTCGGCGGCCAGAAAGAGGTCGGTCGTGTCGCGGGGGTTGCTGCGTCGGTGAGCGATGAAGTCGGCGGTGCGGCGGACCGAGTCGGCCACGCGCCCCACCAGGTCGGCTCCGTCGCCGGAGGGGGTGGGGTGGGAGTGGTGGGGGGTGGTCGGGCGAGCGGGCTCGTGGTGTGAGGGCTCGGGATGGGGTGACTGCGCCTCCGGGTGCGAGGTCACAGGGGCGGAGGACGCAGCATCGACGGCCTCGGGGGCGGTCTGCGTGCGCGCGGGATCGCTCAAGGTCGGCGACGAGGCGGTCGGCGCCGGGCCGGTTACCGAACCAGGCGCGGCGAGCATGCCCGACGTGGTGTCCGGCGTACCCGCCGGCCCCGGGACGACGCCCTCCCGTAGGGCGACATCGGCGCCGCTTCCGCCGGCGTCCCTCGCCGGGACACCGCCCCGCACCGCGGCCGCGCTTCCCTGCCCCGACGCCTCGCGGCTCAGGAGGGCGGCGACTGTGACGGCGTCGACGCGCGGGGCGTCGAGCGGGCCGTCCTGGAGACGGGGCATGCCGAACCGGTGCCAGCCGGTCACGGACCAGTAGTGGACAGGGATGAGGAGGGCGGTGCCACTTGCGGGCAGAGGGATACGCAGAGTGCCGTGCGGGGGTTCGGCCAGATCGTTCTCCCGCACCCAACAGCGGAGCAGGTTCTCGACGGCCGCGGCCTGGGCCGCGGTGCCGGGGTCGGGATGCTCCAGCAGGTCGGCCGTGGAGCCGTGCAGATGCTCGGCCTCCAGGCCGCCGTCCTTCTGCCGCGGGACCGTCGTCCCGCGCGCCGGGGCTAGTTGGGGCTGCGTGTCGCAGGCTCCGCTCGCCTGGGGGCGGTGTCGGTCGTCGGGTGCGGGAGTGGCGTTCAACGGGGCTTCCTTGTGGGGTAGTTGACTCCGTGATGCGGTTGTCCGGACTGTCCGGTGTTCCGCGGCTGTCCGTGGTGGTCCGTGTCCTGGTCGTCGGTGTCCTGGTCGTCGGTGTCGTGGCGGTCCCGGCCCGGTGGGTGTCGGGCCCCAGAAGGCGCCCGTCCTGGCGGACCTATCCCCGATGGGTGCGGGCGGCTTCGGCCAGGGCGTCGGCGAGACGCTCGACGACCGCGGCAGCCTGTTCGTCGGTGATCGTGAGGGGCGGCAGGAGGCGTACGACGCTGGAGTGGCGGCCGCCGAGCTCGACGATGAGCCCACGACGGAGGCACTCGCGCTGCACGGACGCGGCGAGTTCGGGCGCGGGAAGATGCGGGCTCGCGTCAGGTCCGGCGGGCCGGTTCTGGTCCTGGGCGGCACCTACGTCGACCAGTTCGACGCCGATCATCAGGCCACGGCCCCGTACGTCCCCGATGCAGGGGTGTTCGGCGGCGAGACCCTGGAGCTGGCCCACCATGCGCGCGCCCAGGAGGGCGGCGCGTTCGGCGAGGCGGTTCTCCCGGACATGGGCGAGGGTCGCGGCGCCGGCGGCCATGGCGAGTTGGTTCCCGCGGAACGTGCCGGCGTGAGCTCCCGGCTGCCAGACGTCGAGGTCGTCCCGGTAGACGACGACGGCCAGGGGCAGGCTGCCGCCGATCGCCTTGGACAGGACCATGACGTCGGGCACGACTCCGCTGTGCTCGACGGCCCAGAAGGTGCCGGTCCTGCCCACTCCGGTCTGGACCTCGTCGGCGATCAGCGGGATGGAGCGTGCCGCGGTGAGCTCGCGCATCCGGCGCATCCAGGAGTCGGGCGCGGGAATCACTCCGCCTTCCCCCTGGACGGGTTCGAGGATCATGCCGGCGGGGTGCGGCACCCCCGACTTGGGGTCGTCGATGAGGGATTCGGTCCAGCGGGCGGAGAGTTCGGCGCCGCGCTCGCCGCCGACACCGAAGGGACAGCGGTAGTCCTGCGGATAGGGCAGCCGCGCGACCCTGACGTCCTGAGCCCCGCCGGACGCTTCGAGCGCCCCCGCGGTCATCCCGTGGTAGGCGCCGGTGAAGGCGAGCACCCCGCTGCGGCCGGTGGCCGTGCGGACGAGTTTCAGGGCGGCCTCCACCGCGTCGGTGCCGGCCGGTCCGCAGAACTGGATCCGTGCCCGCTCGGCGAGCCCGGCGGGCAGCGTGCGGAAGAGTTCCGTCGTGAAGGCGTCCTTCACGGGGGTGGCCAGATCGAGCACGTGCAGGGGGGCGCCGGAGTCGAGTACACGTCTGATCGCTTCGAGGACGACGGGGTGATTGTGGCCGAGGGCCAGCGTGCCCGCGCCGGAGAGGCAGTCGAGGTACCGGCGTCCGTCGGCGCCCTCGATGGTCAGGCCGCGCGCCCGCACGGGCACGATCGGCAGTGCGCGCGCATAGGTGCGGGCCGCCGACTCCCGCGCGGACTGCCGCCGCAGGATCCCCTCTTGGGCAGCGCCCTCACGGGCGGCGCCCCCCTCATACCCCGCGGGCATCGCCGCGGGCGCAGGCTCGGTGACGGCCACGACTGCTGGTCCTCCCCTGGATCCCGCTGGATCCGGTCGAATTCTCGGTGTGGGGGGATCAGTTGACGTGCGTGCGTCCAGGGCCGAACCCCAAGGACCGAGCGACGACGGCGAATCCCCCTACGTACCAACGACGGTGACTGCGCGGGATCACGGGTCGGCGGAAAATCCTTGGCTCGCGGAAGATCCCTGCCGTGACGGAACCGTTGCCGTTCCGTGGGGAGTCACCCACAGGGCGCGCATAGGGTGGGTTGCCGTTCGACGGAGGGCGGAGGGTTCGGTCGCGAGGTGAGGCACATCAAGTGCCGAGCGTGGCGCGACCGGTTCACGACCGCCGGCAGCCGGCACTGCACAGTTCTCGAAGCCCAGGGGGATTCACGACATGCGACCGATACGTCCGCTCTTGACCGTTCAGCGCGGGAGGAGCGTGCGCCGCAGAACCTCCCCCGTGGCGGCCGCTCTCGCCATCGGTGCGGCGCTCGCCCTCACCGCCACCGCGTGCGGGCCCGGCGACGACAAGGCGGACTCGAAGCCGACCGCGTCCGCGACGCAGGGCGGCAGCGACAAGATCCGGATCCCGGACGACATCAAGGACCGGCTCAAGGAGCACGGTATTGATCTGGACAAGTGGAAGCACGGCGAGTGGAAGAACTGGGACAAGGACAAGTGGCTGCGTGAGGCGCAGGACTATGTCAACCCCATCATCGACGGTCTGTGGGACCCGGACCGGATGCGTGACGCCGACAAGAACCCGGACAACGAGGTCGACGACAACGACATCTCGGGTGACCAGGGCGTGACGGACCCGACGCCGCAGCCGGTGAAGGCCGCGGCCGTCGGCACTCCGTACCACGACAGCGCGCCGTACGCCGGAAAGCTCTTCTTCGACGGCCCCGAGGGCTCGATGGTCTGCTCGGCGACTGTGGTCACGGACCCCGCCCACCCGGGCAAGTCGAACATGGTGTGGACCGCGGGCCACTGCGTGCACGCCGGAAAGAACGGCGGCTGGTACCGCAACATCGCCTTCGTGCCCTCGTACAACAACGCGGGCCTGTCGGACGAGCAGCTCAAGACCGCCACCAAGGAAGAGGTCGCTCCGTACGGCGTCTGGTGGGGCGCGTGGGCGCAGACGTCCGACCAGTGGATCGAACAGGGTGGTCCGACGGGCGGGCAGGGCGCGCCGTACGACTTCGCGGTCATCCAGGTCACGCCGGAGAAGGGCAGCGAGGGCAAGTCCCTCGAGGAGGCGGTCGGTACGGCCGTGCCGGTCGACTTCAACGCGCCTGCAGTGCCGAAGATCGCGACGATGACGGCGAAGGGCTACCCGGCCGCGCCGCCGTACGACGGCCAGACGCTCTACCAGTGCGCCGACAAGCCCGGCCGGCTCTCGCTCGCGAAGGCCGAGCCGACGATGTACCGCATCGGATGCACCATGACCGGCGGTTCCTCCGGTGGCGGCTGGATCGCGCAGGGCTCCGGCGGCAAGCCGTCGCTGGTGTCGAACACGTCGATCGGCCCGGTGACGGCGGGCTGGCTCGCGGGCCCGCGCCTCGGCAAGGAGGCCAAGGGAATTTACGACGCGGTGAGCAAGAAGTACGCCGGCCAGTAGGCAGACACCGCCTGTAGCCAGCGCCTTGGCAGTCGGTAGGAGTCCGAAGGCGGGCGCCGCCGACAGGCAGGCAATGGACGGCGGCGGGGTGACGAAACCTTCACCACCCCGCCGCCGTTCGTCCCCAACTCCACAGGCATAGTGGGGTGCTGCGTCCGAGATCTCCGCACGGAGCCCACTCCGGACATGACAAGCTCATGACACATTCGCTCAACGGGGGTAACTGCACCATGCGTTCCACACGTCCGTCATCCACGCGGAGCCGGGGCCGGCGTACCGCCCTCGCCGCCACGGGGCTCGCCGCGGCCCTGGCGCTCACCGCCACGGCCTGCGGCCCGAGCGACGACAAGACGAGTGACAAGTCGGCCGCCTCCGCTTCACAGGGCGCCGACGACGGATCCAACGGCCAGCTGCCCGGGGGCATCGCCGACCAGCTCAAGAAGCACGGCATCGACCCGGACAAGTGGCAGAACGGCGCCTGGAAGAACTGGGACAAGGACGACTGGCTGCGCGAGGCCAAGGACTTCGTCAACCCGGTCATCAAGGACCACTGGAAGCCCGAGCGGATGAAGTCCGCCAAGGACCCGGACAAGACGATCGCCGCGAAGGACGCCTCGGCCGACCAGGGCGCCACGGACCCTGAGCCGCAGCCCGTCAAGGCCGTGCCCGAGAAGACGCCTTACCACGACAACGCCGCCCCGGTCGGCAAGGTCTTCTTCGACTCGCCCGAGGGTTCGATGGTCTGCTCCGGCACCGTCGTGAAGGACCCGCGCAACCCGGGCAAGTCCAACCTCGTCTGGACCGCGGGCCACTGTGTGCACGCGGGCTCGGCGGGCGGCTGGTACCGCAACATCGCCTTCGTCCCGGCCTACAACGACCTGGGCAAGTCCGAGGCGCAGCTGCAGAACGCGGCCCCGCAGGAGATCGCCCCGTACGGCACCTTCTGGGCCGACTGGGCCTCCACCTCCAACGAGTGGATCGACACGGGCGCCGAGTCGGGCGGTGCGGGCGCTCCGTACGACTATGCGGTGCTGCACGTGAAGCCGGAGCAGGGTTCCAAGTCCCTTGAGGAGACCGTCGGCAACGCGCTGCCCGTCGACTTCTCCGAGCCGGCGGTCCAGTCGGTCAGCAGCATGGGCGCCTGGGGTTACCCGGCCGCGCCGCCGTTCAACGGCCAGCTGATGCACAAGTGCATCGACCGCCCGGGCCGTCTCTCTCTCAGCCCCGACATGCCGACGATGTACCGCATCGGCTGCACCATGACCGGCGGTTCCTCCGGTGGCGGCTGGTTCCGGATGGTCGACGGCAAGACGCAGCTGGTGTCGAACACGTCGATCGGCCCGGCCGAGAACACCTGGCTGGCCGGACCGCAGCTGGGCAAGGGCGCCCAGCAGGTCTTCGACACGATGAGCGAGAAGTACGGCAGCCGGTAACCGCCTGCCTCACCGAACGAACCGAACGAGGGCCCGCCCCCAGAAAGTTGGGGGCGGGCCCTCGCCGTCGGCACAGGAGGCCCGGCTGCTGCCGGAGCGTCAGCTCGCGGCCGCCGTCAGCCGGTACGGCGCGAACTCGGCGGCGAGTTCCTCGTGCACCCGCGCGTTGAGCAGGGTGCCGTCCGGGGTGTGCTCCTCGGAGATCACCTCGCCGTCGGCGTGCGCACGCGCGACCAGCTGGCCGTGCGTGTACGGCACGAGCGCCTCGATCTCGACCTCGGGACGCGGCAGTTCGTCGTCGATGATCGCGAGCAGCTTGTCCATGCCGAGCCCGGTGCGGGCCGACACCGTGATCGCGCGCTTCTCGACGCGCAGCAGCCGCTGGAGGACGAGCGGGTCGGCCGCGTCCGCCTTGTTGATCACCACGATCTCGGGCACCTGCGTGGCGCCCACGTCGCGGATGACCTCGCGCACGGCGGCCAGCTGCTCCTCCGGCGCCGGATGCGATCCGTCCACCACGTGCAGGATCAGGTCGGCTTCACCGACCTCCTCCATCGTGGAGCGGAACGCCTCGACGAGGTGGTGCGGCAGGTGCCGTACAAAACCGACCGTGTCGGCCAGCGTGTACAGCCGGCCGCTGGGCGTCTCCGCCCTGCGGACGGTCGGGTCGAGGGTGGCGAACAGTGCGTTCTCCACCAGGACGCCGGCGCCCGTCAGGCGGTTGAGCAAGGACGACTTGCCCGCGTTGGTGTATCCGGCGATGGCCACCGAAGGCACCTTGTTGCGCTTGCGCTCCTGACGCTTGATCTCGCGGCCGGTCTTCATCTCCGCGATCTCCCGGCGCATTTTCGCCATCTTCTCGCGGATCCGTCGCCGGTCCGTCTCGATCTTGGTCTCACCCGGACCACGGGTGGCCATGCCGCCGCCGGAGCCGGAGGAGCCACCGCCACCCATCTGCCGGGAGAGCGACTGACCCCAGCCGCGCAGTCGCGGCAGCATGTACTGCATCTGCGCGAGGGCGACCTGGGCCTTGCCCTCTCGGGACTTGGCGTGCTGGGCAAAGATGTCGAGGATCAGGGCGGTCCTGTCGACCACCTTGACCTTGACGACGTCTTCGAGGTGGATGAGCTGGCCGGGGCTGAGCTCACCGTCACACACGACGGTGTCGGCTCCGGTCTCGAGGACGATGTCGCGCAGTTCCAGCGCCTTGCCCGAGCCGATGTACGTCGCGGCGTCGGGCTTGTCCCGGCGCTGGATGACGCCGTCGAGCACCAGGGCGCCGGCGGTCTCGGCGAGGGCGGCCAGCTCCGCGAGAGAGTTCTCCGCGTCGTCCACCGTCCCCGAGGTCCACACACCGACGAGCACGACCCGCTCCAGACGGAGCTGCCGGTACTCGACTTCGGTGACGTCCTCGAGCTCGGTGGAGAGGCCCGCGACACGGCGCAGGGCCGCACGCTCGGAGCGGTCGAACTGGTCGCCGTCCCGCTCTCCGTCGATCTCGTGGCTCCAGGCGACGTCCTCTTCCATCAGGGCATCGGCCCGAAGACCTTCGGGGTTGTTCTGCGCGAAGCTCTGCGCGTCCTGGGAAGGGGAAGAAGAGGAGGTCATTGGATCCTTACGTCGAGATGGTTCGAACGGGTGACGGTCCGCGCATGACAGCGCGGTCCTTCGACGTACACAACGTCCCGGGGCGTCCGTAGATTCCCGGGGCGGCCGTGCCGCCGACCTGGAAGATGGTCGCACGGTACGGCCCGTCTCGTCACCCGACTTATTGCCCGCCGGCGCCGGCGCCGAAGCCTGTCCTGCCTGGACTGTGCGCCGCCGGTCGATGGCCTACCCCTTGGCCGGCTTCGCCTTCGTCACCGGCGTCGACTTCCAGTCCGGGTGCCCGGGCATCGGCGGGGTCTTCTTCCCGTAGAGCCAGGCCCGGAGGAAGCCCTGGAGGTCGCGGCCCGAGGTCTGCGAAGCGAGGCTGATGAAGTCCGCCGTGCTCGCCGTTCCGTCACGGTGCGTACGCACCCAGTCGCGCTCCAGACGCTCGAAGGCCGGGGTGCCGATCTCCTGACGGAGCGCGTAGAGGACGAGGGCGCTGCCGTCGTAGACCACCGGCCGGAAGATGCTGATCTTCTGGCCCGGCCTCGGGGCCTTGGGGGAGGCCGGCGGGCCGCCCGCGGCGCGCCAGCCGTCCGAGGCGCGGTAGGCCTCACGCATGCGCTTGGCCATGGACCGGTGCCCCTTCTCCTGGGCGTAGAGGGCCTCGTACCAGCTGGCATGTCCCTCGTTCAGCCACAGGTCGGACCAGGTCCGAGGGCTGACGCTGTCGCCGAACCACTGGTGCGCCATCTCGTGGACCATGATCGATTCGATGTACCAGGCGGGGTACGCGGGCTCCGTGAAGATCTCCTTCTCGAAGAGGGAGAGCGTCTGGGTCTCGAGCTCGAAGCCGGTCTTGGCCCGGGCGATCAGGAGGCCGTAATTCTCGAAGGGGTAGCGGCCGACCTTCCCTTCCATCCAGGCGAGCTGGGCCGGCGTCTTCTCGAGCCACGGTTCGAGGACCTTCCGGTACATGGCGGGCACCACGTCGCGGACGGGAAGCCCGTGCGGCCCCTCCCGATGCAGCACCGCGGAGTTGCCGATCGAGACCTGTGCCAGCTCGGTGGCCATGGGGTGGAGGGTGCGGTACGTCCAGCTGGTGTCCGCGCCATGGCGCATCTTCAGGAAGGGCACTCCGTTGGCCACGACCGTGAGCGCCTTGGGGGCGGTGACCCGGAACGTGAACAGGGCCTTGTCCGAAGGGTGGTCGTTGCTCGGGAACACGCGGTGCCCGGCGTCGGCCTGATTGGCCATGGCGAGACCGTCCTTGGTCTGCACCCAGCCCCCCTCCTCCTTGCCGGGCATCGGGTTGCTGGTGTGCCGCACCGTGATCTCCAGCGGGGCACCCTCCGGGACGGCCCGCTCGGGCGTGACGACCAGGTCCTGGTCGCTGGCCTCGAACCGCGCGGGACTGCCGTTGACCTCTACGGAGCGGACCGTTCCGTGCGAGAAGTCGAGATTCACCTGCTCAAGGCGGGCGGTCGCCGTGGCATCGATCTTGGTGACGGCATCGAGCGGCTTCTTGTTGTCACCGTGGTACGTGAACGCGATGTCGTACGACTCCACGTCGTAACCGGGGTTGCCCAGGTGCGGGAAGAGCCGGTCGCCGATGCCCAGCGGGACCGCCTGCGGCGGGGCGCTCGCGGCGAGAAGTGCGGTGGAGGCGGCCGCGGCGACGAGCGCGGTGCCCATGCGGATGGTGCGGGGGGTGAGCAGCATGAACTACGGCTACCAGCGCGCGCGTCCGGACCCCGGCGGGACGCGCCACACCCACCCGAACGAGACCCTACGAGCTGGTCTGGGCGGAGTGCTGCGCGCGGCTGACGTCGTACACCCCTGCGATGTTGCGCATGGCGCGCATCAGTCCGGGGAGCGTTGTCGCGTCGGGGAGTTGGAGCATGTACGTGTGGCGCACGCGGCCCTGGGCCGGCGGTTCCACGGTCGCGGAGATGACGGCGACGCTCTCCAAGGCGATGGCTTCGGTGAGATCGGCCAGCAGATGCGGCCGGCTGAAGGACTCGGCGATCAGGGAGACCCGGCACTGCGTGGTGTCGCCCCAGCGCACGCCGACCTCGGCGCGCCCCGCGCTCTTCATGCGCTCCACGCCGTGACACTCCGCGCGGTGCACGGTCACGACACCGCCGCGTACGGCGAAGGCGGTCACCGCGTCGGGCGGCACAGGAGTGCAGCAGCCCGCGAGGCGGACCGTGGCGCCCGGCTGGTCCACGACGGCGTTCGCCTCGGCGGGGCGGCCCGCACGCGCGCCCTGAGGCGTCCTGGGGGCCGACTCCGGGGTGCGCCGGTTCTCGGGCTCGGGCTGGGGTGTGGCCGGGTGGGTCGTGAGCCAGCGCCGGATGGCGATGCGCGCGGCGGGCGTACGGGCGTGGTCGAGCCAGTCCCTGGAGGGCTCGGAAGCGGGGTCCTGGCCCATGAGGAGCTGAACGGTGTCCCCGTCGCTCAGGACCGTGCTGAGCGTCGCCAGCCGGCCGTTGACGCGGGCTCCGATGCAGGCGTGGGCGTCCTCGCCGTACTGGGCGTACGCGGCGTCGACGCAACTGGCGCCCGCGGGCAGACCCAGCGTGCCGCCGTCGGGCCGGAAGACGGTGATCTCACGGTCCTGGGCGAGGTCTTCGCGCAGCGTCGACCAGAAGGTGTCCGCGTCCGGGGCGGCCTCCTGCCAGTCGAGAAGGCGGGAGAGCCAGCCGGGCCTGGTCGGGTCGGCGCGCTCCCCGTCGCTGTCGGCCAGCTCCTCCGAAGGAGGAGCGTAGGGATTGCCGAGAGCGACGACGCCGGCCTCGGCGACCTTGTGCATCTGGTGGGTACGGATGAGGACTTCGGCGACCTCCCCGTCACCTCGCGACACCGCTGTGTGCAGCGACTGGTACAGGTTGAACTTCGGTACGGCGATGAAGTCCTTGAACTCCGAGACCACCGGCGTGAAGCACGTGTGCAGCTCGCCGAGGACCCCGTAGCAGTCGGCGTCCTCGGCGACGAGTACCAGCAG
This sequence comes from Streptomyces sp. NPDC107517, assembly GCF_055582645.1. NCBI lineage: Bacteria > Bacillati > Actinomycetota > Actinomycetes > Kitasatosporales > Streptomycetaceae > Streptomyces > Streptomyces sp. NPDC107517. Next base: position 6,928 of record NZ_JBVJPM010000001.1, on the reverse strand, counting down.
GCGCCCGAAGTCGGCACCGCGCAGTGTTCCGCGCTTGCGTCTCACCCGGTGCACGGAGACGAAGTGCCGTGGCCTGATCAGCACTTCGGCCGTGATCCCGGCGTCCTTCAGGACGGCGCGGGCGTCCTCGGCGATCTCCGCGAGGGGGTCGGAGCCCCGCGCGCCGTTGGTCGCGATGAGCTCGCGGGTCACCGCGCACTCGTCGGGATGCAGGATCGCGAAGACGAGGTCCTCGAGCTCGGTCTTGAGTGCCTGGACACCGAGGCGTTCCGCGAGCGGGATGAGCACGTCCCGGGTGACCTTGGCGATGCGCTCCTGTTTCTCGGGGCGCATCACGCCGAGGGTGCGCATGTTGTGCAGCCGGTCGGCGAGTTTGATCGACATGACCCGCACGTCGTTGCCGGTGGCGACGAGCATCTTGCGGAAGGTCTCGGGTTCGGCGGCCGCTCCGTAGTCGACCTTTTCGAGCTTGGTCACGCCGTCGACGAGATAGGCGACCTCTTCGCCGAATTCCGCACGCACTTGATCGAGCGTCACCTCGGTGTCCTCGACGGTGTCGTGGAGGAGGGACGCGGTCAGTGTCGTGGTCTCGGCGCCCAGCTCGGCGAGGATCAGCGTCACGGCGAGGGGGTGTGTGATGTAGGGCTCGCCGCTCTTGCGCATCTGTCCCCGGTGGGAGGACTCGGCGAGGACGTACGCCCGGCGCAGCGGCTCAAGAGGGGCTTCCGGGTGGTGGGCGCGGTGGGCCTCGACCACGTGTCCGATCGCGTCGGGCAGCCGGTTGCCCGCGGCTGTGCCGAGGAGCGCGGCCCATCCGATGCGGCGCAGGTCGATCCGGGGACGGCCGCGCCGGCGGTGCGCGCCCGGTGTGACCGGGCCCGGCGTCGCGGGATTGGTCGCCTCCGCACTCATGAGCACCTCCGGCTGCGTCGACCGGCGGCGGTCTGCGGGGTTCCCGCCCGGGCCGGTGCTTGATGCTACCGAGCCCATCACGTGGAGCAGTCCCCCTCTCGCCCAGCGTGAAACGGATCACCCATTCGAGCGAACGTTCAGGGGTTTACGGTTTCGAGACCCGCCAGCCAGTCCGTGTCGATCTCTCCCTCGGCGACGATCGTGGCAGGTCCGGTCATCTCGATCTCCCCGTCGGCCCGCTCCGTGATCACGAGCCGTCCGCCGGGCAGGTCCACTGCGTACGTCACCGGCGATCCGGTGACCGCCGGGTCCAGGCCGTCCCTGCGGGCCGCCGCGACGGCCACGGCGCACGCGCCCGTGCCGCACGAGCGGGTCTCGCCCACGCCGCGCTCGTGGACCCTCATGGCTACGTGACGGGGGCCGCGGTCGACGACGAACTCGACGTTCACCCCGTCCGGGTAGGCCGTGGCCGGGGTGAAGGGCGGGGCGGAGAAGAGGTTGCCGGCCTGGGCGAGGTCGTCCACGAAGGCGACGGCGTGGGGGTTGCCCATGTTCACGTTGCGCGCGGGCCAGCTGTGGTCGGCGACGCTGACGGTGACATCCCCTTCGGGGAGGAGGGCCTTGCCCATGCCGACCGTGATGTCGCCCGCCTTGTCGATGTGCACGCTCTTCACGCCTCCGCGCGTGGCCACCGTGAGGTCGCCCTCGCCGACATGGCCGGCGCGCTGAAGGTAGTGGGCGAACACACGCACACCGTTGCCGCACATCTCGGCGACCGAGCCGTCGCCGTTGCGGTAGTCCATGAACCACTCGGCCTCGGAAGCCAGGTGCCGCGCGTCGGGGTGGGCTGCGGAGCGCACCACGTGCAGCAGGCCGTCACCGCCGATTCCGGCTCGTCGGTCACACAGGGCTGCGACGGCCGCCGGGGGCAGCTCCAGGGCGTTCTCCGGGTCGGGGACGATCACGAAGTCGTTCTCGGTCCCGTGCCCCTTGAGGAAGGCGATCCGCGTACTCATTCCTCGATCGTACGGGGTGGCGACGACAACCCATCGGGACACCCCATGACGCGGGCCGGCCCGGCCTGATCCGGACGAAAGGCACTAGCGCAGGCGGGCGACGCGCCACACGGCGAGGACGGCGACTGCGGCAACCACGACGGCGTACGCGCCGACGACCCGCCAGTCCGGGCGCCGGCCCGATCCCCGGGCCGGGAAGCCGGGCCAGGTGTGGCCGACGCGGCGCGCGGCCATCATTCCCCAGCCGGCGGCGCAGGAGCTGATCAGCAGCCCCAGCATCGCCACGACGGCCCCGCCGTCCCCGAACTCGAAGAAGAGCGGGAAGGCGAACATCAGGGAGCCGATGGCGGAGAGGATCACGATGGGCGCGAGCTGCCACAGGCGCAGGCGTCGCTGCGGGCGCAGCTCCACCTCGACCTCGGCGCCTGCGGTCTGCGATGCGAGCTCCTCGGCCGTGGGGCCGTCGGCGATCACCCCGTCCGGGGTCGCGTCCGGTCCGTCAGGGCTCAGCTGTTCCCCGCCGGGTGCGGTGTCACGAGGGCCGGCCTCCATCGCCACGCGCCCTCCCACTTCGGACTCCACTGGTCGATCGATGGTCGATGATGGCACGCTCCCAGGGGCCGCGATGACGGCCGGAGCGTCCCGATGCCATCACGTGATCAGGCTGTAACCGGTCGTTCGATCAACGTCATTGCCCGGGCCGGGAGTTCCCCGCGTTCGGCCGCCTCGCCGCTGAGCCAGTGGACGCGCGGATCACGCCGGAACCACGAGTCCTGACGGCGCGCGAAGCGCTTGGTGGCGCGGACGGTCTCGGCGCGCGCCTCGTCCTCGGTGCACTCCCCGGCCAGCGCGGCGAGCACCTGCTGGTAGCCGAGCGCGCGCGACGCCGTACGCCCTTCCCGCAGGCCGCGCGCCTCCAGGGTGCGCACCTCGTCCACGAGCCCGGCGTCCCACATGCGGTCGACGCGGGTCGCGATGCGCTCGTCGAGCTCGGGGCGCGCCACGTCCACGCCGATCTGGACGGTGTCGTAGACGGACTCGTGTCCGGGCAGGTTGGCCGTGAAGGGCTTGCCTGTGATCTCGATGACTTCCAGGGCCCGGACGATGCGCCGGCCGTTGCTCGGCAGGATCGCCTTGGCGGCCCCGGGGTCGGAGACGGCGAGGCGGGCGTGCAGGGCGCCGGAGCCGCGCAGGGCGAGCTCCTCCTCCAGGCGTGCGCGCACCTCGGGGTCGGTGCCCGGGAACTCCAGGTGATCCACCGCTCCGCGGACGTAGAGGCCGGAGCCGCCGACCAGGACGGGCCAGCGTCCCGCGGCGAGCAGCCGGTCGATCTCGGCGCGGGCGAGCTTCTGGTACTCCGCGACACTGGCCGCCTCGGTGACGTCCCAGATGTCCAGGAGGTGGTGCGGAACCCCGTCACGTTCCTCGGGCGTCAGTTTGGCGGTGCCGATGTCCATCCCTCGGTAGAGCTGCATGGAGTCGGCGTTGACGACCTCGCCGCCCAGCTCTTTGGCGAGAAAAACGCCCAGATCGGACTTTCCGGCCGCAGTGGGTCCAACGACGGCGATGACCCGCGGAGCGGGAGCTGCACTACTCACCGCCCCAGTCTCGCAAACCTCGGGACCTGTTCCCGAACGAGCTACGTGACGCCGCAGGTCCGGGGTCGTTCCCTGTTGCGAGGTTCCGGCCGCCGGTTTCGAGTACCTCAGACCCGGGCGACGCAATCGGACGCACCGGGCGGCGCGGGATTTCGCCCGCACGAGTAACGTATGGAGTTGAAATGGGCGTTTTTGCCAGGTTTCGCCGGAAGTCGAAGGGCACGGAGTCGGCGTCAACCGCCGAGGCGCAGGCTGCCACTGTGACGGCCGAGCCCGAGGCCGAGGGCTCCTCCCCGGAGACCTCCGGGACTTCCGAGACTGCCGACACCTCCGCTGCCGCCGGCGCTGCGGAGCCGGAGGAGTCCACGGACGCTGCCGACACCCGCGAGCCCGCCGCGGCGGAGCCCGTGGAGATCCCCAAGCAGCAGTCCGCTGAGCAGGCCGCCGACAACGAGGTCGGTGACGGCGCCCGCAAGTAGTCCCGCGAGTGAAGGTGGACCCATGGGCATCATGGACACGCTGAAAGCCAAGCTCCACAAGGACAAGGCCGCGGACCTCGCGCAGCAGCACGGGGACAAGATCGACCAGGGTCTGGACAAGGCTTCGAAGACGGCCGACGAGAAAACCAAGGGCAAGTACAGCGACCAGATCCAGACAGGCACGGGCAAGGCCAAGGACGCTGTGGACCGCCTCGGGGGTCCGGGCCAGGAAAAGGGCGGGGGCACCACTCCGCCGCCACCTCCCGCCTCCTGAGGCGCGCGGCACCGGCACACTGCGGACGGCCGCGGAGCCGTGAATGGCTCCGCGGCCGTCGCCGTTCGCCGTGTTCTCGCTGTCGGTCGGTGGTCTCGCCGTTCGTCGCCGGGCGCTCGTCTACGACCAGCCGGCGACGAAGTAGCCCACTCCATAGGGAGCGTCCTCGTACAGGACGCTCGCGATCCGGTCCTCGTCGGCAGCCGCCGTGAGGATCTGCCACGGGGAGCGGCCGGAGATCTTGAGTTCGCGAGCGAGATCCGCGTCGAGGGTCGCGAAGAATCCGTCGCGGTCGCCGTTGCCCAGAGCCCGCGCGATCGACGCGTCGACCCCTTCTGCACGTTCGTCCAGGTAGCCGGGCGCCTTGACGCCGCGGCAGGCCGTGCCGTCACCCATCACGAGGAGTCCTACGCGCTCGGCCCGCGCCGCGAGGCGCACGCCGTCCTCGCGATTGGCCGGCCAGGACCGGTCACCCTCTGCCTCGAAGCCCTCCACGGGGCCGGTCCACCCGGCCCGGTCGAGCAGCCAGGCACCCACCGTGACAGACAGGGGCAGCCGGTGCGCCGGTGCCTCGGAGCCGGGAGCCGCGCCCAGACGGACCTCGCGGTCGACACCGAACGGCTGGAAACCGCCCATGGCGCCCTGCTCGTGCGTACGGGTCACGGGCCCTTCGCCGACGACCACGACCAGGTCGGGCCGGGCGGCCAGGACCGCGCGGACGGCCTCGTCGCAGGCCGCGCGCGCAGCCTCCAGCTCGGGGGCCGCACCCACGGCGACCTCGGGTACGAGCAGGGGCGGGCAGGGGCAGGCTGCGGCGGCGACAAGCATGATCGGCAGCCTACTGCGCGGCACGTGGCCCGCAGGGAGCGGTGCCGTCAGTTGACGGCGCAGCCGCCCGTGGCCGCCGGCAGCGGGGCCGGGACGCCCACCGAGGGCAGGCCGAGCATGACGCCCTGCTTCTGCTCGGGCTCAGCGTTCCGCTTCTCCCAGGCGTCGCCCGCGCGCGTGCGGCGCACCTCGAGGACGTCGCCCTCGGCGAGCAGGTGGTGCGGGGCCGCGTACGTGATCTCGACAGTGACGACGTCACCGGGGCGCACCTCGGCGTCCGGCTTGGTGAAGTGCACCAGGCGGTTGTCGGGGGCGCGGCCGGACAGGCGGTGCGTGGCGCCGTCCTTGCGGCCCTCGCCCTCGGCGACCATCAGCTCCAGGGTGCGGCCGACCTGCTTCTTGTTCTCGTCCCAGGAGATCTCCTCCTGGAGCTCGACCAGGCGCATGTAGCGCTCCTGGACGACCTCCTTGGGGATCTGGCCCTCCATGGTCGCCGCCGGGGTCCCGGGGCGCTTGGAGTACTGGAAGGTGAAGGCATTCGCGAAGCGGGCCTCGCGGACCGCGTGCATGGTCTGCTCGAAGTCCTCCTCGGTCTCGCCGGGGAAGCCCACGATGATGTCCGTGGAGATGGCGGCGTGCGGGATCGCGGCGCGCACCTTCTCGATGATCCCGAGATAGCGCTCCTGCCGGTAGGACCGGCGCATCGACTTCAGGACGGTGTCCGAGCCGGACTGCATCGGCATGTGCAGCTGCGGCATCACGTTCGGCGTCTCGGCCATGGCCGCGATCACGTCGTCCGTGAAGTCACGCGGGTGCGGGGAGGTGAAGCGCACCCGCTCCAGGCCCTCGATCTTCCCGCAGGCGCGCAGGAGCTTGCTGAAGGCCTCGCGGTCGCCGATGTCCGAGCCGTACGCGTTCACGTTCTGGCCGAGCAGCGTGATCTCGCTGACGCCCTCGCCGACGAGCGCCTCGATCTCGGCGAGGATGTCGCCCGTCCTGCGGTCCTTCTCCTTGCCGCGCAGGGCGGGCACGATGCAGAAGGTGCAGGTGTTGTTGCAGCCCACGGAGATGGAGACCCAGGCCGCGTACGCGCTCTCGCGGCGCGTGGGCAGCGTCGAGGGGAACGCCTCCAGGGACTCGGCGATCTCGACCTGTGCCTCCTCCTGGACGCGGGCGCGCTCCAGGAGGACCGGCAGTTTGCCGATGTTGTGCGTGCCGAAGACGACATCCACCCACGGGGCCCGCTGCACGATGGTGTCGCGGTCCTTCTGCGCGAGGCAGCCGCCGACGGCGATCTGCATGCCGGGCCGCTTCGTCTTCATCGGCGCCAGGCGGCCGAGATTTCCGTACAGCCTGTTGTCCGCGTTCTCGCGGACGGCGCACGTGTTGAAGACGACGACATCGGCATCACCGTCGGCGCCCTCGGGCGCACGGACATATCCGGCGTCCTCAAGGAGGCCGGAGAGCCGCTCGGAGTCGTGGACGTTCATCTGGCACCCGTAGGTGCGCACCTCGTACGTCTTGAATTCTTGAACGTCCACTGCCTGGCTCCGGTCGCTGCTGGTCATGCACTCCAGGGTAGGCGGTGCCGGGAGCCCCTCTGCTCCCGCCACCGGACCCCGGGATTCATCCCACGACGGTCCAGGTGTCACCCCCGGCCAGCAGCTCGCTCAGCTCGCCCTTTCCGTTCTGTTCGATCGCCTCGTCGAGCTGGTCGGACATCTGCAGGTCGGTGCCGAAGCGGATCGGCTGCCCGTGCTCCAGGCGGATCACCGCCTCCTCGGCCTGCTGCTTGTCCTTGAGGACTTCGAAGGCGCCGTC